>NZ_BAAKUJ010000003.1:0-57392 GCF_059697885.1 Serratia sp. NCCP-200
AGGTTCTAGCCGGGAAGCCAGTAACGGTGCGGGCGGTAGCGTGCCAAAAAGTACGATGACGTCGGGATCGTTCCTATGACCCGATAGGGCTGGCGGGGGGCGAAACTCCTTACTCATATGTTCATAATCCGTTGGATTCTATGGATCCTTTGGGATTAGCGGCGGCTGATTATCCTTGGAATCAAAGTAGCATTAGTTTCGGTGAATGGTTTGACTCTGCTAGTGTTCAAGATGTAAAAGAGGCAATGGCTAATAAAGCCATAAAGACTGGTGTAACGGATGCGTTACGTAATGGTGGCGGGGCTCATGAGTGGTTCCCTGTTTCGATGGCTGAAAAAGCCAAGTCATTAGGGTTTACTTATAATGAACTTATTGAACTATCAACGCCACGTTCGAGTGTTTGGTTCCAAAATGTGCCAGACCCTAGAAATATAGGTGCTTATTTAGAAGGGCCACATTCTACGGGAGCTAAATTGCCACTTGGCCAATCAGGTCGTGCAAGCTCTATCGCACATACAATTCTCTCTGAGAGGTTAAGTCAAGTCACATCAAAATCTGAAGCAATAAAAACAATCAAGTCATTTGCAAATCAATATGTGAAAAATGGTGCGGAATTTGTTAGGGCATTCAAATGTGGAAAGGGATGATTTATGGAAAACAATAGAAAAAGTTATCCAGTAAGTATATGGATTGGTATAGCTGATGAAAATTTTGATGAATATATAGATCAAGATAGCTATGGTGAGGCATGTGATTTTTGCAAAGACATCGGACAAACATATGATGTGGATACATTCTCTGTATACGTTTCAGAGGGTGTGGTGGACTTAATGGATTTGATTGTTGAGATACCATTTAGTGAGTCATATGAGGATGCCTTAATTGCTAAATGTAATGAAATAGGATTAGTGAAGGTTAACTCTTATATATCGATATTAAATGAGGAATTTGATTTCCCTGATGATAAAAAAGATTTTTCAGGGTTAAAATTTATAGGTACCTTCCAATACTATTTGCCAGATGCATGGTCTAAGGGGGGTATCATTTAGGTTTTATTTATGGAAGCTCCGTATTGGAGCTTCTCTATCACCGTTGCCTTTTATTTCATCAGTATTGCTGGCTCAACTCGAATCATCACCTTACCAGGCATCACGCTGGTCGACAGCGGTTGTCCGGTAAGGCCACTCCCAGCTAAATCCAACTCGTAGCTCCGAATATCTAGTGTTACGCTGATATCGATTGTGTCCCTGCTTCCCAATTAGTCTGTATTTACATTACTATTTTATTTGCAATAATTTTGTGCAGATAAAATCATCAAAATAGGGCGGTAGCATACGGACTACGATGCAAAGCCTTTGGTTAAATGTAGGTACGATCAACCAGTGGGTTGATACCTGACGCCAGACCCGATAGGGCTGGCGGGGGGCTGAACCCTTATAGTTACGTGCATAACCCGCTGGGATGGATCGATCCGCTGGGTTGAGTACATGTAATGCACCGAATGGTTATAGAGCCGGTGATGTAGATCCCCATGGTAATTTATCTCCAGGAGTAAATCGTGCTTCGGGACATGCGAATAGCAAAACTGATGGTTTTGTCCAAGGTCACCACCCTATTCAGGATGCATGGACCAAGAAAAAAATAGTGTATTTCACCGAGACTCTGCACCAGCAACATTATTGAAATCAGCATCTGGTAGCCCTCACGCTAAAATTAGTGCGGCTCAATGAGTTTGACGTGCTTTACCTGGTGGTTAGGATACAACGTTGAAGCAGGAGTTCAATACTAGTTATAGCGAAATGTTAAAAGCTGGAGTTCCGGTAAAACAAGCAATACGAGCCCTTAATGATGCCTATAAATATTTTGATGGACTCAGGGAAAGTAACAAATTCAATCCGTTCTTTGATATTTAATGCATTGTCATTTTAATAATAAAGGTGGTTGTATATGGATAAAGATAAAATTTTAGAAGAGTTAGAACGCATCGAGTTGAGTCAAGGTGTTAAATTACCAAATGCGTATAAGAAATTTTTATCTGAGGAAGTTCAAGATAAAGAAGTCTATGAGATAGAAAATAAGCAAGGAGGCTCTGTTTATATATTTAATTATCTAGATGTCATTGAGAGAAATGAAATGTATACAATACAAGAGGTTGGGGCGGACTATTTTTTAATAGGACAAGATGGTGATCTTGGATATTTTATTTGCTCAAAAGATAATAGTGATAAAATTTATAGTTTAGATCTTGGTGCTCTTGGTAGTCTAGATATGGATGAGGAAGCAAAAGATCTATATGATTTACGAGCATGATTTTTATATAGATATATCTATAGTTGGGCCGGGATGATCTCCCCTAGATCTTCCCGGCTATTTTTATCTGTTACTACGCCAATATATTACCCTGCTGTACCTGAATCACCAACTGGCCGGGTATCACGCTGATCACCAGTGGTTGCCCGGTCAGACCGCACTGCGTCAGCCAGTCCCCCGCCAGATACAGTTCACCGTTATCCCGTATCCAGTCCACGCCAATATATGGGGGAGCGTCCACGTCCAATAATAACCGCTCAATCTCTCCCTCATTAGAGATCAAAGTTATTAACAATCCATCCTGATACGGTTCTATTTTAAATGCAGCACCCTCCAAAAACCCCGCCTTGATAATATCCTCACCATCGATAATCAGCTCAGGAATAAATCCGCCAGTGGTTGCCTGTAGAATATGCGTCCCGTTCATACATTCCCCTCCGCTTGAATAATCAATCTTCCCTGTTCAATATTTACTGTGACCTGCTGACCAGTTAAAAATCCCAGTTCCTCCAGCCAATAGCCCTTGATAAGTAGCTGTGGCGCGGGCTTCTTGATGCCCCGGTTGGGCGTATAGCCTACGGTGTAGTGGCGTGTTGTTTTGGGGGCTTTATTTGCGGGGATACCTGACTTAGAATCGTGCTTAGCCATAATCAACTCCTGCTTAGTTGCTTGTGGTGAGCGGCGATAGTGGGCTGCAACCCGTTATCGCCGCGTTACTTATCAGTTAGTTACGCGCCTGTGCAATCATGGCACTTAACATCTCTGAAATTATCTGCTGTTTTTCCTGCGGCAAATTAGCAATCGCTTCTATCTGCTGCTGCCACTTGGGAGTCGGGACCCTCTCGTGGAGGGAAGACTCCGCCGTTGCTCCAAACAATTCCTCTAGTGAAACCGAAAAAATGTTTGCTACGGCAGGGAGTGAAGACACCTTGATGCGACGGCGGCCAGCCTCCCATGCTTGCACTGTCTGTTGAGAAACGCCCAACTGCTCAGCCAATTCGGTCTGAGTAATGGTGCGTTCTTTGCGCAGTCTGGTAATGCGTTTTCCCAACGCAATGAAAAAATCACGTTCTTCGCTACTGATCGCCATAGTCGTCTTGGTTCCTGAATGTCACAAGACAACCATAACATACCGAACATTTTACTACGATATGATGTAAATACTACAATATGTGGTTTTATTGGGTCCAGTTGTTTTCATATGTAAATTGAGGTTCTTTGAAGCAAAAATAATGCGATGCATTTCGCAGATTGAGATAAGAGCGCTAATACGCCTTGAAAAGAGATATTGATAGCAGAACACAAGCAGGCTACCGGAACGTCCTAGGGCTAGCCAGCTAAACGCGCCAGCCCGGCACACAATTAATCTCCCCCCTCAATGAGAAGACAGCTCATACTTCTTTATCTTGCGATACAGCGTCGCGATACCAATCCCCAGCTTCTCTGCCACCACCTTCTTGTTCGCATGTTGGCTCAGTGCCTCCTCAATCATCAGTTTCTCCATACTCTCCAGCCCCGCCATATCGTGGTTTTCGCAACTCTCTGTGGCTTTATATGTAGATACGCTGGCGCGAGCCTCCAGATGTTGCCCACGGGTCAGATTGGGCGGCAGCAGATAGGTATCGATGATCTCACCGCTCGGCACCACGTTAACCAGATACTCCATCAAATTACTCAGTTCGCGCACGTTGCCTGGCCAGCGGTGTCGGCGCAGTAGCTCGAGTACCTCTGCCGAGATGCCGGGGTAGATAATGCCGATCCGCTTGGTGTGCAAACTGAGGAAGTAGTGCACCAGCAGTTCGATATCGCCTTCGCGCTCACGCAGCGGTGGCAGGGTGATGGGGATAACGTTCAGGCGGTAATAGAGGTCTTCACGGAACTTGCCTTCGGCAATGTACTGTTCCAGGTTCTGGTTGGTCGCGGAGATAATGCGGATATCGACCGGGATCGGCTTGCTGGAGCCGATCGGCAACACCTCACGGGATTCCACCGTGCGCAGCAACTTGGCCTGCAACATTAGCGGCATATCACCGATCTCATCCAGGAATAACGTCCCCTGATTGGCCGCCTGGATCAGCCCCACCTTGCCATTGGCCGAAGCGCCGGTAAATGCCCCCTTCAGGTAACCAAACAGTTCACTCTCCAACAGCTGATCCGGAATGGCGGCGCAGTTAATGGCGATAAAGGGTTTATCGCTGCGGTTGCTCAGCCGGTGGATCGCCCGCGCCACCACCTCTTTGCCGGTGCCGCTTTCGCCAACCACCAATACGCTGGAGGGGCTGGGGGCAATACGGGTGATTAAGCTCTTCAGCAGACGCATCGGTTTGCTTTCCCCTGCCAACTGCTCAATGCGCGGGTCTTGCAGGGTCAGCGTTTCGTTAAATGAGGAATGGGATTGATGGAAGGCCATTAAAAATAATTGATGATCCTGAACCTGATGCAACTGGCCAATCATAATCTCCTGGTTATCGTCGAAGGAGAGAATATGTTGCAGATGTCCACTGGTGTAATTTTGCTGGAAGGTGAGGGCGCGAATAGTAAAGGTTTTGCCGATAATATTTTCCTGCGGCATATTGAGCTGTTTTAAGGCCATCATATTGGCGAACTTCACCTGGCTCTTTTCATTGAGTATTAACACCCCCTGATCCATATTTTCAATCAGGCTGAAAAGCACTTTATTTAAACCACCGCTGCCGCCTTGCGTCTCCAATAAGTTGGAAACGAAAACGTTGGAAATATTGCGCACATAGCCCGAGAACTCTTGCAGGTTATCCCGCAACCTTTGCTGCTGTTCGAGGGTGAAGGCCACCAGGCTGATCACGCCGATGCAGGCATCCTGAAACAGGATAGGAATGCCGAGAAAGGCCTTTTCCTGGCACTCATCTTTGCTGGTGCAGCCTTCGCACACCGGGTCGTAACGGGAGTGGGTGACTATTTTTTCGTTTTTGGTATCAAGCACATATTTCAACAACCAGGAGTTGCTGCCGAGCTTGATGCCAAATTGTTTGCCATACGGGCCAGTGCCTGCCACGCGTACCAGGTTGGCATCGACAATCTCTACCTCCAGCAGCAACACGCTGGAGAGCATCTTGGTAAAGCGCAAAATTGTCGGTTGGATCTGCATAAGAGCCGACTGGGCAGTGGCCGGTGCTATCATCACGCGTCTCCCGTTATCGTCATTGAAAAAGAAACGATAATACACTACGGCCAGATATAATTTGATAGTCATCAAGCTAATCCCACAGAGAATAGAGATTCTGCTGTTAGCATCACATTTTATTATCAAAATGATACTGCGCGCTAATTGCTATCATTTTGGTTTGCGAGAAAGGCTGATAATTATAAATGGCAGATTTACGCTGCAGGGAATTATCCCTTGCCAGCAACACCCTGACTGTAAAATTCACTTTAACTGCCCCGAAAGCCCCATTTTATGTGATCGCCATCATAATACTCCGCAGTTTTATGTTACGCAGCTTAACTTTCCCCTTGTTGGCACGCTTATTGATTGTCCTGTAGCCAGACGCTGAAAAAGCGTATTGGTTATTCCAAGGTTAGGCACTTGTTTTAACGGATCACCACCACACTCTCTATTTAGGGGCAAAGATGAGAACAGTTAACCAGTTAATTAAGGAAATAAGCGCGTTAAAGTCCAATTTACATCAAAAGGACTTTTTACTGACGTGGGAACAGAGCCGTGACGAGCTGGAACTGGTGCTCAAGCTGGCGGAATCGCTGAAAACCATGCGCTCAGAAAACATTGCCACCAAGATTTTCAACAGTGGCTTAGGCATCTCCATCTTCCGTGATAACTCCACGCGTACCCGTTTTTCTTATGCCTCGGCGCTCAACCTGCTGGGGTTGGCGCAGCAAGATCTGGATGAAGGGAAATCGCAGATCGCCCACGGGGAAACGGTGCGTGAAACAGCCAATATGATCTCCTTCTGCGCGGACGCCATCGGTATCCGTGACGACATGTATCTGGGGGCAGGCAACGCCTACATGCGTGAGGTGGGGGCTGCGTTGGATGAAGGATTTGAGAAGGGCGTGCTGCCACAGCGCCCGGCACTGGTCAACTTGCAGTGCGATATCGATCACCCCACCCAGGCCATGGCGGATCTGGCCTGGTTGCAGGAGCACTTCGGCAGCCTGGAAAACCTGAAAGGCAAGAAGATCGCCATGACCTGGGCCTATTCACCCAGCTATGGCAAGCCGCTGTCGGTGCCGCAGGGCATCATTGGCCTGATGACCCGCTTTGGCATGAAGGTGACGCTGGCTCATCCGGAAGGTTACGACCTGATCCCGGACGTGATCGAAGTAGCGAAGAACAACGCCGCTGCTTCCGGTGGTAGCTTCCAACAGGTGACCTCGATGGCCGAAGCCTTCCAGGGCGCGGACATCGTTTATCCGAAATCCTGGGCGCCGTACAAGGTCATGGAGCAGCGTACAGATCTGTTGCGTGCCAACGATCACGCGGGCCTCAAGGCGCTGGAGCAACAGTGCCTGGCGCAAAACGCCTACTACAAAAACTGGCACTGCACCGAAGAGATGATGAAGCTGACCAAAGGCGGCGAAGCGCTCTATATGCACTGTCTGCCAGCGGACATCACCGACGTCTCCTGCAGTGAAGGGGAAGTCTGTGCCAGCGTATTCGAGAAGTACCGTATTGCCACCTATAAGGAAGCCAGCTGGAAGCCTTATATCATCGCGGCGATGATCATGGCGCGCAAATTCTCCAACCCGGGTCTGGTGTTGGATCAATTACTGAAAGAAGCAGAAAAACGCATTAAATAAATTTACCTGGTCAGGGATACCGGGCGGTGTCCCTGCGCGGTGAAAGTTAATGCGACCAGAAGAGGTAGCGGTTATGTCGGTTTTTTCATTGAAAGTGGCGATAGAGGATAACCGTTATTTTAACGGCGAAACCTCCCCTCTGTTCTCTAAGGCGCAAGCGCAGAAAGCGCGCGAGTTTCATAAAAAGATCGTGGGTTATCAGCCAACGCCTTTATGCGCGTTGGACGATCTCGCGCAGCTGTTTGGCGTGCGGAAAATCCTGGTCAAAGACGAATCCAAACGCTTTGGTTTAAACGCCTTCAAGATGCTCGGTGGTGCTTACGCCATTGCCCAGCTGCTGTGTGAAAAGTACCAGATTGATATCAATGCGTTTTCTTTCGAAAAGTTTAAAGCCACGGCGACCGAGAAGATGACCTTCGCCACCACCACCGACGGCAACCATGGCAGGGGGGTTGCCTGGGCGGCGCAACAGCTAGGCCAGCATGCGGTGGTGTATATGCCTAAAGGCTCGGCGCAGGAGAGGGTAGATCACATTCTCAACCTGGGTGCCGAGTGCATCGTCACCGATATGAACTACGACGATACCGTGCGCCTGACCATGAAAACGGCCCAGGAACGCGGCTGGCAAGTGGTACAGGACACCGCCTGGGAAGGCTACACCAAGATCCCAACCTGGATCATGCAGGGTTACGCCACGCTGGCAGACGAAGCGGCCGAACAGATGCGGCAGATGCAGATCGAGCGGCCAACCCATGTGCTGTTACAGGCCGGTGTCGGCGCGATGGCCGCAGGCGTGCTGGGTTATCTGGTAGACGTGTTTGGCGCGGATAAGCTGCATTCGGTGATTGTCGAACCCGAGCTGGCCGACTGCGTTTATCGCTCCGGGGTAAAAGGGGAAATCGTCAACGTGGGCGGCGATATGGCCACCATCATGGCCGGTCTGGCCTGTGGTGAACCTAACCCCTTGGGCTGGCCGTTGCTGCGTAACTGCGCCACGCAATTTATTTCCTGCCAGGACAGCGTGGCGGCGTTAGGGATGCGGGTGTTGGGTAATCCGTTGGGTAACGATCCGCGCATTATCTCCGGCGAGTCTGGTGCCGTCGGGTTGGGCGTGTTGGCTGCGGTACATCACAGCCCGCAACGTGCGCAGCTGATGCAAAAACTCGGTCTGGATAGCCAGTCGGTAGTGCTGTTAATCAGCTCCGAAGGCGATACCGACGTGAAGCACTATCGCGAAGTGGTGTGGGAAGGGAAGCTTCCGGTTTAACCACCGCCGTCAGATTACTCAACCTCTCGCAGCAGCGAGGGGTAATAAAAAATTGGAGAAAGAACACAATGGCAAAGCAAATTCCTTTCGAATTGGTGTTAGAGAAAGCCTACCAATACAAAGATGAGATGACGCGCTTCCTGCGGGACATGATCGCCATCCCTAGCGAAAGCTGTGACGAAAAGCTGGTGGTGCTGTGTATCAAGAAAGAGATGGAGAAGGTCGGATTCGACAAGGTTGAGATTGACCCGATGGGCAACATCCTGGGCTATATCGGCCACGGTCCACACCTGATCGCGATGGATGCGCATATCGATACCGTCGGCATCGGCAACATCAAGAACTGGACCTTTGACCCTTACCAGGGCATGGAAAACGGCGAGATCATCGGTGGCCGTGGCGCATCGGATCAGGAAGGCGGCATGGCTTCCATGGTTTACGCGGGCAAAATCATCAAGGATCTGGGGCTGGAAGATCAGTATACGTTGCTGGTGACCGGCACCGTGCAGGAAGAAGACTGCGATGGCCTGTGCTGGCAGTACATTATTGAGCAATCCAACATCCGCCCAGAGTTTGTGATCAGCACCGAACCGACCGACTGTCAGATCTACCGCGGCCAGCGTGGTCGTATGGAAATCCGCGTGGATGTGCAAGGCATCAGCTGCCACGGCTCGGCACCGGAGCGTGGTGACAACGCCATTTTCAAAATGGGCCCAATCCTCAACGAATTGCAACAGCTGTCCGGCAACTTGGGCAATGACGATTTCCTGGGCAAAGGCACACTCACCGTTTCAGAGATTTTCTTTACCTCACCTAGCCGCTGCGCGGTAGCAGACAGCTGTGCGGTATCCATCGACCGCCGCCTCACCTGGGGCGAAACCTGGGAGGGGGCGTTAGACGAGATCCGGGCGTTGCCAGCGGTACAGGCCGCCAAGGCAGTCGTGTCGATGTATGACTATAGCCGTCCGTCCTACACCGGTCTGGTGTACCCAACCGAATGCTACTTCCCAACCTGGAAGGTCGAAGAAGATCACATCACGGTGAAAACCCTGAGCAAAGCCTATCAGGGCCTGTTCAAGAAACAGCCGGTGGTGGATAAGTGGACCTTCTCAACCAACGGGGTTTCCATCATGGGGCGCCACGGTATTCCGGTGATCGGTTTTGGCCCGGGCAAAGAGCCTGAAGCCCACGCGCCGAACGAGAAAACCTGGAAAGACCATCTGGTGACCTGCGCGGCTATGTATGCTGCGGTGCCTTTGGCTTATCTGGAAGAGTTGCAGAAATAAGCGTCCCCTCACCCCAACCCTCTCCCACAGGGAGAGGGAGCTGTCCGGAGCGTGTGGTTGGTCCGTACTGCTTCGGAAAGTGGGGGCTAGAGGAAAGGTATTACACATAGAAATCAGCGAACTCGATCGGTCCCCACAGGGAGAGGGAGCTGTCCGGAGCGTGCGGCTGGCCCGTACTGCTTCGGAAAGTGGGGTGCAAGAAGAAAGGTATTACACATAGAAATCAGCGGTCCCTACATGGAGAGGGAGCTGGCACGGTGATGTTGTCGGATCCAGGAGTTAATCTGTAACTATTTGATTTAAAGCGGAGTGCTGTAACAAGTAGTGGCTCGATCGGTTCCCTCTCCCTGTGGGAGAGGGTTAGGGTGAGGGGCCTATCCAGCATCCAACAAGCATCACACAGCAATATACCCGGCACCCTCCGCCGGATTTTTTTATGGAGTGCCAGCAATGAAGCAGTTGATTAAGAACGGCATTCTGGTTGATAGCGACGGGCAGTATCCTCAGGATTTGTTGATTGAAAACGGGGTGATCTGCCAGCGCGACACGGCGATCGAAGCCGATAGCCATTGTGAAGTTATCGATGCTTCCGGCTGTTATGTCATGCCCGGCGGCATTGATGTCCATACCCATTTCAATATCGATGTCGGCATCGCCCGCAGCTGCGACGATTTTTTCAGTGGCACCCGCGCGGCGGCCTGCGGCGGTACCACCACCATTATCGATCATATGGGATTTGGTCCGGCGGGCTGCAATCTACATCATCAGCTCAACGTCTACCACCAGTATGCGGCCGGCAATGCGGCGATCGATTACGGCTTTCACGGCGTGATCCAGCATATTGACGACGGCATTCTCGAAGAGATGGCCAGCATGGTGCATGACGAAGGGATCAGCAGCTTTAAGCTGTATCTGACCTATCTCTACAAGATCAATGATACCGACGTGCTGCGAGCCTTGGGGCAGTTGCGGCAGGTTGGGGCATTGACTACCGTCCACCCAGAAAACGATGCCGCGATTGCTCTGCGCCGTGCTGCTCTGGTGGCCGCCGGTAAAACAGCGCCGATCCATCACGCATTAAGCCGCCCGTTGGAATGTGAGGCTGAAGCAATTGGCCGGATGATCAATCTGGCCCATCTGGCAGACAACGCGCCGCTGTACATCGTCCATTTATCCAATGGGCTGGGGCTGGATTATTTACGTCTGGCACGCCAACAGCGCCAACCGGTGTGGGTAGAAACCTGCCCGCAGTATCTGCTGCTCAACGAACAATGTTACCTGCGTGAAGATGGGGCGAAATACATCCTCAGCCCGCCGCTGCGAGACCAACGGGAGTTGGACCGTCTATGGGTAGGCATTGCCGACGGTTCGATCGATACCGTCGCTACCGATCACTGCACATTCCCTTACCACCAACGGCAGGCAATGGCGGCAGGGGACTTTACCCGCTGCCCGAACGGCCTGCCTGGGGTCGAGAATCGCATGATGCTGCTGTTTTCTCACGGGGTGATGAGCGGGCGGATTTCCCCTTCACGCTTTGTGGCGCTCACCAGCAGCAACCCGGCGCGGTTGTTCGGCCTGTGGCCGCGTAAAGGCAATCTTAACCCCGGTGCAGATGCCGACGTGGTGATCTTTGATCCGCGCCAATCCACGGCTATCAGCCATGCTCGGCTTCATGACAAGGCGGATTATTCCCCTTATGAAGGTTTTCAGTGCCAGGGTGTGCCGGTGCTGACGATGTGCCGGGGCGAGGTCGTGGCGCGTAATGGCGAATTTACCGGGCGGCAAGGGTACGGGCAGTTCTTGCGTCGTCGGCCTTTCAATGCCCAGATCGCGGCAAAAATGGGGTAACACCTCACTAAACAACAAGGATCAACATGAACAAGAAAATAGTGCTGGCATTGGGCGGTAACGCATTGGGTGAGGGCCTGGCGGAACAGATGCAGGCGGTCAAAACCACCGCGCGGGCGATTGTCGATTTAATCGAGCACGGCCACCAGGTGGTGGTGACCCACGGCAATGGCCCGCAGGTGGGCATGATCAACCTGGCGTTTGAGGCGGCGGCAAAAAGTGAAGCCCATACGCCGATGCTGCCGATGTCGGTGTGCGTCGCGTTGAGCCAGGGATATATAGGTTACGACCTGCAAAACGCTCTGCGTGAAGAGTTGCTCGATCGCAATATCGACAAACCGGTAGCTACGCTGATCACTCAGGTGATCGTCAACGGCAGCGATCCGGCGTTTCTCAATCCCACCAAGCCGATTGGCTCGTTCTTTACCAAGGCCGAAGCCAGCCAACTGATCAAGAACGGTTACAACATGGTAGAGGATGCGGGCCGTGGATACCGCCGGGTCGTTGCCTCGCCCAAGCCGATCGACATCGTCGAGAAAGAAACGGTACGGGCCATGATGGAGGCCGGGCAGGTGGTGATCACCGTGGGGGGCGGGGGTATTCCGGTGATCCGCGAAGGTAACCATCTGCGGGGAGCCAGCGCGGTGATCGACAAAGACTGGGCCAGTGCCAAACTGGCAGAGATGATCGATGCCGATATGCTGATCATCCTCACTGCGGTAGAAAAGGTGGCGATCAACTTTGGCAAACCGAATGAGCAATGGCTGGAGCAGTTGAGCATTGCCGATGCCCAGCGCTTTATCGAAGAAGGGCACTTTGCCAAAGGCTCAATGCTGCCGAAGGTAGAAGCGGCGGTGGCGTTTGCCGAATCCAAGCCAGGGCGTCAGGCGTTGATCACGGTATTGAGCAAGGCTCAGCAGGGCATTGAAGGCAAAACCGGCACGGTGATTAGCCATTAATCACAGACGCCAGGCTCACTTATAGGGGCGCTGGATGCTGCGCTCATTCGCGCCCCTTGTGAGTCAGCAGTCTCTATCTGCGCCCAAGTTTCATCATGGCTTCAAGCACCGCCCCGGCGACGGCCCGCGCCTTATCTGACACCGTGGTGTAATCTGCCAGCGTACCGCGCGGATCGATATCACCGATTTTAGTGCCGATTTTGACCTCCAGCCCATCATGCAGCAAACCGCGCACCATACCGGAAAGCGGCGCAATCACCGGCACCTCGCCGCAGTGGGCCACCACATCCCCCTCCTGCACCAAATCCCCCAAAGCGACGCGACATTGCATAATGCCACCGGCGGGTGCACGGATCACCCGGCGGGTGGTGTGGCCAGCGATATTGCCGGGAATACCGGTATTGGGATGGGTGTAACCTTGATAAATCACCCGGCCCAGTGCGTGGCCCCGATTGGTTTCGATCACTGCATCGCAATCCTGCCCGGCGTTGAAACCAGGGCCGAGAGCCACGGTGATCGGGGCCATATTGCGATGGGTTCCCAGGTTTTGCTTGGCCAGGATGGCATCCACCAGAAAACGGGGTTTGAGCTGATCAAGGCTGCGGGTCTCTGGGTCAATCAGCAGCGGGATCTCGCCACGGTTGATGATGTCGAAGGCTTCGTTGACGTCGTTGGCCAGGCAGGCGGTGACGCCCTCCACGCAGGTTTTGCCGTCAAACATTGCTTGAGCAAATGCCACCGTCCGGCGAATGGCGGTCGGTTGGGCAATGTCCAGCATGATGACCTGAAAACCGGCATGATACAGCCGCAGCGCCACGCCGGTGGCGATATCGCCTGCGCCACGGATCACCACCAGTTTGTCGCGCGTTAAGCGGATGTCATTTTTCATCAGCCCGCCAGCGGATTGGTTGCGCACCTGTAGCAGCTCTGCCAGCACGCTGATGGCGATTTCTTCCGGCGTTTCTGCGCCGATGTTGTAGCCGACCGGGGCATGGAGTTTGGCAAGCTTCTCATCATCTACGCCGCGCTGGCGCAATTGTTGGGTAAAGGTCTGCACCTTGCGGCGGCTGGCCAGCAATCCCAGATAGCGCAGTGGCTGCTCGATCAGCACGTTGAGTGCCTCGCAATCCTGATTGTTGGTGGCGATAATCACAAAGTTGGCCGGATCAATATTCATCTTGTCGATGGCTTCTGGGAAGGTCTCGCCATGAACCAGAGTGGTGCCCACCGGAAATAGCGCCGGGTCGAGGCTGGCCGGGTAGATATCGGCAACGTGAATATCAAAGCCCAGCGGCTTGGCGGCGCTGGCGATGGCGCGGTTGACGTGCCCGGCCCCGATCAATATCAGGCGCGGGCGCAGGCCATGTACGTCGATATACACCGACATCGCGCCTCCGCAGTCCGAGCCTACCGCGTCCTGCCCGGTGCGTGCCATGCGGCCATGAAATACCCTGGCCTTGCGCTCCGTAATAGCGGCAATTGCCTGTTCAATCACCAGGCGTTCGATCATGCCGCCACCGATGGTGCCAATACAGCCACCATCGGCCATCACCAACATCTGTCCCGAATGGCGCGGTGTAGATCCACGGCTTTCGATAATCTGGGCGAGCGCAAAGGGCCGGTTTTGTTCTTCTAAACGTGCAGCTTCGGCGAAGATATTCATGATGACCTCGTCAATAACCTCAGAAATATTATCGTGTTAAGCGCCGTATCAGGTGGTGGATCGCCGGGGTCTCCTGCACTGCGCCAAACCAGATGGCGCTGAGCGTCAGCTCTGGCCGCAGCAGGGTTTGCCACCTGGCTGCCAGTTGATTATCACAATGAGAAACCTGATTGATCAGCCAGACCCGCCGCGCCTGAGAGGGCGTACCTTTGAACATCCCTTCAGGGTGCGAGATCAGGGTGTCGAATACCCGGTGATCCAGTATTTCACCGGCCGTGACCCCCGTCAGCGCGGAGAAAATCGCCCAACGGTGAATTTGCTGTGGGTCTGCGGGACGATCGATTACCTGGCCTCCGGTTAGCGCGATAACACAATCACTGCGGGAGGGGATGCAAGGTTCATGCCTTGCCGCGGCTTTCAGGGGTAACCCTCGGGAGCCGTCCGCCTCGGCCAGGATCACATCGAAGGCACCATGTTGTTTGATTGCGTCGATTTGCTCGGGGGTTAACCCGATAACCTTGTTATCCTGCGGCTGATAATGACTGAAGCAGGCGGTAATGGCCGGGGCGCTGCTGGCGGTGGGCAGTTGGCCTATCAACAGGTGGTGGTAGTCGGCAGCGTTGGGCAAGTACATCTTGGTGGTGGTAGTGAACAGCACGCGTTTGCCCTGGTGATAAAAGGCCTGCGCCAGCCAGTGCAGGGTACTGGTTTTCCCCCCGGCGCCAATCAGGGCGATCAGCAGCGGCTGGCCCCGATCGAGGCGGTGATATTCCTCACTGAATAATTCTCTGAAGCTGGGCGTCATAAATAGCCTGTTTTGTGAGTCAGAAAGCGGCCCCTCACCCTAACCCTCTCCCACAGGGAGAGGGGACTGTCCGTGCCACGCTGTTATTGCGGTGTCTTCCTTGGTGTACAGAAGCTTCAATTGAGGGAGATATAACGGTGATTTAACCGATAACCAATATGCAGTTTTTTCAGGATAGAGTGCCGATTTAATCGCAAACAACCTTGATGTAATCGATATTTGGCAAACATTCATACTTTATCGATTGCGGTCTCGTTTTTAACCGAAGTGCTATTTGGCCGTATCAAAGTGATAGCTGGCGATGTTTTTTTGATAATTGATTCTATTAGCGTAGCCGTGATGATTAAGCAACTACCTGCACTGATTGTTATTCTCAGTTGCGATAGTGAGCCCGTTCACAAATAAAATTAACAATTAGAACTACCTCACGAATTTAACTGCTGCCCAACCCCGTAGGGAGATTTGGCCTGATTGTTGCTGCGTTATGCCTATCCGCTGTGGAAAACCGCCCTCAGGTTTTTACAGACTCATCATTCAGGCATTTCGCCGCAAGGAGATAAAGCTATGGGAGATTTAATGCGTCCCGTTCCGTTCAAGGCGCTGTTAACCCGGATTTTCGATGAATATCATGAGAGCCGGTCTATTTTTGGTATTCCAGAAAAGCAGTTTTATCGCAAACATGACGATCGGCGGATTAACGTCTTCAATGAAAGTTGTGAAACGCCACTAGGCCCAGCCGCAGGCCCGCATACTCAGTTGGCGCAGAATATCATCGTTTCCTGGTTGACCGGCGGGCGCTTTATCGAATTGAAAACCGTGCAGATCCTCGATCGGTTGGAGCTGGAAAAGCCCTGTATCGATGCCGAAGACGAATGCTTCAACACCGAATGGTCGACCGAGTTCACGCTGCTCAAAGCCTATGATGAATATTTAAAAGCCTGGTTTGCCCTGCACCTGCTGGAAGAGATGCTTGATCCACGGGCCAAGGGGGAAAGTAAATCCTTCATTTTCAATATGAGCGTGGGTTATAACCTCGACGGGATTAAACAGCCGCCGATGCAGGACTTTATCCATAACATGATGGACTCTGCACAGCATCCGAAATATGCCGAGTATCAACATATTCTTGCCGCATGGGTTAAGGACGAGGGTTTTATTAGCCAGTTCGCCTTATCCGCCCAACGCGGGGCATTGGCACAGTTGCCAGAGCATATTCCAGCGCAACTGGTCAGCGGTATTACCCTTTCGACCATGCATGGTTGTCCGCCAGATGAAATTGAAGCCATCTGTCGCTATATGTTGGCAGAAAAACGGCTCAATACCTTTGTCAAATTAAACCCGACGCTGCTGGGTTATCCGCGTGTGCGTGCCATTCTGGATAGCTGCGGGTTTGATTATGTCGGGCTGAAAGAAGAGTCTTTCGAGCACGATCTCAAACTGGAGCAGGCGATCGCGATGTTGCACCGCCTGACCGCCCTGGGGAAACAGCAGAACTTAGGCTTCGGGGTCAAACTGACCAACACCCTGGGGGCGATCAACCATAAAGGCGCCTTGCCGGGCGAAGAGATGTATATGTCCGGGCGCGCGCTGTTCCCGCTTTCCATCAACGTGGCGGCGGTTCTCTCCCGCGAGTTCAACGGGGAGCTGCCGATTTCCTATTCCGGCGGAGCAAGCAAGTTTAACGTCCGCGAGATTTTTGACACCGGCATCCGGCCAATCACCATGGCCACCGACCTGCTCAAGCCCGGTGGCTATTTACGCCTGACGGAGTGCATGCAAGAGCTGGACGCTTCCGATAGCTGGCAGATGACGCGCATCGATGTCGATAAGCTGCAAGCGCTGGCAGACAAGGCCGTCAGCATGGAATATACCCAGAAACACTGGAAATCAACGGATCGCATCGACGCCGGTGGCCCATTACCAATGATTGACTGCTATGTGGCTCCTTGCGTCACCGCCTGCGCCATTAAACAGGATATCCCGGAATATATCCGGCTGCTGGGCGAACAGCGCTATGCCGATGCGTTGGAGCTGATTTATCAGCGTAACGCCTTGCCAGCCATTACCGGGCATATCTGCGATCACCAGTGTCAGTACAACTGCACCCGTCTTGATTACGACAGCGCGCTGAACATCCGCGAACTGAAAAAAGTGGCGTTGGAGAAGGGCTGGGATGAGTATCAGCGCCGCTGGCATAAACCGGCAGGCTCTGGCAGCAAACGTCCGGTCGCCATTTTGGGTGCTGGCCCGGCGGGTCTGTCCGCTGGGTATTTCCTGGCACGGGCTGGGTATCAGGTTACGTTATTTGAGCGCGAGGCCAATGCGGGCGGGGTGGTGAAAAACATCATTCCACAGTTCCGCATCCCGGCGGAGCTTATCGAGCACGATATCGACTTCGTGGCCGCGCACGGCGTGAAGATGGTTTATGGCTGCGATCCCGATCTGACCGTCGACAAACTGCAACAGCAGGGCTTTGACTACGTGTTTATCGGTATCGGCACCGATAAAAACAGCGGCGTGAAGCTGGCGGGCAATAACCGCAACGTCCACAAATCCTTGCCGTTCCTGCGCGATTTCAACCTCGGTAAGCCGATGAACCTGGGCAAACACGTGGCCGTGGTCGGTGCCGGTAACACGGCAATGGACTGTGCCAGGGCCGCGTTGAAAGTGCCTGGCGTGCAGGACGTCACCGTGCTGTACCGCCGCACGCTCAATGAGATGCCAGCCTACCGTGAAGAGTATCAGGAGGCGGTAGAGGACAACGTACAGTTTATGTTCCTTACCAACCCGGAACACTTTGATGCCAACGGCACCTTGACGGCCAGAGTGATGGCGCTGGGAGAGCCGGACGAGAAGGGGCGCCGCCGCCCGGTCGCCACCGAACAGACCCTGACGTTGCAGATGGATTCCTTGATCACCGCCATTGGCGAGCAGGCTGACGAGGAAGTGCTGCATAAGCTCGGCGTACCGCTGGATGACGCAGGCTATCCACAGGTCAACACCGCCACCGGCGAAACTACCCGGCCGAACGTCTTCTTGATCGGCGACGTGCAGCGTGGCCCGTCATCCATTGTTGCTGCCATCGGTAGCGCCCGCAACGCTGCTGAAACGGTGCTGGCGCGGGAAAACGTCAAAACCCATCACGCCGATAAATACTGGTCGAACGTCGATCCGGCGGAAATCTATCGCCGCAAAGGCGCTATTTCGGTAGCGCTGGTGGATAAAACCGAGCGCGAAGCCTTCGTGGCCCAGGAGGCCCAGCGCTGCCTGGAATGTAACTACGTGTGCAGCAAATGCGTCGACGTTTGCCCGAACCGCGCCAACGTGTCGATTGCCATACCGGGCTTCCAGGATCGTTTCCAGACCCTGCACCTGGATGCCTACTGCAATGAATGCGGCAACTGCGCCCAGTTCTGCCCGTGGCAGGGTAAGCCATACCAAGACAAAGTAACGATCTACAGCCTGCCGCAGGACTTTGCCAACAGCACCAATCCAGGGTTCCTGGTGGATGGGGCGCAGGTCAGCGTACGGCAGGACGGCAAGCTTTACCAACTGCAGATCGATAGCGACGGCCAGCTTGAGCAAGTGCCGCCGGAACTGGAGGAGATGTGCCGCATTATCAGCCATGTGCACACTCATCATCATTATCTCCTTGGCCAGGTGGAGGTGTAGTCATGCTGATATTAACCAATGCAACCGGCGTGCAGCTCGACCCCGCCAGCGTACAGCACGGTATCGATATCGCCATTGAAGGGGCGTTGATCAAAGAGGTGGGGCAAGGGTTGGCGGCCAAATATCCCCAGGCGGAAGTGCGCAATATGCACGGCAAATGGGTGATGCCAGGGATTGTGTGCGCTCACAACCATTTCTACTCCGGGTTATCACGCGGGATTATGGCCAATATCGCGCCCAGCCCAGACTTTATCTCCACGCTGAAGAACCTGTGGTGGCGGTTGGATCGGGCGCTGGATGAGGAATCGCTGTATTACAGCGGTTTGATCTGCTCGTTGGAAGCCATCAAGAGCGGCTGTACGGCGGTGATCGATCACCACGCCTCGCCCAACTTTATCGCCGGTTCGCTGAAAACCCTGCGCGCAGGCTTTATCGAGACCGGGCTGCGTGGCATGACCTGTTTTGAAACCACCGATCGCAACGGCGGAGAGCGCGAACTGCGGGCTGGCGTGGAGGAGAATATTGCCTTTGCTCAGTTGATCGACGTCGCCAAAAAAGCCGGTAAAGAGCCTTATCTGGTGGAGGCGCATATTGGCGCTCACGCACCGTTCACGGTTTCTGATGCCGGGTTGGAGATGCTGCAAGCGGCGGTTAAAAGTACCGGCCGTGGTCTGCATATCCACGCCGCCGAGGACAGCTATGACGTATCCCACAGCCACGACAAATATGGCAAGGATCTGATCGAGCGCCTGGCGCAATACGACCTGATCGGGTCAAAAACGTTGGTCGCCCACGGTCTGTATCTGTCTGCAGCGGATATCGAACTGATCAACCAGCAGGATGCCTTCCTGGTGCACAACGCCCGCTCCAATATGAACAACCACGTGGGCTATAACCATCAGTTGGCGCAGTACCGCAACCTGGCGCTCGGCACCGATGGCATCGGCTCAGACATGTTTGAAGAGCTGAAGTTTGCCTTCTTCAAACACCGTGATGCGGGTGGGCCGCTGTGGCCGGATAGCTTTGCCCGCTTCCTGGCCAACGGTAACCAACTGCTGGCGCGCAACTTTGGCGCCAACTTCGGCAGCCTGGCCGCCGGTTACAAAGCGGATCTGACCATCTGCGACTACTCGTCACCCACGCCGCTGGCGGCGCAGAATATCGGCGGACATCTGGCCTTCGGCATGGGGGCTGGCAGCGTCAACAGCGTAATGGTGGAAGGCCGTATGGTCTATCAGGATCGCCAGTTCCCGTTCGATGTAGAACCGATCTACGCCCAGGCGCGCAAGGTAGCGGCCAAGCTGTGGCAGCGTATGGATGCCTTGAATTAAACCGGTCGCCGCCCTGCGAACACCGGGGCGGCTGACATTGATGAGGGTGCAACATGATTGAGCAATTCTATCGGCCAGGATCGGTACAGCAGGCGCTAGAGCTAAAACGCCAGTTCCAGCAGGATGCCGTCTATTTCGCTGGCGGCAGCAAACTAAACGCCACACCCACTAAAACACGGCAAAAGATTGCCATCGGGCTGTCGCAGCTGGGGCTGGATCAGGTGAGCTGGCAGCAGGGGGCATTGCATATCGGTGCCACCATTACCTTACAGCGTTTAATGGATACCCAGCTTATCCCGCAGGCCCTGCGTGAGGCGCTGGGTTTTGTCTATTCCCGCCATATTCGCAATCAGGCCACGCTGGGTGGTGAAGTCGTTTCGGCAACGAAAGATTCGGTGCTGCTGCCGGTGTTGCTGGCATTGAGTGCCCAGGTGGTGGTGGGCAGCGGCAAGACGATGGCGCTGGAAGACTATCCGCTGTGCAGCGGCAGTGAATTACTGCTGGCGGTGGTACTGCCGGATCCTTACCGTACCTGTGCTACCCGTAAAATTGCCCGTTCAGCGGCGGGGTTACCGGTGGTGACTGCGGCGGTATCCCGCGATGCGCAGGCGAAAATTCGTATCGCCCTCAGCGGTGTGGTGGCACCAGGCCGCCTGCGTGATGCAGAGAACAGTGGCCTGAGTGGCCCGGCGTTGGAGCAGGCGGTGGCGCAGATGATATCTCCGCCAGATGACATCTGTGGCAGCCGCGCCTATAAGCGCTATATCACCGGTGTGGTGGTGGCAGACCTGTTGGCGGCTTGCCAGGCATCAGGGGAGAAAGCATGATGAATATTCGCTTTACGCTTAACGACATCCCGCAGGAGATGCAGTGCCAACCCGGCGAAAACGTCCAGCAACTGCTGTTTACGTTGGGAATGCATTCGGTCCGCAATAGCGATGACGGCTTCGGCTTTGCCGGTTCGGACGCGATCCTGCTTAACGGTATGGTGGTCAACGCCTCGTTGCTGATCGCCGCTCAGTTGGATAATAGCGCGGTGACCACGGCCGAAGCGCTGGGGAGCTGGAACCAGCTCAGCCTGGTGCAACAGGCAATGGTGGACGTGGGGATCGTCCAGTCCGGCTATAACGATGCGGCGGCGGCGCTGATCCTGACGGATCTGTTGGCCCGCATCGAGGAACCAACGCGCGCGCAAATAGACGATGCGCTGTCAGGCTTGTTCAGCCGTGATGCCGGTTATCAGCAGTTCTATCAGGTCGTAGCGCTGGCGGTGGCTCGCCGTAACGATCCTGAATTCCAGTCGCTCGCGGCTCCCGAATTCCGCAGCGATCTGAACGTGGTCGGTAAGCTGTGTCCTAAGGTGGACGCGGCGAAAATGGTACAGGCCAAGCCTTGTTATGTGGAGGACCGCGTGGCCCGCAATGCCTGCATCATCAAGATGCTGCGCAGCCCGCATCCTCATGCCTTGATCACACATCTGGACGTCAGCAAAGCCGAGGCGTTGCCTGGGGTGGTGCATGTGATCACCCATCGCAACTGCCCGGATATCTATTACACCCCCGGTGGGCAGAGCGCGCCAGAACCTTCTCCGCTGGATCGCCGGATGTTTGGCCAAAAGCTGCGCCACGTGGGTGACCGGGTGGCGGCGGTAGTGGCCGAGAGTGAAGAGATTGCGTTGGCCGCGCTGGCATTGATCGACGTCGAATACCAGGTGCTTAAACCGGTGATGTCGATCGATGAGGCGATGGCGGAAGGGGCACCGCTGGTACACGACGAACCGATTGTTTACGTCCACGGCGCACCGGAGGACTTGGCCGAGCAGAACCAGGGTAGCGCAGAGCGTGGCACCGAGCATGTGACGATCAATTTCCCAATTGGTGCCAAACCCCACAGCAATATTGCCGCCGCGGTACATGGACGCATTGGCAACGTGGATCAAGGTTTTGCCGAGGCGAACGTGGTGCTGGAGCGCACCTACGAATCCAAACAGGTGCAGCAGTGCCCGGCGGAAATGCACGTCTGTTACACCTACATGGACGGCGATCGGCTGGTGATCCACGCGTCAACCCAGGTGCCTTGGCACCTGCGCCGCCAGGTCGCCAGGATCGTCGGGCTCAAGCAGCATAAAGTGCACGTGATCAAAGAGCGGGTCGGCGGCGGTTTTGGCTCCAAGCAGGATATCCTGTTGGAAGAAGTGTGTGCCTGGGCAACCTGCGTAACCGGCCGTGCGGTTTATTTCCACTACACCCGCGAAGAAGAGTTCATCAGCAACACCTCACGCCACGTGGCCAAGGTGCGGGTGAAGATTGGTGCGAAAAAAGACGGCCGCCTGACGGCAATCGATATGAACTTCCTGGCCAATACCGGCCCTTATGGCAACCATGCGCTAACGGTGCCCAGCAACGGCCCGGCGCTGTCGCTGCCGCTTTATCCCTGCGATAACGTCAATTTTCAGGTGACCACCTATTACAGCAACATCTGCCCAAACGGGGCTTATCAGGGTTACGGTGCGCCAAAAGGCAACTTCGCCCTGACCATGATCCTGGCGGAGATGGCGGAAAAACTGCAGATGGACCCGCTGGATATCATCGAGCGTAATCGGGTAGTTGAAGGGCAAGAGTTGAAAATCCTCGGGGCGATTGGCGAAGGCAAAATGCCGACTTCGGTGCCAAGTGCCGCCAGCTGTGCGCTGGAGCCGATCTTGCGCAAAGGGCGTGAGCTGATCCAGTGGAGCTCACCGAAAGTCAGTCAGGGAGACTGGCAGATTGGCCGTGGCGTGGCCATTATCATGCAAAAATCCGGTATTCCGGATATCGATCAGGCCAACTGCATGATCAAGCTTGAGTCGGACGGCACCTTTATCGTGCATTCCGGCGGGGCAGATATCGGTACCGGGCTGGATACGGTCGTGGGCAAACTGGCGGCGGAAGTGCTGTGCTGCCCGTTCGCAGACGTGCATGTGATCTCAGGTGATACCGATCATGCCCTGTTTGATAAAGGGGCCTACGCCTCTTCCGGCACCTGCTTCTCCGGCAATGCGGCGAAGAATGCGGCGGAAAATCTCAGGAAAAAAATCCTGTTCCACGGCGCGCAGATGCTGGGTGAGCCAGAAAGCGACGTCACGCTCGTGGGGCCCGGCGTGGTAAGGGGCAAACAGGGCGAAGTGACGTTCGCGCAGATTGCCCATAAGGCAGAAACGGGCACCGGTTTTGGCACTCTCGTGGCCACCGCCAGCTATATCTCCTCTGACTTTGCCTTCCCGTTTGGCGCCAACTTTGCCGAAGTGGCGGTCAATGTGCGCAGCGGGGAGATCCGGTTGGACAAGTTTTATGCCTTGCTCGATTGCGGCACCCCGGTTAACCCGGAACTGGCGCTGGGGCAAATCTACGGGGCTTCAATGCGCGCCATCGGCCACAGCATGACGGAAGAGATTATCTATGACAGCCAAGGATCGCCGATCACCCGAGATCTGCAAAGCTATGGCGCACCGAAGATGGGTGATATCCCGCTGGATTTCCAGGCGTTCCTGGTGCCCAGCGACGATCGGGTGGGGCCATATGGGGCCAAGTCGATCTCCGAGATTGGCGTCAACGGAGCGGCCCCGGCCATCGCTATGGCGATCCACGATGCCTGTGGTGTTTGGCTGCGCGAATGGCATTTCACCCCTGAGAAGATCTTGAGGGGGTTAAATAAGCTGTCAGCGTAGACTCTGTAATAAGTCGTACCGGGATAGTGGCCAATTACGGTCATTATCCCGCTATACCTGCCGAGTTAAACCGGCGGCGGGTATAAACGATTCAATATATTAGCCAAAGGCTAATCTGTTATTGCCGCCATATATGAGCTCATCGCTCAGGCTAGCCCGTGGGATCAACATGGCGAAAGTGCAGGGCGTGGAGCTTATTGAATCAGATGATCAAATTTACTGGAATGGAGTAAAGAGATGTCTGATATGCCTAGTTCAAATAACGACCTTATTTATCGGGTGGAAGATAAACCACCTTTCGACCAATGCATCGTGGGGGCGATCACCCATTTACTGGCTATTTTTGTGCCGATGGTGGCACCCGCACTGATCGTCGGCACCGCGCTGGGGTTGCCGCCGGACGTCACGGCCTATCTGGTTTCGATGGCAATGATAGCCTCAGGGATTGGCACCTGGTTGCAGGTGAATCGCTATGGCCGCGTAGGCTCCGGCTTATTGTCCATTCAATCGGTCAACTTTTCCTTTGTGACGGTGATGATCGCCTTGGGCAGCACGATGAAAGCCGATGGCCTGCATGTGGAAGCGATCATGTCCACCCTGCTGGGCATCTCTTTTGTTGGGGCATTCCTGGTGGTGGGCTCCTCGTTTATTTTGCCCTATCTGAAACGGGTGATCACGCCCACCGTGAGCGGCATTGTGGTGCTGATGATTGGCCTGAGCCTGATCAAGGTGGGCATTATCGATTTTGGCGGCGGTTATTCAGCGAAAAGCAGCGGCACCTTTGGCAACTACGAAAATATCGGTATCGGCCTGTTGGTGTTGCTGGTGGTGATCGGGTTTAACTGTTGCCAGAACGCATTACTGCGCATGGGGGGCATCGCCATCGGCTTGATTGTCGGGTATGTCGTGGCCTTGTGCCTGGGCATGGTGGATTTCTCGGTGATGCAAAACCTGCCGGTAATGACCGTTCCCGTTCCCTTTAAATACGGTTTCTCTTTCGATCTGCATGCCTTCCTGGTGGCTGGCATCATCTATCTGCTCAGCGTGTTGGAGGCGGTCGGCAGTATCACCGCTACCGCAATAGTGTCCGAGCAGCCCATCAAGGGGGATGAATATACCGCACGCCTGAGCGGTGGAGTGTTGGCCGATGGGCTGGTCTCGGTGATTGCCGCCATGCTGGGCTCGTTGCCGCTGACAACATTTTCCCAGAATAACGGCGTGATCCAGATGACCGGCGTCGCCTCGCGCCATATCGGCAAATATATCGCCGTGATCCTGGTGGTACTGGGGCTGTTTCCCGTCATTGGCCGCTTCTTTACCACTATCCCGGCGCCAGTGCTGGGGGGCGCGATGACGCTGATGTTCTCGATGATCGCCATTGCCGGGATACGCATCATTATCTCCGACGGTTTAAACCGTCGCGAAACCATCATCGTCGCCACCTCGCTGGGGCTGGGCCTTGGCGTCTCTTACGATCCGGAAGTGTTTCGTATTTTGCCCGAGTCGATTTATGTGCTGGTGGAAAACCCGATCTGCGCCGGTGGGCTCACGGCCATTTTTCTCAATTTGCTGATACCGCAGAACAAGAGTGAGAAACCTGACGCCGAGGAGGCCGAGTTCGAGGTGGTTACAGCGGAAAAAAACACCGATTGAGATTGCTGACAAAGGTTACTTAGGGGCGCTGTATGCGGCGCCCGCCTGGCAACATCCGTTTATGGTGACAAGGAATTTCAGTATGGAGCGTGAACAATCAATCAAGGCCGTGCGGGGCAGTTTTCTCGATATCACCCGCACCGTACAGCATCCGGAAGAAATCGAAGGCCATCTGCGCTTTATTAAAGACGGGCTACTGATCATTCGTGATGGACGGGTGGAGTGGTTTGGCGACTGGGAGGTGGGGCACCACCAGATCCCCGACAGCATCCGGGTGCGTGACTACAGCGGGAAAATGATCGTGCCAGGGTTTGTCGACACCCATATTCATTATCCGCAGTGTGAAATGGTAGGAGCCTATGGCGAACAACTGCTGGACTGGCTGAACAAGCACACCTTCCCGGCGGAGAAGCGCTATAACGATCTGGAATACGCCCGCGAGATGTCGGCGTTTTTCATCAAGCAGCTGCTGCGTAATGGCACCACCACCGCGCTGGTGTTCGGCACCGTGCATCCCGAATCGGTAGAGGCGCTGTTTGAGTCGGCGCGCCATATCAATATGCGGATGATCGCCGGTAAGGTGATGATGGATCGCAACGCGCCCGATTACCTGCTGGATACCGCAGAAAGCAGCTATAGCCAAACCAAGGCGCTGATTGAGCGCTGGCATAACAATGGCCGCCTGTTATACGCCATCACCCCGCGTTTTGCGCCAACCTCCTCACCGGCACAGCTGGAGATGGTGCAACGCCTGCGCCAGGAATACCCGGATGTTTACCTGCATACCCACCTGTCGGAAAACAAGGATGAAGTAGCTTGGGTGAAAGCCTTGTTCCCAGAGCGCAAAAGTTATCTCGATGTTTACCATCACTACGGCATGACCGGCAGAAAAAGCGTATTTGCCCACTGTGTGCATCTGGAAGACGCCGAGTGGGATTGTCTGCACCAAACCCAATCATCCATCGCCTTTTGCCCGACCTCCAACCTGTATCTCGGCAGCGGCCTGTTTAATTTGCCCAACGCCTGGCGGAAAAAGGTGCGGGTGGGGATGGGCACCGACATCGGTGCGGGCACCACCTTCAACATGCTGCAAACGCTCAATGAGGCATACAAAATCATGCAGCTGCAGGGCTACCGGCTCTCGGCGTATGAGGCGTTCTATCTGGCGACGTTGGGCGGGGCCGATGCTCTGGGGCTGGCGGACACCATTGGTAACTTCAACCTGGGGAAAGAGGCGGACTTTGTGGTGCTGGAGCCGACGGCCACGCCGCTGCAACAGTTGCGCTACGACAACTCAAAAACCTTGATGGATAAGCTGTTTGTCATGATGACGCTAGGGGATGACCGGTCGATCTATCGTACCTATGTCGATGGCCGGCTGGTGTATGAACGTACTTAAAACCACCGCACTGCAATTTGCCAGGACTGGCGTTACCCCCAGCGAGTGCCGTAACGGCAAGCCCGTGGGGTAGGTGAGTGTAAACTTTCAGAGGGCATTGATATGTCTAATAATTTATCGCAGGCGACGTCAGAAAAAGCGGCCAGCTCGCTAGACAGCTATTTCAAGATTAGCGAGCGGGGCAGCAGCGTACGGCAGGAAGTGTTGGCAGGGTTGACCACCTTTTTGGCGATGGTCTATTCGGTGATCGTGGTGCCCGGCATGTTGGGCAAGGCGGGCTTCCCTCCTGCTGCGGTGTTTGTCGCTACCTGCCTGGTTGCCGGTGCGGGGTCACTGGTGATGGGCCTGTGGGCTAACTTGCCGATGGCTATTGGCTGCGCCATCTCGTTGACGGCGTTTACCGCTTTCAGCCTGGTGCTTGGCCAGCACATCAGTATACCGGTCGCCCTTGGGGCCATCTTCCTGATGGGGCTGATATTCACCGCCATTTCCGTAACCGGGGTGCGCTCATGGATCCTGCGTAACCTGCCGATGGGCATAGCGCATGGTACCGGGATTGGTATCGGTTTGTTCCTGCTGCTGATCGCTGCCAACGGTGTCGGTATGGTGATCAAAAACCCGCTGGACGGTTTGCCGGTGGCGCTGGGGTCGTTTGTGTCTTTCCCGGTGATGATGTCGCTGCTCGGCCTGGCGATGATCCTCGGGCTGGAGAAATTACGTGTGCCGGGTGGGATCTTATTGGTGATCATCGGTATTTCCGTTATCGGTCTAATTTTTGACCCTAATGTGAAATATCAAGGGTTGTTTGCGTTGCCCAGCCTCTCCGGGCCGGACGGTAGCTCGCTGATTTTTAGCCTGGATATCAAAGGGGCATTGAACCCGGCGATCCTGCCCAGCGTATTGGCGTTAGTCATGACGGCGGTATTTGATGCCACCGGCACCATTCGGGCGGTCGCCGGGCAAGCTAACCTGTTGGACGAGGATGGGCAGATTATCAACGGTGGCCGGGCGTTAACCGCCGACTCCATGAGCAGCATGTTCTCTGCGTTGGTTGGGGCCTCACCGGCTGCGGTGTATATCGAGTCTGCTGCGGGAACGGCTGCTGGCGGTAAAACTGGCATGACGGCGGCGATGGTGGGCGTACTGTTCTTGCTGATCCTGTTCTTGTCACCGCTGTCTTATCTGGTCCCCGGCTATGCGACGGCACCGGCGCTGATGTATGTGGGCCTGCTGATGCTGAGCAACGTGGCCAAGCTGGATTTTGACGACTTTGTCGATGCCATGTCCGGCCTGGTGTGCGCGGTATTTATCGTGCTGACCTGTAACATTGTTACCGGCATTATGCTGGGCTTCAGCACGCTGGTGATTGGCCGCGTGTTTTCTAACGAGTGGCGCAAACTGAATATTGGCACGGTGATTATCGCGGTGGCGCTGGTGGTATTCTATGCCGGTGGCTGGGCTATCTGATGGCAAGAAAAAGGTTAGCCGCTTACTGACCAATCTGCACTCAATTCTTCATGTAGGAGCGCTGCATGCCACGCTCCTACACAGTTCAATACATCAATTCAGTTCGAATATGTCTATGAATGCCCGATGCATTACAGATAAGAACAAGGCTGGCAGGTAATAATCTAAGTTTTTATTTAAATCAATGAATTGAGATGTTTTTATTTGAATGGCTTACTGTTTCCTTTGATGATCTTGAATAATATCGTTGATAAATTATCTGCTGCGGGGAGTACGACCAAACCGGAGAGACTGCTCCGTGAATTGGCCAGACGCGCGCCGCAGCATGAGGAGGAATTGATGACTATTGCAGAATATCTCGAGCAGAAAGGTTTCGATAAAGGTATAGAGAAAGGTATTGAGGAAGGGCGAAAGGAAGGGCGAGAAGCCATCTTGAAGATAGCGCTCTCCATGCTGGCTAAGGGCTTCGATCACGCTATGGTCATACAGCTGACCGGTCTTTCAGAAGAAGAGCTGGTGCAAATCCGCCACTAGCGTTTACCCGCGTTTCTCAACGCGGCATTTCCTCATCCAACAGCTGCGCCTGCTCCACTGCCTTGACGATCGAGGTATAGCCGGTGCAGCGGCATAAATTCCCAGCCAGGCCGCGGCGGATCTCCTGCTCGGTAAGGCGGTGGCCGCGAAAACGTTCCACCATCGAGGTACTGGTCATCACCAGTCCCGGCGTACAAAAACCACACTGCACCGCCCCCACATTTACATAAGCCTGCTGTACGGCAGACAGTTTGCCCTGTTTCACCTCGCCCTCGGTGGTGCGGATGGTTTTGCCATCGGCCCAGAGCGCTAGGTAAATACAGGTGTCCGTAGCCACATCGTCGATCAGTACGGTACAGGCACCACACTCGCCCACGCTGCACCCTTGTTTGACGCTGTTAAGCCCTTGTTGACGCAGTAACTCCATCAGCGACAGGCGAAAATCGACCTCGAACTGATAGGGGCGGCCATTGATGGTGCAATTGATCAACATGATAACTCTCCTCCTGCGCGTTGGGCCGCCTGGGCCAGCACGCGCTCTGCCAGCGTACGGATGATTTGCATACGGAACTCTTTGCTGGCGCGCCAGGATGAACGTGGCAGCACGTCACGTATGACCGCCTCACGCACGGCGGCGAGCGTTTGCGCATTGAATGGCTGACCCAGAGCTGCGGCCTCGGCATTTGGGGCACGGATCGGCGTTGGGGCCGCTACGCCAAAGGCGATTTTCACCGCGCTAAAGTGGCCATTTTCAATTTTGCAGGCCGCCGCGCAGCCGATGGTGGCAATATCCATCGCACCACGCATGGCGTATTTGTAATAGCTGGCACCAAAGTGCTGATAGTGCTGTGGCCTAAACAGCAACGCTACGGTGACCTCATTTTGCCCTAACGCGACTTTGCCCGGACCGGTGTGGAAACCTTGGATCGGCGTGCGGCGTAGCCCTGTGGGGGTAGCGATTTCCAGCTCGGCTTCCATTACCACACAGGGTGAGGCGGAATCGGCACTGGTGGCACCGTTGCAGATATTCCCGCCCAGCGTGGCCATATTCCGCACCTGCGGTCCGGCGATCGTCGCGGCTGCCTCTGCCAGGATCGGGATAAGGCGTTGCACCAACGGTGAATCGATAATCTGGCTAAAGGTGGTGCCGCTGCCGATGCGCAGTGTGCCATCCGGCAGCAACTCGATACCGTTCAGCTCGTTCAGGCCGTGAATATCCACCAGATGGCGATATTTGCCGTTCATATGATGGAGCTGGATTAACACGTCGGTACCGCCAGCAATCAGCCTGGCCTGAGGATTGGCGGCTAATTGCCGTACGGCATCGTCTATGTTGGTCGCCCGATAATAGTTTGCAATATCGTACATGGTTTTCTCCAGTTACTCGATCAGGCCCGCCTGCGAAAAATAGCGATACAGCGTTTTTGGCGTCAGCGGTAGTTCATCTATTTTCACGCCGGTTGCCATCCAGATGGCGTTACGGATCGCCGGGGCGGGAGAGATCAGCGGCGGTTCACCCAGCGCCTTGTGCCCATAGGCGGCTTGTGGCTCATAGGTTTCGACAAACGCACAGTCCAACTCTGGCAGATCGAGAATGGTAGGGAACTTGTAATCCAGCAGATTGTTATTGCGCACGATGCCGCTTTGCTCGTCGATGATCATCTCTTCGAATAGCGTCCAGCCGATGCCCATTCCCATGCCGCCATGCACCTGGCCCTCGGCCAACAGCGGGTTAAGGATCTGGCCGGAGTCGTGCAGATTCATGATCTTGTTGATGGTGACCTTACACAGCTCAATATCGACGGTGAGGTCAACAAAGGTGCAGCCAAAGGCGGGTGGATTGCTGCGGGTTTTGCAGGAAACCTCGGCCATAATCTGCCCGCCGACCTCCTGATCGTAATGGGCGCTCATGGAGACCTCTTGCACCGAGCACAACACTTTTTCCGGCATCTCCTTCAGCACTACCTCGCCGTTGATCACATCCAGCGCCCATTCGGGCTGGCTGCACATATAGGCTGCATGGGTCAGGATCTTGGAGCGCAGCTCCATAGCCGCCTGACGGATAGCGGGGGCTGCGACATAGCTTTGCCGCGAGGCGAAGGCACCGGGATCGTAGGCGGTAATGTCGGTGTCTTGGGTGGAGATAACGTAGATGGAAGAAAAGGGCACGCCGATGGTTTGTGCCGCCATTTGTGCAAACACGGTATCCGATCCCTGGCCAATTTCCGTCGCGCCGACTTGCAGATGGACGGTGCCATCCTGGTTCAGTAACAACCGGGCGCTGGCAATCTCGACGCCAACTGGATAGGTATTAGACGCATAGCTAAGGCAGGCCACGCCAACGCCGCGGCGGATGGGGCCACTCTGATTCAGGCAGGCGGCTCGGCGGGCATCCCAATCAAACAGTTCCCGGCCTTTTTGCAGGCACTCGATAATCCCGGCGCTCTTGATCTCTTTATGATTGAGTGGGTTGAGATCTCCTTGGCGGGCGACATTTTTGAGCCGCAGTTCCAGCGGATCCATCCCCAGTTGGGCGGCGGCTTCGTCAATCATGCATTCCAGGGCAAAGGTTACCTGTGGTGCGCCGTAGCCGCGCATGGCCCCGGCGTTCGGCAGGTTGGAGTAAAAGGTGGTGGCTTTGTAGCCGAAGGCGATACGCGGATACAAATAGGCGATTTTATTGGCCCCGGCGGAGGCAATGGAGTGGCCGTGAGAAGCATACCCTCCGGTATTGGAGAGCACATCCAGGCTATAGGTTTGCAGGATACCGTCGCGGTTAATGCCCATCTTACCGCTGATGGAGAACGAGTGACGGGTACGAGATGCCAAAAAGCACTCTTCGCGGCTCAGTTCAACCTTGACCGGCACGCCGCCGAGTTTCCAGGTCAGGAATGCGGCCATCGGCTCTTCCAAGACGTCCTGCTTATTGCCGAACCCGCCGCCGATATAGGGTTTGATTACCCGAATGGATGACCACGGCCGATCCAGCGCCTGGCCAACCACACGGCGTACCAGATGGGGAATTTGGGTGCTGGAGACGATCACTATGCGATCCATCTCGTCCATGTAAGCGTAGGAAATCACCCCTTCCAGATGGCAATGTTGCACTACCTGCGTGCTGTAGTTGCCTTCGATCACGACCTCTGACGCAGCCAATGCCGCCACGGGATCGCCGCCGCTGAGCTGGTGTTGTTTCAGCAGATTGCTTTTACCGCCGTGTAACAGCGGCGCATCGGCAGCCAATGCCGTTTCTGCGGTGGTCATCACCGGCAGTTCCTGGTATTCCACCTCGACCAGCATGGCAGCTTTTTCCGCCGTTAACGCGTCGCAGGCGACAACGATCGCCACACCATCGCCGTGATGGCGTACATGCTGGGTCAGCAGCTGTTTATCGGCCACGTCACGCTTGTTGGCATCCAACGACCAGGCATGGCCTGCCGTAGGAAAACCGTGCTGCGGCACATCCTGATAAGTGAATATGGCTTCAACCCCCGGCAATTGCAGGGCTTTGCTGGTGTCGATATGCGTAACCAGACCATGGGCAATCGGGCTACGAACATATTTGGCATGACGCATACCCGGCATGGTCATATCGTCGGTATAACGTGCCCGGCCGGTGACTTTGGCTTGCGCATCGACGCGTTCGGGCGAGGTTCCTACAGGCATCCTGCTCTCCTCGGTGAGAGAAAAAGTCGCGATAGCCAACAGCAGCAACTTACAGGCCATAATGGGTTGAAAAATCAGCCGGATGTGGGATTTGTGAGTTGAATCTGGTTTATGGCGGGGGTGTGATAGTTTTTGGTGGTCAAAGAGGGGGGAGGACGCACCAATGTCGGCATGGCAGAGACGATGTGCGACGATAATTTATCATATTGATAAGGATAAGATTATCAGGTTGATACACCCCTGACTGGGGCGGCGGCAGGGGTTAGCAGAGCAACTCTCGGAGAGGAACTCTCCGATGCCAAAAACATTATCTGTAAGTTTAAATGAATAAATAACAGGTCAAAATAATATCCGTCGAGTGCTTTAATTTATTTTCAAGCTAAAGCGCTTTTTCCAAAGTTGAACAATAAACCTGAAAGCCAAGAAAATCAGGGGGATGTGAGGTGTGTAAATAAGTTTATATTTATATATGTTACTTGAATCGCCAACAAATAATGTATTGCATGTAAAATTGCGTTGGGTTAATAATGATTATGAACGAGGTTGCTTTATATTACTTAACAAAGGAGCTGTTTATGATAGAACTAGATAAATCTATGCTTAGTCAAATTTCCGGCGGTCGAGGGAATAATGGTGGTGATCGGAGCGATAACGGAGGCCGCAATAACAATAAGGGCAGGGGGCCGTCCACTAACTATGGCGGGCAGGCGAATGGCTTTGTCGGCAATTCATCTCCCGGTATGGATGCTGCTTGTGCCGCAGCTCTTGCGACTGGCGCTATTGGGGGGGCTTTTGGTGGGGTACGGGGCGCAATTGGCGGCGCGATTGGTGCGGTTAGCAGCTGTATCAACACGGGAAACGGTGGTGGTGGCGGAACGGGTAGCAATAGCAATTGTGGTGGGAATTCAGGTAACAGCTGTAGTTGGTAATGTTACTTATGGCTAAAAACTAATATCAGCATGTTACATATCGCATCACCTAAACAGAGGGTTATACAATGATGATTAAATCAACTTTTTTATATAACATATGGATTTTTATTCTTATGTTTTTCATTATAAACCCTCTGTTTTATTGCGTTGGCATTTTAGCTGTTTCTGTTATCGAACTCCCTTCATGGCTTACTAAGGCACTCCTTATTTTCGTCATACCTTTAGGTTGCTACCGTTTGGTCGATCTGGTTTACAACGCGGTGCGTAAGATAGTGGCCAGAATATCGAAAGAAAAATGATTGCCAGCCTAATCAAGGCAAAAGATTGGCCCCATAACGGTTAATCAGTTTGGGGCCAACCTTGGTGTGGTTTTGATGGTTAAATCGCAGTCATACCGCACCTTGCGTTGTATGCCATTGCGGTAGCGAGTCGCTACCGTCGCTAACCTCCACCGTCAGCATTAATTCTCCGCGCCGCAGTTGAATACGCAGACCACCGTTGTCCCGGCAGACATGCATATCGGTTATTGGCTGCCGATCGTCAAAATCCCATACGCCAATAAACTCCGCCTGCGGTTGATGGCTGCGCAATGTCAGATAGCTTAAATCGGTCACCGCCGGGTTGGCTGGCGCATAGCCTTGCCACAGCATCGCATCACCATGCAGCCACAGCGCCTGCCCTTTACGGGAAGTGGCAAAATGGCGCGGCTGGCTGTTGAGCAGCGGTGTTACCAGGGCATCGCGCATTATCGTCAGCGGCCCCTGCTGGCTAAAGGGGGCTTTTTCACCCACCGCATCCAGCGCTTTGCCTTGCAGATGCAGCGTCCAATCGAGCTGCTGGTGATGCGGATTGGCGATAGTGCTGATATCAATCAGCGCCCCCGGCAGCCACAGCAAACGGCGGCGGAAACAAATATCGCGATAGGCCTGGCTATCCCATTCCACCCGGGTATGGCTATCCAACTCCGGCGGGCTTTGCTGCCAATCGACCTCTACATCCAGCCAGCAAAAAGACTCGCTCTGATGATAATGCCGCACCTGCGGGATCGCTGGCGGTTGATTAGCCTGATTGACCGTCAGCGTATTATGGGTGGCGCTGTTTTTGTAGTAGGCGTAGTGCATCCGCGCGCCATAACCGGTGGTGCCGAGATCGGGCAAGATCTCTTTACCGTGGTCGAACAAAATCAGGCTAAGGCGATCGTAGTGATCGTGTTCGCCGCCATAGGGCGTGTGTTTCACCAGCAATGCCCGCCGTTGTGCCGGATCGCGCCAGATGGTGAGGCCGCAATCTGGCGCGTGCAGATGCTGTTGGGGGATCACGTTGAGCGTTTGTTCTGGTAACTCGGCCCCGTAGAGTAGCGCATCGATATTGGTGCGGGGAGTAACACGGTAGATGGCCTGTAGCGCGGCGGCATACTCTTCTTGCTGATAGCAGGACCAGGCAAATTCGTAGATATCGTGGTGATCGAGGCGTTCCTGGCCATAAATGCAGTCGTTAATGCGTGGAAAACTGCCGTCCGGCATTAACAGTTGCAGTGGGAAACTGAGCATTTTTCGGTAGTAGGGCGCGGCCAGCAGGCTCCAGCGGCTGCCTAGCGCCAGCTTTTCAAACGCCAGAAACCCTTGCAGCGCATAAAAGTGGTAATGAATCGAACCCTCGAACCATAACCCTTCAGCGAACAACCCGTGCTCAAGCTGATAGCGCAACCCATAAGGCTGATTGACGGCAAACTCCAGCAGCGCCTCGTCTTGCAGAATAAATCCCAGCACGCCGATGGCGCTACCAATCTTCACCTCATGGTTATGCAACTGCGGCGTGCGGTACGCCATCAGAAACTCTGCACCGCAGCGCAGCAATCTTTCTTCTATAAAATGACGTTGTTCCTGAGTTAACGCCTCGCAGATAAAGTCATAGCCTAGCGTGAAGTCGAGCAGGCAGTTGGCTTCACACAGGGTTTGGGCGTTCATCTTGCCTGGCCCGTTGTAGGGGATGCCGCCGTGCTCCTGATAGTCTGGATAAAATTGGGCGTAGCGCAGCAAAATATCGCGCACCTTAGCCAGATAGCGTTGTTCACCGGTCAACTGCCACAACAGCCCCAGTTGGCGGCAGGCTTTGGCATTCAGGCCGTTCATCTCGCGCCACCACGCACCATCATAAGGTTCACCGCTAAAGCGCCGCCCGTCTACCGGGCAGCAATGGACCTTGGGTGAGTCGTGCCGCCAGGCTAGCCGTACGCCGTGATCCGGGCAAAAGTAATACAGATTCCAGGTAGCGACGGCGGTAGCTGGCACCTGTAACGGCGTATCGAGTACCCCGGCGTTTTCCGCCAGCAGATGCTCAATGACCAAAGGTTGCCTGGCCGCGCGATCTCGCAACGCAATAAGTTGTTGCGTGGTGAACTGCTTCATTAGCTGTGGATCCTTCTTCCCGGAGCTTAAGGTTTTAATGGGGTAATCAGCGTGGTGATATCGTCGGGGTAGCTGGCCATCAGCCACTGTGCCTTTTCACGAAATACCGGGTCTTCCGGCCAGGCGCGGGCGGCGCTGACGATATTGACCAAGGCTTTTTTGTGATCCATTTTGTCGATATCTTTCCACGGCCATGGCGTTTCGCTGTTCACAAACCCGGCAACATAGCTGTAGCCTTTGCGCAGGCTGTGATCGTCCAGGCTGAAGTTCCACACATCAACGCCGGTGACTTCTCCCAGGCGGCCAAGCTTGTTGTAGGCTTCAAGGTTAAAGTTGCTGTAATGCCATGGGCGGGTGCGTTCCAGTTCGGCCACCTGGCGACCCTGATTATCAAACTGGTTGGCAATGCGCCGCAGTTGGGTGATTTGCAGCCTTTGTTTGGCTTCGGCGAGCTGGCCGCTGAACAGGGCAAATGAGGCGGCCTGTAGGTCAAAGTAGGTGCCGTGGTTGTTATGCCAGTTGTCCTCTTCAAAGCCATTCTGGCTGGTCGTCATCCAACGGTAGAAATCGCCGTACCACTGTTTGAGCTGCTGATACTCTTTGTCGCTGATGACATTGGCCGGGCGCAGCAGTTCGATGGCGTCAATCACCTCCACCAGCGCGCGGCTGTCAATCAGGCCGATGCCACGGCCATCGTTAATCCCCGGAATAGCCTGCGCATATTGCAGGTTTGGATTCATGCGGGTTTGCGGGTTGATAAACCAGTTCACCAGCTGTTCGCGAGCTTTCTGCGCATAGGCCGGGTTTTGGCTGAAGTACCACGCCAACGCCAGATTAGAGACATCGTTGCTCATGGCGACCAGGCGTTTTTTATCGGTGGCATCGCTGTTGGCAGCGGGGTTGGTTTCGCCATCTTTGCGGATATAGGGCAGCCCGTCTTTTTTACTTGGGTCTGGCCACCAGTAAGGCGGGAAGCTGTAATAGTCGTGCTTGTCGCCGCTGGCGGCGGTCAGGCTTTTGTCCATGACGGAGTAGAGCGGTTGCTTGAGGGCGCGATCGGCAGAGGCGATCAACTTGTTATAGGCGCCGACAAACGCCGGGGTTTTTGCCGCCAACTGCTGTTGGCTGTACTGCAAGTCATCCAGTTTGACGATCTGCGGGTGCCCCTCGGCGGCAGACGATCCGCCCGTATGGAATAATGCAGCAATCGTTAATGCCAGCAAGGGTAAACGGGGTAATAAAGCCATTTTAATCGGCAGCATGATTTTCTCCGTCCATCTGAGGATAGTGTTATTAATTGTAGGTGTTTAATATTTTCCAGCTAAACGGCTGGTTAAGATGATTAGTTTTTTAAAATGATTTTATAAATTGAAACAATGTTTCAAGCCGGTGATGACGCAGTGTAAGAGAAGAAGGATATTTTTTTGTGATACGCATCAAATTTAACCTCCTCAGCGTGAATTGAGGTTAAAAACCCGCTATCGATCACGAAAAACCGCCTTTATCAACGTTTTTTGATTTTTTACACAATATCTGTATTTTTATAATTGATTGTTTTTAAATGACTAATATTCATCGTCACTTTTTTTGTCACTTTTTGCTGTGATCAACAGCAAATTTTTCAATTTTGAAACACGATTTCTATTTTATGGCGTTGTATTTAAAAAGGGCATTCGATTTAATGGCAGGGCACTCATTTAAAATACCCAATACCCTGGTTCACTCCATTTTCGTGATTATCAAACCTCTTAAAAAAAGGATGTGAATAAAATGTCCGTTAGCAAAATTAAATCCTTATTGTTGTTATCTGCGCTTGGCTTGGGCGTCACACAGGCTTATGCAGCAGAAACGCTTAATATTTGGATCCGTGCCAGTAACGATTCAAAAAATATTTATACTAAAGAGGCCGAAACCTTCGAGAAGAAAACCGGCATCAAGATTGAATATTTCAACGCCACCACCGATTTCGAACAACGCCTGGCCCGTGCCGCTGCTGGGAACGCCTTACCGGACCTGATCTTCAACGATGCGGTCGCTATCGGGCAGTTTATCCAGCTCGGTATCGTTGAGGAGATTGAGCCGAAGAGCATTGCCGGGCATGACAACCTCTATCCAATCGCCTGGGAAAGTACCCGCTATACCGATGGTAAATACTACGGCGTGCCAACCTCTGCGCAGACCTTCGCCCTGTTTGTGCGTAAAGACTGGCGTGAAAAACTGGGGCTGCCACAGCCGAAAACCTGGCAGGACGTGGCCACGCTGGCCAAAGCCTTCACCACCCAAGATCCGGATGGTAACGGTAAAAACGATACCTACGGTTTTCTGCTACCAGCGTCCACCACCCGTGGCTATGCCAGTTGGTTTATGAGTGCATTTCTGTGGCAGGCCGGTGGTGACTTTATCCGTGAATCGGGGCCAGGCAAATTTAAAGCCTCGCTTGATGAGCCTGCGGCGGCAGAAACCCTGCAGTTTATGCGCAACATGCTGTGCGAAAAAGTCGTGCAGCCGGGTGCCATCAACGCCACTACCGCCGATGTGATCCCTTCGTTCCGTTCCGGCCAGACCGGCATGTTCTTTAGCGGGCCTTATCATATCGCGCTGTTTGATAAAGATCCGGGCAAGGATAGCTTCGAAGTGGTTGCCCTGCAGGGGCCGAAAAATGGGGCCACGTTGGCGGAAGGGACCACGGTGTTCCTGATGAAGAGCAGCCAGAAGAAAGAGGCCGCCCGCCAGTTCATCGAATTTATGATCTCAAAAGAAGGGCAAGAGATCGGCATGGGCAAGGGCAGCAAGAATATGCCGGTGGTGCGCTTGCCGGTGAACCAGCAGGTCGATATCCAATCCGTGTACGACGATGCTCGCTGGGCCACCTTTGCCAAATTGTATACCGACCAGGGCCGTTATGTGCCGCAGGTACCGAACTGGACGCCAATCCGCCAGAACACGGCCGATGGTTTTAACCGCATCCTGGCGGACTGCAACAGCGATATCGCTGCAGAGCTGAAATCCAGCAACGACAAGGTCAACGCCGAACTGGCCAAACAACAAGTGCTGGCCGAGTGATCCTCCTGGGCACCGCGGTGGTGTGGTGCCTTGTTAATCCTACAGAGCGATGATAACGATGTTAACTTCCCGCCAGAAACGGAACCTGGTGCCGTGGATCTTCCTGGCCCCGGCCCTGATCATTTTTACCTGGTTCAAGTTCATCCCAATGCTGCAAGGCCTGGTGATGAGTTTCTACAAGGTGAACTTTAATCAACAGAACGAGTGGGTCGGGTTTGCCAACTTCTCCCGCGCCTTTGCGGATGCCGAACTGCATGCGGCAGTGTTCAATACCTTTCTCTATGTCATCGTCACGATGGTGGTGGCGGCGGTGTTGGCTTTCTTCCTGGCCATGTTGCTTGAAGGCCCGGCGCGCCACTTGCGTTTTATCCGTACCGCTATCTTCCTGCCAGCGGTCACCAGTGCGGCCATCGTCGCCGAAATGTGGCGCATCCTGTTCAACCCGACCCCCAACGGCGTGATGAACCAGGTGTTGAGCTGGTTTGGCGTGGCCGATCAGGGGTTCCTGGCGAGTTCCGATCAGGCGCTATGGGTGATCATGCTGCTGCATATCTGGAAGGCGATCCCCTACAACATGGTGATCTTCATCGCCGGATTGGCTGGTATCAGCCGCGATTTGTATGACGCCTCCAATGTTGACGGTGCCAACTGGTGGAACCGCCTGCGCTATGTGACTTTGCCAGGCATGATCCCGGCGCTTTCCGTGGTGTTGATGCTCTCCTTTATCCGTGGGTTCCGCGTGTTTGCCGAAGTGTATGCCACCACCGGCGGCGGGCCTTCCAACTCCACCGAAATGATCATGACGCACATCTACAAGCTCGGTTTTGAGCAGTTTGATTACGGCTATGCCTCGGCGGTGTCGTTCCTGTTGTTCACCTTCACCGTGCTGTTGACCATCTGTCATCTCACGCTGAAAAAACGCATCGCACGTTATTAAGGAGCCCTCATGTCAGGTAAACGTTGGGATACCTTTGGCCGCTGGATGATTTACGCCCTGCTGCTGGTGGTATTTGTCGGCCCGTTCTGGGGCATTGTGGCCACCGCGTTCAGCGGCGCACCGGTCAAACCGGGGGAACTGCTGGCGTGGCCGAATCAGTTTTCGCTGGAAAACTTTATCTTTGCCTGGAACGACATTGGCGTTTGGCAATACCTGTTGAACTCGATGGTGGTGGTGTTCTTTGGCACCCTTCTGCAAGTGTCGGTCAGCGCGTTGGCAGCCTATGCGCTGGCACGTAAGAAGTTCGTTGGCGTGTCGCTGGTCAGCCTGGTGATCCTTTCCACCATGATGCTGCCGGAAGAGGTGATCGCCATTCCGCTGTATATGATCATCAACTGGAAGTTGCCGGTGATCGACGCTTCGCTCTACAACACCTATCTCGGCATGATCATGCCGGTAGTGGGCTGGGCGTTCTCCATCTTTGTGCTTAGCGAGTTTATGGCCGCCATCCCCAAAGAGCTGGAAGAGGCGGCGCGCATCGATGGGGCCAACGAATGGCAGATTTTCTTCCACGTGATTTCACCGCTGGTGAAACCGGCGCTGGGGACGGTGGTGACCTTCGGCTTCATCATGATCTGGGACCAGTATCTACTGCCGCTGATCGTCATCAACCGCGACAGCCTGAACACTATCCCGGTGATCCTCGGCACGCTGCGCACCGACGAGAGCATCACCCCGAACATCTTTATTGCCATCACCTTACTGGCGATGCTGCCTAGCATCATCGTTTATCTCGGCCTGCAAAAACATTTCAACCGCGGGATTATGTCCGGCGCGGTAAAAGGATAAGGAGCGACCTATGGGTTCCGTGGTACTGAATAATGTCTGTAAATCTTATGGCGATGTGCACGTCATCAAAGACGTCTCTCTGACTATCCCGGAAGGCGAGTTTTGCGTGTTGGTGGGCCCTAGCGGATGCGGTAAATCGACGCTGTTGCGGATGATTGCCGGGCTGGAGGAGATCACCGGCGGTACGGTCGCGATAAATGAAAAGGACGTCACCGACGTAGAGCCCAAACTGCGGGATATTGCGATGGTGTTCCAGAGCTACGCGCTCTACCCACAGATGTCGGTGCGGGAAAACATGGGCTTCGCGCTGAAAATGGCCAAACTGCCGAAAGCGGAGATTAACCGCAAGGTCGAAGATGCAGCGGAGTTGCTTGGGCTTGGAGTGTTGCTGGATCGGTTACCGAAGGATCTCTCCGGTGGTCAGCGCCAGCGGGTGGCGATGGGGCGGGCCATTGTGCGTAACCCACAGGTATTCCTGTTCGACGAGCCGCTCTCTAACCTGGATGCCAAACTGCGTACTCAGGTGCGTGGTGAGATCCGTGAGCTGCACCGTCGCTTGAAAACCACCGCGGTTTACGTCACCCACGATCAGATCGAGGCGATGACCATGGGGCAGATGATTGTGGTGCTGCGCGATGGGCGCATTGAGCAGGTCGGCACACCGCTGGAGCTGTACGATCGTCCGGCTAACCTGTTTGTGGCCGGGTTTATTGGCTCGCCGGAAATCAATCAGTTAAAGGGTGAAATTGTGATAGCAGGCGATGAAACTCTGCTGCGTCTGGCGGATGATTCGCATCTGCGCCTGCCTGCGGGCTTGCAGGTACAGGCGGGGCAAAAGGTGGTGTACGCCATTCGCCCAGAGCAGGTTAACGTGGTGGGCGAGAGCGAGCAGCACGGGGCGTTGCAGGCGACCATCACCGCCATCGAAAATACCGGCTCGGATATGCAGTTGTTTTGCAACACCGGCGGCGGTGCCTTCACTTCGGTGTTCAAGCAGCGTCTTGATGTGCAGGAAGGGGAGACAGTCTGGCTACAGCCAAAGCTCGCCGGGATCCATATTTTTGACGCAGCAAGCGGGCTGCGCGTGCCTTACCGTGCCAGTTAACAGGAGGGATGGATGAAGCTGTATACCCTGGACATCGGCTGCCTGGAGAGTGCTCAACGTCGGTTGCAGCAGCCTTTTTCGCCGCTACAGGCTGCCTTGAGTCAACTGGTGAGCGATGCCGACAAGCTGCGCAGGCAGCCGCTGGAAACGGTGGTCAACAAAAAGCTGCGGCCAGTCAGCGGCGATCCCCATGACTATTACAGCCTGGGCACCTACTGGTGGCCGAACCCACGGCGGCCCAACGGGTTGCCCTATATTCGGCGTGATGGACATACCAATCCGCAGTGTCAGAATAATGATACCGACACCACGCGGATCATCCGTATGTGTGAGCGCTGTTTGACCCTGGGATTGGCTTGGTACTTCACCGGCCAGCGCAACTATGCGCTGGCTGCCGCCGAACAGATCCGCTGCTGGTTTCTCAATGGCGAAACCCTGATGAACCCGCACCTGAACTACGGCCAGGCGATACCGGGGATTGTTTCTGGGCGTGGCACGGGGCTTATCGACACGCGGCTGATGTGGATGGTGATCGACACCATTGGCCTGATCAGTCCGGCGGGCGTGCTGGATACCGACGATATTATCGGCCTGCATCAGTGGTTCCGGGATTTTAACCACTGGATGTACCACAGCGAGGTCGGCCATTCCGAGTATGTGTGGCATAACAATCATGGCACCTGGTATGACGCGCAGCGCGCGGTGAACGCGCTGTTTTATGGTGACAAAGGGCTGGTGGCGCGGATTATCCAGCAGGGTATCACCCAGCGGATGGCGGCGCAGATCGACCAGGATGGCAAGCAGACCATGGAACTGGAGCGGCCGGTGCCGTTCCACTATTCGCTCTTTAACCTGGAAGCCCATCTGTTGCTGAACCGTTATGCCGAGCATGTGGAGTTCGATCGCTGGAACGAGGTGCGTGACGGTAGGAGCGTCAAGCTGGGGATCGACTATCTGGTGCCGTTTATCGCCGATCCGGAACTTTGGCCGTACAGCGATTTGCAGGGGATTGTCTGGGATAGCGCGCTGCGGCTGCTGCTGCAATCGATCCGTGGTTACCCGCAGGATGCTCCACGCTATAAAGCGGTGCTGGAGAATTTCCCGGAAGAAACGCTCGGTTTACGCGAACGGCTGATGTGGTGTTGTTAGGTGTCCGTTGGGAAATGGCATTTCTGTGGTTCTGGGGGCGGAAGGGGATTATCCGTTACCAGAGACGCAGCCCAGATAACCATGGCGCTATGTGGAATAATTTGACCTGCATCCACGGCATCGAAAGCCTCTCGAACCAGCCAGGAGCGTTTGCTGTCACTTGTCTCTGCCCATGCATCAATCCGTTGTGTCATTTCAATCGGCAATGTGGAGGTGATAGTACGAGTCTCAGACATAAAATGCCTTTCAATAACTGTTATTGAGTTTTAGTAATAACACAGAGAATGCGTTTAGTTCTAGGCTGACGCAACAATCGAGTGACAGTTTTAAGCTAAATCACATATGAGTAGATAATCTCTTTGCACCGGAGATGAATGCTCAGCTGTTGAGCCAAATTGCTGCGACTAATGGTGCTACAGGTGGGGGTCATACAGAACGCCGACACGCCGTGAACCCATCCCTGGGGGCTCGTATCGCGCGTCCATGCGCTCAACGGTCGGCTAACCTGCATGACCCCCACCTGCCTCGGGCTCAGGGTGTGGCTGTTTTAAAAGCCGCGATTCAGATATTCAGGGGATTTCTCCAGAGACATCGATGACAATGACAAATATGTGATTCTTTTTATCCGTAGGTATCGTTGCATTCAGCGTCTCTTCCATCGATTTTGCACTCGTCGGTTGGTGGATAGCATTTGGAGCTTTAGGAATGGTATTGAGGTGCACGTTTTTCACCGAACTAAAAAACGGCTTAAATACCGTAACCGGCAGAGTAAGGGTCACGCGTATATGCCCCAAATCACCTACAGCTTCACAATCTGCACCAGATTGGTGTGCTGAGGGTTGCCCTTGGCCAGTGGGGAAGGGCGATGGTGGGTCAGAATATTCACGCTGCCGCCGTGATCGACCTTATCGCCAAACATATCCGCCGCCAGCCAGGCACCTTGGCCCATCGCCGTGACGCCGGGCATAATGCGCGGTGTGACTTTCGCCTGGAGCTGCGTTTCGCCCCGGCCGTTAAAGACCTTCACCCGATCGCCGTTCTTGATACCGCGCGCCTGCGCATCCAGCGTGTTGATCCACACCTCCTGCGGGCAAGCCTGCTGCAACACGTCAATGTTGCCGTAGCTGGAGTGGGTTCTGGCCTTGTAGTGGTAACCAAACAGCTGCAACGGATATTGGCTGCTCAGCGGATCTTCCCAACCTTCGAACCCGGCGGCATAGACCGGTAACGGATGGATCACATCCTCTGGCGCCAACTCCCAGGTGGCAGCGATCTCCGCCAGCCGTTCGGAATAAATTTCAATCTTGCCCGATGGCGTTTTCAGCGGGTTGGCCTGCGGATCTTCTCTGAACTCCTTGAAGGCCACCACGTGCTCTTCCGGGCATTTGCGCTTATAAATACCGGCGCTTTTCATCTCTTGATAGCTTGGCATCTCCGGGTTGCGTTCGCGGGTTTTCTCGCACAGGTATTCAATCCACTGCTGTTGGTTGCGTCCTTCGGTGAAGGTCGCTTCGGCCTGTGGCCCAACCCGTTTGGCCACCTCGGAAAGGATCTCGTAAATCGGGCGGCGTTCAAACTTGCGCGTGGTGGCGGGCTGGCCCAGGATCACGTAGCCCATATTGCCTGCGGACTCATGAGAAATCAGGTCTTCCTGCTCGGTTGGCATCAGATCGGGCAGCAGAATGTCGCAGTATTTGGCCGATGAGGTCATAAAGTGTTCGATGCCAACGATCATTTCACACTTGCTGTCGTCTTGCAGGATCTGGTGGGTACGGCTGATATCGCCATGCTGGTTGATCAGCGTATTGCTGGCATAGCACCAGATAAACTTGATCGGCACGTCCAGCTTGTCTTTGCCACGGATGCCGTCACGCTTGGCGGTCATTTCCGGGCCGCGCAGGATGGCGTCGGTCCAGGTAAACACCGAAATCTTGGTCTGTACCGGGTTGGTCAGCATGTCGAACCATTCTACGCCCAGATCGAAGCTGCCTTCGCGGCAGCCGGTATTACCGCCGTTGATACCGACGTTACCGGTCAGGATCGGTAACATGGCAATGGCCCTGGCGGTTTGTTCACCGTTGGCGTGACGCTGTGGCCCCCAGCCCTGGCAGATATAGGCCGGTTTGGTCATGCCGATTTCGCGCGCCAGTTGGATAATGGTGTTGGCCGGTATCCCGGTGATACGAGCCGCCCACTCTGGCGTTTTGGCGATACCATCGTCACCCTGGCCGAGGATATAGGCTTTGTAATGACCGTTTTTTGGCGCGCTGCTGGGTAGGGTGGTTTCATCATAGCCTACGCAGTATTTATCCAGGAACGGCTGGTCCACCAGGTTTTCGCTGATCAACACGTGTGCGATGCCCGCAACCAACGCAGCATCGGTGCCTGGGCGGATCGGCACCCATTGATCTTCACGGCCACCGGCGGTATCGGTATAGCGCGGATCGATGACAATCATCTTGGCGTTAGAAATTGCCCTGGCTTGTTCCAGATAATAGGTCACGCCACCACCGCTCATGCGGGTTTCCGCCGGATTGTTGCCAAACAGCACCACCAGCTTGCTGTTGGCGATATCATCCGGGTTGTTGCCCTGCTGTGCGCCGTACAGATAGGGCATGGCGGCGGTGATCTGCGCGGTGCTGTAGCTGCCATAGCGGCTGAGGAAGCCGCCACAGGAGTTCATCAGGCGATAAGGCACGTTGGAGTTGGTGATATTGCCGCCGTCGACCCCGGTGCCGTACAGCACGTGCACCGCTTCATTACCGTATTGCGCCAGGGTGTGCTTCAACTGGCCGCTGATGGTATCCAGCGCTTCTTCCCAACTGATGCGTTTGAACTTGCCTTCGCCGCGTTTGCCGACGCGTTTCATCGGGTATTTCAGCCGGTCCGGATGGTTCATACGGCGGCGGATAGAGCGCCCGCGCAGGCAGGCCCGCACCTGATGGTTGCCATATTGGTCGTTGCCGGTGTTGTCGGTTTCCACCCAGTATACTTCGTCATCCCGCACGTGCAGGCGCAGCGCACAGCGGCTGCCGCAGTTTACGGTGCAAGAACTCCAGACCACCTTGTCTTCCGGTAGTTGGGCATTTGGCAACGGCTCGGCGGCAGCGGTTTTACGGAAGGGCAGCACCAGCCCCGAAGTGGCGGCCAGTAAACAGCCGGTAGCCGAGCCGGTTTTGATTAGCTTACGGCGGCTGAACGGGTGATGAAGCAGGTCCGGGTTGTGGTTATCGTTCATGATAGTGCTCCCTGTGCTGGTCTATTTCGCTGCCGATAACGCCTGATGGCTGGTTTGTTATTAACCCATGATGTCTCTTGGCAAGACGTTTAAAGCCAGGCAATTGCGGTGTGATATATTAAAAGTGCTAATCTGTCGAGAATAAAGCCGTCTGTATTAATGAAGTTGCATTGGTAATATTAGCTATGCAAAGTTATCTGTCAGCTTGATAATTAGATTACCTCTTAATAAGTATACTCGTGCGCGGGGTAGATGAAGTTTGCTTGAGGTCAAGTTTTAGCTTTTCGCAAGAGAATAAAGCGGGTTGGTTGCTTTTTTTTTTCAAAACAGCAAGCGCTATGTTCAGTCCAAGGACTCAATCTATAGCATATTTGGTTGGTATGATTAGGGGAGGTTGGTGATTTAAATCCAGCGTCGATACAATATTGTTATGGCCTCGTGCAACATAAGCCCTCCGGCACGCGCGAGTCAGAGGGATTAGCAAAGTCATTCATTGACTAATTCACGATGGATTGCATGATGACCAATCCCCGCCAGCCGTCGCAGTAGTAGGAAAAACCCGGTAAAAGGTCGACATCCTGCAACACCGTTAGCAAGCAAGGCCCCGCTGATGACTCTGCAATAAAATTATAAACTAAAACGGCATATTACGTGTTTTCCTGCCCCGGGCTTTCCTATACTCATCACGCTTGATTGTGTCGTAAAGCTTATGCTGAGGCAGGGGAGATATTAATTGTTACAAAACGACGCATGTGAATACATTATTATTCTTGTTGTTTGCTTGGCGACTTATTTAACGGGATTAGGATTTTTAATTTAAAAGGTAATGAGAGTTATTGTTATTTAAATACGTGCGCGAATAAATCCAGCCAGATAAATATGCAAGAAAAATATTTTTTGCTGAAGCGATTTTTCTCATGTTACGCAAATATTAACTGTTACCTCAGCAAAGGTTGATAAAGATCAACTCAGGGTAGCCAGAAAATAACAATATATTAACCACCCGCATACTGTGTTTACGGGCTTGCATGTCGGTCATCAACAGGGGATAGATAATAATGATAAGGGAAAATCAAACATTTTTCCGGGATGGCGTGAATCGCCGCGATTTTATGAAGTTATGTGCGGCACTGGCCGCCACCATGGGGCTCAGCACCAAAGCCGCCGCCGAAATAGCCGACTCGGTAGGTTCGCCACAGCGGCCACCGGTTATCTGGATCGGGGCTCAGGAATGTACCGGCTGTACGGAGTCCTTGTTACGGGCCACTCACCCAACGATCGAGAACCTGTTGCTTGACGTGATTTCCATGGAATACCACGAAGTCCTCTCTGCTGCATTCGGTGAACAGGCGGAAGAAAACAAGCACCGCGCGATTGAGCAATACAAAGGGAAATACGTGCTGGTGGTCGATGGCTCCATTCCGATGAAGGATGGCGGCGTCTACTGCATGGTGGCCGGTAAGCCGATCGTTGAGCATATCCGTAATGCGGCGGAGCACGCCGCTGCGGTGATCGCCATCGGTTCCTGTGCCGCCTGGGGCGGCGTCGCGGCCAGCGGACCTAACCCGACCGGCGCGGTCAGCCTGCAGGATATTTTACCCGGCAAAACCGTCATCAATATCCCCGGCTGCCCGCCCAACCCGCACAACTTCCTGGCGACGGTGGCCCATATCATCACCTACCAACGGCCACCGGCGCTGGATGCGAAGAATCGCCCCGAATTCGCCTATGCCCGTCTGATCCATGAAAACTGCGAGCGCCGCCCGCACTTTGACGCCGGGCGTTTTGCCAAACAGTTTGGTGATGACGGCCATCGGCAGGGCTGGTGCCTGTATCACCTTGGTTGCAAGGGGCCTGAAACATACGGCAACTGCTCAACGCTGGAGTTCTGCGACGTGGGCGGTGGCATCTGGCCGGTCGGGATCGGCCATCCATGCTACGGCTGTAACGAGGAGGGCATCGGTTTTACCAAAGGGATCGCCCAGTTGGCCAGCGTCGAAAATCCTACCCCACGAAACGCCAAACCCGGGGTGCTCAGTCCGGAAGGGGGCCACGTCAGCCCAACGGCGATGGGATTGCTTGGCGGCGTGGTCGGCCTGGTGGCCGGTGTCAGCCTGATGGCGGTGAAAGAGCTGGGGCGGCAGCAGAAAACGCAGCGTAAAGACGACGAGCAGCCGCCAAGCAAGGAGTAAGCCGTGAATCGACGTAACTTTCTAAAACTGACCTGCGGTGGCGCGATGCTGGCAGGGGTTGCCCCTGCGGCGCAGGCCGGGCCGGAGAACAAGCTGCCCATCCCCAACTCGCTGGGCATGCTGTATGACTCAACCCTGTGCGTGGGTTGCCAGGCCTGTGTCAGCAAATGCCAACGTATCAACCATACCGATGAACCGCATGGCGAAACCTATGCCTACGCGGGTACCGAAGCGACCTGGTCGAACAACGATAAGCTCAGCCCTTACACCAACAACATTATTCAGGTGTGGACCAGCGGAGACGGCAAGCACAAAGATCAGGTGGACAACGGCTACGCCTATATCAAAAAGCAGTGCATGCACTGTGTCGATCCCAACTGCGTTTCTGTCTGCCCGGTTCAGGCGCTGCATAAAGATGCCAAAACCGGCATCGTGCATTACAACCCGGATGTCTGTACCGGCTGCCGCTACTGCATGGTGGGCTGCCCGTTCAACGTGCCGAAATACGACTACGACAACCCGTTCGGCAAGATCCACAAATGCGAGCTCTGTAACCAGAAAGGCGTGGCCCGGCTGGATCAGGGCGGGCTGCCAGGCTGTGTCGAGGTTTGCCCAACCGGGGCGGTGATTTTTGGCACGCGCGAGCAGTTAATGGCCGAAGCCAAGCAGCGTCTGGCCAGCAAGCCCGGTGAGAATTACCGTTACCCACGCCAAACCCTACAGGGCAACGACCATTACGAACATCCGGTGCCGCATTATCAACCGCATCTGTATGGCGAACATGAGGGCGGCGGAACGCAGGTGCTAGTGCTGACCGGTGTGCCTTTCGAGGATCTCGGTTTGCCAGCGCTGGAGGCGTTGTCAACCGGTGCGCGTTCCGAGCATATCCAGCACACGCTGTACAAAGGTATGGTGTTGCCGTTTGCCGCTCTGGCCGGGATCACCTTCCTGGTGCAGCGCAACCAGCGAAACGAGCGTCAGGACAAGAAGGACGATAAACATGACGACGCATAAAACGCAGCCACTCGGCGGGCGGCTGGTGAGCTGGCCGGTGATGATGCTGGCACCCTTTGTGGTGCTGTGCCTGTTGCTGATCCTCAAACGTCTGGTGTTGGGGTTGGGCGATGTCTCCGATCTGAACGGCGGCTACCCCTGGGGTATCTGGATTGCATTCGATCTGCTGGTGGGCACCGGTTTGGCCTGCGGCGGCTGGGCGTTGGCCTGGGCGGTGTATGTGTTCAACCGGGGGGAATATCACCCGCTGGTGAGGCCTGCGCTGTTAGCCAGCCTGTTCGGCTATTCGCTGGGCGGGCTGTCGATCACCATCGATGTCGGCCGTTACTGGAACCTGCCTTACTTTTATATTCCCGGCCATTTCAACACCTCGTCGGTGCTGTTTGAAACCGCGGTCTGTATGACGATCTACGTGGGCATCGTGGCGCTGGAATTTGCCCCGGCGCTGCTGGAGCGGCTGGGCTGGAAGGTGTCGCTCAAACGGCTCAACAAGGTGATGTTCCTGGTGATCGCCCTTGGCGCATTGCTGCCAACCATGCACCAGTCCTCCATGGGGTCGCTGATGATTGCTGCGGGGATCAAAATCCACCCGCTGTGGCAAAGCTACGAAATGCTGCCGCTGTTCTCGCTGTTGACGGCGGGGATACTGGGCTTCTCGATAGTGATATTTGAAGGCTCGCTGGTGCAGGCCGGGCTGCGGGGCAAAGGGCCGGAGGAAACGCCGCTGTTTGCCCGCATGACCTACATCATCGATGGGTTCTTACTGCTGTTTATTGTGCTGCGCTTTGGGGAACTGATCTGGCGCGGCAAAACGGACTATCTGTGGCATCTCGATCGCTTTGCCATCTCGTTCTGGGTGGAAACGCTGTTGATGCTGGTGCCGCTGGTGATGTTCCGCTGGAAGCGTAACCGCCGCAACTCACGCCTGCTGTTTCTCGGGGCGCTGAGCATGGTCTGCGGGGCGTCGTTCTGGCGGCTGAATTACGCGTTGCTGGCCTACGACCCTGGCAATGGCTACCACTATTTCCCGACGGCCAGCGAACTGCTGATCTCCATCGGCTTTGTGGCAATTGAAGTTTGTGCGTACATCCTGTTGATCCGGTTGTTACCGGTGCTGCCTGCGCATCAACACAAGAATGAAAACAACCAGTTAGAGGTAGAGCATGAGCCAACGCATCACCATTGATCCCGTCACCCGTATTGAGGGCCACCTGCGCATCGACTGTGAAATCGAAGACGGCAAGGTGGTTAAAGCCTGGTCCTCAGGCACCATGTGGCGCGGAATGGAAGAGATCCTGCAAGGTAACGACCCGCGTGACGCGTGGATGATCGTCCAACGGATCTGCGGCGTGTGCACCACCATTCACGCGTTAGCCTCCGTGCGGACGGTGGAAAATGCGCTGGGGATGGAGATCCCGGTCAATGCCCAATACATCCGCAATATCATTGCGGCCGCCCACAGCATTCACGACCATATCGTGCATTTCTACCAGCTCTCGGCGTTGGACTGGGTGGACGTCACCTCGGCGCTGAAGGCCGACCCGCAGAAGGCTGCCGATTTGCTCAGTGGCCTGTCTAGCTGGCCGTTGAACAGCGCTGCAGAGTTCACCCGGGTGCAGCAGAAGATCAAGGATCTGGTCGCCAGCGGCCAACTGGGCATCTTTGCCAATGGCTACTGGGGGCACCCGGCCATGGCGTTACCGCCGGAGATTAACCTGATCGCCGTTGCCCACTATCTGCAGGCGCTGGAATGTCAGCGTGATGCCAACCGCGTGGTAGCAATACTGGGCGGTAAAACGCCGCACATTCAGAATCTGGCGGTGGGCGGGGTGGCTAACCCGATCAACCTCGATGCCCCTAGCGTGTTGAACCTCGAGCGGCTGATGTACCTGAAAACCTTTATCGATCGCCTGGGCGACTTTATCGAGCAGGTTTATCTGGTGGACAGCGCGGTGATCGCGGCGCATTACCCTGAGTGGCTAACCCTCGGCAAAGGCTCAGACTGCTATCTCTGCGTGCCGGAGCTGCCGATCGATCGTAAAGGCGACCAGTTCCTGATGCCGGGTGGCTATCTGGAGAACGGCAAGTTCCGTCCGATCGCCAACCAGCGTGATGAGTATCTGATCAAGGGCATTCAGGAGAGCGGCAAGCACGCCTGGTATCAGGACGATGAACCGCTGGCACCGTGGGAAGGGCTGACCCGGCCTAACTACACCGGCTGGCAGGAAGATGGCAAATACTCTTGGGTAAAAGCGCCAACCTTCTACGGCAAAGCGGTAGAGATGGGGCCGTTGGCCTGGCTGATGTGTACCCTGCAAGCCGAGCATCCACCAACCCAGAAATATTTTGCCAAGGTCAACAGTCGCTACCAGGCCCTGACCGGCAAAGCGCTAACTGCCGATCAACTGCCGTCGACCCTGGGCCGCATTGTCGGGCGCACGGTGCATGCCTGTGTGCTGCATGAAACCCTGGGCCAGCAGTGGCAGGCGTTGGTGAGCAATATTGGCAGCGGCGACCATGAAACCTTTATCCCACCGAATATTCCGTTGACCGGTGAAATCCGGGGCGTGGGCTTTATCGAAGCTCCGCGCGGTGCATTGTCGCACTGGGTGGTGATCAAGGACGGCAAGATCGCCAACTATCAGGCGGTAGTGCCCTCAACCTGGAACGCCGGGCCGCGCAACTTTAACGATGAACCCGGTCCTTACGAACGTTCGCTGGTTGGTACGCCGGTGGCCGATCCGAGCAAACCGCTGGAGGTGGTGCGAACTATCCACTCGTTCGACCCGTGCATGTCCTGTGCGGTACATATTGTAGACACCACTGGCAATGAAGTGACCAGGGTCAAGGTGCTGTAATGAGAATCTTGGTATTAGGCATAGGTAATCTGTTGTTGGGCGATGAAGCGGTGGGCGTGCGCATCGTCGAAGCCCTTGAGCAGCGCTATCGCTTACCGGCCCATGTTGAGCTGCTGGACGGCGGCACCTCGGGGATGGAACTGATGGAAATGATGGCCGATCGCGATCATCTGATTGTGGCGGATGCGGTGTTGACCGGTGCCAAACCGGGCAGCGTTGCCGTGCTGTATGACGAAGAGATCCCGGCGCTGTTTACCCGTAAGGTTTCGCCCCATCAACTTGGGCTTTCCGATGTGCTGATGGCGCTGCGGCTGACGGATGAGTTTCCCCGTCGGCTCACCCTGGTGGGCGTGGTGCCAGAGTCGCTGGAGCCCGGAATTGGTCTGAGCGCCGTGGTCAGCCAGGCGATTGAACCAGCGTTAGCCCAGGTGTTGCTGGCGCTGCAAGAGAGCGGCGTGGTGGCGGAGCCAAAAGAGGTGGCCAATGCAGACTGTGACTAACGGTTTTCAGCTCAACCCCAGCGCGCGGTTGGAAACCGCCTTTCAGGCGATCGCCGACGGTGAGATGCAGGATTTGCCGTTTTTCCAACAGCAAATCCCGGTGCGTGCCTGTGGCTTTCAGCTGTTTGAACAGCAGTGGGTCGGCACCATTCTCACGCCGTGGATGCTTAGCCTGCTGGTGTTGCCCGGTCCTGAACAGGTTTGGCAACCCTATGCGGTGGGAGACAAGCTGGCGTTGAGCCTGCCTTGCGGCAGCGTGCGGTTTATCGTCGGTGAGATTGCGGGTTGCGGGCAATACCTGGCCTGTTCGCTGATGTCTCCGTTGGATCGCCATCTGGGGGCCGAGCAGGCGCTGGCGTTGGCACAACAGAGCGCGCGGATGGCGCTTTCGCTACCGGTGGTGGATGGCAACATCCCTAGTAATCCCGGGCGCAGGGCGCTATTTGGTCTGTCACAGAGAACGGCGTAGATGCATGAAATCAGCCTGTGCCTGAGCACGATGGAATTGATAGAGCAGCAGGCTCGGCAGCACGGAGCTAAACGGGTGACGGCGGTGTGGCTGGAAATTGGGGCGCTCTCCTGTATTGAAGAGCACGCGCTGCGTTTCAGTTTCGCCTCGGCATCCCGCCATACGCTGGCAGAGGGGTGCCAGCTATTGCTGGACTACCAACCGGCCCGCGCCTGGTGCTGGAGTTGCAGCATGAGCGTGCAGATTGAACAACATGATGAAGGTTGCCCTCAGTGCGGCGGCCACCAACTGCGCGTTGAGAGCGGTGACAGCCTGCGGTTAAAGCAGCTGGAAGTGGAATAATTTTGAGGAGTGAATAACGATGTGTACGACTTGCGGTTGCGCCAGTGGCGAAAAAACCATCGAAGGTGATGAACATCATCACCATGACGACCACCATCATCACGACCATCATGATGCTCACCACCATCATCCTGATCATCATCACCACCACGACGGGGAACATCAAGCACCGGCAGGCGTGGTGATCCATCATCACCATCACTATTACCACCAGGGCGATGTGCATCACCATTACGCAGGTGTCGCTGCGGCGGAACGCTTTACGCCAGAGGTGCAACCACATTCGCAAGACCTGCACTATGGGCACGGCGAGGCGGGCAGCCATGCACCGGGTATCGGGCAGCGCCGTCTGGTGCAGATTGAACAGGACGTCCTGAGCAAGAACAACCATCTGGCGGCCCACAACCGCGAACACTTTTCCGCGCAACATATTCTGGTACTGAACCTGGTTTCCAGCCCCGGTTCGGGCAAAACGACCTTGCTGACGGCCACGCTGGAACGATTGGCGGGCAAATTACCCTGCGCGGTGATTGAGGGCGACCAGCAAACCACTAACGATGCCGAGCGTATTCGCGCCACTGGCGTACCGGCTATTCAGGTTAATACCGGCAAGGGCTGTCATCTGGACGCGCAGATGGTACACGACGCGGCACACCGCCTGGATTTGCAGGATCACAGCCTGCTGTTTATCGAGAACGTCGGCAACCTGGTCTGCCCGGCCAGCTTCGATCTGGGCGAACGGCACAAGGTCGCGGTGCTGTCGGTGACGGAAGGGGAAGACAAGCCGTTGAAATACCCCCATATGTTTGCCGCCGCTACGCTGATGATCATCAACAAGATTGATCTGCTGCCCTATGTAAACTTCTCGGTGGAAAACTGCATCGCCTTTGCCCGTCAGGTTAATCCGTCCATCCAGGTGATCGCGTTGTCGGCCACCAGCGGTGAGGGAATGGATCTCTGGCTGAACTGGCTGGGAGAACAATAATGTGCCTCGGTGTGCCCGGTAAGGTGACCGCAGTCGGGGAGGATATCCACCAACTGGCCTGGGCCGACGTGTGCGGTGTGGCGGTCAGGATCAATATTGCGCTGGTCTGTGAAGGATCACCGCAGGAGCTGATCGGCCAGTGGGTGTTGGTGCACGTCGGCTTTGCCATGAGCCTGCTCGATGAACAGGAAGCGCTGGAAACGCTGGCAGCATTGCAGCATATGCGCGCCGTCGGGCTGGCACGGGATGACGAGGATGCCAATGCGCTACGTTGATGAATTCCGCGATCCGGCGTTATGCCAGGCGCTGTTACGGCGCATCGAAACGCTGATGTTAGCCATCCCCCAGTCGCAGCGCCTGCCGCTACAGGTGATGGAAGTCTGCGGTGGCCACACTCATGCGATCTTCAAGTTCGGTCTTGACCAACTGTTGCCGGACAGCCTGGAGTTTGTCCACGGCCCCGGCTGCCCGGTTTGCGTATTACCGATGGGGCGCATTGATAGCTGCCTGGAGATTGCCGCCCATCCGGAGGTGATTTTCTGCACCTACGGTGATGCGATGCGGGTTCCTGGCCGCAATGGGTCTTTGCTGGATGCTCGCCGCCGTGGTGCTGATATCCGGGTGGTGTATTCGCCGCTGGATGCGCTACAGCTGGCGGCGGATAACCCCCAGCGCGAAGTGGTGTTTTTTGGCCTGGGCTTTGAAACTACCATGCCCGCCAGCGCCTTAACGTTGCAGCAAGCCCGCCAGCGCCAGTTGAGCAATTTCACCCTGTTTTGCCAGCATATCACCCTGATCCCCACCTTACGCAGCCTGTTGCAGCAGCCCGATGTGCGCATCGACGGCTTCCTGGCACCGGGCCACGTGAGCATGGTGATCGGCAACGCACCCTATCAGTTCATCGCTGCGGATTATCATAAGCCGCTGGTGGTGACCGGCTTTGAGCCGTTGGACATTCTGCAAGGTTTGGTGATGCTGCTGGAGCAACTGCGTGATGGCCGCTGCGCGGTAGAAAACCAATACCGGCGCATCGTGCCCGAACAGGGCAATCTTCTGGCTCAGCGGGCGATGGCAGAGGTGTTTGGCCTGAAAGAGAGCAGCGAATGGCGCGGGCTGGGCGAGATTGCCCACTCTGGTGTGCAGATCAAACCGGAGTATGCGGATTTTGATGCCGAACTGCGGTTTAAGCCGCAGGCGCAGCGGGTAGCGGACGATCCGCGCTCGCGCTGTGGTGAAGTGTTGACCGGGCGCTGCAAACCGGATGCCTGCCCGCTGTTTGGCAAGCAATGTACGCCGGAGAACGCCTTTGGTGCCTTGATGGTGTCCTCAGAAGGGGCCTGTTCGGCTTACTATCAGTATCGCAGGGAGACCGCATAATGCGTGAAGTGAACAACGGGCGAGAAATTACCCTGGCCCATGGCAGCGGTGGCCGCGCCATGCAATCCCTGATTGAAGAACTCATGCTGCCCGCCTTTGCCAATCCGGCGTTAAATGCGCGGGAAGATCAGGCACGAATCTCACTGGATGAGCTCGCCATCTCGGGCGATCGTTTGGCCGTATCGACCGACAGTTACGTTATCGATCCTATTTTCTTCCCCGGTGGTGATATCGGCAAACTGGCGGTTTGCGGCACCGCTAACGACGTAGCCGTCAGTGGTGCCCAGCCGCGTTATCTGAGCTGCGCCATGATCCTGGAGGAAGGGTTGCCGTATGCCACGCTGGAACGCATCGTCCAGTCGATGGCCAGCACGGCGCAGCAGGCCGGGATACAGATTGTGACCGGCGATACCAAAGTGGTGCCCCGTGGCGCGGCAGACAAAATCTTTATCAATACCACCGGGTTAGGAACCATCCCGGCTGGCGTCCACTGGGGGGCCGCTAACATCCGCCTGGGTGACAGCATTATCGTCAGCGGCACCTTGGGCGATCATGGCGCAACCATTCTGAATCTGCGTGAAGGGCTGGGCCTGGAGAGTGAATTAAGCAGCGATTGCGCACTGTTGGCTCCGCTGATTGCTCCATTGTTACCGATTGCCGGAGTGCGAGCTTTACGCGATGCGACTCGTGGCGGCGTGACGGCGGTGCTGCATGAGTTTGCCGCTGCTAGCGGCTGTGGCATGGCGATTTCCGAAGCGGCACTGCCGTTGAAACCGGCGGTGCGGGGGATTTGCGAACTGCTGGGGCTGGATGCGCTCAACTTTGCCAACGAAGGCAAGCTGGTGTTGGTGGTGGCGCCCGAGGCTGAGGCGGAAGTATTGGCTGCTCTGCATCGGCATCCGCTGGGGCGCGATGCGGCGGTGATTGGCCATACCACCGAGCGCCAGCAGGTGAGCCTCACCGGGCTGTTCGGGGTTTCCCGTCGGCTGGATTTGCCGCTGGATGAGCCTTTGCCGAGGATCTGCTAGTGGTTTGGTTGTGGTGTTGCCCCTCACCCTAACCCTCTCCCACAGGGAGAGGGGACCGACCGAGTTCGCTTCAGTTGCAGAGAGTCACCTGATCATGGCTGAGGACAACAGGTCGGTCGCGGTACTCAACCACGGCACCGAATCAGCCCCCTCTCCTTGGGGAGAGGGTTGGGGTGAGGGAGACAAAGATTGATCGCGATAGCTGACCAAGGCACCGAATTAGCTCTCTCGCAGGGATAGGGGATCGACCGAGTTCGCTTCAGTTGCAGAGAGTCACCTGATCATGGCTGAGGACAACAGGTCGGTCGCGGTACTCAACCACGGCACCGAATCAGCTCCCTCTCCTTGGGGAGAGGGTTGGGGTGAGGGAGATACAGATTGATCGTGATAGCTGACCAAGGCACCGAATTAGCTCTCTCTCGCAGGGATAGGGGACCGACCGAGTTCGCTTCAGTTGCAGAGAGTCACCTGATCATGGCTGAAGACAACAGGTCGGTCGCGGTACTCAACCACGGCACCGAATCAGCTCCCTCTCCTTGGGGAGAGGGTTGGGGTGAGGGAGACAAAGATTGATCGCGATAGC
>NZ_BAAKUJ010000003.1:57402-516176 GCF_059697885.1 Serratia sp. NCCP-200
TCGCAGGGATAGGGGATCGACCGAGTTCGCTTCAGTTGCAGAGAGTCACCTGATCATGGCTGAGGACAACAGGTCGGTCGCGGTACTCAACCACGGCACCGAATCAGCCCCCTCTCCTTGGGGAGAGGGTTGGGGTGAGGGAGATACAGATTGATCGTGATAGCTGACCAAGGCACCGAATTAACTCTCTTCCTGCGGCAGAGGGTTGGGATGAGGGGCGCAGGACCAACAGAAGGATCAGGACAACATGGCAGATTTTGAGCCGGAGAATATCGCCAGCAGCAACGGCCTTCGCCTGCGGATCAAGGGCAAGGTGCAAGGGGTCGGATTTCGTCCCTACGTTTGGCTGCTGGCCCGGCGCTTTAACCTGTGCGGCGAGGTCAGCAATGACGGCGCCGGGGTGATCGTCCAGCTATGGCAATCGCCTGCCATAACGGATTTTTTGCGGGTACTGCCGCAAGAGTGTCCGCCCCTGGCGCGGATCGATAGCGTCACCTGTACACCGTTTAACTGGCCGCAACGGCCAGCGAGTTTCACCATTGCCACTAGCGGTGCAGGGCAAGTGGATACCCATATCGTGGCGGATGCGGCCACCTGCGATGCCTGCCTGGCAGAGCTGAACTCACCGCATAACCGGCGCTATCACTATCCGTTTATCAACTGCACCCACTGTGGCCCACGTTTCACCATCATCCGCCGGATGCCCTACGATCGGCCCAATACCTCCATGCAGCCTTTCCCGCTGTGCCCGCAGTGCCTGGCGGAGTATCAGGATCCTGCCGACCGTCGTTTTCATGCACAACCTACCGCCTGCCCGGAGTGTGGTCCGCACCTGTGGCTCAGCGATGCCGCAGGCCAAACCACCGCCAGCGCCGACGATGCGCTGCAACTGGCCGCTGAGGCGCTGATTGCCGGGCAGATCGTCGCGGTGAAGGGGATCGGCGGTTTTCATCTTGCCTGTGATGCTACCAATTCTGCTGCGGTACAGCGCCTGCGCGCGCGCAAACATCGCTCAGCCAAGCCCTTGGCGGTGATGATGCCGGATACCCACTGGTTGCAACAATGTGTTCAGGTCGCGGAACCGACGGCACTGCTGAAACTGTTACGCAGCCCACCCGCACCGATAGTGCTGGTGGCGGCTCACCCACAAAGCCCGTTGTGTGGCGAGATTGCACCAGGGCTCAATGAGATAGGGGTGATGTTACCGGCAAATCCGCTGCAACATCTGTTATTGCAACAGACCGCGCGGCCACTGGTGATGACCTCCGGCAACCCGGCAGGTAAACCCCCAGCTCTGAGCAATCAACAGGCACTGGAAGAACTCGCTGGCGTGGCCGACGTCTGGCTGCTGCATAACCGTGAGATCGTCCAGCGAGCCGATGACTCTTTAGTTCGCTTGACCGGGCAGGGTAGCGAGATGTTGCGCCGGGCACGTGGCTATGTCCCCGATGCGATGCCCTTACCCCCTGGCTTCACCACCCAACCGGCCATTCTGGCACTGGGAGCCGACAGCAAGAATACCTTCTGCCTGCTGTGGGATGACCGGGCGGTGGTCAGCCAGCATCTAGGCTCGCTGGGGGATGAGGCCACCCGGCAACAGCAGCAACAACTGCTGACGCTGTTTGGCGAAATCTACGGTGTGGTGCCGCAGGCGATCGCCATTGATGCCCACCCCGGCTATCTCAGCCACCAGCAGGGCCAGGCGTTGGCCAATGAGCGGGCGATCCCTTGTGTCACCACGCTGCATCATCATGCCCATCTGGTTGCCTGCCTGGCGGAACATGGCTGGCCGCGCGACGGCGGTAAGGTGATTGGTCTGGCGTTGGATGGGCTGGGATATGGTCTTGGCGGGCAACTGTGGGGCGGTGAATGCCTGCTGGTGGATTATCAGCATTGTGAGTATTTAGGCGGGTTGCCCGCAGTGGCATTGCCGGGGGGCGATGTGGCCGCTCGCCAGCCGTGGCGCAACCTGTTGGCCCAGTTACAGCGTTTTGTCCCCGATTGGCAGACGTTGCCAGAGGCCGCCGCAATCCCTCAACCGCAGGCGACGATCTTACTGCGGGCGGTCGAACGGCAAATCAACTCGCCGCTGGCCTCTTCCGCCGGGCGCTTGTTTGATGCGGTGGCCGCAGCATTGCAGATCGTGCCGCCACAAATTTCCTGGGAGGGAGAGGCTGCCTGCCAGTTGGAGGCCTTGGCATGGCAAAGCCCGCCTCATCAGCCGCCGGTTTCGCTGCCGCTGCTTGGCAATCAGCTGGATCTGGCCACCTTCTGGCAGCAATGGCTGGCCTATCAGGCCCCCCCGGCACAGCGAGCTTATGCGTTCCATGCTGCCTTGGCCCAGGGGTTTGCCGCACTGGCCCGCAGAGCCATGCAGCAATACGGTATCAACATCGTCGTGCTGTCCGGTGGAGTGATGCATAACGCGCTGCTGCGGCAACTATTGATCCAGCAGTTAGACGGATTACAAGTCTTGCTGCCATCCCGTTTACCGGCAGGCGATGGCGGTCTGGCTCTGGGGCAGGCGCTGATTGCCGCCAACCGACTTTCAAGGCAGGCATAAGGATGAATTTATAACGTAATCAACTGTTTTTATGAGTAAAACCACCACCTTCATTCACTGGAAAATTTAGGTATTCATTATGCGTATTAATGTCAAAGCTGTGGCTGTATCCCTACTGGCGCTGTTCCCCATGCTGGCCTTTGCTCATGTGGGCCATGACGGCGGCGCACATCACGTATTAAGCTTTACCGAAGGCTTTATCCATCCGCTGACCGGGATGGATCACCTGGTCGCCATGGTTCTGGTGGGTATCTGGAGCGCCATGAATACCAAGCAGTGGTGGCTGGCGCCGCTGGCGTTTGCCGGTTTGCTGCTGACTGGCGCGTTGGTTGGCATGGCAGGCGTCACCGTACCTGGCACTGAGTTTATCGTTGCCGCCTCGCTGCTGGGCATAGGTGTGATGGTTGCCTTACAGCTGAAACTGTCGGCGATAACGGGCGCGTTGATTATCGGTGCTTTTGCCATTTTCCACGGTCTGGCCCACGGTGCGGAGCTTTCCCATTCGGTGGCGGCGCTTTCCGGTATGGTGATGGCAACGGCGCTGCTGCACGTGGCAGGGTTGGGTATCGGCTATCTGCTGGCATCTTCGTCCACGCATAGTGGCTGGGCGCGGGTGATTGGCGGCGGTTCATCGCTGCTGGGGATTGGCCTGCTCAGCGGTGTGATCTGAGTCTATCAATCTATTAACCCTAGTTTGCTGGCAGTTCCTTTGCGATAGCTGCCAGCAGTCTCCCCTGTTGATCTCAAAAATAACAAGCGGCTGGATTTGTGCCAATTTTATCGTTAGATTCCCTGCTAGCTATGTGCGCTTGATACTGTGCTATCGCACAACTTTTAACCCTATGAGTTAATTAAAAAGTTACAGGGAATATTGCTATGAACAGGGTGATAGGTGTACTGGCGTTATGCCTGGTTTCTTTTTCTTCTCTGGCCGATTGCCAGCCCCTCCTGGCCGATCTGGCTAAACCCTTCGCCGCCAAAGTGAGCATGAATACCGAGCTGTCCACCTGTAAGGTGTGGCCCTATGCCCCGGATAAAACCATTGCGGTACTGATGCTGGAACCCAAGGAAGAGGCCCAACCCGATTTTACCGACTTTGACGTCGCCGTTTGGGTGGTTGATAGCCAGACCGGCAAGGTGCTGGCTAGCAAATATCATCCCAAGGCGATTATGGATGATGCCATCTACACCAGTAGCGTGACCATCGACACCGCGCGCTATCAATTATCTCCGGCGATACGCGCCTTCGGGGTGCGTTTTATCCACCGTGGCTCCTCCTCGGTCAATCCCCTTAGCATCGAACGCCTTAACCTCTATACCCTGCAAGATCGGCAAGTCACTCTGGTGCTCAACAATCTCACCATGAATGAATATAGCGGTGAGTGGGATGGCCAGTGTGCCGGGGATTTTGCCACGACCCATCGCGCATTGGCGCTTGGCAAGAACGCACATCACGGCTTCCAGGATCTGCAACTACAGACGATGGCGACGCACAAGGAAGCCAGCAAAAAAGGGGAGGACTGTGTGGAAAGCAACAGCATCGTTGCCAAGACTCGCGTCGAGCTCAAGTTCGATGGTAAAGCCTATCCCGTAGAGCAGGATAAGTTGCTCGAACATCGTTTTTAATCCGTGCCTGGTCGTTAGCACCCTTGACTGAGCCTCACCCTGAAGGACGAGGAGCCCCACGTTAACGAGCCGAACCTAAGCCGCGTGCTGCGACGGGCTTTCCCTGGGCTAAAAACTCCTTCGCCTCAGTTCTCCACCAGCACCTGTTGTAGCGCTGCTATCAGCCTGCGGTTGGCCGCTTCGCTTTTGATCGCCACCCGGTAATAGTCGGTGGACAGGCCAGGGTAGTTGGCACAGTGGCGGATCAGGATGCGGTGCTGCAACAACGCCTGCTGCAGATCGTAGCCGGGGCGCAGGCAGCGTAGGAAAATATAGTTCGCCGCCCCTGGCCAGATACGCAAGTGCGGCAAGGCTGTCAGCGCGTCAAACAACCAAGCACGCTGCTCGGCCAGCCATTGGTGGGTTTGCTGGATGTAATCGAGATCGTCAAGGATCACTTCGCCTGCCAGTGCTGCATAGGCATTGATGGTCCAGGGCTCGCGCTGCTGTTTCATCTGTTGCAGGCCAGCGCGATCGCTGCTGACCAGATAGCCGAGCCGCAGCCCGGGAATGGCGAAGAATTTGGTTAATGAACGCAGAATGTAGAGGCGTGAATAGTCCGCCATTTGTGGGATCAGCCCCGGCGCATCTGGCAGAAAGTCGATAAAGGCTTCATCAACGATCAACGCAATATTGTGCTGACGGCAGCAGGCGACAACGGCCTGCAATAGCGCGGGGTCTGGCATCAGCCCGGTCGGATTGTTGGGGGTAGCCAGGAACAGGCAGTCCGGTTGGCGCTCGGCCAGCACCCTTAGCAACCGCTCATCGGGCTGAAATCCACCGGCTTCATCCAGCGGGTAGTCCTCGATCTGGCAGTCAATCCGCTGCAATGCCCGGCGGTATTCGGCAAACCCAGGCGTTAGGAGCAGCGCCGTGCGGGGGCGTAGCCGGTTCACTATGGCGTAAATCAGCTCGGTGGCCCCGTTGCCTGCCATGATATTTTCCGCCGGGCAGTGATGAACCCGCGCCAATGCCGCATGCAGACGCCGGTATTCAACGTCGGGATAGCATTCGGCGCTGGTCAGATGCTCGATAATCGCCGTCTTCAGGCTGGCGGGCATGCCCAATGGATTGATATTGGCGCTGAAATCAATAATCTCGGCCGGATCCAGGCCGCTTTTCAACGCCATTTCCAGTACGTTACCACCATGTTCACTCACGGTTTTGCTATTCCCCCTGTCAAGTTTGCGTGCAGGATAACACAGGGTAATCGCCGTTGATCCGGCGTAAACCAAACCTGTCGCTCTGGTGAATGCCAGATCTTGGCGTGTATTCGCGAGATCAACAGGTTATTATGGCATGGCAATTGTCGAGGCTATCGAGATGATAACTAAGTGATAAATTGAAGCGTTGCGTTTATTGAAGCGAAAACGTGGTAATTAACCGAATTATTGCCAACTGGATAACCCACACCCTGAACGATAACAGGTTGTGGTTGGGAAGGGGGTGTAACTCCCCCGCAGCCCCCGCTGCTGTGATGCCGACGAGTCCACTGCGCCACTGATCTGAGGATTGGGAAGGGAGTGGATAAGGATGACGCTAAGCCAGAAGACCGGCCAGTTGGTCACACATTCAACACCTTCGGTGGGAAGGGGGTTGTCATGAGATACGTGCAGCTATGTTGCACCGCTTGGTCGTATCCTGTTGACACCCAAATCCCGCCCGAGAGGTCGGGATTTTTTTATGCCATTAACCCACCATCAAGTTTTCTCGATCGCGGCTATAAGGTGCGTGCCATGACGCTGCTAGCCTGGTTCGTGGCCTTTCTGCTCGACAGCCTGTTAGGCGACCCGCCGCACTGGCCGCATCCGGTGCGCTGGATCGGCAACCTGATCACGGTGTTGCAACGCGCGATCCGTCGGATTTGCCATAGCGAGAGGGCACTAAAACTTGGTGGCGGGTTACTGTGGCTGGGCGTAGTTGGGTTGGTTTGGCTGGTCAGTTGGGGCTTTTTAACGCTGATGCAGCATATTCACCCGTGGTTGGGCTGGTTGGCGGAAGTCTGGCTGATTTATACCCTGCTCGCCGGGCGCTGCCTGGAACAGTCGGCCATGGAGGTTCACCGGGCACTGCAAAGTGCCGATCTTGAGGAGAGCCGCCGCAAGCTGTCGTGGATTGTCGGGCGGGATACCTCACAGTTGGAAGAGCCGCAAATTACCCGGGCAGTGGTGGAGACGGTGGCGGAAAACAGCGTGGATGGCGTAATTGCGCCGCTATTCTTCCTGTTGGTCGGCGGAGCACCGCTGGCGATGGCGTATAAAGCGGTTAACACCCTCGATTCGATGGTGGGCTATAAAACGCCGAAATACCGCGCCATCGGCTATGTGTCGGCGCGGATGGATGACTTTGCCAACTGGTTACCCGCCCGGCTTAGCTGGCTACTGCTGAGCTGCGCGGCCCGGCTGCACGGATTGGACTATCGCCAGGCGTTACGTATCGGCTGGCGCGATCGCTATCAGCATACCAGCCCCAACTGCGCCTGGTCGGAAGCGACCGTGGCTGGAGCGCTGGGAGTGCTGCTTGGCGGTCCTAACAACTACTTTGGTCAGCGGGTCGAAAAGCCGTGGATCGGTGAGGCTCGGCGGGAGATCGAGCTGGCAGATATTCCCCGCAGCACGCGTCTGATGATGACGGCCTCGCTGTTGGCTCTGCTGCTGTTTGCCGCGTTGCGCCTGCTATGGCTTGGCGCTTGAAATAATAATGGTTAGCGCGGCTTGGCCAGCGCGACGTGGAGAATAAGCGATGAAACGGTGTGTGATGGTGCAGGGAACCGCATCCGATGTGGGTAAAAGCGTGCTGGTGGCCGGATTGTGCCGGATCTTCATGCAGGATGGCTATCGCTGTGCGCCGTTCAAATCGCAGAATATGGCGCTCAACTCTGGTATTACCGTCCGTGGCGAAGAGATGGGCCGGGCGCAGATCTTTCAGGCCGAAGCCGCCGGTATCGCACCCGATGTGCGGATGAACCCGGTCCTGCTGAAACCGACCAGCGATTGTCAGGCGCAGGTGGTGCTGATGGGCAAAGTGGCCTGCAATATGGACGCGGTCAGCTATCACGAGTACAAGCCGCAGTTGCAGCAACAAATTAGCGAGGTGTATCACAGTCTGGCCAGCGGCTACGACATCATGGTGCTGGAGGGGGCGGGTAGCCCGGCGGAAATCAACCTGCGCGACCGCGACATCGTCAATATGGGCATGGCGGCGATCGCCGATGCGCCAGTGCTGTTGGTGGCCGATATCGATCGCGGCGGGGTATTTGCCGCTATTTATGGCACGTTGGCACTGCTAGAACCGGAAGAAAAAGCTCGGGTGAAAGGGGTGATCATCAATAAATTCCGTGGTGATATTGCCTTGCTCTATTCGGGCTTGGAGCAGATTGAGGCGCTGACCGGTGTGCCGGTGCTGGGCGTGATGCCATGGTTGAATATCGATCTGGAAGATGAGGATGGTGTGGCGTTGCAAAATGGCAAATATGCCCCGACAGGCAGTAGCCATGAGCTGGACATCGCGGTGGTACAACTGCCCTATATGTCCAACTTTACCGATTTTAATGCCTTGGCGGCCCAGCCGGACGTTGGGCTGCGCTATGTTTCGCACCCGGCGGCGCTGGCCGGTGCCGATCTGATTATCCTGCCGGGTAGCAAAAACACCCTGGGGGATTTGCAGTGGCTACAACGGAGCGGCTTGGCGGCGGCGTTACAGGATCAGCACCGGGCCGGAGTGCAGATCGTGGGTATTTGCGGCGGCTACCAGATGCTCGGTAAGCACATTATTGATGGCGTGGAGTCCGGTGTGGAACAGATGGCGGGTTTGGGCTTGCTGGATGTCACCACCCGCTTCGCACCGCAAAAAGTCACTACGCAGGTGACAGCACAATGTGAGCCTGGGTTGCCCGGCCTCTGGTCTGGCTGTGGTGAGCAGGACGTCGTTGGTTATGAAATCCATATGGGCACCACCCAGCTTGGCTCAGAGGCTACGCCTTTCTCCCGTCTTTCCCTACGCAATGGGCAGCCGGATAACGCCGTCGACGGTGCAGTAAACCCCACCGGTAACGTGCTGGGCAGCTATATTCATGGCTTATTCGACAGCGCGCCTTTTTGCCGGGCGCTGCTAAACCAGTTACGACAGCGTAAAGGGCTAGCGGTTTACGACGGCCCGGCTTTCGATTATGCCGATTACAAGCAGCAACAGTTTGATCTGTTGGCCGAAAAGATGCGGGAACATATTGATATGGATAAAATTTATCGCTTGATGACCGAGCACCAGCAAATGGGTGCCCAATGATCTTGATCACCGGTGGAGCACGCAGCGGCAAAAGTTCGCTGGCCGAAAGGTTAGCGAGCGGTGTCAGTGACCGGGTGTTGTATATCGCCACCTCGGTGGTCACCGATGAGGAAATGGCTGAACGGGTCAAGCTACATCGCCAAGCCAGGCCCGCTCATTGGCGTACCTGGGAGGGGAGCCAGCAACTGGCCAGTGTGATCGACCAACAGGCGGGGGCGGGAGATGCGGTGATCCTGGAGTGTATTACCACGCTGATCGCCAACCAGATGTTTGACCTGACCGGGGAGACGCCGGTGGAAAGCATCGACTTTGCCGTGGTTGAAACGGCAATCCAACGGCAGATCGATGATCTGCTGGCCGCCTGCGCCCGCAGCCCGGCGGCGATCTATCTGGTCACCAATGAACTGGGGATGGGCATCGTGCCGGAAAACCGTTTGGCACGACACTTCCGTGATATTGCCGGGCGTGTTAACCAGCGTTTGGCCGCTGCCGCCGAGTCGGTGCTATTGGTTATTTCTGGTATTGAGGTCAAGATCAAATGAGTCTGCGACTGTTTTGGGCCACCCTGCAATTGATGACGCGTATCCCGCTGCCCGCCAGTTGGACACAGGGGTTGGCGATGGATAATTACCAGCGCGGCATCGTCGGTTTCCCCTTGATTGGCCTGATCGTGGGTGCAATCGGTGGGGCCGTCTTTACCCTGTTGGCCCCCTGGTGTGGGGTGCCGCTGGCGGCGTTGGGCTACGTGCTGGCATTGGCTCTGGTTACCGGTGCCTTCCACCTCGACGGATTGGCCGATACCTGTGATGGTGTTTTCTCGGCTCGTACTCGGGAAAAAATGCTGGAGATCATGCGCGACAGTCGCTTAGGTACCAATGGTGGGTTGGCACTGATCTTTATCGTGGTGGCCAAGGTGTTGGTGATCAGCGAACTGGCATTGCGCGGAGTACCGATGTTGGCCACGTTGGCAGCAGCAGGAGTTGCTTGCCGGAGCCTGGTGGTATTGATGATGTATCGCCAGCCCTATGCTCGTGAGGGTAACGGGCTGGGGAACCTTTATATTGGCAAGATCAGTGGCGGACAAACGCTGTTCACTCTGGCGCTGGGAGCCGCTTTGGTCGCCTTGTTAGGGCATGGGCAGGGGCTGTTTGCGCTTGGCTGTGCGCTGATCGCCGTGCTGTTGCTGCGGGCCTATCTGCGCCGCCGTCTGGGCGGGCAAACGGGCGACACTCTGGGAGCGGCGATAGAAATTGCCGAATTGATCTTCTTACTGGCACTGCTGTGAGTGGGCGCTATGCGGCTATTTTTGGTACGACACGGGCAAACGGCGGCGAATCGACAGGGCGTATTTTGCGGCATGACCGACTTGCCGTTGACCGAGCAAGGTGAACAGCAGGCCAGGCAGATCGCACAATGGCTGGCCGAGGTGCCTTTTACCCAGGCGATCAGCAGTGAGTTACTACGTGCCCGGCATACCGCCGAGATTGTGATTGGGCAGCGGGAACTGGCGATCCAACCTGACGGCGGCTTTAACGAAATGAATTTTGGTGACTGGGAAATGTGCCATCACCAGGATTTGCAGCAGCAGGATAGTGCTGCCTGGGCCGACTGGGTGGCGGATTGGCAGCTAGCCTGCCCGCCAGCGGGGGAGTCCTTTCCACTGTTTTCCCAGAGGATTAGCCAGCAGGCCCAACGTCTGCTGGACGAACAGGGCGATGGCGATCGTCTGCTGGTGGCGCACCAAGGCTCTCTGAGCCTGTTGCTGGCAGGGTTACTAAAGCTGCCTGCCGCCGGGATGTGGCACTTCCCGTTTACCCAGGGAGCCTACAGCGTGGTGGAACTCAACCAGGGGTTTGTCACGCTAAAATTATTTAACAGCCAGGCTCATTGGCAGCCTGCAAGTAGAGAATAAAGTATGCAAACATTGTCATCGTTAATCGACCTGATTAAGCCGTTGGACGCGGCCGCCATGCAACAGGCAGCGGCAAAGATTGATGGCCTGCTTAAGCCACCGGGCAGCCTTGGCCGCCTGGAACAGTTGGCAACCCAACTGGCCGGGATGCGCGGTTTTAGCGGGATGGCCGCCAGCCGCAAGCAAATCATCGTCATGATGGCCGATCACGGCGTTTATGCCGAAGGGGTAGCGGTGTCACCGCGTGAAGTAACGGTGATCCAGGCGCTGAATATGGTGAAAGGCAATACCGGCGTCTGCGTATTGGCGGCCAATGCCGGTGCCGAGGTGAAGCTGGTGGATGTTGGCATCGACAGCGAACCTTTGCCGGGCCTGATCGATATGAAAGTTGGGCGCAGCAGCGGCAACATTGCGCGCGGGGCGGCAATGACACGCCAGCAGGCGGAGGCGTTGCTGTTGGCCACGGCTCAACTGACGCTGGAACAGGCGGCGCTTGGGGTGAAGCTGTTTGGCGTCGGGGAGTTGGGGATGGCCAATACGACGCCAGCCGCGGCGTTAGTCAGCGTCTTTACCGGCCGCGATCCGCAGGAAGTGGTCGGCATTGGGGCCAATTTCCCCAGCGATCATTTGCACCATAAGGTGGATGTGGTGCGTCGGGCGATTGAGGTAAATCAGCCGGATGCCCAAGACGCGCTGGACGTGTTGGCAAAGCTGGGTGGATACGATCTGGTGGGAATGGCTGGCGTGATGCTGGGAGCTGCGGCCGCCGGCTTGCCGGTGATCCTCGATGGTTTTCTCTCTTATGCCTCTGCGTTGGCAGCCTGCGGCATTGCACCTCAGGCTCGGGATTACCTGTTGCCGTCCCATTTCTCTGCGGAGAAGGGCGCGGCTGCCGCACTCGAGCACCTGCAATTAGCGCCTTATCTGCATCTGGATATGCGGCTGGGGGAGGGGAGTGGTGCCGCAATCGCCATGCATATCGTGGATGCGGCCTGCGTGATGTTCAATCAGATGGGCTCGCTGGCGGACAGTAATATCGTTATTCCCGGTAACGCGACCTGAACGGCTGAATACCACCACCAAGATTTTACCTTGTAGGGGCGCCGCCCGCTTAGCTAGGGTCGAACATATGCTCGACCCTGTTAATGCGACAAATTAAGCAGTTTGCAGGTTGGTTGCACGGCCAAACAGGCGTTTGAACAACCAGTAAATCACGCTGGCTGCCAGCAGTGAGTTAATGGTTGGCACACCCCATTCCGTCACCAGGCCGATCACGCTACCGACAATGCTGGCGATAATCGCTGCCCAGCCGATGAGTGGCGTTTCTTGCGGCAGTTGGCCGAGCTGGCGGCTGGCGTCCAGCGCATCGCGGTGGCTGCGCAGCACGAAATAATCCACCAGCATGACGCCGAGGATCGGTGGGAATACCACGCCCAGCACGGTCAGGAAATCCACAAACCGATCCAGGATCCCCAGAACCGAAAGCAGCGTGCCCAACAGACCGATAATCACCGTGGTCGCGGTATATTTGAGCTTTTTACCGGTGATCCCTTCAACCGCATTCACCACGCCCAAGGACGACGAATAGAGGTTCAGATCGTTGACGCGCAGGGTCGAGAACACCACCACCAGCAAGCCGATACCGCCCGCACTCTGGGCCATGATCGTCACCACGTCTGCGGTGCCGAGCGTTTTGGCAATAAAAATCGCCAGACCGTTAACCACGAATTCACCGGCAATAATGGTCAGCAAAGTAATACCAAACACGTGGCGTTTGTTTTTGGAGTAACGGGTCAGGTCAGGGGTCATCAGGCTGGCGACAATGGCGCCGCCGACCACGATGGTGATGCCCGCGCTGATGGTTAACGCGTCCCCCATCGGTGCCAGCAGAATGGCCTCATGTAGTTTCTGCCCAGAGAGGACGTTATAGGAAATAAAGAACACCAGCAGGATAAACAGCGGCACAGCAATACGAGCTGTAATGCGCAGCGCTTTAAAACCAAAAGCGACCAGCACCGTCAAAAACAGGCCGGAGAGTGAAGCTGACAGCGGGAAGCCCAGGCGATCGCCCAAGGCGAAGTTAAGCGATTTGGCAAAGATGGCGTTCTGAATGCCAAACCAGCCCAACAGGCTGACGGCCACTACCAGGCCGATAAGCACCGAGCCTATGCGGCCAAAACCACACCAGCGAGCCAGCAGGCTACCGGAGATACCTTCTCTCATCCCGGCCAAGCCCAGCCCGAACGTCACGACCCCAAAGATCAGGCTGCCAATCGAGATGGCGATAAAGGCATCGGTCAGGGTCATTGAGTTACCCAGCACGGCACCCAGCATAAACTGGTCCAAGGCCGTTAGCATACCCATATGCACGATGGCGACGCTGAGGAAGGAGACCCTCTTATCCTGCGGTACCCGGCTCAGTGGGTAGTCTTCAATTTTAATCACGATAATCTCTCGTTAACGTTTAAATAAATTGGATGCCTTTTTCAATCAGGCGTACTGGAATGTAGCTGTCCAAGTTTACCTGTTTGCAATACTCTTCGAACTGCTGGAGCGTATGCACATCGGCTTTTTGGTAGATGTTGTAGATTCTATTTTCTATGGTTTTATTGCTGACGTCATATAACCTGGCAATCTCTTTGTTGGTGTAGCGTTGCAGCATTAAAAATATGATGTCCAGCTCCGACTGGGTAAAAATCTGGATGCTGACTTCGGTGGTTAATATGCTGGGCTTTTGCTGGTTGATATATTTTAGCGGTGAAAAACTGTCCAGCGGACGGGCGTTCCACATGGTGCCAACCAGCTCTTCCTTGTCATTATAAATAGGCAGTTTTTCGCTGATAAAGGGGACCAGGCTGTCGCTGCCGTACCAGAAGTGCGTCTCGATAACGGCTACGCGATCCCGCGTTCCTTCGGTTTTCCTGTCGTGTTCTTGCAAGTCGGGGGCAAACTCTGCCCAATCGGCGGGGAACTCGGCATCAAGCTTGCCCGCAATATCGAAATTGAGAGGTGTGTTGGTATAAAGATAGGCCGCCTTATTCATATAAATATGGCGTGAAGATAAATCTTTAATGCCCCAAGGCTCATTTAAATGTTCCATCATGGTGATGAGACCTTTTAAATATAATTCATTGCTCTGCCAAAATGAATCCATTTGAACCCCTCATACTTCAGCGCTATCAGATGTTTTTCGCTAAATAGATGCGAGTATGGCGGTGCGCATAACCCGCTAAGTTGCCATACGGCTGGTACCCCAGTTTTTCGTAAAACGCCTGCGCCTGAAAACTGAAGGTATCGACATAGGCCATATGGCAACCGCGCTTGACGGCTTCCTGTTCTGCCCGCAGCATCAGGTCACGGCCGTAGCCTTTTTTGCGATACTCGTCACCCACCCACAGGTACTGGACTTCTAATCCACCCCACCAGGTTCTGGCGACCAGTCCGGCCACAATCTGCCCGCGATCGTCGGTGACGGTCAGAAATAACGGATGAATATCTACCGCGTCATACTGATGGTTGTGCGCCCAGAGGCTGTCAATCACGAACTCTTCGTCCTGCGGATTTGGAGTGTCCGTTACGTTAATCTTCATGGCCAATCTTTCCTTTTCATGCTAATAATTCAAACGTTCATTAAAGTGTCTGTATTGATTAGCTTTTGTTAACATTTATTGGCAGTGATTACAAGGGTGTTTTTCACCTGTTTTCCTGGTGGCAAAAAATGGGTATGTTGTTGGTAAGAGAAGGGAATAATTGACCTTTCTCAAGAGTATACCGAATAGAGAATATTGTGCTTCACCAGGGATACGCCCTTTAGGGCAGAGGATAGTGACAAGAGCAAGCTAACTTGCCAACCGCACTATGCCTCACTGAACATGTAGTAAGATTTACCATCACTTCGCAGTAATGCATTGCGCAAAGTAGCGGATTAAACTCCGCTACTTTGCCGCAAAATCCGTGCCTTTATCGTATAATTACCTGTTAAGCACCGCGTTTCGTGGTGCTCCTCGCTTCAAGTGGCTCCACTGAGGTATTATGGCCGAGCGGCCCATTTCGCGGCCAGTTCGCAACAGGTGAGAAAGTATTGATGGCATTATGAAAACACTTAAGCCACGCCGCCCTCATGGGAGGTGGATCTATTACATTCTGCACGAAGATATTCTGTGGCCATGCCCAGTCAAATGGGAGTGGGAAGAGAATTTCGAGGCATGGTTGCCTTTTTACTATTCGCCCACCCTGGAGTTTGTGGCAGGCGATCCGGCGAAAGCCGTCAAGGTGACGAAACCCCAAACGCCCGGCTTGCAGCCGAAACGCCTGGAGTACGCTTGATTCGGGTATATCCGATGATTATTCAACCATTCCCTGAATGCTGATACTCGCCAAGCCATGCTATCCGGGCTGAAACAATCCATCCCAACGCACAACCGCTTTTCTGGCGGAACTCAATTGAGTAAATCGTGAACGGTGCGGCGCACGTAGTGGGTCATTTGTGCCAGGTCTTCGGGCGCAACCGGGCCACCGCCAGCCAAGACGACCTGTTGCTCGATCTGGGCGATCTCTTGCTCAACCCGGTTGGCGATTTGCACCTTGACGATCTTGTCTACCGATGACAACAGAACTTTCAATACCACTTTCAGCGCAATGTTTTCGCAGAATGAATCGTAGGAGTGGGCTGTTGGCGGCGCTTCTACCGCCGGTGGCGGCATGCGTGGGGCCATAGCCTTGAAACTGTCTACATTTTCAATAATAAGATCCATGTCTCTTATTAGTTCATCAAAATCTTTAGACACTGACTTATTTCCCTTTGCAGTACGCAAAAAATAGAACGCCTGGCTTTGGTTGGCTGACAGGCGGACACAGCTTGAATTGACCGGACGTTCAACGGGTGAGCGGTAGGCTGGTCGGCATTTTAACCCTGCTCGGGTTCCGCAAACAAGATAGGGATGATTGATGGTTTGCCTTCTATGTATAACTGCTAGTGATGGTTTTTCGCTGTCTATACAAAGTGTATTGCCGCCTGGAGCTCTGATAACCGGTGCCCTATGATAAAAAATGCGAAGGGTATTCAGATAAACGCTTAGACCGCAACCCGACAAGCGCCGCACAGGCTAAACTTGAGGGGCAGACATTCACACAGGGAGGAGATATGGAACCCGAACGTGGCATTAAGCGAGTGATACTTTCTGATGGCGCTATCAAACATGTGGTGGTGGAAGACGCTATGGGCAGCGAGCGCACCCTGGCTGCCGTAGATTACATCTCTGAGGGGATACAACCGCCGTTGGAAACGCTGCCGGAAGTCCCGGCCCAAGAAGAGTAAAAAGGTCCGGGAGGATTGGTTGTCAACTCTCGGCACCGGGCGGCGATTTCTGTTGCCAATCCGGCACGATATTGCCCATTGCTAGCCTTTTCCCCATACTGGCAGAAATTGTGTATTTTATTGCAGCCAGCAGGAAGGGCAAGTCAGTGTCAACGGTCAAGAAAAACTCTACTCCCATACTGTTTCTGAAGATCAAACCTCAGGAAGCCGTACTGGTCCTTATTACCATGCTCTGGGGCGGCACCTTTTTGGCCGTGCATCAGGCGATGCTGGTCAGTGGGCCATTCTTTTTTGTTGGGCTACGTTTTGGCACTGCGACGTTGGCGCTGGTGCTGTTTTCTCTGCGTTCGCTCCGGGGGATGACCTGGTACGAAATCAAGGCCGGGGTGTTTATCGGCACCTCGATCATGTTCGGCTATGGCCTGCAAACCATGGGGCTGCAAACCATCACCAGCAGCCAGTCGGCATTTATTACCGCCATGTACGTGCCGATTGTGCCGTTATTGCAGTGGTTAGTCCTTGGCCGTATGCCGGGGGTCATGTCCTGGATTGGCATTCTGCTGGCCTTCGTCGGGCTGATGCTGTTGAGTGGGCCAAGCAGTTCCAGCCTGGCATTCAGCGGTGGTGAATTCCTGACGTTGGTCAGTGCGCTGGCGATCGCCATCGAGGTGATTTTAATCGGTGCTTTTGCGGGCAAGGTCAATGTGCGGCGGGTGACCATTGTGCAGTTGGCTACTGCGTCGTTGTTATCGTTTTTGATGATGGCTCCTACCGGGGAGTCGGTTCCGGCGTTTTCCAACTATCTGCTTTACAGCGCGGTAGGCCTGGGGATCGCCAGTGCGGTGATCCAACTGACGATGAACTGGGCACAACGCAGCGTTTCACCTACCCGTGCCACGGTTATTTATGCCGGTGAACCGGTATGGGCTGGGATAGTCGGCCGTATCGCCGGTGAGCGTTTGCCTGGGTTGGCGCTGATTGGCGCAGGGTTGATTGTGCTGGGGGTGATTGTCAGTGAGTTGCGTATTCGGCGTAAACCAAAGCCAGTAGAGTTGACATAGGGGCGGGCACTGCATGCTGCTCCTGTAAAAACGCCGCGTGAGAACGCGGCGTTGTAATAACTAGGGTTAGGCCGCCTTCTTACGGCGCACAAACTGATAACCGATCCCCAGAATGATAAACCACAGCGGCGTGACGACCAGCGCTTGGCGCGTGTCCTCGCGCAGCGTCAGCAGCACCAGCACGAATGCGAAGAACGCCATGCATACCCAGCACATCAACTTACCGGCAGGCATCTTGTAGATCGATTTCTGGTGCAGTGCCGGGCGTTGCTTACGGTAGACCAGATACGAACACAGAATGATGGTCCAGACGAACATGAACAGAATGGCCGACACGGTGGTGACCAGCGTGAATACGGTCATGACGTTCGGGATCAGATAGATCAGCACCACGCCGCCCAGCAGACAGATACAAGAGAAGGTCAGGCCGTTTGCCGGTACCGCACGTTTGGACAGGTTGGCAAAGGATTTAGGCGCATCGCCTTCCTGCGCCAGGCCAAATAGCATACGGCTGGTGGAGAACACGCCACTGTTGGCGGAAGAGGCGGCAGAGGTCAACACCACGAAGTTGATCACGCTGGCTGCGGCTGGCAAACCGATCAGTACGAACAGCTCGACGAACGGGCTCTTATCGGCCACCACCGAGTTCCAAGGCGTTACCGACATGATCACGATCAGCGCGAAAACGTAGAACATGATAATGCGGATCGGGATGGAGTTGATGGCGCGTGGCAGCACTTTTTCCGGATCTTTGGTTTCGGCCGCGGTGGTTCCCACCAGCTCGATACCCACAAAGGCAAATACCGCAATCTGGAAGCCGGCAAAGAAGCCGCTAATGCCTTTCGGGAACATGCCGCCGTCATTCCATAAGTGGGAGAAGGAGGCTACGCTGCCGGTTGGGGATTCGAAGTGCATCGCCACCATCACCAGACCGGCGATGATCAGGCCCACTATCGCGACGATTTTGATCATCGCAAACCAGAACTCCATCTCACCGAACATTTTCACCGTTGCCAGGTTCAGGCTGAGCAGCAGCAACACGCACAGTAAAGAGGCGATCCATTGGGAGAGATCGGGGAACCAGAACTGCGCGTAAGCGGTAATGGCCACCACGTCGGCAATGCCCGTCACCACCCAACAGAACCAGTAAGTCCAACCGGTGAAGAACCCTGCCCAGGGGCCGAGCAGATCGGCGGCAAAGTCGCTGAAAGATTTGTACTGCAGATTGGAGAGCAGCAGCTCGCCCATCGCGCGCATCACGAAGAACAGCATAAAGCCGATGATCATGTATACGAAGATGATGGAAGGCCCGGCCAGGCTGATGGTCTTACCGGAACCCATAAACAAACCTGTACCAATGGCACCGCCGATAGCGATCAGCTGGATATGTCGGTTTGAGAGGTTTCGCCTTAGGTGATCTTCTGATCCGGGCGTGGTGTCCACTGCTATTTTAGAATGATCTACCATCTTATGCTGTCCTGTTTTTACCTGTCATGAGTGGAGTGGCGAGCTCTGAAGTGGCTCTTTTTTATCTGTATTAGCCGGTTTTTCCGACAAAAGTTAAGGTAACTCAATATCACCACCTTTGTGCAACATATTTACAACATAATGGGGTGGGATAAAAGCCGATTATTCTTTACTCAGGGGAGGCAAATCGGACGTCCAGGGGGCGGAAGATTACTCTTTACCGCGGCAAATGAACAGTGCTGACAGTGGTTATCTCATTGATTAAACAGGGGCTTATAAAATTCGCATGAGAAAAACTAATGTTAAAAGACGATTAAACTAATCCGGATCCCTGTCTGTGCTTGAGGGGCGCTAATAGCGGGTTTTGCGCGGGGAGCAGTTGAGTTCTAATCAGTTTATTGCTGCAGCTGGCGCGGCTTGGCAGAGGATCGCCGGGCGTCCAGCGTACATTTGGTTGGTTTTGCGGTTCAAATCACAAAAGTATAAATCATTGGTTGAGTAATGGTGGCCAAAAGGTCGAGAAGCCACCAGCTACACCTGTTGATCACAAAAGCATCATAAATAGGTACAAGCTCCCATTGGCCAGCGGTAAGCTGTGTTCATCACGGTAATACAGAGAGGGGATTGAATATGTACAAGACCATTTTAGTACCGGTAGATCTTGCAGAAGACGTATTGACTGAACATGCGCTCGAACACGTGGAGTATCTGGCCAAGATGTCTGGGGCCAAGGTGCATTTCTTCCATGCCTTGCCGGATGCTTCGGCGTTTGTGACCGCCTATTCGTTTGGCATCAAAGAGTTTGAAAATCAGGCTGAAGTGAAGGCGGTGGAGGGGTTGAAGAAGCTGATGGCGGGGATCGATCTGCCGTTGGAGCGTCTTTCTTATACCATCAGCTTCGGTTCGCCACGTGACGAGGTGTTACAACTTGCTGAGGAAATCTCAGCCGATCTGATCGTGATTGGCTCTCGCCGTCCTAGTGTCAAAACCTACCTGCTCGGCTCGAATGCGGCCGCCATTGTCCGCCACGCCAAGATCTCGGTGATGGTAGTCCGATAATCAGTAGTTAGTCTTCATCAAACCCGGCCCGCGCCTTGCGGGCCAATTACCCCAAAGAAAACGGTGCTTGCCAGCATGCCCGTGCAGATACTGCGCGAAAGGTGAGTTAATTCCTAGTCTATAGGGCTATTTATTCGCGTCACGAACAATAATGGGGTAATAAAAATCCCACAACATTATTAATGATTAAATGGGACTAATCCTATTGTTGTTTTTTCAACTAATGTTTAATGCGCTATAGTGAATGCTGGTAAAGTTAATGATAGAAAATATTCTGTTACGAAACTTATCATTCAACCGCTAAGGAGGGCTCTAATAACGCCGCCAAGCCGTTATCAGACCCCAAACGGGGGCCTGATAGCGCACGGATTATTGGCGGTAGGCGTGCTTGATCTGCTGAATACTGTTCTTGAAGATTTCAGCCTGATCCGGGTCATCTACCTGAGCGGCAAAACGTTCCAGATTGATGATCACTTTACCGGCATCAGCCTGGCCAATTGCCTTTAATATCAACGTCAAAGTCGCTTTGAGGCAGGCAACTTCGGTGGCCAGCGCTTGCGGGTTTGCAGACGTAGTGAAGTCAACGTTGCTCATTTTATCTCCTGAATTTTAAGGCATAAGCCTGAAGTGAAATGTGAAATGTGGTTTGATGCACAACAACCCGCTGCCGACTCACCCAGGCAGACCCCGTGCCTCATTTAGGGCGCGAAGTATATCACAGCATCGGCAGTTCGTATCGCTGAGGCCGCGTGGCGAGGGCACGATGCCCGTGAGGGCTGGTCGGCAGGGCATTTTTTTGCGCTAGTGGTGTAATTCCTTTGCATACTCATTTATAGTTAGCGACGGGATGTGTGCTTTCAGATAATGTGGATTTTATAAAGTAATACTGGCTTAATTCGACGTGATGAATAACTATTTCATCTGCAAGCTATTGACATTTAGGCTGGTTATTTTCTCTTGAAATGTCACCTTTTTCCCCGTCTACAACGGTTATGTATTCTGAATAAGCGTTTGCCTACAGCGGTTTGTACGTGATTAAAAATGGCGTAATTTTGTTATTTTTTTGTAATTCATATAGTTACGGGTGATAATTGGCAGGGTGATTATTATCTGGTTTTGTGAAAACAGCGATTAATTTTCCCGCCAGAAGGCGTAAAATGGCGTATCATGGTGGTAAGGTATTGAGCCTAATAGGCTTGATGGTTTTTTATCCGTTAACCAGTGCTTTAATCGTAACAAAGGTGGTACAGGGGTCGACAAACCTGGCCATAGTTAACCGAGAGTAAGTATTAATCTGTATTCATTCTTTGCTGAAAACCAAGTAATATCTGTTTAGATGACAGAGGCTGATTGATTGCGTTACTCCCTTATTTTGGAGAATTTTCCTTGATTAGCGTTCTTCTTGTTGATGACCACGAACTGGTGCGCGCAGGGATACGACGCATTCTTGAAGATATCAAAGGCATTAAAGTTGTTGGCGAAGCACAATGCGGTGAAGATGCCGTAAAATGGTGCCGCGGTAACACTGTCGATATCGTTTTGATGGATATGAATATGCCGGGTATTGGGGGGCTGGAAGCCACCCGTAAGATTGTGCGTTACACGCCCGATATCAAAGTCATCATGTTGACTATTCATACTGAGAATCCGTTGCCTGCCAAGGTGATGCAGGCGGGGGCGGCTGGCTATCTGAGCAAAGGCGCAGCACCGCAAGAGGTGATTAATGCGATCCGTTCGGTACATGCTGGCCAGCGCTACATCGCTTCGGACATCGCCCAGCAAATGGCATTAAGCCAGTTGGAGCCGCAGGCGGAAAACCCGTTCAGCACCTTGTCTGAGCGTGAATTACAAATTATGTTGATGATCACTAAAGGGAAGAAAGTGAATGAGATTTCAGAACAGCTGAATCTCAGCCCTAAAACAGTGAATAGTTATCGTTATCGTATGTTCACCAAGCTGAATATCAGCGGGGATGTTGAATTGACCCATCTGGCGATCAGACACGGGCTGTTCAACGCGGAGACATTGTTAAGCAGTGAATGATCGTTTTGATGCACCGGCATTTCTTAAAACCGTAACCAGTCAGCCTGGCGTTTATCGCATGTATGATCTGACGGGGACGGTGATCTATGTGGGTAAAGCCAAGGACCTGAAAAAACGTCTCGCAAGCTATTTTCGCACTCAGGTCAGTAGCCGCAAGACGGAAACGCTGGTCAAAAATATCGCGCAAATTGACGTTACCGTTACCCATACGGAAACCGAGGCGCTACTGTTGGAACATAATTATATCAAGCTGTATCAGCCCCGATATAACGTTCTGTTGCGTGACGATAAATCCTATCCGCTGATTTTTTTGAGTGCCGATAGCCACCCACGGCTGACGGTACACCGTGGTGCCAAGCATGCCAAAGGTGAATACTTTGGCCCGTTCCCCAATTCTTACGCCGTGCGTGAAACGCTGGCGCTGTTGCAAAAACTGTTCCCCGTGCGTCAATGCGATAACAGCGTCTACCGCAATCGCTCCCGTCCTTGCCTGCAGTATCAGATTGGCCGTTGTCTGGGGCCATGCGTTGCCGGTTTGGTGAGTGAGGAAGATTACCGCCAGCAAGTAGACTATGTTCGCCTGTTTTTGTCCGGTAAGGATCAGCAGGTCTTGCACCAGTTGATTGCGCGGATGGAAAACGCCAGCAAACTGCTCAATTTTGAAGAAGCTGCGCGCATCCGCGATCAGATCCAGGCGGTACGGCGAGTAACGGAAAAGCAGTTTGTCTCAGGAGACAGCGACGATCTGGACGTGATCGGCGTAGCTTTCGATGCGGGTATGGCCTGCGTACACGTGCTGTTTATTCGCCAGGGCAAGGTATTAGGCAGCCGCAGCTACTTCCCGAAAGTGCCGGGTGGTACAGAATTGAGTGAAGTGGTGCAAACCTTTGTGGGCCAGTTCTATTTACAAGGCAGCCAGGCGCGCACTTTGCCAGCCGAGATCCTGCTGGACTTTACGTTACCGGAAAAAGATCTGCTGGCTAGCTCGCTAAGCGAACTGGCTGGCCGCAAGATCCAGATCCAGAGCAAGCCGCGTGGTGATCGTGCCCGCTACTTGAAGCTGGCGCGTACCAACGCCTCGACGGCGCTAGTCACCAAGCTTTCTCAGCAATCGACTATCCATCAGCGGTTGGCGGAACTGGCTAAAACGCTGAACCTGACCGAAATAAACCGGATGGAGTGTTTCGATATCAGCCACACCATGGGGGAGCAGACAGTTGCTTCCTGCGTGGTGTTCGACAGCAATGGTCCATTGCGCTCGGAGTATCGGCGCTACAATATTACCGGCATCACGCCGGGTGATGACTATGCCGCGATGGCGCAAGTGCTGAAACGGCGCTATGGTAAAGCTCTGGAAGAGAGCAAGATCCCGGACGTCATCTTTATTGATGGCGGGAAAGGGCAACTGGGTATGGCGATTGACGTGTTCAATTCGCTGAACGTGACCTGGGACAAGAACAAACCATTGTTGATCGGTATTGCCAAAGGCAGCGATCGCAAAGCCGGGCTGGAGACGTTGTTCTTCGTCCCTGAGGGGGAGGGGATTTCGTTACCTTCGGACTCGCCGGCACTGCACGTGATCCAGCATATTCGTGATGACTCACACAACCATGCGATCACCGGCCATCGCCAGAAACGGGCGAAAGTCAAAAACACCAGCGCCTTGGAACTGATTGACGGCGTTGGGCCAAAACGGCGTCAGGTGCTGTTGAAGTATATGGGTGGACTTCAACCATTATTGAACGCCAGCGTTGAGGAAATTGCAAAAGTGCCGGGTATTTCACAAGCATTGGCAGAAAAGATCTACAATGCATTGAAACACTGAGGGCAATGTAGCAACATACTCTTAATTTCCACTCCAGCCAGATAGTTACCAGCATTATGCAATTGAATATACCGACTTGGCTTACCCTGTTCCGCGTAGTTTTGATCCCATTCTTCGTCCTGGCGTTTTACCTGCCGTTCGTCTGGGCTCCGATGCTCTGTGCGGTCATTTTCGTGTTTGCTGCTGTAACCGACTGGTTTGACGGCTTTTTAGCCCGTCGCTGGAAGCAGACAACCCGCTTTGGTGCGTTCCTCGACCCGGTTGCCGATAAGGTGATGGTGGCGGTGGCCCTGGTGCTGGTAGCGGAGCATTATCACACCTGGTGGATCACTCTGCCTGCGGCAACCATGATTGCCCGCGAGATCATTATCTCGTCGTTGCGCGAATGGATGGCGGAAATTGGCAAGCGCAGCAGCGTGGCGGTTTCGTGGATTGGCAAGGTGAAAACCATGGCGCAGATGATGTCATTGGTTGGCCTGTTGTGGCGGCCGGAGCCTACGGTGGAGTATCTGTCGTTCGGCTTGCTGTACATCGCCGCAGTGCTGACCTTCTGGTCAATGTTCCAATATTTGAACGCGGCACGCCGCGATTTGCTGGAACCTTGATCGAAGCGATGTAAAAATCGGCAAACGAACCCGGTGAGACAACAATTTTATTGACTCACCACGCCAGATAAGTAGAATGCATCGCATCAGACGGCAGCGGTGAGTTGCCAAAAGATTTAAAAAAATCAGCAAGTTCTGATTAATGCGGGAATAGCTCAGTTGGTAGAGCACGACCTTGCCAAGGTCGGGGTCGCGAGTTCGAGTCTCGTTTCCCGCTCCAAATTTAGTAAAGCTGGTGATTGCGAGCTTTAGCCTGCAAAGGCAAACAGAATTAAGGCGCGTTAACAAAGCGGTTATGTAGCGGATTGCAAATCCGTCTAGTCCGGTTCGACTCCGGAACGCGCCTCCAATTTTCCCGAGCCCGGGTGGTGAAATCGGTAGACACAAGGGATTTAAAATCCCTCGGCTTATGGCTGTGCGGGTTCAAGTCCCGCCCCGGGTACCAGGAAAATAAACTAAGAATAATCAAAGCAATATGTAGTAATGTCGTACCGCCGAGAGGCGGTTTTTTTGTGCCTGAAATCTGCTTTCCGAACATCTTCCGAAGATGATTTCCGAAGATCAATTCCGAAAGCAGCATATCCATTCACTTTTATTGATTACCCACCACAGGCACTATCTTAACTTTTCTGTCGTAAATTGCCGTTTGGCTCGAATTTTTGTGGCCTGATATTGCTTGTTTCTCACTGAGTGAACCCTCCAGATCCGAAATGCCTTTCGCCTTCAAATCGTGGAATGTGAAATCGATATCCAAGCTCGGGTTAGCAGCCTTGGCCGCCAGCTTCGCGTTACGCCATTTCGAGTTAAAGCCATCGCGCGTGTACCGGTTACCGTTCTGCTGATGGATTACATAGACGCTGGCGATACCGTTCGCAATGGGTACCGCGTCGGCCAGCTCCACGGCAGCGCGTAATCTATCGGACCAGGCTTTGATCTGCTTGGCTCCGGTCTTACCCTGGCAGATAAAGATCCCGGGCTCTAAAAGCTGGTCGCGGGTTAATGCGATTACATCGCTTTGCCTTGCGCAACAGAGATAAGCCAGCTCCATTACTGCGCGGACTGTATCGTCAGCAACGGCAAAAACAGCGGCATATTCAGCATCAGTGATATAGCGCTCACGAGCCTTTTCTTTGTACTGCCTGACGCCCTTACAGGGATTCCCTTTCACATATCCTCTCTCGTACCCCCAGCCAAATACCCGCGACATGAACGTTTTCTCCCGGTTCGCCTGTGTCTTACTTTTTAATCCGCGCTTATCCATATACCGCCTGACGTGCTCAGGTTTAATATTATCCGGGGCTACATCCCCGAATACCGGCATTAATTTGTTGGCGTATTTTTGGTAATCCTTCTGGGTTTCGAACGCCAAATCGGTAAACTCAGCCGAAGTAAGGAACCGATTGGACAGGGTTTTGAATGTTTCCTCGTTTTTCTGCTGTTCGATGTACTTCTCATACTCCAGCCATACCGTGGACTGAGCAGCATCAAGAGGGCATAGCTTTATCGTACGCCCGTTGTTATGCCGAAACTCATAGACGGAGCGGCCACGATATACACGTGGCGGCATCCAGTTATCAGCGTGGTTTTTTCTTTTTCCGGCCATTACATCGCCTCGAAATTAGGCTCTTTCGTGGCCGGTTTTTGCGGTTCGTTGCGATATTTAACAGGATTTAAAAAATGCCCCCAGGTGGTTTTAGGGTGGCCGTCGGGGCGCTCAATAAAGAATATGCCTGCGCGGCGTAATGCCTCACATTGCTTAGATTTATAATGATGACCGGTCAGCTCGATCATCTCCTCCTTTGTGATTATGTCGTGGTCGTTTTTCATGTTGGTCTTTCCCCGGTTTAACCATCAGGGCGATTGCGTCGTCGGTCACACGACACGCCCGGATGATATCTTCTTCACTGAGTTGTTTTTTCCGTACGCTTGCGGATAAGCGGCCTATCTTGATATCAAAATCTGAGAGTAGGCGCGCGCCTGGTTGCCATGCCTGCATTGTGGTTCCCCTTGGTTATTGGGTTGCCACAATGCAGGGGAAGGGCCCTTATTTCTGATTAGGCGTAATTACTTTTTTAAAGGCTTCTTTCTCGCGAACTAGCCTGACTTTTTTCGGGAAATGGAAAGAGAGTTCACTGCGACTTTCCACCTGGATGATCCCTGTTTCACCATCGGAGAAGGTTACGTGTACGGCGTCGCCTTTGGCTAAATACATTCTCAGCATTATTGTTGCCTCGATAGTGGCCCCAGTGGTGGGGCCGGGTGATTATCGGACTTGCAGCGTACGTTCTCCGATCTCGATGTGGGCGCCCTTGACGTCCACTCCGCACTCGATCGCTTCCTTGATGGCCTTTTTATCTGGCGCAACGAGGGTTTGCACGGCGACTAACTCATCTGGCAACAAATCCACGTTATCGATCACTACACTGACGGAGCCTTTTCGTGCAGTAAACGTATTGGCTACGGTCTTTAACTTGTCCTGGCCAGACGCAAGTAAACACGTCAGCACATACTGCCGGATGGATTTAGCGCGGTTCTCGAATGACTTTTTACGATCCGCCAGGCGTTTAACTTCTTCGTCAACGGTCTTGGCTAAACCTTCGAGGTTGCGAACGTAGGTATAAGCGGCGTCCAACTTATCGCCAAGTGCGCCCTCGATACCTTCCAGCGTATCCGCGATCATTTCCGGGGTAAGCTCGTCGGAGGTTTCGACCAACTGCTGCAGCTTGGCGTAATCAGATGCTAATGCGATGGCTGTGATGCTCATTGGGTTTTCTCCTCGGAAGCGGAAAGGGCTTTGATGCGTTCATCTTTCAGGGTGGTGAGACGGCGTAGGCGGCCAGCCAAGTATTTGGCGTGCTCTGTATCGCCTTTGCCCTCGGCGGCTTTACGGTGGGCGTCCACTTCACGGGCGATCGAGGCGTGTACTTTGTTGGCCTCGTTAACCGTTACGGCCTTGCTGATTGTCTCGGCGACTTTGGTCAGCTTCTCGTCCAGCTCTTCACGTAGCCGGGTAACACCTTCGGCCTTGTCGCTGGCGTTCTTGAGGGCAAACTCGGCGTCGTTCTCTTGGCGGTAGTTAACATCGTCATACAGACCGAGGAACACGTCGGCAGAGAAACCAAGCTGTGAAAGAGCTTTTTTGGTGGCGTCAGTCAGCGACTTTTTAGGTGCTTCACCGTCACTCACGGGGCCATACTTGGTTGAGTAGATATAAGGGGTGCAGCCGTAGGACGGTATCACGGCGGTTTTTCCGCCTTGTTCGAACCACAGGTTTATTCTCACTGTATGGTTAACCTCGCAAAGGTACCCCCCGACACCGTTAGGAATAACGCCTTTGATTACGGTGCCATCCTCCTGCTTGATGGGTTGCATGATTGGCGCACCGTTATCGAAACGTTCCTCGACAACTTCAACGCCCCAGTTGATACCCTGCGGGCCGAAAAGCTTGGTGGCCTCCATGACCATGTAGGTACCATTGATCGACGTCCCGCCGCCATTATTGGAAAACGCCTTTGTGTGTTTAGGGTCGGTCTTATAAACCTTGTTCCAGATAGCCAGGTTATCGCGCTCTTCCGGCTGCTGTTCAGCGAAAAACTGCTCTACCAAGTTTGCGCGCTGCTGGAAATCATCTGCCTTAATCTGTTCGGCCAACTGGGTGGCTTCAACGGCGAGTTCCTCCGCACGCTGCAACATTTCGCTTTTCTGCTTTGGCTCCGTTGCATATACGCCGTAACCCAGGTTATCCAGCGCCTCTTTAGCCTGCAGGGCGGCCGCATCGCTGACCGGTTCGGTGGTGGCCACTTCCGTTTTTTCACCATCATTTGAGGCAGTGATCGGCTGTTCGTCAATCAGACCTTCGACGCTAAATTTACCGTCACCAAGATTAGAAACCTCAGGTTCTTTGGTCTTAGCTGCTGGCTGGCGGCCAAGGTTGGCGTTGATATATTCCCGATGGCTGGTTGGGAACTGATGCAAATCAGGTTTAGCGGCGCGGATCAGTTCGAAGATTTGTGCGCGGGAAAACTCCAGAACACCAGTAGTTTTGCGGAGCATTGCCGACCACTCTTTCCATGGGCTTTCTTTTTTAGCCACAACCTCTTTTACTCTGCGATGGATAGCGAGCGGTATGTTAAAAATATCGAAGTCCATTGGTAGCAGAGCCGCGCCAATTTCGTAATCGAGGGTATCTAAAGTGTGTGGGTAGCCTCGATCATCTTTGTTTGGTACGCCAGCTGTTGCGCCAGTTTCAGTGCGCTCTACTTTAGTGCTGGTGATGGTCGGGCTGCCAAGTTTGATTTTTTCCCGCTCACTCGGATTACTCACCCACTCCTGAGCAAATGCCAAAATGTCAGCCTTTGCAGGAACGGCTTCACCAGCTTGTTCGAATATGGCAGAAACAAGTCTATAAACTGCGCTTGGATACATGGCGCCGACCTGCGTCACAGACACCAGAGCATCGATCACCTCACGCATGCCGGTATCATCAGGTGTATCTTCGTCATTGAGCATATCGACAACCAGCGATAGCTGGCTATTATCGATCTCACCTTCACCGTACATCACAACCGCGGCGATCCTGACGTTTGCGGGCTGTTCCATCAAATCGACAGGCCCGGCCGGTGGCGCATCAACTGCACGCGGTTGCCAGCATTTAAGCTCACTATTAAGCTCGTTATCGATAGCAAACTGTTCATCGAAAACACCAACAGCAGGACGGGGGCAGCCAGGCTGATCTTCAACAATTTCTGGCTTGAGGAAGTTATCTGCAGCGGCTGGATAAGCCTCCCACAGCTTGCCGGTGGCCATTACTTCTGCCGCCTTTTTGTTCGGTGCTTCAAGAGCAATAACTAACGCTATCGCCCCGTTGTTTCTGGCCTTTTTGCTCGGCTCAAATTTAACGATTTGAATAGACATGGTTGGTCTTTCCTTTGGTTGTTACACGCTGGTTAGGCGCGGTTAGTATTGGCCTGTTTTCGCTAGGCGAATGGCTGCTTTAACGCTGGATTTGGGCAGGCGTACGGCTTTGAATTCACCCTTAACCGCATTCGCGTAAATCATGCCGGTGGTAGGGTAGAACTCAACGCGGCGCTTACCGCCAATAATGGTGATGTGCTTTGTGCCGTGGCTGTAATCGCAGTTGTTCTCATGCTCGAAAACAGAGAGGCCCGCAGCGATGATTTTGTCGATAACAGAGTTGATATCCATGGCTCACCTCAATACGGCAGTTCGTCAACGGTTACCGGGCAATGCTCGATACAAAGAAGCTGCTGGATCTGATCATCGATGGTGGCGATCTGGAGGTAGGTCGCTTGGGTTAGGCTGGCCTTTTGGGCCTGCAGCGCTTCAACCTGTTTTCCGATGATATCGATCGGCTCGGGCTGGTTAATGTCGATGAAGATTTGGCGGGTTTCAATCAACACGTTGCCACGGAAAGACGACATATCAGATGTGCTGACATAGAAGCCTTCGGATAATGGATATGTGGTAACGTGGATGTACAGCGTGACTGGTATCTGTAGTGCTTTCATAGCAACTCCGATATAATTAACGTAGATCAGTGGCGTAAGCCGTTGGTCTTTCCTAAGTAAGGTCGGGGTGGTTCCCGGCACCCTCTCAATGGGGTGGTTCCCGTTGAGGTAATTAAGCCCGCTTCGGTGGGCTTTTTTACGTCTAAAGGTTGCCGGTTACGTTATCCGGCGTCGTTTCGCTGGTCAGGCTCTACGACCGTATTCGCCCTGGTGAGGCAGTTGGTCTTTCCTAGAAGTGCCGGTTACGCTTTCCGGCGTCGCTTTACCTTTTCAGGAGTTACGACCGCATTCACGAGGCATAACGTTTGGGTTGCTGTGGCAAGGTAATCATGGACTTTATGCATCACGCGTTAAGAGGTCGGTTCTCCATTGCCACAACATCCCAAATTCTTTTAACGCTTAGGTACTACTTGGTAATCGCGACCGGTAAGGCGGGCATAATCTTCGGCCTGCTTACGGGTTGGGTAGGTGTTGCCGTTTACCCATGAGCCGCTTTGGCGATACTGAATCTGGAAACTTTTTGCTGATTTTTTGGTGGCTCTCATAGCACTCCCCTTTGTGTTCTTTCACACCGTCAGAACTTGTTTATCTGAACAACCGCTGCATTGTTGTGCGCTGTTGATGGAATGAAGCTTAACTAAAGGTAAGTAATTGGTCAATAAAAATTACTTACAAAAAGTTAAGTTGCAAGTTGATGAGGGGTAATTTATTGAATTTTAGATTATTTTTTCTTTGAGTTTTTTCTTGCCATGAGCAGCTCTTCGAACAAAGCGTTGAATCCATCAACCTTGAGTTCGAGATCCGCGATGTGCCTTTCTTTCTCGGATTCGGGAAGAGAGTCAAATAGGTCTAATAATTTTTGTTGTCTTTCATCCAATTCGGTCGGTAGCTCATCAACAGGTAGTGGAGTGCTGGCTTCATCCCCGTACAGCAACCAAGTCGGAGTGCATTTTAGCACTTTGGCCAGGCTGAAAAGGTTCTTTCCCTTTGGCTCTGTATCGCCATTCTCCCACTTGAAAATAGTGACGTGCGAAACCTTCACAGCATCGGCAAGTTTCTGCTGTGACATTTTAAGTTCAGTTCTACGCGCTTTAATGCGCTCGTGCAGCGTTTCGATTTTCATAGGGGTTAATATAAATTAATTTGACTTAGCATATGTTAAGTCATAAAGTCCTAATCAAAGTTAATGACAGGAGGTGAACGTGTTAAAAGACCACGCAATAGAATTCTTCGTCAGCAAAACCAAGCTGGCCAAGGCCGCAGGTGTTTCCCAAGCCGCTGTATCTCGCTGGGGAGATCTCATTCCGGAACGCTGTGCAGCTCGCCTTGAGAAAGTAACAGGCGGTGCTCTTAAGTATGACCCAGCTTTGTACGGTGGTGAGAAACACTCACCAGACGCAGCTTAACAACGACAACCACCGAAATCTGATTACGCGTAATCAAGTTTCGAGCGACAGGAGACGCGACAAGTGGAAAACATCGAAAAACTGAAAAGCGAAATTGCAGGGTGGGCGGCAGAACGTGGCCAGGAACATGTGGCGATCGAGATAACGCGCATGTGGCAGTTGTTCGGTACCGAGTCAAAAACAGTACGGCTGTACCCGATTGAAGACGAGTTCGGGCGTGCTGACTGGCGGGCGATCAACACCAATCGGCAAGCAATATTCCGGTGGCTGCGTGGTGAGTCGAAAGCATCCAGGGCAAAGATCCGGGAAATGGCCGACGCAATGGCCGCAGCGCTGCCTGCAGAGCGACGAGCGCGTTTAGGTGGGGCATCGGTTCAATATTTACTGTCAGTGGCCATACGGGAGTTTGCAGCGGCGATTATCGCGATCCTCCTGGGTGCCAACGATACACCGCAGTTGATTGCCGGAGCACTGAACGCATTGCAGAACACCCAACGCCTGACCAGCGTTTAACCGACCGCACTAGGAAAGACCAACATGCTTAATTCTATCGATCGCATTACCTGGCGTAACGGGTACCGGTTGAACGGTGATCCTGTTCCGTTGGAAGAAATCGAACACATTTTCGAAGGGCGGCGCATTGCGGCTCTATCGATCTGGGAACAATACGAGCAGAGCAAGGCAGCGCTGCAGAATCTTAAACTGACGCCGGAGCAGTACCAGGACGCTTGCCGCCAGATCGCGGAAGCGCTGGGGGCCTAAACATGAGCATGAACCTGATGGCGCAAGCCATGAGCATCAAGGTAGGTAATCCCTTGCGTAAGCTGGTGCTGATCAAGTTGGCCGACAATGCCAACGATCAGGGGGAATGCTGGCCATCGGTACCTTACATCGCAGAACAGTGTGAAGTATCCGAGCGTTCTGTACAGAACCACATTCAGCAACTGGTGAAAGATGGTTTCGTACGTGTAGAAATACGCAAGGCAGAGAACGGTCTGAACCGGTCAAATATCTATCACATTACCTTAAAGCGTGGTGGTGCAAATGCTGCACCATATGGTGAATTTCCTGCACCCCCTGGTGCAAATGCTGCACCGGTAGATGGTGCAGGAGCTGCACCCAGAACCAGTCACTCTTTAGAACCAGTCATAGAACCTATTGATACTGGATCAGCTGACGCTGACCCCCAGGAACCGCCAGCAGATGATCGAATGAATTATCAGGTGATACTCGACGCCTATCACGAAATCCTGCCAGAAATGGCAGAGGTACGGGTATTAACCGACTCACGCAAGAAAACCATTCGTAACTTCTGGAAGAAATTTAAATTCAACCAGGACCGCTGGGTAGCCTATCTGCGCTACATCGCTGTGCATTGCCGCTGGATGCTGGAAGACCGGCCAAACGGCAGGGATGGTTTCTGGAAGCGTAAGAACCTGGATTACCTGATCACTGAGCGTTGCTACGTGGCCGTGAAAGAGGAGCGGGCCAATGACCGATAATCTGCCACAACCACCGTACAACATCGATGTTGAACAGGCCGTTCTAGGCAGCCTAATGCACAACACCGAAGAGGATAGGGCGGCCACGGTATTCGGCCTGGTAAAACCGGAATCGTTCTACCTTGCCTCGCACAGAGCGATTTTCGCTGAACTACGTACGCTGGCGAACGCCAGTAAGCCAACAGATCTAATCAGCCTGAGTGACGCGCTCGAAAGTAAGGGGTTATTGGAACAGGTGGGGGGATTTGCTTACCTGGCCGAAACGGGCCGCAAAGCCAGCGTGTATGCCATGACCAGCTATGCCCATGCCATTCGAGAAAAAGCGGTTCTGCGGTATGCACTCGAAAAACTTTACGCCTGCGTCGAAATGGTTGGAGCGAATAACGGCATGGACGCGGCAAGTAAGCTGGCCAGCGTGCAGCAGTTGATCACCGCCGTTAGCGATCATGCCAAAACCGGAAAGCGTGGCGGCCTGCGTCCGGCTGGCGAAATTGTTGGTGAGTGGGTTGATGATATTAGACGCCGATTTGATGACCCAGAAGGTGCCGCCGGTCTAACGTTGGGAATTGAAAGCCTGGATCGCTTGATGTACCCAAAACAGGCCTTGCGCGGTTCCCTGGTAGTTATCGGCGCTCGACCAAAAATGGGCAAGACAGCCACATACAACAAAATCGCCACTCACTTCGCATTGAATCACCGCCTGCCAACGTTGGTTTTCAGTTTGGAAATGACGGATCGAGGGATCATCGAGCGCATGGTTGCCCAAGAGGCGGGTGTTAAATCTGAGATTTTTTACGTGGGCGCTAACACCGAAAGCGAGATGTCACTCGCAATGGCCAAGGCGATGGAGCTATCAGAATCCAACTTGATGATCGACAGCACCCCTGGCGCCACATTAGCGCATGTTGTTGCCGAGTGCAGGAAGGTAAAGCGCCAGCGCGGCTCTATCGGTCTGGTTGCAATCGACTATCTCACCCTAATGAAAGCAGAGGCCGCAGAACGGCGTGATATTGCATATGGTGACATCACCACCGGATTGAAGAACTTGGCGAAAGAGCTGGATTGCGTCGTTCTGCTACTAACCCAACTCAACCGCAAACTTGAAGAGCGTGCCGACAAACGCCCGGTACCTAGCGACAGTAAAGACACTGGACAGATTGAGCAGGATTGCGATGTTTGGATCGGGCTATATCGCGATGCCATTTACAACAAGAAATCAGACAAGGAGCTGATGGAGTTAATTTTACGATACAACCGTGAAGGTGCCAGCGGAACAGCACACGCCTTGATGGTGGATGGATACATCAAAGACGTCTCAGACCAGGAGGCAGAACGCCGATCTCAGACCGGCCAAGAGAGAACCCGAAAGTACGCTAAAGACGATAAAAAAGTAGACGCATTCTAACCGCGCCTGACCAGCGCGTAATAACCAAACCAACAGGAAAGACCAACATGCATACTGAAATTGTTTACGCAAAATCCCCTTCAATGATCGATGACGGTTGCGACCACACCGCGCTGATTATCTGGAACATGAATTCTCAGGCTCGCGCCCGTACACGTTCGCCGTTCGTCCCTGCGCCGGTACCCGTCCAGGTGATGCGGCCGAAGTTTGATCGCAAAGCTACCAGCAAAAAGGCCGCCGAGAAGAAAATCAAGAAACCGGGATTCCCAGCCGAAAAACTGGTAGAGGTCATGCTCGGTAAAACCTTATCGCATTCCAGTATTTTAGCCGCTCTTGATATCAACGCTCCTGAGCACGGTTTGACTAAACACGGCTTGCAGACCCGTATCACTGCAATGCTGAAATCTCCCCACTGCCAACTCACCCGGCATGAAAAACCAATCCCTGAGTTCACTCTCACTTACGTCGATCCGCAGTATTACGTCAACTCGGACCGCGCTGCCAAAGTGCTGAGGTAACACATGGCCGGGCAATCGGATTACCTCCCGCCCGGCTTACCGTTCAATCGCGGAGCCTGGCCGCAGGAATATCGGGATCTGGAAAATCTCGATCTGCGCGCCAGTGGCTTAATCAAATACCTGTATGCGCGGAAAGTTACCCGCAAAGCGGTTGAAGAGGCGATCGACGCGGTACCGGAACAGCACCAGGAGCATTTCAGAGCACGCCTGAATTACTGGCGTGATCAGAGAGATAATAGAGGGAGATCGTGAAGAGATTATCAATCGGCGTTTGGGTGTTCTTGGGCTGCTATGTGGCTGTGCTGGTTGTCTGCATGGTTGCTTTGGTAGCGCAGTTACTGTAGGTGGTTAAGTTAGGAGTACCTAATATTATGGGGACTTATTGGCTTGGTTGTGCTCTGTTATCTATAAAACGCTTATGGTTATGATATGAGAGTTCGATGTTTTTAGTGGTTTTTCTTTGAGTTTTTTTTTAAAAAAGTCTATCTTAATAAAAAATTTCAGGAGTGAAGCATGAAGCAAAACCCTTTTTCGTTCTATGATTTTTTAGGGTATTTGATACCTGGAGCATCTCTTCTCTACTTATTCTACTTTGGAGGAATGCATTATGGTTGGAAGATCTCTGGTGAAGCAAAAACGTTTATGGTAGGCGATAGTAGTTCACTTAGTGAATTATTAAACTTCTTACCATTTGTCATTTTATCCTACATTTCTGGCCATTTGTTGTCACTGTTATCTTCGTTTTTAATTGAGAAATACTCAAATTGTAGGAATGGATATCCATCACAATATCTTATATCGGATCGCGGCAATGGATATTTTTATAATTCAGGTTTCCTATCCTGTATAGGGCGTTTTATTTTGCTTTTGATTGTGTTGCCTATTTCATTGCTTGATTTCTTAACAGGCTTTAAGTTTCGACAAAATAAACAGATGGATGATAGGTTGCGTCCAGTGGTTTTTAAAACATGCAAGGAAGTATTAAACGAAAAATTCTTAATGAAAGTGGATGATATGGATGACTCAAAAGGTATTGATGGTGATAGTTTTAGACTAATATACCATTACTCTTTTGAAAATTCCGAACCACATGCGGCAAAGTTGCAGAATTATGTTGCTTTGTATGGGTTCACCAGAAACATAGCAATGGTTTTTATTATTACTTTTTGGACGTTAGTCACAATGAAATTTGTATTCGAGTCAAGTATCGGATACAGACCCATTTTCTTTTCTGGTGTTTTATCATTTATATTTTACAAAGGATTTGTTAAGTTTTATAAGCGATATACGCTGGAGGCAATGATGGCGGCGTGTGCAATAAAAGCAAAAGAAAAAACAACTCAATAGACCTGATATAAGTTCCTCAATTATCCTGCTGGGTGGAGTATGAGAAAGGACTCCTTCCATGCAGGACTTAGGCTATTCAGTACACTAACCGTTGAGATAGTGCCAGTGAAATTTGTTGTGTAGTGGTAGAACAAACAAGAAAATCTATCCTTTTTGATTTCTAGTTGGTTAGCTAAGTGCCCGTAAAATATTTTTTGAAAAAATTGATCAATCACAAAGTTGGTGATACTGTTTTTATATACAGTGTTTCTGGGGTGACCGATCAGCTAAAGCGGTCGATAAAAAACCAATCAACACAGCATAACTAATAACGAACGGCTTGGCACTGAGTGCGGGCGGGCAGGGATTGAGGAGAAATTATATCTATCTGATTTATTTGAGGTACTCATGGCTGACATGACAGATGCTATAAACGCGCTCCCTGCCAATTGCTACGTTGCTATCCGGATGGTTAATAACCGAGTTGTTGGCACCAGAGATATCAAAGATGATGAGTTTATTTTGACATTTAAGGCATTGATTGAAATGCAAAAAATGGCAGGTTATACGGTTGTATCACCTGAGGGTATTACGCTATAATTAACGGGCTGGACTGAACACCCAGCCGCTTTAATTCTGAACAATCGCTGCGCCAATATGGGGATATCCAATGGCGCAGTATTCATTTGTAAAATCCGCAGGTTGTTTACTGGTGCCATTTACGCCAGAGGCCCGCGAATACCTGCAATCGGTAAAATTCGGCGCGGTACTGTACGCCGATTTCAAACAGGCCCGTAATCCTGGGCTTCACCGTAAATATTTTTCCCTGCTGAATCTCGGGTACCACTACTGGCAACCGACCGGCGGGACAATATCACCGGCAGACAAAGAACTCGTTCGCGGGTATGTATTATTCCTAGCCCACTATGCTGGTAATGAGGATTCTCTGCAGGCTGCCGCCGATGAGTATTTACAGGATGTAGCACTAAAGCGCGCCGGTAATATCAGCGCCACAAAATCCTTCGAAGCATTCCGCGCCTGGGTAACCATCCAATCAGGCCACTGCACCGAATACCAGATGCCTGATGGCTCAATCCGCAAAGAGCCAAAAAGCATTTCATTCGCCAAGATGGACGATATCGAATTCACCCAGCTCTACAAAGCCACCATCGATGTACTGTGGAATTTCATCCTGTACCGCACGTTCCCCACCCAGCAGGCAGCAGAGAACGCCGCATCACAATTGCTGGACTATGCGGCATGACAAACCTACGCAAAGAGGCCAAAGGCCGGGAATGTCAGGTACGCATGCCAGGCATATGCAACTTCAATCCTGAAACCACTGTATTAGCGCATTACAGAATGGCGGGTACATGCGGTACCGGTATCAAGCCACACGACGCCCAAGGCGCTCACGCATGCAGTAGCTGCCACGATGAGATAGACCGCCGTACACGTCACATAGACGAGGAAACAGCACGCCTTTACCACGCAGAAGGAGTATTCCGCACACAAGCGTTACTGCGCAGTGAGGGGAAGCTATGAGTAATCAGAATTTAATTCTGCTCTTCAGGGCAACAGGAAATCCTGAAAAGTCACATGGACACACGCGGGCAGATAGAACAAAATTCTGTTTGGCTCCCTTTTCCACAAGCGGGGATTGCGTGTTCACTTCCCATAGCCCTCGCGCACGCGCGCGTTTAGGGGGTTAAAAATGCCTCTCGTCGCCACTTTCCGCACCGAATGGTTTCGCGTTATCACCGACCTGAATCGACGCTCCCTTTCAACGCAAGAAATCGCCAAGGAATTAGGTGTGAGCAAGTCTGCTGTGCTTGGTTGGAAAACTGGATCGGAGCCTCGCCATGGTGATGGTGAGGCGCTGATCGCTTTATGGTGCCAAGTGACTGGTAAGGCGAGGGAGGTAGTACCGACGGTGGTGTATAGAAAAATGTGGATGTTCCGGCGGTAAGCCATAACCGCCAGAGTTTTTATTTTACGCTGTTTACAAATGGAATGACCAAAAAGTCAAATAACACGCTCATAACCTGCTTGTGCTCGACTTCACCACGTAAATATTTGCCGTGGACATCGTTGAGTTCTAAAAATTTACGCGCTAACTCATCAGTACCAGTAAGATCAATCTCCATTAGAGTAACAATGCTCCATATTTGGTTTATTGAATTTTGAGATGCAAAGGCAGCCTCCCTATATGCATCAGGGTTTTGTGGCTCGATTCTAGGAGGTAAGGTAAGAGCAAGGTTTCGATAATTTATCAGGGCAGTTTTGAGAGCTTTTTTTTCTGAACGTCGCTCCTGCTTTTTCCAAACATTCATGGCCCTCAGTGCCACGATAGCAGCAATTAACGTAGTAAGACCTGAAAACCATGTGGCCCACATAGCCACATACGCCCAGTGAGCGGACTCCTTGGCTGCCAGCATCGCTTCGTAAGAAATAGTATCAGCGTCCATTTTCACCCCTTTGAGTTAATCGCTAGATTTTACCTCAAAGGAATCTGCCCAGCACCACCGTTCATCAGCAAACCTCGCAAGTACCACTCTGCAATTGGTCGGGAAACCGACCGCAAGAACCGCCAACAATGAACGCTCTATCAATCCACGGAGCAACCACAATGGCCCGTCCAAAGAAAGTGATCGAGGTGCCGGGGCAGCAGAACACCCCCGCAGATACGGCAGACACCACGCTGGAGAATTCCTTAGCCGGTAATGCCGCTGACCTGCCAGTAGTCACCGAACCCGCCAACACCCCAGCAGAACTGCACGCCGCCACTGCAGGCGCAACAGCCACCGAGCAGACCACGCAACAACGAGTAGCCACGTTGCTGGATGGTACGGCGTTGGCAGAACGTAACGCCATGCTTTCCGCGTTGCCCGCCGCAGGCTTCGAGATCGTCACTAGATTCGAGGCTTACGGGTTCGTTGATGCTCAAGGCCACCCGCTGACCAACTGCCTCGATTTCCTCGACCTAGTGAAGACCGCCACCACTGCACCAGCTCCGATGCGCGGTAACCGCACAGCCACAGTGGTGAACGAGGACGGCGCTCGCATAGCAGCCCTAGGCAAGCCAGTGCTGACCGAGCACGGCTGGCACGTACCGGAATAGGAGAATAGCCATGTGTGGAGGCGGAGTTCCAAGCCCTGTGCAAACAGACCCACAAGCCGAGGCAGACGCAGCAGCAAACGCAGCGGCCAAAGCATCGAACGCTGACGCAGCATCGCGCAAGAAGCGCAAGAAAGGCTCATCGCTGCTGGCCACCGGTGCCGAAGGTGCTACTGATACCGGCAGCTCGTTGCTATCTACCGGCGCGACCGGCAAACCTACCTTAGGTGCTTAACCAATGGATGAAATCGCCAACCGTTTAATCAAGCGCGTGGACACACTCAAGGCGGCCCGTCAGTCGCATGAGAGCGTTTGGCGGGAATGCTACGACTTTACCTACCCGTTGCGCGGCTCGGGATTCTCCACCCAGGTGCTGGATGCCCAAAGCGCTAAATCCAAGGTGGCGAAACTGTTGGACGGTACCGCGACAGACAGCGCACGCATGCTGGCCTCTGCGCTTATGTCTGGTATGACACCGGCCAACGCCCAATGGTTGAGCCTTGATAGCGAATCACTACCCGACGACGCCAAAGCCTGGCTATCAACCTGCGCCAGTCTCATCTGGGAAAACATCCACTCTTCAAACTTCGACGCAGAAGGCTACGAGGCCAATCTCGATGTGGTTTGTGCTGGCTGGTTTGCGCTGTACATCGAAGAGAATCAGGAGGAGGGCGGCTACTCGTTCCAACAGTGGCCACTGGCGCAGGTGTTCGTGGCATCAACACGCAGCGACGGCATTATCGATACCGTGTTCCGTTGCTATCAACTCACAGCCGCACAGGCGGTTAAGAAGTTCGGCGACAAGGAAGTGAGCGAGAAGATCCGCAAGGCCGCCAAGGATAAACCAGACGACAAGTTTGATTTCCTGCATGCCATCTTCCCACGCGATAACTATGTCGTGAATGCGCGCCTGGCCAAGAATATGCGCTTTGCATCGTACAACATTGAGGTGACCGGCAAGAAGGTGGTGCGTGAATCCGGGTACCACGAATTCCCTGTATGCGTACCGCGCTGGATGAAGATCCCCGGTACCAGTTACGGCATCGGGCCAACGTACGACGCGTTGCCAGACTGCAAGGAACTGAACGAAACCAAGCGCATGGAGAAGGCCGCGCAAGACCTGGCTATTTCCGGCATGTGGATCGCCGAGGATGACGGCGTACTCAACCCGCGCACCGTCAAAGTGGGCCCGCGCAAAATCATCGTGGCCAACAGCGTGGACAGCATGAAGCCGTTACTGACCGGTGCCGACTTCAACGTCGCGTTTACCGCAGAACAACGCCTGCAAGCCGCTATCCGCAAAATCATGATGGCCGACCAGCTGCAACCGCAAGACGGCCCAGCCATGACCGCTACCGAAGTGCATGTGCGTGTGGCACTCATCCGGCAACTGCTGGGGCCAGTGTACGGACGTTTCCAAGCTGAATATCTGCAACCGTTGGTTGTGCGTTGCTTTGGCCTGGCGTTCCGCGCCGGTGTGTTCCCTGAGCCGCCGGAAAGCATGAACGCTGCCAACTTCAACGTGAAATACATATCACCACTGGCACGCGCCCAGAAACTGGAGGACGTGACCGCAATCCAGCAACTAGCGGCATCAGTTGGGCAACTGGCAGCCATGTATCCCGAAGTAAAAGACAACGTGGATTCTGATGAGGCAGTACGGGTTATGTCCGAAGGGCTTGGCGTACCGGCCAAGGTATTACGCTCATCGGCTGACGTTGCCAGCATGCGTGATGAGCGGGCCAAGGCGCAGCAGCAACAGGCACAGCAGGCTCTCATGATGCAGGCAGGCCAGCAGGCCGCCAGCGCAGCAGGGCAGGAAGCCGGGGCGGCAATCGGGCAACAACTGGCAGGTAACCAATGATCCACAAAGAAATCACACCAGAAGATTACAAGCGCGTGTTTGAAGAGATGGCAGGCGGCCTGCAGATTCTGGAGGAATTAACCAAACGATTCGGGCGCCCTGTTTTTGTGCCTGGTGGGCCAGAGGGCGATCGGGAAACGTGTTACAGGGCCGGACAACGTTCCGTGCTCGATTTCATTTTGATGCAGGTCAATAGAGCCAATGGAGTAAACGACGATGTGGAAGCTTAAACACTTATTCATGAATGCCGCAGGAACCGAGGGCGGCGAAGGGGGCGGTAATGGTGATGATGCTGGTTCTCAGGGTAATAGCCCTGCTTCTCTTCTCGGTACCGGCGCGGCAGAACAGCCGGGCGCGAATGATTGGATACCGGAGAAATACCGCGTTACTGGCGAAGATGGCAAGTTCAACATGGAGGGTTCTGCTCGTAAGCTTGCAGAGGCGCATACGCACCTTGAGAAACGCTTGGGCGGTGGTGATGTGCCACCAAAAACTGTAGAGGATTATGCGCCGAAGGTAGAGGCCGAGGGCTTCAACTGGGACGAGTTCAAAGCCGATCCAGAAATGCAGGGGTTCCTCAAATCGGCTCATGCCAAAGGCATCACCAACGATCAGCTTGGCTTCGTTCTGGGTGAGTACATGCAGCGCGCCCCTGGACTGGTGGGTGGCGCCGCAGAACTAGACGCGGAAGCCGCCACCACTGCGTTGCGTGAAACATGGAAAACCGACGCCGAGTTTAAACAGAATATCGGCCTAGCTTATCGCGCATTCAACAACCTGGCCGATCCCGCTGATAAGGGCAAGATGGATGAAATCGGTAATAACCCGATGGTGATCCGCATGCTGGCAAAGATTGGCGCAGAGATGAGCGAGGACACCCCCGCCGGTGGTGATATCAATCTCGAAGAACAGCAGAGCATCCGCGACCTGATGAAGTCTGAGGCGTACACCAACCCGAAACACGCAGATCACGAACGCGTATCAGCCCAAGTGCGGGCGTTCTATCAAAAATCATATGGCAGCCAAACTGTTGCTTAATTTAGGCCGGCTTTAAGCCGGCTGTATTTAGTTTTCTTCCTTGTATACATACGGCTCATCTTTACCAACTAACAGCTTGTGTACGTATTTATCTGCACTGTTAACATTTTTGACTGGGTAATTCTGAAATGAGTTCCATAAACATTCTGGGGTGTACCATGCATACCTATCACCCGACTCATCTATCAATATGCAATAGTCGTTAGGGTTCACCGGCTCCCCAGGCCTAGCTCCATTTAATACGTAGAAATTCCTTATCGGATATTGAATATCTGTGTTGAAAATCATTTCCGAATGTTCTGAGTTTTTAAGCATAGAAACCTCCTTTATAAAAACGACATCGTAGTAATTCATTTGGTCGGGAAACCGACCGCGTACTTCACACATTATCACTCCAACAGCCCGGCGTGGTAGCCGGATACCTGAATTCCCGCTGTCCGTAAGCGCCAATCGGCCAGCGTTGAACCGAGCCGGGAAACCGACACCTCGCAGGCGATAATGTTTGGAGTAATAAAAATGTCCTTTACAGCCAATAAGGCAATGATCACCGCCGCATTCGTACAGGAGTTTCACGACGGTTTCGAGATTGCCACTCAGCAGAAAGAGAGCCGCTTTCAGGGAACGGTTAAAGACCGTGGCATGATCACTGGTGCCAGCTACACAATCAATGATATGGGTACCGTAGAAATGCACGAACGCACCACGCGTTTTGCCGATACGGTGTGGGATGTACCGGAAGCCGGTACCCGCAACGTGATCATGGCAGACTTCGATCTGCATATTCCCGTTGAGCCTACCGACCTGCCTAAGCTGCTTGCCAACCCCCAGGGTGAGTACATGGGGCTGACTGTTGCCGCCGCCAACCGGACGAAAGACCGCCTTATCTACGCCGCGCTGTTGGGTAGCATCCTGCGCAAACAGGAAAACAACGGCGCATACACCCCGGTGGCGCTACCAGTCAGTCAGAAGATTGTTTCCGGCGGTACCGGAATGACCAAGGCCAAAATCATTGCGGCCAAGGCCATGTTCCGTAGGAATGAAGCGGATGAGAAGAACGGCGAAGAGTTGTACATGGCATACAACGCCGACATGCTGACGCAGATCCTGAGCGACACGCAACTCACATCTGCTGATTTCATGGCAGGCAAGATGCTTCAAGAGGGTGCCGTTGCTGGTAAATGGCTGGGCTTTAACTGGATCCCATACGAAGAACTCAACGTTACCGACAGCACAGCGACGACAGTTGCCTGGTCTGGTACCGCTGCGCACTTCGGTACCGGTATCAGTTACAACACTGATATTGGCCCACGCCGCGATAAGAACAACACCATTCAGATCTCTGTGCTTGCTTCCTACGGCTCTGGCCGTGCGAATGAGAAGAAAGTAGTAGCGATCGATTTCGACGCTTAATGCCAGCGCCCTTGCCGGGGTAACACCCGGCTTTTTTTGAAAGGTACCGCTCATGGCTTCCAGTGTAACTATCTGCTCAAACGCGCTACTCGCTCTCGGTGCTCACCCGATTAACAGTTTCGATGAGGCAACCGAGCATGCGCGCCTTTGCTCGAACATCTACCCTACTGTACGCAATAACCTGCTGCGTGCTCATCCGTGGAACTGTGCTGTTAAGCGCGTCATTCTTTCACCCAGCAGCACGCCGCCTGCTTTTGGTTTTGGGTTCCAGTTTCCGCTACCAGGTGACTTGATCCGTATTCTTTCCGTTGGGGAAGAATTCGACGATATCCCGTACCGGATTGAAGGTAACAGGCTGCTGGCAAATATCAACGCTATACGGCTGCGTTACATCTGGCGAAACGAGGACGAATCAACGTGGGATCCGGCGCTGGTTCATTTGGCCGAAGCCATGATGTCAGCCAAGCTAGCCTACGCGGTTACCAGTTCCGCGTCGTTGCGTGACACGCTGACGCAAGAGGCCGCCTATCTGCTTCGCCAGGCTAAAGCGATCGATGGCCAAGAGGAGCCACCGGAAGAATTGGGCGGCTATCCAACACTGGCGTCGAGGTTTTCATAATGCGCGCCAATTTGATCAAAACCAACTTTACCGCCGGGGAAATCTCTCCGCGCCTGATGGGGCGTGTTGATATCACCCGGTACGCCAATGGTGCCAAGGTTATCGAAAACGCCGTGTGCGTGGTGCAGGGGGGCGTGATGCGTCGCCCTGGTACTCGCTTTGCGGCTGCTGCTAAATTCGGTGACCGTAAGGCCCGTTTAATCCCGTACGTGTTCAACCGCTCGCAGTCCTACATGCTGGAGTTTGGCGATCGGTACATGCGGATTTACCAGGATGGCCAGCAGCTCGTTAACGGCGACGGTACGCCGTACGAAATCGCCAGTCCTTACAGCGTGGATCAACTGCCTGCAATTAACTACGTGCAAGGCGCTGATACCATGTTCCTGGTTAATCAGGATGTGAAGCCGCACCGGCTGCAACGTCGTGGCCAACTTGATTGGGTGCTGGAGCCTGCTCCATTTATCGTGGAGCCGTTCGACGAGATCCGCGACACGCCAGATAAGTGGTGCAAGCCGTCGGTAAAAGAGTTTGTAGGCTCGGAAATCACGTTAACCCTGAGTGATGCAGAGCCGCCAGAGGATAGCGAGGATTTACCGCCTTTTACTGGTGCCGGTTGGGTTGCTGAGGATGTGGGTTCGTACGTGCGTATCAACAGTGGCTTGGTGCTGCTCAATAGCATAACGAGCGCACAGGTCGCTGTGGGTACCATTCGCACCGACCTTAGCGCAACGCAAGCCGCATCGCCGGGAGCATGGACGCGAGAGGATACCGTATGGTCGGATGAATTCGGCTATCCGGGCGCGGTGACGTTGTACCAGCAGCGCCTGGTGCTGGCCGGTTCCACTAAATACCCTCAGGCTATCTGGTTCAGCGAAACCGGCGTTTACCTTTCCTTTGAGCTGGGTACCGACGATGACGACGCGATCAGCTTCACGCTATCATCTGACCAGCTCAACCCGATCGTTCACCTGGCGCAGATGAACACCCTAATCGCGCTGACGTTCGGCGGGGAGTTTACGATCACCGCAGGCAATGACGCGGCAATCACCCCGACCAATATCTCGGTTAAAAACCCAAGCCCGTACGGCTGCAACAATATCCGGCCGGTGCGTGTCGGTACCGAGATCATGTTTATCCAGCGTGCGGGCAAAAAGCTGTATGCCGTGGCGTATGACCCGGATAGCTTTGTCTCTTACTCCGCCAATGACATGACCGTTTTAGCCGAACACATCACCGGTACCGGTGTGCTCGATATGGCGTACCAGCAACAGCCTGATGCTTTTATCTGGTTGGTGCGTAATGACGGCGTCTTAATCTCGCTGGCCATCGACCGGGCGCAAGACGTGATCGCCTGGTCACGGCAGACCACCGAGGGCGCGTTCGAATCTGTCGCCTCAATCCCCACGGAAAATAACGATGCGGTTTATGTGCTGGTGCGCCGTGAGGTAAACGGGCAGACAGTGCGTTATGTCGAGGTTCTCGATCCGGACGTGCGCACAGACTCGGCCACCACTGGCGAAGCAGACGACGGTGCGGAAATTTGGGACGGTTTAGAGCACCTGGAAGGCAAGCTGATTGATATCGTCGCTGACGGTTCGGTGATGCCGCAGCGCGTGGTTTCCAGTGGGCAGATCACACTACCGCGCAAAGCCAAAAAAGTAGAGTTTGGCCTGCACTTTGAAACCACCATTCAAACGCTGACGCCAGAAGTAGCCACGTCCGAAGGTACCACGCAGAACGCCAAGAAGCGCACCAGCGAAGTGACAATGCGTTTCCTCGATACCACTGGCGCTACCTGTAACGGGCAAGTGATCCCGTTCCGTACGTTCGGCCCAAAAATCCTCAACCAGCCCGCCCCCCTTTTCACCGGTGATCACTTCTTTGGAAAACTGGGCAGGGAACGGGGAGAGGACTCCCTAATCATCCAGCAGCCGCAACCGCTGCCGTTCCATCTGCTGGCCATCATGACCACATTCACAGCTAACGCGGGGTAACCATGATCCGACACGCTACCGCTGGTGACATTCCGGCACTGATTGAACTGGGTACCCGCATGTACCTCGAATCCCGCTATGCGTCTGGAGCGTTCGACGCCGATAAGTGCGCGGTGTTGGCCAAACAGCTGATCGATGCTGACGCGGGGATTGTGCTCGTTGCAGAACAGGGCGGCCAGGTCATCGGCTGGCTGGGGGGCGGCATTGGTGAACAGTGGTTTTCCCACAGCCTGATGGCCTTCGAGTACGGCTTATTCATTGCGCCGGAGCACCGCGGCGGATCTGCAGGCCCGCGCATGGTGAAAGCGTTCTTGGCCTGGGCCAAAGATAACGGTGCGGTGCTGGTCAATATGGGCATTACCACCGGCGTACATGAAGCACGTACCGGCGAAATGTATGAGCGTCTTGGCCTGAGCCGCGTTGGTTCCCTGTATTCAGTAGAGGTTTGATATGTGTACTGGCATAGAAATGGCGGTTATCGGTGGCTCTGTCCTGTCTGGTGGTGCATCACTTCTTGGCGGTATGCAGCAGCAGAAAATGGCGAACTACCAGGCGGCACAGGCTAACGCCGATGCAGATGCAGCACGCGCAGCTGGCAGGGTAGAAGCCGATCGTATCCGCAAGGCTGGTAGGCAACAGGCATCACAGGCTAACGCGGCGCTAGCGGCTTCTGGTGTGGAAACTGGGGAGGGTACCGCACTGCGCATCACGTCCGATATTACCGGCGATGCAGAGCAGGACGCCTACACCACGATCATTAACGGCATGAATACCGGCGCACGATATAACGCGCAGGCCCAAGCCGACCGTATCAGCGGTAAGAACGCCGCGACAGCTGGCTATATCAATGCGGGTGGTTCACTGCTACAGGCGGGCGGTACTGCCTATACCGGATGGAAGAAGGCTAACCCGACACCGGCGGCCAGTAAAGCGAGCAGCACCGGCGCATCATCAAATAACATGTTTAGCAATATGGGGATCCGCTGATGCGTATACCAACGGGCAATTTCGGTAACGTCACGCCGACAGCGCAAGCGACACGCGTAGATGTCGGCAATACAGGCGCGGTGGGTAACGCATTACAGCATTTAGCCACTGTGGGGATCGGTGTTGCAGAAGACCAACAGCGCAGGATTGCACAGGACAACCAGAGCCAACTGCAGGCGCTGACATTGCAACTTGATGATTTCAGCAACGGCTTGGTTAACGACCCCGACCATGGGTTACTGGCGCAACAGGGAACGAACGCCGAAGGGGCAACCAAAAACTACACCAGGCAGTATGAGGATTTCGCCAATAACCTGGCGGCTGACCTCCCGGAGGAAATGCGTACGCAGTTCCAACAACAGGCGATTGCAAAACGCATTCAGCTTGAACGCACCGGCTTAACGCATGAGTTAGGCCAGCGCCGCCAGGTTGAACAGGGTAATTTTGAATCAACAATAGCGAACAGCTCCACGCGCGCCCAGAGCTACTGGGGGGATAATGTCAGCTATCAGTTAGAGGTTGGTAGCGCACAACAGCAGATTGCAGAATATGGCAAGGCCCACGGCTGGACGCCGGAGCAGATTACAGAAAATCAGAATAACTATTTAAGAACAACCGCATACAAGACAATGGAGAATCTTGTCGTTTCAGACCCCGCCACTGCAACCCGCCTAATGGGCGAGCCTTCGGATGTCGGTGGCGCGGTGCGTTTTAGTGGTGGCAGTGCTACCGATCCCGTTGGCCTACGAAACAACAATCCGGGGAACCTGGTTAAGACTGATAACACTTGGGATGGTGAGGTAAAAGGCGAGGGCCGGTTTGCATCGTTTGCCACACCTGAACATGGCTTGCGTGCTTTGTGTAAAAACCTGCTGACCTATAACAAACGTGGGTATACCACGGTAGGGCAAATTATTGGCCGCTGGGCACCGCCGAATCAGAACGACACCGCTGCTTATACCGCCGCTGTATCAAAGGCTTTGGGCGTACCGGCAGACAAGCCCCTTGATTTGACCGATATCAATACGCTTACCGCACTCTGCGCCAGCATCACCCAGCATGAGAATGGCGGTAATCCGTATTCCAAGGAGCAGATCACTACCGGCGCTATGGCGGCCCTTGGATTAACCAGCCTGCCACAGCCTGATGGCGTTAAGCTGCGCGCAGCTGGCGCAACAACTGCGGCCACACAACTTGACCCTGTACAGCTTGCACGGCTGCGCAGCATGGCACAGGGGCAGCTAAACCAGCAACGTACACAGTACGCGCAACAGCTCGGCACATCGATAAAGGACGCTTACGCCGCTCTTGATGAGGGACTGCAACCCCAAGCCATACCGTCACAAGATGATTTCCATCGTGCTTATGGACCAGTGAAAGGCCAGCAACAGTGGCAGGATATGCAGGAACAGCAGGTCTACGGAAGTGTTATTGCGGCATCTAAAGATATGTCACCAATTGCACGTGAGGACTTGCTCGAACGCCTACGCCCTAACAATCCGAATGCTGAAAACTTCGCAGCCAATCAGCAGCGCTGGACAAAAATGAAGGCCAAATTCAACGAGCTGGATAAAGAGTGGGAAAGGAACCAGGGCCGCACCATGGTTGCTAACGCACTGAATAATGGCGTAGCGCTGGATCCAACCAACAAGAGCAATAAGGACGCCGCAGATAGTTATTTTGATAGTAATCTCAGCAAATTCGACATCAATAACAATGATGATGTTAATGAGGTGGCCAGCTTTGTCGCCAAGACAGGAGTCATCCCAACCAAATTAGCATCACTGCTTAATGCTGCGTCGTCGGTTAAAGACGCTGACGTATCTATTCCAGCAGCGGAGCTTGTAAGCCGGATTTATGATACCAACCCAGCGGCAGTATCCAGCATGCCGAAAGAAAAGCAGTCGTTTTACCTGAATGCCAAGCGACTGAAAGACGCCGGTGTTAATCCTGAAAAGGCAGTGGAACAGGCTTACAACTTGGCCTACAACCAAACCGACGCGCTCAAAGCACAACTGGCATCTGAACAGGGATCGTCATCCTATAAGAAAGACCGGCTCAAGGCGGCCAGCGATTTTGTCAGCGATCGCTCGAAGTTTTTCAGAATCGATCCATCAGCAAAAGATACGAACACAGATGCAACCCGTTTCCGCCAAGACTATGAATCTCTGTATGACCTCAACTATCGTGTATCCGGCGGCGATGCTGACATTGCCAAGAAGCTTACAAGTCAGCAGATCGCTCGCGCCTGGTCGATAAGTGAGGTTAACGGCAGCGCACAGTTGATGAAGTACGCGCCAGAGGCACTTTATCAAGGTGGGCCTAGTGGGTGGCAGGCGCAGCAGTGGGAAGAAGAAAAACAGCGCCTCACGTACGGCGAAAAGAGTGATCCAATTGAAACCAGCACTAACGCTCTTGGGGTTACATCCGGGCGTCCAGGCATTGCCACAACGACCACACAGGAACGGAAAGTCAAGGGTGACGTGATTCTTGTTCCTGACGTCAGCACGCCGCGCAATGGCGATTACGCCATCATGATCAGCGATAAGGACAAGGATGGCGTGCCAACGCTACAACCTTACTTTGATGCCGATGGGCGACCACTGCGATACAGGCCCGATCTCGAAAGCTGGAAGCCATATCAAGAGTTGCTTACTGACCAGAAAGCGAACGTTGAACAAACTATGCAGAAGGCCCAAGAGCGCAGGGGGTTCTATGACGCGCACCGTGGGTTTGACGAACAGTATCAGAAAGGTCATGAGAAGCGCATTGAAAAACAAAAAACTCAACTTAAAAACTATTTCAGATGGGGTAAAGAATAATGCCTGTTTATCCAACGCCTGATTCTTATGCCAACAACTTCACTGCACCTCAAGCGCCTGGCTGGGATACACCACCAACACCTGGTGTTAACCCTGCACCGGTTGAAGAAGGTCCATCGGTATTGGGGGCTGCGTTTCGCCAATACAATCTCATGTCAGGACTGCTTAACCCGGCGCCGGATTTCGAAGAACAGGAAGGATATAATCCATTCACCGACCCAGACGAGATCCGCGGGTATGAACCTTGGGCTACCGCCTTCTCTGATTCTCGTTCTCCACAACAGACAGCATCGATAAGGCAACGAATTGATGATGAAAATCAGGATAGGCAATTCCTTGCGGAGTCCGGTGCGTCCGGTGTTCTGGCCAGCATTGCCGCTGGAGTTGTGGATCCGGTTACTATTGCCAGCTTGTTCGTACCTGGTGCCCAGGGTGGCTTTGTTGCTCGCGTTGCTTCAAATGCTGCCATTGCAGCTGGTGGCACAGCGATAAGTGAGCTGGCTCTGCATCAACAGCAATACACCCGAACAGCGGAGGAAAGCCTGTTTCACACGGCAGCCGGCGCGGTATTGGGCGGCATGCTTGGTGCTGGTTCTCACCTGCTCAGCCCTGAGGTTCGAAACGCTGCGCAAACAGAGATTGCCGATTCGCTCAGGAACATCAACACCGGCGGTAGTGTGGGGGCGATGAACGTTCCGGCCACAACGCTTGCCCAGGAAACCATGCGGGGGCCAAAATTCGTCAACAAGGTAATGAACATGACGCCGCTTGGCCGCACAATGGATTCCCCCTCTGTAACCGTGCGCCGGACTGTCCAACAACTGGCAGAGAACAACCTCACCACTGCTAAGAACCTGGAGGGGATCGCAACTCCATCCGCCGCAGAAACACAGGTTCGTATGTGGGCGAGGGAGGAAGCAGCCTCCGCTATAACGGCTAATGATGGGTTTGCTAAATTCAGGACGCAGGGCGGTACTGGCAGCAAGCTGGATTTTGCAGAGGAAGTTGGCCGGGCAATGCGCCGCAATGATACCAGCCCTAATGCTGTTGTGCAGGAAACAGCAAAGGCTCTACGACCTATCCTTGATAACATCCGTACTGAAATGCAGTCTCTTGGCATGCTCGCTGATAACCTAAAGGTTACTGGTGCGCAAAGCTATTTCCCGCGTATGTATCGCCAGGGGGAAATATTGGCAAGGCGTGATGAGTTCCGAAATATTATCACTGGGTGGTGGTCTCGTAGCGGTAACAAGGTTCCGTTGGAAGATCTCGAAATAGCGGCTGATGAAGTGATCAATAAAATTGTCGGGGCAATGCGACCACAGGACTACGCTAACGCCTTTTCCGTGAAGCTACCAGGCGCAACAAAATCACGCTCTCTAAATGTTCCTGACGATCTGCTTGAACCATTCCTTGAATCAGACGTGCGTTTTGTAATGCAACGCCATATCCGCGATGCCGCGCCTAACATCGAGTTAACCCGTAACTTTGGTGATTCATCCATGGAGCGAGTGCTTAAAGATATTCGCGACGAGTACACAGAGATGATACGCAATAACCCGGCAGAGCAGGCAAAGCTGCATAAGAGAATGAATCGTGACGAAGCGGATATTATAGCGATGCGCGATCGCCTTCTTGGTACTTACAAAATGCCTGATGATCCGTCTGGTACGTTTGTGCGTGCAGGGAACATACTCCGAAATGTTAACTATCTCACGAAGCTTGGCGGCATGACGGTATCAGCGGTGCCAGATTTAGCCCGCGCCGTGATGGTTAACGGGTTCAGTCGGACTTTCAGTGCCTACGGCAAATGGTTGTCTCGTTCCCCAGCATGGAAGGCCAGCCGTGAAGAGATGCGAAAGATGGGTACAGCATTAGATATTGTTCTGTCAGACCGCAGCCGGGCGATCGCTGATATAGCTGATGGTTTTTCGCAACGTACTATGCTGGAATCTGGGCTTGATTATGCGACAGGCAAGTTTGGCAATCTCACACTAATGAACCAATGGAACTCCTTCCATAAGTCGCTGAACGGGATGAATACAGCAGATATTATCCTTGGTTCCGCAAAATCCAATCCGCGCCTAGCGAAGCTTGGCATTGATGACAGCATGGCTGCCCGTATCCAACAGCAATTTACGACACATGGCAAAACGGTGGACGGCTTGCGAATCGGCAATAGCAGCGCATGGGATGATCCTGTAGTGCGCAGCGCTTTCGAGTCTGCAGTGGTAAAGGATGTGAATAATACTATTGTAACGCCGGGTATTGGTGATACTCCATTGTGGTCAAGTTCTCAAATGGGCAAATTGGTTTTTCAATTTAAGAGCTTCATTTTCGGGTCATACAATCGTGCCACTGTTGGTGGGATCCAGGCAGGGGATGCGCAATTTTACTATGGTCTAGGGCTTCAACTCATGTTGGGAGCCATGACCTATGCGATCAAGAACACACTAGCAGGTCGAGAAGTTGATTATGCACCGGAGAAATTAGTGCTTGAGGGTATAGATCGCTCTGGTGCCCTAGGACCGCTAATGGAGTTTAATAACACCTTGGAAAAGGTCAGCGCCGGAACCCTTGGCCTTGGTCCAACCTTAGGCACCGGCACACAGTCGCGCTACGCTAGCCGCAACGCGATCGGCTCTATCCTCGGCCCGTCGTTTGACTCGATGGGAAAACTGTCTGATATAGCCACCGGGGTACTTAGTGGTGACTTTGATGATAAAGCTGTAAACTCAACGCGACAGCTTATCCCGGGGCAGAACCTGTTTTGGATTGCTCCAATACTGAATAAAGTTGAGGATCATATGAAGTAGATATAACACTACTTATCACAAGATGAAGGGCTAACCCCAATTCCAAATAAAAAGGTTTGCCCTGTTCTATCGTAATATGAGATTCCAATCACCTTATTTTCTCTTCTTGCCATGATAAAACCTGCATCTGGTGTGTTCGGTAATACTGGTTCAAGTTCGCTATATTTACAATATACTTCATTTAATTTTTCATTTGTTAAATCAATGACTTCTAATATATTTTCAAGTGAATAGAAGTCATCATAAGAAAGCTTCATGCTTTTTGCACTTATCTCTATTTTTTTCTTATCCTCGTAACCATAAAATAAACGATAGTCTAATTTTGTACCCCCTGCATTTTGAGCTATAGGCACCAAGTATTCATTAAAAAAAGAAGCCATATCTCCTGAAAGTACTAATGCGTCATTTTCATTAAGCTTGTCTTTTATAATCCCAATTAATGGGTAACTTGCAAAACCTACGCATAAAAAAGTTATGGCTATGGTACAGCTTTTTTTGTTTATCTTCATTATCCTAACCCCAGACTCATAAGTACAAGTGGCAAATAAGGTACCCTTAAGCGTAAAAACGAGCAACCCAAACTATGCCCACAACGGGACTTCTCACGACAAGGAGATGATCACCATGGCAAAGAAACAGTACGGCATCATGCCGCCTTTCCCCAAGATGGTTGCCATGATGCGCAGCTCTGACAATCGGCACTTTGTCTACGGGATAGACTGGCTGACTAAGGCGATCACCATTTATCGCAACGGCGCTTACGAAATAGTGCCGATAGAAAGGGTGAGGTTTGTTGAACCAACAGAAGAAGAGATGGAACTTTTGAGCCAATCTGATGGCAAATCGTGACGTGTTACACATAGCTTACCTCTCATATAACACTGCCGTATAAAGGACGAGCGTCACATTTTTAATGTGTTAACAGGAGGTTATATGGTTACTGCGCAGCGGATGTATTGTAGAGAATGTCGAGATAACTCAGGGCAAAGCAGGGCAAGGGCAAAAATAGGTGAAGACTATTATCGCCAAATCACAGTGTTAGAACAAAAAGGTGATGGAAAATACCAGTGCAGATGTGAGCAGTGTGGCCGTGTATGGATATCAACCTCATCTGAAGCCGAAGAGATTTTTAATAAGAGCAAGATAACCAGATAGTCAGGAAACCGACCACACACCCGCAGCACCATAGCCTCATGTTAACTATGGGGCTTTTTTATGCACAACGATTACAGAACACGCCTTACCGTACTGAGCGACAAGCTAACCGATGTCGTTCTTGATGAGGCCGATCCGGATAACTGGCCGGGCGCAGGCAAGGAACCCACGAAGCATACCAAGCAGGAACGCGGCGATCGCTATTGGTGTAAGAAGAATGCGGCTGCATCGCTCACGCTGCTTGTGAAGGTGCATTCCCTTATTGGCATGCACACGCGCGGCGGGGTACCGAAAGACGGTGATGATCCGGACGATGAAGCGTTCAAGCTAGGCCAGCAGGTGGCAAGCGCTGAAAAAGCCGCAATGGCTGTATTGGAGCGCCTACAGAATAAGAAGAAATGATCTCGTTCGTTGCGTTCTTCATCATGTGGGCCGAGCGGATGAAGTGGGATGTGCCGGACTGCCACTATCGCGCTTGTCACTGGCTGGAGCATCGCGGGGATCTTGCGGTGCTTCGGTGTTTCCGTGGTTTCGGAAAATCCACAATTCTGGCCGTGTACAACGCTTGGCGGTATTACCGGGATCGGCAGTACCGCATTCTTCACCAATCAGAGGCAGACGGTACCGCGTACAAGACCAGCCGCGACACACAGAACGTTCTACGCAATCACCCCTTAACGCGTGGCATGCTGCCTGATGGTCAGGGAACTGTAGAACAATGGTGGGTTAACGGCGCGCTCGATATGCGTAACGGCAGCATGTACGCCAAGGGCATTTTATCGAACGTCACCTCGGCCCGTGCCGACGAATGTCAAAACGATGATGTGGAAGTACCGCGCAACATCCAAACCCCTGAGGCCCGCGAAAAACTCCGGTACCGGCTGGGGGAGCAAACGCACATCTTGGTACCTGGTGGCCGTAAGCTTTATATCGGCACCCCGCACACGCACGACAGCCTATACGACGAGGTGGAAGCTATGGGCGCCGACTGCCTCACGATCAAGCTGTTCAACAAAGAACACCGCATCGAAGAAAAGGATGCCACCCAAACTCATTACGCGCTGCCGTTCGTGCCTGAGTACATTTTCGTTGGCATCCATATCGGCGCACGCCTGCTGGTGGAGGGTACCGATTACCGGCTAACGGCTGATGGTATCGAGTTTGCCAGCCCTCCGGATGAAACGGTCGATTGTTACGCCGATTGTGAATGGCCAGAACGTTTTACACCCGAGGAAATGACCAAGCGCCGCAAGGAAACGCGCACCCTTAACGAATGGGATAGCCAGTACCAGCTTCACAGTAAGCCTGTCAGTGAGTCGCGTCTTAATCCTGAACGGATGCGTGAATACAACATGCAGCCGGAAATACGTTACGCCAACGGCGGTTGTTCCATGTGGCTGGGCAATATCCAGATCGTCGGTGCCGTGGCTTATTGGGACGTTGCACTGGGCAAGATAAAGTCAGATGCCAGCGCATTATCGATAGTGTTTACCGACTCGCGCGGGCATTTGTACTGGCATAAATGCGAGGGGTTAACGGGGGAGTTGGCCGACTTTGACGAACGGGACAGAATTAACGGCGGCCAGGTGGTGCAGATCAGAGAGCTGGTAACCAAGTTCCAGATCCCGCGCGTCATTGTAGAGGTTAACGGCCCGGGCGGTTTCGCCCCTAAACTTTTGCGCCAGGCGCTTAAGGGTACCGGCTGCGGCGTGACCGAGGAGTTCTCAGTCGTCAATAAACAGAAGCGCATTCTTGATGCCTTTGAAGCGCCGCTATCCTCACGCTTCCTATGGGCGCACACGGAGGTTCTCGACGGGCCAGCCTATGATCAGATGCAAGATTTTAACCCAATACTGACCGACCAGGACGACGACTATATCGACTCCGGGGCCGGGGCAATCAGTCAAACACCAGTGAGGATAGGTAAATTGGTCGGGAAACCGACCGCGCAGGGGCGGGAAGATTGGCAACCATCAGACGGAGATCACGAGGTCACCGTGGATTATTGACCGAGGCCCGACATGGCGATCCCGAACCAGACCCCATATAACATTTTCACAGCGAACGGCATCAGCAGCGTTTTCCCGTATGAGTTTTACCTGCTCAATGCGTTCGACCTTACCGTATCGATCAACGGCGCGGAACTGACCTCCGGTTTCACCATTTCAGGTATCGGCACTGTTGCTGGTGGTGAAGTGGCATTCCTCACGCCACCGGCTAACGGCTCAGTGGTTTTGCTCGAGCGAGTGGTACCGACTTACCGTCTTACCGAATACCAGGACAATGGTGATCTGCTGGCCGAAACGGTCAACAAGGATTTCGATCGGTTGTGGATGGCGATACAGCAGGCCTTTATCTATCTTGGCCTAGCGCTAACACGCCCGCTGCTGGGCGGCCCGTTTAACGCGTACGGGTACCGCATTGAAAATTTGGGTAACCCGGTAAACGCACAGGACGCGGCAACAAAGAACTATGTTGATAGCGTCGGAGATAACTGGTTTAAGCGTACGTTGCGCGTTCCTGAATCATCAATGAGCCAATTACCGACAGCCGCCGAGCGCGCTGATTCCTTGCTAGGCTGGAATGACCAGGGGCAACCGATCCCCGTTTTTGCTATGACAGAAACCGCTGATTTGGCGATTAAATTAGCTGGTTATTATGGCGCATATAGAATCGGGTATGGGCTTAGCACCGTTGGTGATGTACTAGACGGATTCCTCAGCGTACGCAGATTTATGACAAAGGAGCAGTGGGCCGACGCTAATTCATCAAACCCTGTAATGGATCACTCAAGTGCATTTATTGAGGCACTTTCTAAGTCAGCGTTTATTTATGCTCCACCTGTTGCCGCGTGTTACAACGTTGGAGATGTAGAAGCGCCGTTTGGGATGCGGTTACTGGGTAGTGCATATAAACCTTATACAGTAGTTGAAGACAGTGATTTTTACGGGTGCGGCTCGGTAATACGGAAAATGCGTGGAGCAACATCTATTTTTAAATTTAGGTCAAGAACCACGCTGGAAGGCATTGTGTTTGATGGTGTCGATAAAACAATCGCATTCGTTCAAACAGCAGATTCTTATATGCCGCGAAATTTCAGGGCGATCCGATGTGGCTTTTACCGTCATCAGCATGCTATCGGTGGGCCTGCGGGTAAATATATTGGTGCTCAGATAACGGACTGCCAAATAGCTAACAATTTCAGGGGCGTTTATAACACTATCGATTCCATGTTTACGTCAGTAACTATCAACGCAAATGATGATGATGGTGTCAACCTTCAGAAGGGCGCTAACGATAACTCCTTTATTAACTGCCGCATAGAATGGAACGGCGGAAATAACGTTGTAGCTAGTGGTTCGCGAAATAATACAATTATTGGTGAATTGAACGATAGGGCCGGGAAGGCTGGTATTGCAGTCATTAGCGCCGAAATGTTTGTAACTGGGGTGCGGATGCGCAGGAACGGGCGCTTTGCATCGGGAACATCAAATTCAACTCACTTTCGTATGGAAGGCCCGGGCGCAAAACTTATCATTTCAGCCGTAGAAACCAAAATTGGTGCAGATGATGTAGGTGGTGGAGCAACAACCCCTGAATACTCCATTTACACCAGTGGCGCTTCAACCGACATGACGTTAATTATTAACGGGTCCAACTTTGGAGGCTCAACAGGGACGCATGTTTACATGGCGGTAAGGCCGGATACTGTAAGAATTTCCGGTAATGTTGGAATTAATGACTACTCAAACGTTGGGGCTAATCGAACAGTCAACGGGTTTAATTTTGTTGACGCACTGACAAAGCAGCATTCCATGCCTAGGCAGGTTGTTACACTACCGCTATCACAGCCTAAGTACGGTGAGACTTCACGTTATATGTCGCGTGAAATAGAAATAATCTCTAGGGATGTTAACACAGGAAATAGTGAGTTCTATTGGATGACGATTCAATTTGCTACGGAAAGTTTTGGTGTAAGGCATTACATAATAGAGGAGAAATCTGTTCCAGCCAATAGATATGGAACATCTGGTGCGGTTGTAACAGTGGCTATTGCTAATTTGAGTAGCGATGCGTCTACGTTCGATGTGGTGTTAACCCCGACAGATTCAATCGAGCGGGAAGTTAACATTTATCTTAAGTAAATTAAGGGGGCTTTATGTCTTTTTCAATCAAAAAGAATATACCAGTTAATGTGGTTAGTGAAAGCGGGGAGATTCTAAGCACCGAATCAAGGGATGTTACGCACATCTACAAAGTGGAAAGCTTTACATCATTAGCCGAAGGCTTTGGAACTGCCAATGTATCCAAGACCGCATACGGCACTGATATGGTTACTTATAGTAGCTACCCGTTTGTTTATACCTTGGATAAACCTATTTTTGAGCAGGCCGAGGAGCAAGTTATTGCACTTCCCGAGTTTGATGGGGCGGTAAAAATCTAACCCAATGGGGTGGGGTATGAAAATGAATGAACATCCCAATAATCTTGTTACTCAGCTTTTCGCATGGCTGGCAGCAATTGCCAGCGCTGCCGGAATAACAACACAAGACCTGATATTCATCGCGTTTGGCGCGGTAGGCGTAATCATCTCCGTTCTATCGTTTGCGCTTGGCCGTATCGATGCACGCGCAAGGAGACTTAACGAGCAGCGCCGCACAGAACTTTACGCAGCATATCTGAAACGACGTATCGATCGCCCGGCAATTACTGAGGACGATGCCGACATCTATGTGTCATTACCAGGAGGGGAACGCAAGGTATGAATTCGAAAAAGACGGGATTAGCCGGGGTGGCCTGCTCCGTGATGGTCATTATCGGCCTGGTTGTAGCCAATGGCAATGTGCGCACTAGTCATAAGGGACTGGAGATTATCGGCAATGCGGAAGCTTGCCGCCTTGAGCCGTATCTCTGCCCGGCGAATGTGTGGACCGACGGGATCGGCAATACGCGCGGGGTTAATCCAGGAGTACGCAAGACCGTTGATCAGGTAGCTGCTGACTGGGAGCGCAATATTCTTGACGCAGAGAAGTGCGTGATCCGTTATGCCAACGGCGACAAGCTGCCGATCGGCGCGTTCGATGCAGCTGTGAGCATTACGTTTAACGCTGGCTGCGGGGCGATGCAGAAATCAACCATGTTTATGCGCTTCCGAGAGGGGCGCATTGCTGACGCATGTAACCAGTTCCCGCGCTGGGTGTTCGTCAATGGAGTGAAGTCCAGAGGGCTGGAAAATCGGCGAGTTAAGGAGCGTGCATTATGCCTGTCAAACTGACGCCTGCAGCAATGATTGCGGCCGGTGTGGTGATCCTGCTGGCGCTGGCGTCCATCATTGGTGCTGGCGTATGGCTGGCCAGTCGTCACTATCAGCCCACAATCGATAACCTCAACCGAGCGCTGACAGAGTGCCAGGGCAGCAATCGGCAGCAGGCCGCATCTATCGCTAGCCAGAACGCCGGGGTTAATGCGTTGCAGGTGCTGGGAGAATTACGCAAGGCAACGGCAGCAGAAGCCCAACAGAAAGCGCAGAGAGCAGCCCAGGAGGATTACGGTAAAGCCAATGAAGTGCTCGCAGAGCGCAGCGACGGTGAAGTATGTGCCGCTGCCTCATCTGCTTTTGACGATGAGTTACGCAGGGAGCGCGCCAAATGAAAAAATTGATCGTGATTACCGCGTTGGTCATTGCTGGTTGTGGTAATGCCCCGGTACCACCGCCTGCGTATGTTGAAGTTAAAGTGCCAGTGCCGGTGCCATGCAAAACCGCTGATGTAGCCGTGCCTGCGTTCGCCGTTGATCGGCTGAAAATTGGTGCTTCTATCGATGTTCAGATGCGCGCCCTACGTGCGGAACGTCACCAGCGGATCGGGTATGAACGGGAGCTGTTAGCGGCAAAGAATGCATGTGATTAATGCAAGGTAGGTTTCGGAAGATGGGCTATTTCGGCGTGGTAACTCGATGATTTATCAGTGTGCGTTTAGTAGTCCATGTTATGAAATTTTCGATAACTCATTGTTTTTAATTATGTTAACCATGAATTTAAAATCCCTCGGCTTATGGCTGTGCGGGTTCAAGTCCCGCCCCGGGTACCAGGAAAATACACTAAGAATAATCAAAGCAATATGTAGTAATGTCGTACCGCCGAGAGGCGGTTTTTTTGTGCCTGAAATCACCCTTTGCCATATCATTTCACCCTATTCTGGCCGCCGAACACCGTCACAACCGCAATTTTCCGATCATACCGTGCCGTTTGCCTCACGTTCTTGTGGCCAGATACTGCTTGCTGGTCGTACAGGCTTCCGCTCAGAGCAGAGATGCCTTTTACTTTCAAATCGTGGAACGTGAAATCGAAACTCAGGCTTAGGTGCTTCTCCGATGCTGCCTTGTTAGGCTTCATCCAATGTGCGTTAAAGCTGTCCCGGGTGTACCTGGATCATGACGGTTGGTGATGAACGAACACGCTTAGCTACACACTGACGCTTCAAAACTCACTACAAATTTGCGCCGGACAGATAGGCACGATGAATATTTGGCGTGCAGAATTACCCCACGAAAGTAGACTTCGCTGATTGCCTATTCGAAATCTGAAGGGCCCCGCGTTTTGCAACCAGGTTGAATTTATAAAAAGTTGCTATAACCATTGAGTCCAAGACTAACTTTGTAAATGCAGCTTACCCAGGGAAAATTTATGGCAAAGGACGCATTGCTCATGCAAAGAGTTCGATTATATTTACATCTGGTGAATTATTTAACGAGGCTGGGGATATTATCGCGACGGCCACTGCAACGTTCAAGGTGTTTCCTTTTGAGGTTCCGGATTGGACATGGAAGAAAGTGTCATGACATGGATAAGGATATTTACCTAATTATATTCATTTTGGCCGCCTCAGGGCGGTTTTTGATTGACCATCGCAGAGCAGCTTTGCGAGGCTGTTGCGTAATGCGCAAGCAAAGCCATCAGCAACCCACACATACCGTAAGCTGATAGGTTAACTGAATATGTGGTGAATGCGCAGGGGCAAGAATGTGAATATTGTCATCCTGTCACATGCCGGAGGTCAGCACCAACCACCACAACCTTATAGAAAAACTCCTGCTCAGTCGCCGGGGTTTTTGTGCCTGAAATCCACTCACTGGCTAAAAATAGCACAACTGATATCCTCTATCTGGCATTAATCACTCCTTTGCTGCCTACATCATTATCCACCCAGACATCTTCCCCCTTGAGGCGACGATCTCCTTGAATGGTATAAGTGACGTGACCATTTCTGAACACCAGCGCGCCATCAGATTTTTTTGCTTTGACCTGCTTGCCGTTGACCAATACACGATCCTTACCATCGATACTGATTGTCGCTACCGTGGCACCCGTCTCTGGAAAGGTGGCAACCCACTCACCGGTATATGGGCTGGTACTGGCGTCAGCAGTGGGGGCGACTCCAAAACCGGCCTTGGCATTCTCGGCCTTGGTTTTGTGAATGTCACAGCCTTGGGCCTCGGTCACTTGGGTGCAGCCAGAACGCTCCAACTGCTGGGCAAATTTGGTGTTGATGGCGTGGACCGGGGTGAGGCCAAGTAGAGAGATCATCACCATAAGAGCTGCATTTTTTGACATTGAGTTCCTCCAAAATGAGCCAAGCTATTGCCGCCGAGAACGATAGGAACTTTCTAAATCTAGCATCCAACTACCCTTAATGCGATGCGACAAGAAACGAAAAAATGCCTTCTTCCTATCCTGATTTTGGTAAGACCAAAGCCAATAACCTCTATGACATCTCCTGCTCGATCACAAAACAAAAAAAGTAATGAGCAACATTCATTTACACAAACTAACTTGCTGCCGCAACCCATTTTTTATGAGGAATAATTATAACTCTATGATTTTTAATTGGATTGACAACCTTGCTGTTGGGGGACGTCTGATTAATTTGTCAGTCTTGAAATCGTATTCATTCGTAGCTTTAGTCAATGATATTTTTGTTTTATTTTTCAATATGCTATGTGGTTAAAATGGAAGTGAAATTTCAAACCAATTGCATTGTATATTTTTTAAATAAATCACATTTACCCACCGTGTAAGCTCACCATTCTCTGATTTTATTGTTGTGAAATAATGGTTCTTTAAAATAAGAACGCCATTTCATATTTTTGCATTTTTGTGATTGGGTTCAACTTAAAAACCTGTGTGATAAGTTACGGTGCTTCTATTGTAACGATGTGTTTCATTGCTGGTTTTTTCAAAGCGCTTGCTGCAGGGAAGTCGATGAACAACGTCGACCGTCACGTTCTCTGGTCATGACAACAATCAATTAGAACTATTACCCCAGGAGATATACCGATGAAATTATCCAAAATTCTGCTCGGCATTTGCCTGACATCTGCCACGCTATTGAGTCATCATTCTGCTTTGGCCCAAACGTTTAAGGCTGCCGATGTGCACCCGGAAGGATATCCCAACGTCGTGGCGATTCAGCACATGGGGGAAAAATTAAAAGCTGCCACCAATGGTCGTCTGGAGATCAAAACCTTCCCTGGAGGGGTGTTAGGTGATGAAAAGCAGATTATCGAACAGGCGCAGATCGGGGCCATTGATATTATTCGCGTCTCAATGACACCGGTTGGGGCAATTCTACCTGATGTCAACATGTTCACACTGCCCTACATATTCCGTGATGAAGATCATATGCATAAAGTCCTCGATGGTGCGGTTGGCCAAGATATTGGCGACCGTTTGTCGAACAGCCCAAAATCGCGGATGGTCTTCCTGGGGTGGATGGATAGCGGTACTCGTAACCTCATCACCAAAAGCCCGGTAACTAAACCCGAAGAGCTGCAGGGCATGAAGATCCGTGTTCAGCCAAGCCCGGTCGCCTTGGCCACGCTGAAAGCCATGGGGGCCAACGCGGTCGTGATGGGGGTTAGTGAAGTTTTCAGCGGTATGCAGACCGGCGTGGTTGACGGCACTGAGAATAACCCGCCTACTTTTGTTGCTCATAACTATTTGCCGGTTGCGAAAAACTATACCTACAGCCGCCACTCGATTATTCCTGAAGTGTTCCTGTTCTCTAAAACCAAGTGGGATAAGTTAAGCAAAGAAGATCAGACATTGCTGATCCAGCTAGCCAAAGAAGCCCAGGTTGAGCAGCGTGAACTGTGGAAGGAATACAATCAGAAATCATTGGAAGTGATGAAGGCGGGTGGGGTGCAATTCCATGATATTGATACCGACTATTATTACAAAGCGACTCAGTCGGTGCGTGATGAATTCGGAAAGGGCCACGAAGAGCTGCTCAAACGTATCGCTGACGTACAGTAACTTTCTTTAGAGCACCTAACCAAAGGCTAATCTCGGCAAAAGGGCGAGGGGAGTCGTACGCTCCTCGCCCAGAGCATTTGGTATCACGGCGTTCTGGCAAGCGACCTCTTCATATAGGTAAGATTATTATGGGACGATACTATTCGTTGCTCATGGATGTTATTTATCGCATTTCTATGTGGATTTCAGGGATAGCCCTGTTACTCATGGTGTCGGTAATTCCTGTGGGTATCTTTGCGCGTTATATATTAAATAGCGCGTTATCCTGGCCTGAACCGGTCGCAATTATGTGCATGGTGACCTTTACCTTTATTGGAGCGGCGGTGAGTTATCGTGCCGGCTCCCACATTGCGGTCACCATGGTAACAGACCGGCTCCCACCTCATTTGCAAAAAGCCAGTGCCTTGTTGACTGACCTGATGATGTTGGCGATCAGCGTGTTTATTCTGGTTTACAGCTATGCATTGTGCCGGGAGCTGTGGGAACAACCCGTGGCGGAATTCCCTCTGCTTACTGCTGGGGAAACCTACTTGCCACTGCCCATCGGATCGGCGGTAACGATACTCTTTATTGTTGAACGGATACTTTTTGGTTCTCAACAGCAGCGCCCGGTTGTGATGTTGGGGTCAGCAGAGAGTTAATACAGCAGACTATCCAGGAGCCATTACATGGATGCTTTCATATTAGTTGCTTCGTTAGCCGTAATGTTGGCTATCGGCGTGCCCGTTGCCTATGCCGTAGGTATCAGTGCTATCGTGGGGGCTTTGTGGATCGATATCCCGCTTGAAGCGGTGATGATCCAGTTAACCAATGGCGTAAACAAGTTCTCATTGCTCGCCATCCCTTTCTTTATCCTGGCAGGGGCGATCATGGCCGAAGGGGGAATAGCCCGGCGGTTGGTTAACTTTGCCTATATCTTTGTCGGGTTTATTCGCGGTGGCCTTTCCCTGGTCAATATTGTGGCATCAACGTTCTTTGGGGCGATCTCTGGTTCTTCAGTTGCGGATACTGCCTCTATCGGTTCAGTGATGATCCCGGAAATGGATAAGAAAGGCTATCCACGCGATTTTGCCGCAGCGGTAACGGCCAGTGGTTCGGTGCAAGCCATTTTGACCCCACCGAGCCACAACTCGGTAATTTATTCACTGGCGACAGGGGGAACGGTCTCGATTGCAGCGCTGTTCATCGCCGGGATTTTGCCTGGGTTGCTACTCAGCTTTAGCCTGATGGTGATGTGCGTTTGCTTTGCCCATAAACGGGGTTACCCGAAAGGCGAAAAGATTCCTTTCCGCCAGGCGGTGAAAATTTTCGTTGATACGCTGTGGGGATTAATGACCGTCGTCATTATCATGGGGGGGATCCTCTCAGGCATCTTTACCGCCACTGAATCAGCTGCAATCGCCTGCCTGTGGTCGTTCTTCGTCACCATGTTTATTTATCGTGACTACAAATGGTCGGAACTGCCGAAACTGATGTACCGCACGGTAAAAACGGTCACCATCGTGATGATCCTGATCGGTTTTGCGGCGGCGTTCGGCGGCATCATGACCTACATGCAGCTGCCTGCGCGTATTACCGAGATGTTCACCTCCATTTCAGATAACAAATATGTGATCCTGATGTGCATCAACATCATGCTGCTGTTGATTGGCACTCTGATGGACATGGCGCCGTTAATCCTGATCCTCACGCCGGTACTGTTGCCCGTGACCAATTCCTTGGGTATTGACCCGGTACACTTTGGCATGATCATGTTGGTTAACCTGGGGATTGGCCTGATCACGCCGCCGGTGGGATCCGTGCTGTTTGTGGCCAGTGCGGTGAGCAAGCAGAAAATCGAGCAGGTGGTGAAGGCGATGCTGCCATTCTATGCGGTGCTCTTCCTGGTGCTGATGGTGATCACCTACATTCCGGCCATCTCCCTGTTCCTGCCAAAATTGTTTGGGGTACATACCGGATAACTATTCCTCTGTGCTGCTACAACGGTGCCCATCACTCGCGTGATGGGCATTTTTCGGCAGGCCAACCGATGAATGCCAGTTTTTTATAAATTGAATGGATTCAGCGCGATTTCGTTGTCAGCGGTAAATGGTATGCTGCCAAGCTCGGCTATTCAGTCAGGAGATGACGATGGAATTTGAAATTGAGATTATTAATCCGGCGAAACACCCAGAGTTAGCGGCGCAGCAAGTGGTTATCGAGTTGATCCGCGCGGGGAAAATTGATAACTCCTTTAATGGCATCAAAGCGTTAAATACCTATCAAAACCTGGTGGAAAAGTATAAGGCATTGGCTGCTGAACCCGCTGCCGTTGTGGCCAAGGAGAATGGTATTGAGTCTCCAGCCGCGGAAGTGAAGGCGGCGACAGCGCCGAGTAAACCTGCAGTGGTTGCGGCCAAAGCAAAAAACAATGTCGACAAGGCCCCCGTAGCGGCAAAATCGAGGGCCAAGACATCGGCTCCAGCGGTTAATGAGTCAACCGTTACTGCAGACGTCGTTGCCAAACCAAAGAAAGCCAAACCAAACCCGGCTACAGCCAAGAAAAAATAATTTTTTTATGCGCGGAGGCGCCCGTTTCCGCGCAGTTTATTTCAGGTTGAAGTTTGTCAGCTCAGAGGTAACTGGTTATTAAACGGCTATTTCATCGAGACTATGCTGATGCCTTCTGCGGGTAGCGGCAGCGCCGTTTTATAGCGCACCTGCTTGAGGGCAAAGCTGGAGCGGATGTTGGCTACGCCCGGGATCTTGGTCAGATGATCCAGAATAAAACGCTCAAGCGCGCGGATATCGGGCACCAATACCCGTAGCAGATAATCGGCATCGCCCGTCATCAGGTAACACTCCATCACTTCTGGGCGCTGATCAATGGCTTGCTCAAAGTTACTGAGCGCACCTTCTACCTGCTTTTCCAAACTCACCTGAATAAATACGTTCACATGGAGCCCAAGCACCGCTGGTTCCAGCAAAGTCACTTGTCCCCTGATGATGCCCAACTCCTCCATGGCTTTTACACGGTTGAAGCAGGGGGTTGGGGATAGATTGACCGAACGGGCCAGCTCCGCATTGGTGATCCTCGAGTTGGTTTGCATCGAGTTCAGAATGGCAACGTCTGTGCGATCAAGCTTCTTCATATGAGAAAATTTACCCTTAAAATGTGATTTATGAGGTTAAAATGACTCATAAAAACCGATTTGAAAAACATAATAAGAGAAAGTTTCCCCGGTTATCCAGATAAAATTAGCATATTGAATGAATGGATGAGAAACCGCTGTGGATACTGAGGGTAAATACTTAACCAGCTCGCCAAGCGTGCCGAGCTATGCACCTGATAGCGTGAAAATCAAAGGCGTCCTGCTGCTGGTTGGGGCCATTGTGATTTGGGGGGCGAACTGGCCGGTGATGAAGGCTGGGCTTTCACATATGACGCCGATTTGGCTTTCTACCACCCGATTTGTCAGTGGTGCGCTGTGCCTGTTTGCTCTACAGATATTGACCAAAAAATTGCGATTCCCGCCCCGCAAGGACTGGCCGTTGGTGGTGAGCGTCGGGCTGCTGCAAATGCTGACGTTTACCGTGCTCGGTGCCTTTGCCATGACCGAAGTGCCTGCAGGCAGATCCGCTATCCTGGCTTACACCACGCCGCTCTGGGTCACGCCTATCGCAGTGCTGTTTTTCCGTCAGTCACTGTCACGTCGGCAACTGATGGGATCGTTGCTGGGTGGTGTAGGGGTCATTGTACTGTTCAATCCGTTCACGTTTAACTGGGGCGATAAGGTTCTGATTGTGGCTAACCTGATGTTGCTGACGGCCTCCTTTGCCTGGGCGATGTGCATTTTGCACTTGCGTTATCATAAAGGAGTGTGCAGCGCGTATGAGCTTGCTCCCTGGCAGATGCTGCTGGCAAGCGTACCGTTGGCGTTGATGGCTCGGGTCTTCGAAGGGCCATATACAGGCGATGGTTCTACATCGTTAATAGAAATACTGCTGTTTATGGGGCCGCTGGCGACCGCGTTCTGCTTTGTTGCGGTGAACGCCGCCAGCATGTGGTTGTCGAGCACCAGCATGTCGACGGCAATGCTCGGGGTGCCGGTGATAGGTTTATTGATGTCCGTTGTCTTCCTGGGGGAGCAATTGACTCTTACGCTGGGTATTGGCCTGCTGGTCATTATGGCGGGTATTTTTATCGTGACGGTAAAACCATCGGTAAGGGGCGTTAAGACTCCGTAGCGAATCTGCTACAGGCTAATAATTTGGCTAAGTTGAACGAGGCCGCTGACAACATCTTGACCGGCTTCATGCAGCGCCCATTGAGAGTAATAAAAAGGCCAGAGTCGTTACGCTAAAGAGCTCTGGCCTGTTTGTTCACCGAGGAGAATTAATCCAGTTTTGGATGCTGGTCGATCAGCGTTTGCTTTTTCTTCTCCAAATCGGCGATTTGCTGGCTGATATCTTCGACTTTCTGCTCGATATTATCGTAAGTTTCCTGCAGCAGCTCTTTGGCTTCTGAGCGGTCAGAGGCGGCAGGAGCAGCACCGCGCAGCGGCTTGTTGGCCGTTTCTTTCATATACAGGCCGGTAACCAGACCAATCGCGGCCACCACCATCAGATAATAGGCTGGCATATACAGGTTACCGGTGGTTTCGACCAGCCAGGCGGCCAGCGTTGGCGTGACACCCGCAACCAGTACCGAGATATTGAATGAAATCGCCAGCGCGCTGTAACGGATGTGGGTAGGGAACATCGCAGGCAGAATGGAGGCCATTACCCCGATAAAGGAGTTGAGCAACACGGCCAGTATCAACAGGCCAACAAAAATCAGGCCAATAACGTTACTGTTGATCAAGATAAAGCTAGGGATGGCCAGCACCAGCAGACCGAGGCTACCGCCAATGATGAAGGGTTTACGGCCAATGCGGTCGCTGGTCATGCCGACCAGTGGCTGGACGAATAACATACCTAGCATGATGGCAATGATAATCAGCACGCCGTGGTCTTCGGAATAGTGCAGGTTATGCGACAGGTAGCTTGGCATATAGGTCAGCAGCATGTAGTAGGTTACGTTGGTCGAGATCACGATACCTACGCACACCAGCAGGCTTCTCCAGTGCTTGGTAGCGATCTCTTTGAACGAGGTTTTCGGCGGGTTCTCAATGGCCGCACGATCGTTCTGTTCCATTTTGTCCATATGCTGCTGGAACGCTGGCGTTTCTTCCAAAGCGTGGCGCAAATACAGGCCAATTATGCCCAGCGGTGCTGCCAGGAAGAACGGAATACGCCAGCCCCAGTCGAGGAAGTTGGCCTCACCCACGATACTGGAGATAAGTACCACCACACCTGCCCCTAATACGAAGCCGGCGATGGAGCCAAAGTCGAGCCAACTGCCCATAAATCCGCGTTTACGGTCCGGTGAATACTCGGCCACAAAGATGGCTGCGCCAGAATACTCCCCACCGACGGAGAAGCCCTGTGCCAGTTTGGCCAGCAACAGCAGGATAGGGGCCCAGATGCCAATAGAGGCGTGGGACGGGATCAGGCCGATACAGAAGGTACTGATCGCCATAATAATGATGGTAACGGATAACACTTTCTGGCGGCCGAATTTATCGCCCATGGCACCGAAGAAGACACCGCCCAAAGGACGTACCAGGAAAGGAACCGAGAAGGTGGCCAGAGCGGCAATCATTTGCACGCCAGGCGAGGCGCCAGGGAAGAACACCTGGCCAAGTGCGTAGGCGACAAAGCCGTAAACACCGAAGTCAAACCATTCCATGGCGTTGCCTAATGCGGCGGCGGTAATGGCTTTCTTTAACTTGCTGTCATCAATAATAGTGATGTCATTAATCTGTAGTGGTTTATGCTTTTTTTTTCTTAGCTTCATAAATCATCCCATGCAAAATTGATCGTCGGCGAGTTCGTCGGCCCGCTCATTTTTATTGGTCAAGATATCAGTCAGGCTAATGTTACCTCTGTTTTGCAGATCGTCCTCGTGGTTTTTTTCTGAGAGTCTCATCACAATAATTAGGGTTTTAAACAAAAAATGTCATCCTTAGGATTAGTTTTTCTTGTCATATAGCTTAGCGTTATCTGGAGCTTGAATCAAACCGAGTAAAAAATGTTATGTTTTTCAGTGACTTTTACGGCAGGAAAGTCTGAGGGATGGGTGGATTTTCATCAATAAAGGGGGTTGAAAAGTGTTCAGTATGTCCCCGAACACCTGTCTACGATGTCCCCGAACAGTACAGGAATGATACAGAGTTATAGCCCCCACACAGACGCAAGAGCGGGGGCGGTGCTGTTAGCTGGTCGTCTGGTTAAGGCTTGCCGTCATAGCCATCCCAGTAAGTGGCGATAGCATTTTCAAGCAGGATCTCGCGCTGTTTTTTCGGCGAGTCAGCCGTATAGGATTGATTATACATCGTCGCCTTTTGTTCTGACTCAGGTAAAAAATCAGGGTTGCGGAACCCATTCACCCTTTGCTGTGCCTGTTCGCGGGTCAGTCCATCTTGGCGATCTTTTTTTCCTGCCTGGTAAAACTGTTCGAAGAATGGGATGGCGGCTTTAGCTGACTTCGAGATATTGGTCTGCGTGTTGGGATCGAAATGTGCATTCGCCAACTGATAAGTGGCATGGCGAGCGTGTCTTTCAACGCTACTTTGTGACGCGGTGCAGGCGCAAAGCAACAGCGCAGCAAGCAACGGGATAGAACGATAACGTTTTGATGGCATGTGATGCTCCTTGTTATAGGTATTGAAGGTCCCAAAGGATGTGCCGCTATTCTATCCCAGTAGCAACATATTGAAACCCATCATGATAGCGCAACCCTTGCTACACTTATTACAGGCAGCGTTGCCTGGTGAGTGGAGGTGGATATGTCTGATACCGAACTGCTTCAAGTGCTTTTGCAGCGTATAGAGGCATTGGAAGCCCGTGAACAGGCACTCACTGCGGCCTCCAATGCCTACCAGGCAATCATCACCACCCTATTAGGTAATATGGATAAAACAGCCTGCGACAAGGTGATTTCGATGATCGATCAGGCACATGAAATCGCCTATGTACGTGCTGCACATCGCTGTGACGAACCGCAGAAACGTAAAATCAAGCAGGCGGATGATGTTGCACAGCGTATGTTTATGGTCGCGCAGGGGCAGGGAAGGGCATCACAGTCACGCTGATCCTATAACAGTTTGCGGCGAATAATGCAGGAATTGATCTACCTCAATAAACTGTCATTGTGATAGCTTGGGCTGAGATTGGTGATAGTCACGATGCGCTGAGGCATTAAGGTATGGCGATGGATACGATTAAGAACATCCTGGTTGCGGAGATAGAACAGATTAACCGGCGGGAAGGGCGTGACGGTAAGCCGCGCTTCAACAGCGAGTTTGCTCGTACCCATCGCTGGCTGTGTTTTGCCATGTTTGCTGGCTATTTTGCGGTGATCGCGGTGATGTACCCGGTGCCCTACATGGGGCTGTATTCGTTTCTGGGTTTTACTGCCTTTGTGCTGTTTATGTTTGCTATGCTGCTGATTGAAATCAAGCCGGTTTACCGCTTTGAGGACATCGGCGTACTGGATCTGCGAGTTTGTTACAATGGGGAATGGTACTTTACGCGCGCACTGTCGCCGCAGGCTATTCAGGCACTGTTGAACGAACCTACGGTAAGCTCGGTGTTGAAAACCCGTATGCAGGAAATCATCGCCAACAAGGGCGAGATTGATTTCTATGACGTTTACGATCTGGCTTATGCCAAAAGGTTAGCCACCCAGCCAGCGCCGCAGGCCGCGCTGAGCTGAATTGGTTGCACCGGTGTCGAGGTTGGCTATAATAGCTGTTGGCATGAGACTATTCTTAGGAAATAGCGATGAGTGATGATATTTTTGATTTTGACATTGATGATGAATTAGCCAAAGCGGAAAAAAATGCGGCGCAAAAGGCCCGGGAAGTTCCTGAGATTCTTGAAGATGAAGAAGACTGCGAAGGCTGTAAAATCTGATTGAATTGCCAAAAAAACCGCTGCGGCGGTTTTTTTATGCTCGCTCGCCAGACATAGCTTCAATCCAGCACAAAACCCCAGATCAACAGCCCGGCCACGGTGACAAGGCACAGGGCAGATACGGTCAGTAGCACTTTTCCCAGTAAATCTTTCTCTTGTTGTTTTTGCATCAGGTTACATCATCCAAGTAGTATTCTATGGACCAAATCGGCGATACCCACATCCAGTAAGGCAACGCTTAAAGCGATGATGGTCAAGGCTGAAAAGAACTTCGCTTTGCTGTTCAATATCTTATCCGACGGTTGATGTACCGCAAACGGCCCACCCAACGTTGGGGTGGGCATCAATGACTGTCATTAAGAGTTATCCGGGCCGAATTAGTTCCCGTAACAGAATGGTTAATGGCGATTAACGGGTTAATCGGTAACGATCTTGACGCCTATCTTGCTGATTTGATTAGCATCCATCTCCGCGATAGTCCAGGTCAAACCATCCCATTCCACCTGATCCCCCACCACGGCTTCGCCCCCGATTAACCGGGTAACGAACTGGCCGAGCGTTTGCTGATCGTCCACACCGTCTTGCAGATTCAGGCCGTAGACCTGAGAGATATCACTCAGGCGCGCATCAGATTGCAAAATGAAATCACCGAAGAACCGCTCATCCAGCGTAACCGTAGGTGCCTGGCTGAACAGTTTACCCAACGCAGGCAAATCGTGTTCATGGCCAATAACGCACAGGGTATCGCCTTCTAGCAAGCGGGTGCTGCCGCTAGGGTGTAACAGTTCTTTGCCACGGAACAGCGCGGCAATGTGCGTTCCCGGTGGCATCTTGAGTTCTCGCAGCGCCGCGCCAACGCACCAGTTTTCTGCGCTTAGCTGATAGACAAACTGCTCCCATTGGTTTTCCTGATGAACATCCAGCCCCACGCGGGAGATCGGGGCTAATGCCGGTGGCACCACCACCTTGGCCTTTTTGGCGGCAAAGGACAGCGAAGTGCCCTGCAACAGCAGTGAAACCAACACCACAAAGAACGCGACGTTAAAGAACAGATTGGCATTGGGCAGCCCGGCCATCATCGGAAACACCGCCAGGATCACCGGCACCGCGCCGCGTAAACCCACCCAGGAGATAAACATGCGTTCGCGCAGGTTGAAGTTGCGAAACGGCAGCAGGCCGATAAACACCGATATCGGGCGGGCAAACAGTATCATCCACAGCGAGAGCAGCAGGGCAGGGATGGCGATAGGCAACAGGTCGTGCGGGTTAAGCAACAGCCCGAGCACCAGAAACATGCCGATCTGGCTCAGCCAGGCCAGGCCGTCGAAAGTTTGCACAATGCCGTGGTAGTTACGGATTGGGCGGTTACCCAGCAGCAGGCCGCACAGATAGACCGCCAGAATGCCGCTGCCATCCAGAGCCGTGGTCAACGCAAAGATCAAGATGCCGCCGCTTACCGCCAGCAGCGGATACAACCCTTCCGCCAGCTTGATGTGATTGATTAGCGTTATCAGCAACCAACCTCCGCCCAGGCCGAGTACGATGCCCATGCCGAACTGCTGCAAGAGATGGACGATGAACATCCAGCTTAGCGAGGTTTCGCCAGCGGAAATCATGGCAATCAGGGTGATGGTTAAAAACACCGCCATCGGGTCGTTGCTGCCGGACTCAATTTCCAGCGTTGCGCTGACACGCTCGTTCAGGCCTTTGCCACCCAACAGTGAGAACACCGCAGCCGCATCGGTCGATCCAATAATGGCACCGATCAGTAGCCCCTGGATCAAATCGAGGTTAAACAGCCAGGCGGCGGCCAGGCCCGTCAGACCGGCGGTGATCAGTACGCCGATGGTAGCCAGTGACAATGCTGGCCACAGCGCGACACGAAAGGAGCTGACGCGAGTACGCATACCGCCGTCGAGCAGGATCACTGCCAGAGCCAGGTTACTGACCAGATAAGCGACGGGATAGTTATCGAAGGCGATGCCTCCAGGGCCGTCAACACCGGCCAGCATACCTATTGCCAGGAAGATCACCAGAATGGGAATACCCAGGCGTGAAGAGAAAGAACTGAGCAGAATACTTGCTCCCACCAACACGGCACCGATGATGAACAAGCTGTTGATCGTGCTGGCATCCAAAATAATGTTCTCCTGCGAGTTGAGCTGAAAGGGGGGGCGCCAAAGCAAAGACACAGGATCATAATAGCCTGTTTATCCTGTGCAACGCCAAGGCTGATTGCCAAAAAAACGCTGTCATTATGGCTAGTTGCCGCAAAATTTGATGAAAAGACAGGTGAAAGGTGGGTATTGCGGTTTTTGTGCCTATTTATCAGCTCATTGAGAACGGTAGGAAACAGGTTATTGATGAAAAACCATTAACCCCCCAGCAGGAGGCTTAATGGTTTGCAGGCGGGAGGTTAGTGATCGAGTGATTGCAGAGCACGCTTGATTAATTCGGCTGCCAGTTTCCTTTCGGCCTCAGAGATCCCGTCCAGGTTGAGGCTGGAAAGCTCGGTTACCAATACGCTGCGATCTTTGCCACTGATGGAAGAATCCAGTGCGGACAGCAGTCTACCCAAGATTTTCAGAAGTGTGGCGTTTTCTGCTACGGCTTCGGTTGCCGCGGTCGGTTTATCGGTCATTAAAAATCCTCTCTGTCGTGACGGAAGGGAAATGTTACCGGCACACGCGATGGTGATGCGCCATCCCTTAGGGTTTGTGAGCCCAATCGCTACCGTAAGGCAGGGATGTGGATTTTTTCTTATGCACTGTAGTTATAACAACTCACTGCAATATGCTCCAGCACAAATTTGCAGCAGCGGGCCGTGATAGGTTGAGCAATATGTGCCTGACCACCGATCAATTATAACTTAGCAGGTGCAGCATGCGGCGCCCCTACGAGAGGGCAACATTATGTTTGCAGGGCGCTGCAAGCAACGCCCTTACGCGGGAGGTTAGGCTTTACCAGAGAACAGGAAGCGTAACAGCGGGATGCGCTTGTGCAACTCATATAACAGGAAGGCGCAAGCAAAGACGAACACCAGGCCCAGCAGGAAACCCAGCAGATTATTATCGATCAGCGGAGTCACGAAGGCGCCGTATATCAGCGTCAGCGGATGGTGCACCAGATAGACAAACAGCGAAGCGTTGACCAGATAGGTAATGCGCGGCGAATGGAAATCGAGCAGCGCATGGCCAAATGCGAACACCACGTTGGTCATCAGGACCCCGAGCACGGCTTTGATCATGATCTCCAGTTCAAACCCAAAGCTGCTGTGCGCCAGCAGTTTCTGGTTGAGCATGTAGGCTACCAACAGCAGCAGTGAGCCCAGTACGGCTGGCCACGAGGGTTTGAGGAACACCGCTTTCAGCCATGAGTACTTAAACGCATAGGCACCCACAATGAAGAACGGCAGGTAGAACAGGGTTTCCATCACCACGAAGTTGAACAGACCGTTAGACAGTAAATGCGGGGCGGTGATTAAAATAATGCGATGAAACACGCCGTATATAAAGGCATACAATAAAAACCACAATGAGATATTGCTGAGAGTGGTCATTTTATTTATTGGCCGCGGTGCCATCGGCGTTTTTATCGCCTTAATTTTTTTAAACAGATAAAAACAGGCGCAGGTCAATAAGCACAAGGTTAATAAAAACCACAGATGGGAGACCAACTCCCAAACCGCCACGTTTATTTTTTGATAAGGGGTAAAATCATCCCAGCCGGCTAATTTATCGGTGTAGTTCTTGAGTAAAAAAAACTGTGGCAGGGTAATCAATGGGATAGAGCTCAACAGCGGAATGGCAACCCGCTCCAGGCGTACCTTCAACCAGCGGTGGCTGTCATAGCGTTCGTACAGCATGTAGGAGAAGTAGCCGGAGATAATGAAGAACACCTGCATGCGAAAGGCGTGAATAAAGTCGTTCAGCACCGTCAGCGAAAACGACGGGGCCGCGCTGTTTACCGCCCACGAGTGGCTGGAGTAAATCAGAGAAAGATGAAAAGGAATGCCCAGCAGCATCAAATAAGCCCGGATCGAATCCAGGAAAAACTCGCGCTGGTTAGTGCTGTTAGTCATAGGTTACCGCTGGTGGTTGCATCAGGGGAGTGTAAACCCGCTTAATAAGTCGGCAATGGGGTAATCGCAAACTCAAACCCTACTATAGCGACCGACATTTTTCCATAGCGTCTTGGAGCACGGCTTGCTACGCTGCACAACTGCTTAAACTCTAGGCCGTAAACATCAGCACACGTTTATCATGTTGTCGGCGAGCAGAATAATCCATTAATATGGATTTTGAATATTTTGAGCACACGAATAGGGGGGGATGTGCTAGTAAATCTATTATCAAAAAAACCACGCGCCACGAGCGTACGTTGGTTAGGTGCTACCGTTTTATGCACGTTGTTGAGTTCGCAGGCTTGGGCTTTTTCTATCGACGATGTGGCCAAACAGGCACAGGATCTGGCAGGAAAAAGCTTTGAAGCCCCGAAGAGCAACCTTCCTTCTCAGTTTCGCGATATGAAGTTCGCGGACTATCAGCAGATCCAGTTCAATCACGATAAAGCCGTGTGGAGTAAGCTGAAAACCCCTTTCAAGCTTGAGTTCTACCATCAAGGGATGTACTTCGACACGCCGGTGACCATCAACGAGGTTACGGCCACCAGCGTCAAAGAGATCAAATACAGCCCGGACTATTTCAACTTTGGTCCCGTCAAGCACGATCCCGACTCGGTGAAGAAGCTCGGTTTCGCCGGGTTTAAAGTGCTCTATCCGGTCAACAGTGCGGATAAGAACGACGAAATCATGAGCATGCTGGGCGCCAGCTATTTCCGCGTGGTGGGTAAAGGGCAGGTTTATGGGCTTTCTGCCCGTGGGCTGGCGATTGATACCGCCTTGCCATCTGGCGAAGAGTTCCCGCGTTTCCGCGAGTTCTGGATCGAACGTCCTAAGCAGGGCGACAAACATCTGGTGATTTATGCCTTGCTGGATTCTCCACGAGCCACCGGCGCTTACCGTTTTGTGGTTTACCCCGGCCGCGATACCACGGTAGATGTCCAGTCCAAAGTGTTCCTGCGCGACAAAGTGGGCAAGTTGGGTATGGCACCGTTGACCAGCATGTTCCTGTTCGGGCCGAGCAATCCTTCGCCAACGCTGAATTACCGCCCGGCGCTGCATGACTCCAACGGTCTGTCTATCCATGCCGGTAACGGCGAGTGGATCTGGCGTCCGCTGAACAATCCTAAGCACCTGTCGGTCAGCACTTACAGTATCGAAAACCCGAAAGGTTTTGGTCTGCTGCAGCGTGGCCGTGATTTCCGTGACTACCAAGACTTGGACGATCGTTACGATCTGCGTCCAAGCGCCTGGGTTGAGCCGCGCGGCGATTGGGGCAAGGGCAAGGTTGAGCTGGTAGAGATCCCAACTGCGGATGAAACCAACGATAACATCGTGGCGTTCTGGACGCCGGACGTGTTGCCTGATGCAAAAACGCCGTTGGCCTTGAACTACCGCCTGTACTTCACCCGCGACGAAGAGAAGCTGCATTCGCAGGATATCGGCTACGTGGGTAAAACCATGCGTTCAACCGGTGATGTGAAGCAGTCAAACCTGATCCGTGAGCCGGACGGCAGCGTGGCGTTCCTGGTTGACTTCGTCGGCCCGGCACTGAAAGCGCTGGATGCCGATACGCCGGTGGCTTCTCAGATCAGCATTGGTGACAACGGCGAAATGGTGGAAAACAGCGTTCGCTATAATCCGGTCACCAAAGGCTGGCGTTTGACGGTGCGTCTGAAAGTGAAAGATGAGAAACAGCCGGTAGAAATGCGTGCTGCGTTGGTCAACGGTGACAAGACCTTGACGGAAACCTGGAGCTATCAGCTACCTGCCAATGAATAAGTTTACTGAAACTGCCCAGGAATATCTTGCGGCAATGCCCCTGACCGATGAGCGGTCAGGGGTGCTCAAACAACAAGTGATGGCGGGTGATACCCCGGCACTGGAGGCTTTGCATCGTCAGATGGGAGCTTCTGATGTCAATGTGGCGTCGCTGCCTGCCGATGACATTGCCCTGGCCTCGGTCAAGGCGCGCATCAGCCAGGCTTGGCCGGATGCTGTCGATGACGACGATTTTGATTGTGACCCGGAAGGGCGCACCATCCTGAAAGCCACGCCGCCGGTAAAACGGACCACCATGTTCCCTGAAGCCTGGCGCACCAACCCGGTGGGGCGTTTCTGGGATACTCTGCTGGGCCGTAAGACGCACAATCGTCATGCCAGCAAAGAAGAAGCCGAGGCGGAAAACCGCTGGCGTATTGTCGGTTCAATGCGCCGTTATGTACTGTTGATCCTGATGTTGGTGCAAACCGGTATCGCCACCTGGTACATGAAAACCATCCTGCCTTATCAGGGCTGGGCGCTGATCGATCCTATCGCCATGTTCGATCAGGATCTGATGCAGTCGATGTTGCAAATATTACCTTATCTTTTGCAGACCGGTATTCTGATCCTGTTTGCCATTCTGTTCTGCTGGGTCTCTGCCGGTTTCTGGACGGCGCTGATGGGGTTCCTGCAACTGCTGATTGGCAAAGATAAATACAGCATCTCTTCGACTATCAAAGGTGATGAGCCGATCGATCCAGCGCACCGTACCGCGTTGATCATGCCGATCTGTAACGAAGACGTCGAACGGGTATTTGCCGGGTTACGGGCAACCTATGAGTCGGTGAAGGCGACGGGTCAGCTCGAGCATTTCGATATCTATGTGCTGAGCGACAGTTACGATCCCGATATCTGCGTCGCCGAACAGAAAGCCTGGATGGAGTTGTGCCGCGATGTTGAGGGCCACGGCCGTATCTTCTACCGCCGTCGCCGCCGTCGTGTGAAACGCAAGAGCGGCAACATCGACGACTTCTGCCGTCGTTGGGGCGGTGAGTACAGCTACATGGTGATCCTGGACGCGGACAGTGTGATGAGCGGCGAGTGCCTCACCGGCCTGGTGCGCTTGATGGAAGCCAACCCGAACGCCGGTATCATCCAGTCTGCGCCAAAAGCCTCAGGCATGGATACGCTGTATGCCCGTGTGCAGCAGTTCGCCACGCGCCTCTATGGCCCGTTGTTCACCGCTGGTCTGCACTTCTGGCAGTTGGGCGAATCCCATTACTGGGGCCATAACGCCATCATCCGGGTGAAACCCTTCATCGAGCACTGTGCGTTGGCACCGTTGCCGGGTGAAGGTTCGTTTGCCGGTTCCATCCTCTCCCATGACTTTGTGGAAGCCGCATTGATGCGTCGGGCTGGCTGGGGCGTGTGGATCGCCTACGATCTGCCGGGCAGTTATGAAGAGTTACCGCCTAACCTGCTGGACGAGCTGAAACGCGACCGCCGCTGGTGTCATGGCAACCTGATGAACTTCCGCCTGTTCCTGGTAAAAGGCATGCATCCGGTACACCGCGCGGTGTTCCTGACTGGGGTAATGTCCTACCTGTCGGCACCGTTGTGGTTTATGTTCCTGGCGCTGTCCACCGCGTTGCAGATAGTGCATACGCTGGTGGAACCGCAATACTTCCTGCAACCCCGGCAGTTGTTCCCGGTGTGGCCACAGTGGAAGCCAGAACTGGCGATTGCGCTGTTCTCCACCACCATGGTGCTGCTGTTCTTACCGAAGTTGCTGAGCATCGTGCTGGTCTGGGCAAAAGGCTCGAAGCAGTACGGCGGGCCGATCCGGCTGCTGATTTCCATGCTGATGGAAGTGATGTTCTCAGTGCTGTTGGCGCCGGTGCGCATGCTGTTCCATACCGTGTTTGTGGTCAGCGCGTTCCTGGGCTGGGAAGTGGTGTGGAACTCGCCGCAGCGTGATGATGATGACACCCCTTGGGGCGAAGCCTTCAAGCGTCACGGTTCGCAAATGCTGCTGGGGCTGGTTTGGGGCGGTGGCATGGCATTGCTGGATCTGAACTTCCTGTGGTGGCTGTCACCGATCGTCTTCTCGCTGATCCTGTCACCGTTTGTTTCGGCGCTGTCGAGCCGCGCTACGCTCGGTCTCAAGAGCAAGCGAGCCAAGCTGTTCCTGATCCCGGAAGAGTACGATCCGCCGCGTGAGCTGGTTGCCACAGACACCTATCTGCAGCTTAATCGCCAGCGTGCCTTGCGCAACGGCTTTATGCATGCTGCGGTGGACCCGTCCTACAACGCCTTGGCTGCCGCGCTGGCAACGGCTCGTCACCATCTGCGCGCCATTATCGATCGGACGCGGGAAGAGCGGGTGAACGAGGCGCTGGAAGTAGGGCCAGAGAAGTTGGCAAAAGCCAAACGCCTTGAGCTGTTAAGCGATCCGGTGGCGTTGTCACGCCTGCATCAGCGCATTTGGCTGCTGCCGCAGGGCGAGGTTTGGCGCGAACATTATCGGCAATTACCGCATAATAAACTGGCTCACCCCGTCGGCCAACGCTGACGGTTAGTATTAATTAAAGGGGAATGCGCACTGCGTGTTCCCCTTTTTTTGTGCACAGAAAACCTCCAGCTAGGCTGGGGGTTCCGTAAAGCTTTCAGCTTTGAGCCAGTTATAGAAACCCCTTTTGATTTGTTAAAACAGTTTACGGTCTGGCAACTGCAAACGTTCAACAAGAAACCAAAAGGGGGTCCCTATGAGGGACGAAAAGAGCTTAGCTCACACGCGATGGAACTGAAAATATCACATAGTTTTTGCGCCGAAGTACCGAAGACAGGTGCTCTACGTGGAAAAACGTAAAGCGATTGGCAGCATCTTAAGAAAGCTGTGCGAATGGAAAAGTGTGAATATTCTAGAAGCAGAATGCTGTGTGGATCACATCCATATGCTTCTGGAAATCCCACCGAAGATGAGTGTGTCGGGTTTTATGGGATACCTGAAGGGAAAGAGTAGCCTGATGCTTTATGAGCATGAAGTTCAAATACCGTAACAGGGAGTTTTGGTGCTGAGGGTATTATGTTGATACGGTTGGTAAAAATACAGCCAGAATACAAGAATACATAAAGCACCAATTGGAAGAGGATAAGATGGATGAGCAGTTGTTGATCCTGTATCCAGTTAGCCCGTTTACGGGCCGTAAGTAATCCATAGATGCAAATGTCAGATCGCGATGCGCCTGTTAGGGCATGGCTGGCAAGAGAGCCTTAGAGGCGCATATGAAAAACCTCCGGCAATGCCGGAGGATATTTATTAAAGACTTGGTAAATCAGATAGGCCCCCCCTAATGGAATGGCAACGGCAAAAAAGAATATGTAAAAGATCGCCCACAGACCGTTTTTACCGACAGTTTCCTGGAAAAAACCGGTAGTCCAGAATAAACATCAAGGTAATTTTTTCAACACAGAAACGAGAGAAGGGAAATAAGAGTAAGCTGAGGGGCAGTGCAATGACATAATAATCCCCCGTATTCCCCAAGATCATTTTTCATAGATGGCTCCCCCTAATAGAATGGCATAAAGCAACATAGCAAGTGCATAATTGATCAGCAGGTATTTGGGAGTTAGGGTGTGCTTGTCCTTTATCATCATCACGCTCCGCAATTCTCAGTTGGCCTGGTGAACACGAACCCTCTGTTTCTAGGCTCATCCTCTTTCGTGTCATATTACTCCGTTTGCAATGGCGACGCCTGTTTTCTGTGCGGGCAACCGTTGGTGCGATCTGCTTTCTTGGTTCCACGATCGTCCTTTCCGCTCTCTGTATTTCTCGGAAATGGACGTAAACGGCAGATCTCGGTTGGTTGGCTGGGGGAGACGGCCAGGTGAGATCCTTCCTCACGATGTGGTGAATCCCCCTTTCCGTTCTCTGTCAAAAGCGGAAACCTCTACTCACATCTTCGAGGCCACAATCTCTGTTCCTGACGTGCCTGTTCAAGCAACTTTGTTTGCAGGGTATTGGTTTCCTTTTTGGCTATTTCCCATTCCATTTTAATAAGCATGCTAGTTTATAAATTTGTGAGCAGTATCAAAAAATGAACACGTAGCACTAGCCCTCATATCCCCAAAATTCTAATGCCAAATTCGATATAACAATAAAAAATATTTAGCAATTATATCAGCTAGATAGATGTATAAATGGCGTGTCCAGCAACGCCTTTATGCGACCGAGTTCCAGACCTTACCCGTAACTTTTTACGTCAAAAAAGTTTATGAATTGTTATTGATTTGATCAAAAAATACACTATAACTGTATCTTGTCTATGCCGTAGTATTTGCAAGGTTACTGATGCATAGACGCTAGTAAGTCACTTTTAATGAATGAAATACCAGTAATTCTGAAAAGTTGGATTTGAAAAACAAATTTCATTAACTCATTAGAAAATAAGGTTATATTCATGGAAAAAGTTAACGTAAAAATGCACCCACGTTTGCAAGCTGTAGCACCGATGAATCTCGCTAAGGTCATTGGCGGATTTGACTCGACAAAGTCACTACACCCGCGCTTGCAAGCGGCCGCACCCATGAACCTGGCTAAGGTGATTGGTGATTTTGATTCCACCAAGGCCTTGCATCCACGGTTGCAGGCGGCTGCCCCTATGAACCTGGCTAAGGTCATCGGTGGTTTCTAGTTAAATATTCCATGCCTCAATCTCGTATTGAGGCATTTTTAAAAGGAATTTTAATGAACATAATCTCTGTCATCGGCAGTGGCATGTTAGGTGTCAATCAAATTACCACCGAAGGTTTTTCCGTCATTCAGAGTGTGGATCGGGTTCTCTGGATCGGAGACATTGCGGGTCTAAAAGAATATCTTTCCCAGCATGAAATACTCCATGAGGACCTCTCATATTTATATGAAGATGGTGGAGTTGATATTAATAATTACACCAGAATTATTCAGCATATCAAAAATGTGCTTACTGAGTGTAAACATGTCGCCCTTATCGTCCCAGGCCACCCCAGAATCGGCGTGACGATCGTTCAATTACTACAGAAATTATCTCAGGATGGGACTTTTACTTTTCATTGTTATCCTGGTATTTCAAGTTTCGACGCGATGATCAATGATATTGGTATTGATCCGCTGGAAGAAGGAGGCAGTATACTCGATGTTAATCGGTTGATTATCTATGATTATGCAATGGATCCCTGTGTCAATTATTTTATTTACCATGTATGCTCTATTGGGAATGCCAATACGGATTACTCATCACCTCAGGCCTCAAATAAAGTCAAGTATTTGAAGTCGAAGCTACTAAAGCATTATCCCGCTAATACTCCGCTTTTCTTGTTGAGCGCCTCAACTAAAAATGGACAATGTGCGGATAAGTTACAAGGTGAGCTTTCTGATATCGAGACATTACTTTCAAAAGTTACCTACCGCCATACGCTTTTTATCCCAAGTTCTTTACCTAGCAAAGAGCGGGTAAACTTTGAATTTTTGAAAGAAATCAATGCTTATTAGCGGGAGGGGGAAATGTCAATACTTTCCTATAGTGGAACCGATATGCTCAATGATTACTACGCATGCTGCGAGGAATCGACCTTTCACAACGATATCAAAGAAAAGTGGCCTCCTGTTTGTGCACAAGTCCGCGATCAGGCCATGCGCGATACATGTAGTTTTACATTATCCCGACAACACGTCTCAAAGATTAGCTTAGGAAATTGGTCATTTCACTGGGCAAATGCGGAAGCAGGAGAGGCAATGGCATTGCGGATGGGGATTTCTGATGTCGGCAGCATACCAGTATGTGATAATCGATTGGCATTCCTCAATGAAGGCATGAGCAAATTTTCTTCGTTATATGAAAATGAAATGGTATTCATCGCCGATTTTATTTCAACCTTAGTATGGTTGATCCCTAAGAATGAAAACAGCAATAATGGAAGTGCTTCATTTTACGAACTGCCACATGTTACCTTCATCTCTGATGCTACACTCTTTTTTGTTCCTCCGTACCATCGGCTTCCAAGAGAATATGGATTCATTGGGTTCGTCGAAAATCTTTATCACGAAGCACTACATCATCAAGTACATACTTTCAACGCATTTCATGGTGATCAATATTGTCTGGGAACTATTGGGGAGTCGATTATCGATTTTCCTCAACGGCAAGATCGAACTTTTAGTTATACCCAGGCTTTCAATGCTTGTTATGTTTACGGGGAAATTGTTAAGTATCGTCGTAAAGTAGCACAATATCTTTCAGACGAGTATCGGCCTGAAGGAACAACATGGATAAATGAGGCATTAGACTCTGCAATAATGATGCGAGTTAATCTAGCCGCACGTTTATATAGCGTTAAAGACGCCTTCTTACCTCCATGGAAATCACTCATCGAAGAATGGAAATCAGAAAGTGAGACGGATAAACATTTCAATTCGGAGAAACCATTATGAGTAATACCGTTGAAGGGGAAGGTTATCTAATTTTTGATGATTTTTTGAGCAGAGATGAACTCTTTGCCCTACAGCTATATATGCAATTTGAGAGTTATTATCTCGTCCATTCTCAGGGATGGTCAAAATCATGGAGGATGACCGACGGCGAACCGTTGGTGAGTGTTAGCTATTTTTACTCATTGCTGACAGAAAAAACCATGGTGGATGACAATGTCATTACTGCAGGTATTGATATTTTAAGTAAAAAGATCAACATTATAATCTCACAAATACGTAATTTCCTAGGGGAAGACTGGAATGCGTTTTCACTCACAACGTTCCTGTATCCCGCAGGTAGCGGACTGGGCTGGCATGAGGATGATGCACAATATAAAGGTGCATACATATTTTATGCGCATCCTGAATGGCGGCCTAATTGGGGAGGGGAGCTTTGTGTCATCAACACGCCGGTTGATTCCAGTGCGGGTTTGTCTGAACAAACCTACAATGCATCTGAAGAAGTTCTACGCATGTCAGGTATAACAGGAGGGGCTGTTGGACCGGAGTTTGGTTGGACTATCCGTGAGCGAAGTATTAATGAATCTGGCGTCGGAACCTTTATTTACCCTAAACCCAATCGCCTTGTGATCATAAAGCCAAACTATTCCCATTGCATCAAGAAGGTTGATGTCAGTGCCGGGGATAATATGCGTTGTTCCGTTGCCGGTTTTTTTCATAAGTGCTGAAGCCAAGGCCGGCAATCAATGCCGGCTCTTTTAGGAAATTAAGACTGACGTTTTACATACAAAATGAGTAAAGTAGAGAGTACTAACCCTGTAATTGAACAAATAACAAGTGCCAAAGTGCTGCCTACTCTGTCAGCCAGTATACCTGCCATCATGCTGATCACTGCACCGACAATAATCTGCTTTCTGTAGCTATTGGCAGAGGCTGCTGCGACCTGTGCGGTGTCAAAGTTCGTCAATAAACTATACCAGCCAAGGCTATAGATGATATTTGAAAAAACATGAGCAGAAAAAACAAGTATTAATGAGATACTCAGGAATGGTGTCAGAGGAACGAATAAATAAAACACAACAAATGCCGTCATACACGCAATGATAAATAATGGAGACTGATTTTTGTAACGTTCTTCCTTGACCAGAAATGGCCCAAGAAGCTGTCCAAGACTGCGTGCGAATAATAGGAAAAGAAGTGTTTTATTATGCTCACTTTCATTGTTGACCAATGTCGGCAGGAGCGACATTGCTGGCGCTCCGGTTATTGCCAGTGCCGGCAATAAATAGAGGCTGGCACGTTGTTTCGGTGACAAGCTTTTAGGCAATCCTTGAGCGTATACATTCTGTTCGACATGACTCACCAGCGTTGGCAGTGAGAGTATAAATATGATGGCGATAATGTAGCTGAGCAGATTAGCTAACAAGTAGGTGTTACTCTGAACGGTACCATAAAGGAATGTGCCAATACCAATACCAAATAAAACCTGGCAAGCAAATACCAACGTGTCGATAACTGCACCAGCACCAATATCTTCTGGCGCAAGTTTAGCTTTGGTATAATGATTAATGGCAGGAATGGTGATCCCTGCTGATACCGATGAGGCAACACCAGAAAGTTGCAGGATGGTAACAGAACCATGAGTTAACCCGTACCAGGGAATAATCAAACCCAGTACGCCGATGCATTCAGCGATCATGAAGCAATACTTTGCTTCAATACGTGCAAGCAGATACTTTCCTGCAATACTTCCCAAAAAACCGGGGGATGTGGACAGAATAAATGCCAAGGCAAAGGAAGACGGTTCTGCGTTCAATCTGGCCAACTCGCCAAAAACCATGATAAAAGTCAATCCAGAACCTACGGAACTACAAATCAGTGCCAATACGAGTATTCTCAACCAACTATAATTAGTCAATGATCGTAATAATATCAAAAACATAGTCACCTCAAGACCATTAAGACGATGAATTGAATTGTTCCCCTCCCTGTGATGTCAATTACATCGCCTCGTTCCTTATGTCGGTTTGGTTGTTGAGATGATTTTACTCTATCGAGTATAGATAATTTTTCACTCTTTTCCAGTCTGGGGTTCCTTGTTTGAACCATCTATGATTTCAATTCTTGTCGTGGGCACGACTCAGAGTGGATCTCAAGCTACTTGGTGATCGAGTAGATGCGTTCCGCTTTCACGGTGTCGAGATTACACTTTCCGTTCTCTGCCACAACGGGATCGTTCTTTCCGACCTCTGTTGAAGTCGGAAAGTCTCTTATAGATGTAATTTGCCGTTCATGTCCGCGTACTGGTTAGGGTGCCTACTAGGGAGTTTTGGTGCCGGGGGTATTATGTTAATACGGTTGGTAAAAATACTGCCAGAATACAAGAATACATAAAGCACCAATTGGAAGAGGATAAGATGGATGAGCAGTTGTTGATCCCGTATCCAGGTAGCCCGTTTACGGGCCGTAAGTAATCCATAGATGCAAATGTCAGATCGCGATGCGCCTGTTAGGGCGCGGCTGGCAAGAGAGCCTTAGAGGCGCATATGAAAAACCTCCGGCAATGCCGGAGGATATTTATTATCCATTAGTAGCGAAGACCACCAGCTGATAGCTTTGGTTATTGCAATCGAAAGTGGTCAACGCCGTCATTCCCAGGCCAGCGACATGGGCGGCCAGCGAGTGCGGGTTATCCTCATTAACAAACAGCGCGCCAACGTCAAAATCCTGCTGAGTTCGCGCTTTCACCGCTGTAAACAACTGGCGTAGCACGCCTTTTCCCCGCCAATCGGCACTCAGGCATACCGGGCCGTACAGAAATACCCGTTGTTGATCCAATGCCTGGTTTTGAAACCGCTGTGTGGCCAACGTGTGCAGCATGGCATCCACTACGGGCGGTCGGGGTTGGGCGTTGGTTGCCATCAGGCAGACAAAACCAGCCAACTGTTCTTCTTCGATAGCGATCAAAATACCCAAGCCGTTATTGATACTTGCCAGCTGCTTTTCGTTCATTTGCGAGACGATAAAGCCCTGTTGTCGCTGCTGGGGGCTAAGTTGCTCTGGAGTATTTTGCGCCTGTAGCGCCAGAATTGCGGGATAATCACTGGGAACCGCTTGCCTGATGAGCATGATACCTGCCTGTGTCAAGGGGGAGAATGTAGTAGCATGTAATGCGTAGCCAGGGGCGTCAAGGCGAGGGTGGGCGACCAGGCGCCCACCCAACTGGCTCAACGTTCATCCCATTCGTCGGCAGCGCTCTGGCCTTCTTCAGTATCCAGCGGAGGATCGAGCTGAAAATCCCCTTCCTCCCACTCATGCAGCGTATTTTCGTTGATCCACTCGGCGCGGATCTCAATCTCGTCGTAGTCACCGTCAAAAATGGCCTGGGCGGCAGCACCGCTGCGCATCGTCATGCATTCGACAGACTCACCTTCCTCTTCGAAAAACTCGGCCTGCCACATCGTATCGCCATCCAGCATGATGTATTTCTGCAGGTTAAACTGTTGGGGTACCGGCGGCTCATCATCATCGCCACCTTCCGCCGTTTCGATAAACTCTTCGCGAGCGGCTTCGATCGCTTCTTCCAGCGTGGCATACAGGCTCATGCTCATCTCCTTTTTCAATCATCTTGGGGAACATCAGCATTAATTGTTGTCGCATCGTCGCAGGATGCAAATTTTTTGTTGTCCGTTTTGCGACGATGATTGTCCATCAGCCGGGAGACGCCTGGCTACGGGCAGGAAATAATGGCTACACCCTTTGGTCTGTAGGAGAATCAGGATGTTAGCCAACCCAGCAAGCAAGTACCGGCCGTTCCCGGCCATCGATTTACCCGATCGTCAGTGGCCGGGGCGTACCCAGCAGCAGGCACCGCGCTGGTGTTCCAGCGATCTGCGTGATGGCAATCAGGCGTTGGCCGAGCCGATGGATAACGCTCGCAAGCTACAGTTCTACCAACTGTTACTGGCCTGCGGGTTTAAGGAAATCGAGGTGGCTTTTCCTTCCGCATCGCAAACCGATTTTGACTTTGTGCGTCACTTGATCGAGCAACAGCTGATCCCGGATGACGTCTCAATCCAGGTGCTGACTCCATCGCGCGACGATCTGATCGATCGCACGATGGAGTCGTTACAAGGGGCTCCACGTGCCATCGTGCATCTGTATAACGCCACCGCACCGATGTTTCGCGATATCGTTTTCAAGCAGGACAAGGCCTCTACCGTGGCGCTGGCGGTGAATGGCGCACGCCGTATCCGCCAATGGTGCGATCGGCATCCGGAAACTGACTGGTGCTTCGAGTATTCGCCGGAGACTTTCTGCTTTACCGAGCTGGAGTTTGCCCTGCAAATCTGTGAGGCGGTGGCGGACGTGTGGCAACCTGAACGCCAGCGGCCCATGATCATCAATCTGCCGGCCACCGTGGAGATGAGTACCCCGAACATTTATGCCGACCAGATCGAATGGTTCTGTCGCCACTTCAGCCAGCGGCAGCAGGTGACCATCAGCGTGCATCCGCATAACGATCGCGGTACCGGTGTCGCTTGCGCCGAGTTGGCCATGCTGGCGGGGGCTGACCGAGTGGAAGGCTGCCTGTTTGGCAACGGCGAACGCACGGGCAATGTCGATCTGGTGACGTTAGCGCTCAATTTGTACACCCAGGGCATCGCGCCAGGGTTGGACTTCAGCCGGTTGAAGGAAGTGGTTGAAGTGGTGGAGCAGTGCAACCAGTTACCGGTACATCCGCGCCATCCTTATGCCGGTGAGTTGGTGTTTACCGCGTTCTCGGGCTCGCACCAGGACGCCATCAAGAAAGGCTTTGCCGCCCAACAGCAGCGTGAAGATGGGTTATGGCAAGTGCCTTATCTGCCGCTCGATCCGGCGGACGTGGGGTGCAGCTATGAGGCGGTGATCCGCGTTAACAGCCAGTCTGGCAAAAGCGGTGCCGCGTGGTTGCTGGAGCAGAATCATGGATTGCGCTTGCCACGTGGCTTGCAGATCGATTTCAGCAAAGTGGTGCAACAGGCCACGGATGAAAGCGGCAAGGAGATGACGGTGGCGGAAATCTGGCGGCTGTTCCGCAACAGCTACGGATTGGTGGAACAGCCGCGCTTACAGCTGCTCAGCTATCAAACGCAAAGCCAGGGTGGGGCGGCTTACAGCTTCACGGCGCAGGTGGCTCTGGCGGGGGAACCCATGCAGTTGCAAGGCAGCGGTAATGGGCTGTTGTCCAGCGCGGTAGATGCGTTATGCCAGCGCTTTGGCCTGGTGCTGGCTATCGACGATTACCATGAACACACCCTGGGACATCAGAGCCATAGCCGGGCAGTAACCTATATCCGTTGTACCCCAGCAAGGGGGGAGGCAATTTACGGCGTAGGGATTGACGCCGACTCGGCCAGTGCCTCGCTCCAGGCTCTGTTCAACGTGGCTGGCCGCTGTTTGCCGTGATCGCTGGCTGAGCCTGGGCAAAATAGGTGCTGGGGGAAACGCCAAGCAGGCGGCGGAACATGGCGCTAAACGCGCTGGGGCTGTCATAGCCCAGATCCAAAGCCACCTCCAGCACCGATCTTCCGGCAGCCAGGGCGTTGAGCGCCGCCAGCAGGCGGGCACGACGCACCCAGTCGCTAAAGCGCAGGCCAGTCTCACGTTGGAAGCGACGGGAAAGCGTACGGCCACTGACGTTGATGTGCTGCGCCGCCAACTCCAACTCCCAAGGCTGCGCCAAAGATTGCTGAATGTGCTGGCACAGGGCCAATAAGACGCCATCGCGTGGCTCGGGAAGGTGTAAGGGCAGGATCGGTAACATACGCAACTCATCGAGGATCAGTTCCATAATACGCTCTTCGCGTCCGCCGGGTCGATAACCGGGCTGAATATCCATCGCGCTGATAATCAGTTCACGCAATAAGGGAGAAATCTGCACAACCTGGCACTGAGCAGGCAAATCTGCACGGGCCAGGGGATCGACGAACAGCGTGCGTGCCGCCACGCTCCCGCTAAAACGCAGGTTATGTTCTACTTTGGCCGGTAACCAGACGCCACGACCTGGCGGAACCACCCAACTGCCTACGCGCGTATTCACCTGTACCACGCCGCTAAGGCCATGGATCAGTTGGGCGCAGTTGTGGCAGTGATCCGGTTCGCTATCACCATCCTGATAGTCCTTTGAAAATGGCACGATAGACTGATTCTCTGGGAGAAAATCGACGTTAAACAGCATTGTTTCTCCTCTGGATCCTGATGACGTGTCTGTTGCAGCATGCCATGTCTTGCCGCTACCGCAAAGCGCATTTCCTGTACGCCGTTTTGCCATGAAACGGCTTAGGCTAGCTGTTTGCCAACGGGAGGAAATATGGATCTTGCCAACGCGGTATTACGGATCGCCCGGCCCACCGATCATTTGGCCGCGATTGCCAACATGTATTGCCAGGGCCTGGGGTTTGAACAACTGGGTCAGTTTGCAGATCACCAGGGGTTCGATGGCATTATGCTTGGCCATCCGCACCATGCCTATCATTTGGAGTTCACTCATCACCGTGGTGTACTGGTTGGGCGCGCACCGACACAGGACAACCTGTTGGTATTTTATGTGCCGGAGGTTGCAAGTTGGCAGAGAGGGTGCGATCGGATGCTAGCCAGTGGTTTTGAACGAGTGCAGGCCTACAACCCTTATTGGGATGTGCATGGGCAAACGTTTGAAGATTTGGATGGTTATCGCGTGGTGTTGCAAGCACGTGCCTGGCAGGCATAAAAAAGCCAGCGCTTTGCGCTGGCTAAAGGCTGATAACTTAGTGTCTATCAGGCATGCGTGACCGGTTTGTCACCGCTTTTGCCCTGGGTATTTTCCAGCATGCGGCGGATCGGGACGATCAGCAGGATAAGCACGGCGGCACAGATCACCAGCGCAATAGAGCAGCGGGCGAACAGGGTTGGCAGCATGTCCAACTGATCCGCTTTCACGTGGCCACCGATCAAGCCCGCGGCCAGGTTGCCCAGCGCGCTGGCACAGAACCACAGGCCCATCATCTGGCCACGCATTCTATCCGGTGCCAGAAGCGTCATGGTCGCCAGGCCAATCGGGCTCAGGCAAAGCTCACCCAGCGTCAGCATCAGGATACTGCCCACCAGCCACATCGGTGACACACCAGCGCCGCCATTGCCCAACACTTGTTGCGCGGCCAGCATCATCAGGCCAAAGCCTGCGGCGGCAAACAGAATACCAATCACGAATTTGGTGATGCTGCTCAGGCGGATTTTGTTACGGGCCAGAGCTGGCCAGGCCCAACTGAAGATTGGCGCCAACAGGATAATGAACAGTGCATTAATCGATTGGAACCATACCGCCGGGATCTCGAAGTCGCCGATCATGCGGTTGGTGTAATCGTTAGCAAACAGGTTGAACGAGGTCGGTTTCTGTTCGAAGGCCGACCAGAAGAAGGCGGCAGATATCAGCAGGATAAAACAGACCAGCAGACGCGCACGTTCTTTGCGGCTCAGGCCGGCAAAGAAGAACAGGTAGATAAAGTACAGCGTGACCGAGGCGGCGATGACGTAAACCAGCATACTGGCAACGGCGACCGGGTTAATCACGATGATGCCTTGTGAGATCATAACCACGATCGCGGCAACGCCTACGGCCAGCGCAATCAGCCAGGCACCCACGCCATTTTTCTTGGCAACCGGGCTATTCCAGGTTGAGTCCAGGCCCACTTCGCTGTCATAGCGCTTCATGGCCGGTACGGCGAACACCCTGAAAATCACCAAGGCCACCAACATCCCGATACCACCGATGCCGAAGCCCCAGTGCCAACCGTGTGAGCGGATCAGCCAGCCGGAAATCAGCGGGGCGATAAAGGAGCCCATGTTGATGCCCATATAGAACAGCGAGAAGCCACCGTCACGGCGCGCATCGCCTTTCTTGTACAGGGTACCGACCATCACCGAGATACAGGTTTTGAACAGGCCGGAACCGAGCACGATAAACATCAGGCCGACGAAGAACAGGTCGTTGCCCATAATAGCGGACAGGGCAATCGACAGGTGGCCCAAAGCGATCAGAATCGAACCGTACCAAACGGCTTTTTGCTGGCCGAGCCAGTTATCGGCTAACCAGCCACCCGGCAGTGCCGCCAGGTACATACTGCCAGCAAAGATACCGACGATCGCCGAGGCGTTTTCGCGCGCCAAACCCATCCCGCCGTCATAAACCGTGGCGGCCATAAACAGGATCAGTAACGGACGAATGCCATAAAATGAGAAGCGCTCCCACATTTCAGTGAAGAACAGCGAGCCGAGAGGATATGGATGGCCGAGGAACGTCCGGCTTTCTTTCTGATTAACAGAGGATTGCATAAAATATTCCCAATATAATGTGCTGCGCGCTGGCAGCAGATACTGTGGTATGTCTGTGTCTGTAAGTGAGGTAATCCCGCTGATGCGGATTACCTGACAAAACCTCAGCCGCAGGCCTATTAAGCTTGAAAACCCTGCAGGCTATTTTATTCACTTGGTCAGAATGTTACTTCTGGCGTGATATTATTTAACCATTTGATAACTGAATGGTGGTTTTGTCTAGTACCTGTATCCCATTTTTTAGACGAAAAGTCGACAAACATCTACTTTATTAGTTTTTATGTTGGCTATGGCGTTATTTTCATTGACAGGTGGTTTATTGCTCTGATTGTGATTTTTTTGTCTAAAAACAAGGTGTTAATAATATTATTCTTAGTGGTTGGGGCAGGGGTGAAGCGGGATGGTAACAATAATAAAAGTAAGGGAAACGGGGCTTGGGTAATATTTATCAGAACAACTGGCGATAAATAGCGCTATTACTCTTCTTGCAACGTGTCTTCACGCGTTCTGGCTGGCCGCCGCTGCAGACACCACCAGGAATAGAACGCGTTAAATAGCACCACCAGCGCTGTCATGCAGAATACCGCGCGGAATCCATAGCTGGCAGAAACGGCAGCGCCGAGCAGTGGGCCGCTAACGTTGCCGATATCCCGGAAAGATTGGTTATAGCTGAATATTCGCCCGGCAACCTGATTGGTACAGTTGTAGATGAGTAAGGTTTGCACAGCAGGCAACAGTGCGCCATCGGCAGCGCCGAGCAGGAAGCGCAATACGCCGAGTTGCCACGGTGTCTGGACAAAGGCCATCGGGATCAGCAACAGCACGGAAATCACCAGCATAAACACCAGGATCCGCTCTGGGCCGATCCTGTCGCCCAGTTTGCCCAGCCGTGGCGCACTCATCAAGGCGGCAACGCCGGGTACCGAGGCGATCAAACCGCTGACAAACGCCAGATTACTGATGTTGCCCGCTAGTTCACGCACGTAAAGCGTGAGGATTGGGGCAATCGAGCCAGTGGCGATCTGGATAATCATGGTGGTAACAAACAGGCTGAGGATCAGCTTGGGGCTTTTGAGCGAGGCAAACACCTGGCGCGCATGCAGCATGTCTTTTTTCTGCACCGGAGTGAATTGTTCCCGCACGCAGAACAGCGTCAGCAGGAAGCAGATAAACAGTACCGTGGCAGTGATGAAGAACACGGGGCGCAGGCCATATTGGTCAGCCAGCAAACCGCCAATCAATGGGCCAATCAGGGCGCCACTGACGCCGCCGGTCGATAGAGTGCCCAGCGCCCAGCCGCTGCGATGGCGCGGCACCTGGGTAGCAATCAGCGCATTGGCGTTGGGAATAAAGCCGCCAAGCAGCCCCAGCACAGCGCGCAGTGCCAGAAACTGCCAGATGTTCTGCGCCATGCCCATCAGCACCATCACAATGCCCATTCCCAGCGCAGAACGCAGCAACATCAGCTTACGCCCACGGCGATCGGCCAGACTGCCCCAGAACGGTGAGGCAATAGCGGAGAACAGGAAGGTGATGCTGAATACCAATCCGGACCACATATTCAGCGACTGATGGCCGGTAACGCCAAGAGCTTCAACGTACAGCGGCAGGAACGGCATGATCAGGCTAAAGGCCGCACCGGTCAGAAAGCAGCCCAGCCAGGTAATGAACAGGTTACGTTGCCAATTGATAGGTTCTGCTGCCGGGGCCATAGGTTTCCGTGCGGGAGAAGAGATGCCTGGCGATTGCGCAAGGCAAAAAAAGTTAGCTTGGTAAGTATGCGCCTAATAACGCAGGTTATCAATTGAGCAGCTGTGTGATTTTGCGTGAAAATGAAATAAAGTTTTAAAACGGAGAATGACAACTATTCCCGCGTAGGACAACGCGGGAACGAGGGTTTCAGGCGCCGGCCAAGGCTTCGAATCCGGCGCTGGTAGTGGTGAGAGCGACGTTTGTCACCTCATAATTGGCCACGGCGACGAAGGGATCTTCTGCCAGGATGGCATCCAGCTTGGAGCGCTCCATGTCTTTTGCCAGGATCACGCCGCCAGTACGTGGGTTCTTACGGCCAGAGGCAATAAAGCTGCCTGCTTGAAAATGGTGCTTCAACCAGGCGATATGCCCTTCAAGATGGCTTTCTACTTCTTCAATCGGGCGGTGGTAGGTCAGGCTGACGATATACATAGAAGCTCCTGTTGCTGGGAAAGCGACAATATCATGCGGGCCATCTCGGCCCGTAGCGATTAATAGAGAGAAGGCTCACCTTCTGGGCGGGTCTTGAAGCGGCGGTGTAGCCACATATATTGATCCGGCGCCATCAGGATCTCTTTTTCTACCACCTTGTTCATAAAGGCTGCAGCCTCGACTTCGTTATCCAGCGGGAAATTTTCCACTGCTGGCTGCATGATGAGTTCGTACCCTTTACCTTCAGGCAGGCGGCGTGGCGTAAAGGGAATGATCGCCGGTTTCCCCATGCGTATCAACACATAGCTGCCGGTGGTGGTCGCTGCTTTTTCCACTGCAAACAGCGGGGCAAACACGCTGCTGCGCGGGCCGTAGTCATGATCCGGTGCGTACCAGATGATCTCACCCTGTTTCAGGGCGCGGATCATCCCTTTGACGTCTTTACGATCCAGCATGGATTTGTTCGAGCGCATACGGCCCCAGGTCTGTAGCCAGTCCATCAGCTTGTTATCGTGTGGACGGTAGACGCCGATACCCGGATTGTGGATGCCAAAGATACGAGCCCCCAACTCCAGCGTCAGGAAGTGCAGGCCAATCAGCAGCACCCCTTGATGATTGTCCCGTGCCTTTTGAATGTGCTCCAGGCCGCTGACGCTGAACCAGCGCTCGATACGCCAGTTGGGCCAGAACCAGGCCATGCCGGTTTCAAACAGCCCCATCCCCACGGATTCGAAGTTCTTGGCGATCAACGCATCACGTTCGGCTCTCGGCATATCCGGAAAGCACAGCTCCAGGTTACGCTCAGTTATCGCTCGCCGGCGTTTCAGGAAACGCATTGAAAAGCGACCCAATCCGGTCCCCAAACGATAAATAATTGGGTATGGCAGCAGGACCAGCAGGTAGAGTAAGGCGATGCCAAACCAGGTGAGCCAGTAGCGCGGATGCAGTAAAGATCGATTGAAAGAAGGAACTTGCGTCATGGGTTCTCAGCTTAAAAGCAGTCATTTAACAGTAATGACAGATAAAATGCATAGACACGTCGAGTTGCCATAAGTCGTGTTTTGGGTCGCAATCAGAATTTTTTGCTGACCACGGGTTGCTTGAACGACTCGGTCTATGCGATGGTTTTCTGCCGTTTATAGTAGCGTATTGTGACATTTTTCTTATGTAACAGGAAAACTCACCGCATTAAAACACCCTTTTTAGGCCTAAATCAGGTGTGGTTGTTGTTTTTTTGGTCAAATGAAGTAAGAGTCGACCTATAACTCAGGCGGTATTTTATTCGTTTATTGATTCAGGAGGTAACTATGTTGGCATCATGGTTAAGCGCTGGGCTATTGGTGATCGGTGGGTTACTTGGCTGTCTTGGTGCCTATATGCAGTACAACCCTTTGTTAACCGTCGCGGGGATCGGGTTGCTGGCGGGGACGATCCTCTCGGGGGCTACGGAATGGTCAAGCGGGCGCTAAACACCCGCTTGAGGCCGTTTTAATGATCTTTGAACAATCCTTTCACCCGGTGTGGTTCTGAGCGCCAATACTGTGGCGGAGCCTGCACTTGGGCCCCCAGCTTTGCAGCTGCGTGCCACGGCCAGCGGGGGTTATAGAGAATACCGCGCGCTAGCGCGACCATATCGGCCTGACCGGTGGCGACGATCGCTTCTGCCTGTTCCGGTTCGGTGATCAACCCCACGGCGATGGTTGGTATCCCTACTTTATGTTTGATGGTTTCGGCAAAGGGGACCTGGTAGTTCGGCCCCACCGGGATTTTTTGCTGCGGCGACAGGCCGCCGCTGGAAATATGAATGTAATCGCAGCCCAATTCCTTTAAAGCGCTGGTCAGCTCAACGGATTGCTGTTCGTTCCAGCCGCCTTCAACCCAGTCACTGGCGGAGATCCGCACGCCAAGCGCTTTGTTGGCGGGGAACACCGCCCGCACCTCGCTGAAAATTTCCAGCAACAATCGCATACGATTTTGCAGACATCCGCCGTATTGATCGGTGCGCTGATTGGCCAGTGGCGAAAGGAACTGATGCAACAGGTAACCATGCGCCCCGTGCAATTCGATCAGATCGAAGCCGAGACGGTCGGCGCGCCGTGCCGCTGCAACAAACTGTGCCTTTAACTGCTCGATTTGCTCCAGGCTCATGGCCTGTGGAGCCTCATCCAGAGGGTTAAAGGGCTGGTTGGAGGCAGAAAGTGTTTGCCAGCCGCCCTCACTCTTGGCCAACTGAGCCCCGCCTTGCCAGGGAAGGGCGCATGAAGCTTTGCGGCCAGCATGCCCCAGTTGGATCCCCAAAGGCATGGTGGCGTGTTTTTTTACGGCCTGAACCACGTCGGCAAGTGCCTGTTCGGTAGCGTCGTCCCACAGGCCCAGATCCCCCGGAGAAATACGGCCTTCCGGTGAAACCGCAGTGGCTTCCACAATCAGCAAACCCGCCCCGGAAAGGGATAGATGGCCGAGGTGCATTGTATGCCACTCGGTGGCTTTGCCATTGTCGGCAGAGTACTGGCACATGGGGGCGATAATGATACGGTTAGGCAACCGCAGTAGCCCCAGGGTGATCGGAGTAAACAGCTGGCTCATAATTTCCTCAAGGTCCGTCAAAATTCGTTGCTACAACTTGCACTAGGCTTATCGGTATTTGCCAATAACGTCAAGCTTTGTGCGGAAATCATTGCCGCTGGGTTAATGCTGTGTTGCCGCCTATTTTCGGGTATGATGTGCGCCGCGCGCGGGCTAACGGCCCGTGGGCACTCAATCAGTCACCTCCCGAAAGACAGGAAAGTACACCATGCCAGTGTTACATAACCGAATTTCTAATGAGGAACTGAAGGCGCGTATGCTGGCCGAAACCGAGCCACGCACCACAGTTTCTTTTTATAAATATTTCACCATTGACGACCCCAAGGCATTTCGCGATAGCCTGTATATTCAGTTCGATAAGCTGAAGGTGTTTGGCCGTATCTACGTGGCCAAAGAGGGCATCAATGCGCAGATCAGCGTGCCGCAGAGTCACTTTGACGCGTTCAAAGCCGTGCTGTTTGCTTCGCACCCGGCTCTGGATCAGGTGCGTCTGAATATTGCGCTGGAAGACGATGGCAAATCCTTCTGGGTACTGCGTCTGAAAGTGCGTGAACGTATTGTGGCCGATGGGATTGAAGATGAGACCTTCAACCCTGCCAATGTGGGTGAGTATCTGCAGGCCGATCGCGTTAACCAGATGATCGACGATCCGAATACGGTGTTTGTCGATATGCGCAACCACTATGAGTACGAGGTCGGGCACTTTGAGAAGGCGATCGAAGTGCCTTCCGACACCTTCCGCGATCAGCTACCGATGGCGGTGGAGATGCTACAGGAGCAGAAAGACAAAAATATTGTCATGTACTGTACCGGTGGGATCCGTTGTGAGAAAGCCAGCGCCTATATGCTGCATAATGGCTTCAAAAACGTCTATCACGTGGAAGGCGGTATTATCGAGTATGCCCGCCAGGCGAAGGCGAAGGGGTTGCCACTGAAGTTCATCGGCAAGAACTTTGTGTTTGACGAGCGCATGGGGGAACGTATCTCAGAGGACGTGATTGCCAACTGCCATCAGTGCGGTGCGCCCTGTGATACTCATACCAACTGCCTGAACGACGGCTGCCATCTGCTGTTTATCCAGTGCCCAAGCTGTGCCGAGAAGTTTGCTGGCTGCTGCAGCGAGACCTGCCGTGAAGAGCTGAAATTACCGCGTGAAGAACAGCGAGCCCGCCGGGCTGGCCGCGAGAATGGCGTAAAAATCTTCAATAAGTCCAAAGGGCTGTTGCAAACCACCATGCATATCCCAGAACCGAAAGAGTAGGGTGTTGCGCGTAGGATAGAAATAGTAACAAGGGCGCTGAAAATTCAGCGCCCTTGTTGTATAAAGAATGTATTACTTCTCGCGAACGCCTTCGACCGAGATGATCAGCTCAACTTCCTGGGAAGCCGGGCCGAGGTCGGTGGTGATGCCAAAGTCTTTCAGCTTGATTTTACCGTTGGCTTCGAAACCGGCGCGGTAACCGCCCCAAGGATCCTTACCTTCGCCGACCAGTTTGGCTGCCAGTGTGACCGGCTTGGTCACGCCGTTCAACGTCAGGTTGCCGACTACAGCATAACCTTCACCGTCTTTTTTCACTTCGGTAGAGGTAAAGGTAGCCTGCTTGTTCTTTTCGACGTTCAAGAAATCGGCGCTGCGCAGGTGCTTGTCACGCTCGGCGTGGTTGGTGTCTACGCTTGCGGTGTTAATGGTTACGTTGACTTTATCGTTAGCAGGGTCTTTTTCATCGAAGGTGAAGCCACCGTCAAAATCTTTGAAAGAGCCATAAATCCAGCTGTAGCCCAGGTGCTGGATGCGGAATTCGATAAAGGCGTGCTGGCCTTGTTTGTCGATTTTATAGTTGGCCGCCAGAGCGGAACCGGCGTTTAACAGTAGGGCGCCTGCGGCCAGGCCTAATACGGTTTTCTTCAACATAGCAATATCTCCATAAATCCAAAGGGTTAATCGGTGCTGCGACCCAGCATCCGTTTCAAAGTAACATCACGATCAATAAAGTGATGTTTAAGCGCAGCCAGGGCGTGCAGTACCGAAAGCACGACGACGGCCCAAGCCAGATAAAGGTGGATAGTCCCGGCGGTGTCGGCCTGCTGTGGCAAACCTGTCACGCTAGCCGGTACGTCAAACCAGCCAAATACGCTGATTGCCTGACCATCGGCGGTCGAGATCAGGTAGCCGCTGATCAGGATGGCGAACAGCACGGTGTAAAGTGCGATATGGGCGAGCACGGCACTGATACGCGTAAGACGGCTATAACTGGCCAGAGGCTTTGGCGGCGGCGAGATAAAGCGCCAAACCACCCGTACCACCATGACGATAAACAGCAGCGTGCCAATACTTTTGTGGATCTCCGGCGCCTGGTGATACCAAACGTCGTAGTAGCCCAGCGTCACCATCCATAATCCGAGGGCGAACATGCCGTAAACGGTCAGCGCCACCAGCCAGTGGATCAGTACAGAAACGTGACCAAAGCGGTCGGCGGTATTTTTCCAGAGCATCAGTTTTCCTTACAAAACTCATTTACCGACAGCAATACTTAAACTTTAAGAAACATAAATCAATAATAAATTTAACTAAGTAACATCATAAAAATATTAATCAGTAGATTTGTTTGAGTTGTGGCAAGTTGGTCAAAGGAATCGTTGGAGAAGGTGTTTTTTTGGCAATGCTGGGGAAACACCGGCCAATTGAAATCTATCGATTTTATTCTTCATTGTCAGCTTTTGTCATTTTTCGTAAATACCATCGGAAACCTTGGCAAATAATTGAATAACGACTAGCGACGATTATTTGTTCACCCTGTCGACCAGGATTAATTTAATTCCTTCAGCAACTTGAGGGTAATATGCCTGCGACAGCAAGGAATAATTTGCTAACATGTATTTATCAGTGGCTCTGGCGGGCCTGTATCACACAAGGAAATTTCATGGGTATACCCGAGTTTAATGACCGCAAGCTACGTTTGATCATGATGCTGGCCATGCTGGTGGTGATCCTGGCTGGCATAAAGGCGGCGGCAGATATTGTGGTGCCATTCCTGCTGGCGGTGTTCTTGGCCATTGTGTTAAACCCGCTGGTACTGCTACTGGAACGCTTTCGTGTGCCTAGGGCGCTGGGGGTGACGCTGTTGGTGATTACCATCGTTGTGCTGTTGCTGACCTTGATTGGTATGCTGGGTGCTTCATTAAATGAGTTTGCTCGCTCCTTGCCGCAGTATCGGGGCATGATGCTGGAGAAGCTGGGTGAACTGCAATACCAGGCGCAACGCTTCAATCTGGATATTACCTTCTCGGCAGATGCGGTGGTCAAATACGTCGATCCTGGTGCCACCATGAACCTGGTGACTCGCCTGCTGGGGCACCTTTCCGGGGCTATGACCAGCATCTTCCTGTTATTGATGACGGTGGTCTTTATGCTGTTTGAGGTGAAGGTATTGCCCTTTAAGCTGCAGCAGGCGCTGGATAATCCCACCGAAGGGATGGCCACTATCCGCCGGGCCTTGCAGGGGGTCACACACTATCTGGTGATAAAGACCGCCATCAGCCTGGCAACTGGCCTGATCGTCTGGGGCTTTCTGAGTTGGGTTGGCGTTCGTTTTGCCTTTATCTGGGGCATGATGGCGTTCATGTTCAACTATGTGCCCAATATTGGCTCGATCATTGCTGCTATTCCGCCGCTGATCCAGGCTTTGCTGTTTAACGGCTTTGCCGATGCGGCCGTAGTGGCTGCGGGCTATATTCTGATCAACCTGATCATCGGTAATATGCTGGAACCGCGGATCATGGGCCGTGGGCTGGGGCTTTCTACGCTGGTGGTGTTTCTTTCCCTGATCTTCTGGGGCTGGCTGATGGGGCCTGTGGGGATGCTGCTTTCGGTCCCCTTGACCATTATCGCGCGCATCACGTTGGAAACCATGGATGGAGGACGCAAGGTGGCCATGCTCCTCGGTGATGGGCGCCAGATAAACGAAATCACGCCGAAATGAAGCTTAAACGGCGGCCCGTAGTTCTAACGAAGCCGAACCCACCGGCTTAAAGGTGGTGGGTTCTGGCGGATAGAAATAACGCAGTATGTTATACAGTGAATAAAATTCAAGCCGGTTACGCACGTTGATTTTCTCGGTGATATGGCGTTTATGCACGTACACCGTATGGGCGCTGATCTGTAATTTCTTGGCGATGCGATAATTCGGCATTTCGGACATCCAATAGCGCATTACCGTCAATTCTTGCGGGCTGAAAAGCGAATGAGCCTCTTCATCCTTCATTAGCTCACTTGGGATTTTACTTAGCGTTTTTAGCGCAACGGGGAGTACGGCTTTGTTAAATAAAAAAGTATTGCTGGCAATGCGCAGTGGGCTTTCATTGTAGGGATAAGGAGCATCCAGATAAATATGTACCGTTGCACGCCACGCCGCCGTGATAAACGCGGAAAGCAGTTGATTATCGGTTGTGCAGCGGCAGTAGTTGGTCAGATTTACCAAAATATGGCTGGGTTTGAAACTGGCGAGTAGAGGGAGTGCGGTGTCGATGTCTGGGCAGCAGTTTACTGACGTAAATACGTTGTCAGTAAAGTGGTTGGCAATCCCAATACGAGTGAAACAGCATTCGTCCACAACGAGTAGTTTCATAGTGACGTCCTTGTTGAAGATACAAAACGGCTAGAGCCTAACTATGTAAAATAGGCCTTACCCGGTTGTGGGATCAATTCGGAAATCCAGTGGCTATAGGAAGATATTTCCGTCTATAGCTTATTTTTCAGTAATATCAGTATGTTGGTGTATTCATATCGCTGGGGTTTTCCCCTGCCGCTGGCCAGAGCGGGGCGAACAGGGGATTGAACGGTCAGAAACGCCGCAGGCTGAAGGGTGTGATATCCAGGGATAAAGGCTTATCTTGCGCAAACAGCGCGGCTATCTCACCCAGTACGCTGGCAAACTTAAATCCGTGGCCACTCAGGCCGGTGATCACCATCAGGCGTTGGCAGCCAGGCAGGGTGTCGATAATAAAGTCTTCATCCGGGCTCATATCATAGCTACAGGCTTCACCGTGCAGACAGACGCCAAGCCCTGGCAGGAAGTGGCGCAGAAAGCCGAATACTTCGGTACCGTCGCTGGCCAGGGAGCCGAACGGCTTGCGCTGATCCGCTGTCTCCATCGGTTGTCCACCATCATGTTTACCGACCTTTAAGCCGTCATTCTCAGAGGGGAAACCGTAGTAGTGGCAGCCGTCTTGCGCTTCAACGGTGAAAGCCGGAAAGCGGTTGTTTTCGCTGTAACGACCATCTGCCTGATACCACGAAAACACCTTACGCACCGGTGAAACAGGAAGCTGTGGTAACAGATTTTTGACCCAGGTTCCCGCGCAGACCACGGCTTTACGCCCTTGGTAGCGCCCCTCTGAAGTCACGACCTCAACCCCTTGCTCGATTGGCTCGATGGCGGTAACCGGGCAATTAAACAGTTGGGCGCAGCCCGCTTCTCTGGCCAATCTGACGTAGCTGGCAACAATCAGTTCCGAGCGCAGTATTCCTGCATCTGGTTCGAACAGGCCGACATAACCCGCTGGCGCGGTGAACTCTTGCCAGCGTTGTTGGATCTGTTCGGCGCTCAGTAACTCGGTATTGAGGTTAAAGTTTTTGGCACTGCGCTGTGCCATGGTGACAAATTCACTGTCTTGGGACCCCAGGGTGAGTACGCCACAGGGATGAAACAGCTTGTCGCCGCTTTTCTGCTCTAATCCATTCCACAGTGCCTGGGCACGCAGCAGAAAAGGCACATATTTTTCGCCCTCGCCGTAAGCATGGCGGATGATACGGGTATCGCCGTGGTGGCTGCCCTGACGATGCGGGGGGAAAGCGCTGTCGATCATTAAGACCTTAAGGCCTGCGGCTGTCGCATAATAGCCTGCAGCAGCCCCAACCGAGCCACTACCCACGATGATCAAGTCATATTCCACGTGCCATGTCCTTTCTTCGATGTGTCGCTGATGGCGGATATGATAAGAGTTTGGCGGCGGTAATGCACCATGAACCGATGCGGGTCGATACAAAAGAAAAGGCGCCGGTTAATTACCGACGCCTTAGCGGTTGAGGGTGAATGGGTTAATGTTTTCTTCGATCAAGGTCTAAATAATCCGTAGATTCTATCTTGGCGATGCCAGCCTCTAAAATATTGATTAATTGGCGGGCAACGTCTGTGGTTAGCCAAAGAGTCCGATCCACTTGCGCTTCTTCGGCTGTTTGGTCTAGTGAAGACAGGTAATGAAGGCGAATCATCATGGCATCATAAACATCGACGGTACTGATATCCCAGCCAACAAGCGGATGTGTCTGTATTACTTCATCATTTCTGTCCATAAAGACCCCTTATCAAGTAGTGACTAGCTGGAGTTACTAACGAGGATCAATGTGTCTCACCTTCATGGTGAGCTTTTACAGTATACGCATTCAGGATCTGGCGTGGGGTGTTTTCCTGCGGTTTATTGCAAATAAATATTTTTTGCGTAATTAATCGGCTAGCGGAGTGGATAGCTGGGGGTTTTAGGTAAAGGGTTGGGGCAGCTGCATGCTGCGCCCGTGCTTAAGTCATCTAACAATATTACTCTTCGGCGGCAGGAGGAAGTTTCACGTGCGCATGACTTTCCAATTCGGCTGCCAAATGGGCGAAATGCTTTTGCATTTCAGGATCGCGGTTCTGATTTTGTGCTTCCAGTTTCAGGCTGTGGATCAGCAACTGGTTGGCTTTGTCATTCAAGCCAAAAGACAAATAAGAGAAAGCGACCTCGAGTACGCTCAGTCGCCGTTTTTGATCGGCGATCAGGGCCAGCAACTCGCCAAAGGTCATCGCTTCTTCGGGCTTGTCTTTATCAGGAACCATTGTTTATACCTTTGTTGCACCATAAGTTGTCTAATCATTACAGACCACAAGTGCTGTTTCTTCCAGGCAAAACGACGATACGGCAGAAACAAAAAAGCCGGAGAGCGACCCCCGGCAACAACTACATTGCAGAATTATTCTGCACTGAACCAATCGTCGGCACTTTCCCAGGTTTCCTGGAGTATCTCCTCGATCAGGTCTTTATCTGTTTTGGCACCGCCCATGACGGAAAGGCCATTGGCACCGGCATAACGGATCTGGACGGTAGTGTCAGGAAACTGGCGATTGACCCGTTTACTGAATTCGCCGGTCAGGGCTTCGATAGCCCCCGGCGGCAGTGGTTTGGTTTTATCTATAGTGACTTCAACACGCATAATTGCCCCCGGAACTGTCTACTGGATATTTATACAGTCAACTGGCGCCGGAGGCAAGAGCAGAAATAAAATATTTAGCAGTCGGTCACTGACCAGTTAATGGTCTCACCGGCCAGGAAGGGCACCACGGCTTCATTACCCAACGTGATCTCCTCTGGCTGGGACACCGGCAGGCGTTGCAGCGTGATAAAGTCCTGGTTAACCGGCAAGCCGTAGAAGCGCGGGCCATTCAGCGAGCTGAAGGCTTCCAGATGCTCCAGCGCGCCCAATTGTTCAAATACGGTGGCATAGGCGGGCATCGCGTTCGGGGCGTTAAATACCCCTGCACAGCCACAGCTGGTCTCTTTACGGTGTTTGGCATGAGGTGCCGAATCGGTGCCGAGGAAGAAACGGTCACAACCGCTGGCAACGGCGCTGCGTAACGCTTCCTGATGGATGTTACGCTTGAGGATTGGCAGGCAGAACAGGTGTGGCCGGATCCCGCCTACCAGCATGTGGTTGCGGTTAAACATCAGGTGCTGTGGCGTAATGGTGGCACCAAGGAAACGATTGCCTTCCTGCACGTACTGAGCGGCTTCCCGGGTAGTGATATGCTCGAATACGATTTTTAATTCCGGGAACTGGCGGCGTACCGGCTCCATCACCTGTTCGATAAAGCGAGCCTCGCGATCGAAGATATCCACGCTGGCATCGGTGACTTCACCATGGATCAGCAGCGGCATACCCATCTTCTGCATCTGCTCAAGCAGGGGATAAATCCCGGTCACATCGCTCACGCCGTGGCTGGAATTGGTGGTGGCATTGGCTGGATAGAGCTTGGCAGCGGTGAACACCCCTTGCTCAAACCCGTTGACCAGCTCCGCCGCAGCGAGGGAATCCGTCAAGTAGCAGGTCATCAACGGCGTGAAGTTATGTTCTGCGGGGAGCGCAGCCAGAATACGTTCACGATAGCTACGTGCCGCGGCAACGGTGGTGATCGGTGGGGCCAGGTTCGGCATCACAATCGCCCGGCCAAACACCTGACTGGTATAGGGCAGAACCGTTTTCAGCATGTCGTCGTCACGCAAATGGATATGCCAGTCGTCAGGGCGGCGGATTTTCAGGGCTTGGGGTTGTGCGGTCATGGTGCAGAGCTCCGGCGGTCAAAAAATCTTAATAAAAGCGAATAAACGGGGGTTATTCACGCCGGGGTGAAAGGATAAGCGGAAAACGGTTTGGATGCATCTGTTAGTTAATGACAAGTTGAAATCAGTTGGCTTAGGCGAACAGAGCAACTTGGGCATTGAGCGTTAACAAACTGAAAAGAAGGGTATGAGTGTTCAGTAGTAAGAAAAAACCCGCCATTTAGGCGGGTTTTTTTATGGCAGGGATTAACTTAGTCGTTAACCGGCTGCGGTTTGGTCGCTGGAGCAGTGGCCTGATTCGCCGCTGCATGGCCGCCAGCAGAACCTTTTCCGTCAAAGTTGAAGGAAGGGCGCTGCCACTCGCTGGTCTTCGCGGCTTCCGGCTGATAATCCGGCGCAGGCGCTTTGGTCATTGGGGCGGTAGCGATATGCTTGTAGAGTGCCGGTTGCGGTTGTGCAACCACTGGGACCGCTTGCACTGGAGCTGGAGCAGCCTCTGGCTGTGCTGACACGACTTCCGGCTCTGCGGTTACAGTAGCCTCTACAGGGGCGGCCACAACGGCTTCCACTACAGTTTCTTCAACTACAGGCTCTTGCACTGCGGGCTCAGCAATAACGGGTTCAGCTTGTACTGCGGCATCTGCAACCGTCTCATCCTCAGTTGTTTCACTGACAACGGTTTCATCTACCACAACAGCGGCTGGCTCGGCAGCGACGACAGCCTCGACAACGGTTTCAACCGGTGCAGTTTCTACCGGGGCTTCAACTATCGGTGCTGCTACCGATTCAGCTACTGCCGGAGCGGTTTCAACTACGCTTGGCGCTTCGTTGACTACAGGCTGAACAGGAGCGGCTTCAACAGCCACCGGTGCAGCAGCAACGGCTACGGTTTCTACCGCCACTGGCGCTTGAGCTTCTTCGTGTTCAACGTAGACGGCGGCTTGTGCCACAGGATAGCTGATCCAAACCTTGCCTGAAGCCATCTCTGGTGAGGCAAACGCCCCGGCCAACGGCATTGGCGACTGGTTCGGATAACGCTCGTCACGATAGCGACGACGGCGCTGACCACTGACGCGCAGATGGCGTGGAGAACGACGAGAGCGACGTGGCATGCCGTTTTCACCGTTTCCACGGTTGTCAGTTTGCGCATCATCTTCAGACTGGGCCGCAATGGTCTGTGGCAACAGTTTAACGTTCTCAGCCACTACCGGAGCCTGGCTTTCTTCTACCTTGGCAACTGGCACTTTAGGCGCTAACAGCTCTTCAGCGGCGCGATGCAGTTCTTCTTCCGCCGACAGGACGCGAACTTTCTGCGTGAGTGGACGGCGTTGACGACGCTGGGTTGGCTGCTGATGACGGTCTTCATCTTCATCATTGCTATGGCTGGCAACAACGACTTCCGCCGTTTCTGGCACTTTGACGTCTTGCGGAGCCTGGCGCTTTTCTTCCTGACGACGGCGTTGACGCTCGGCACGCTGTTCACGGCGCTGTTGCTGATCTTCGCGCTGTACCTTGGCTGCTTCTTCAGTCTGCACTTCGGTATTGGCAGTCGCTGGTGCAGTCTGTTGCTGTGCGTTACGGCGGTTGTTGCGGCGCTGGTCGTCACGGTTTTCACGTGGTTCACGCGGCTCGCGATTTTCGCGTGGCTCACGATCACCACGTTCACGGTTGTCACGCCCTTCGCCACGTTCTTTACGCTCGCCACGTTCACCTTTACGGCCAGAACCCTGGCGGCGTTGGCCACGACGATCCTGACGGCGGTTGTCGCTGTCTTCTGTTTTCTCAGCTACAACCGGCTTAGCTTCAACCACTGGCGTTTCTTCACCGGCGAACAGTGACTTCAAGCCACCAAACAGACGGCTCAACAGGCCAGGTTTGGCTTCAGCAGCAGGGGCTGATGCAACTGCCGGTTTGGCGGCAACGGCAGGCTTGCTAACCACAGGCTCTTCTTCCTGCGGAGGAGCATCCTGTGACAGAGAGAAGGAAGCCAGAGCCGGTTGCTCGCGTTTGCGCTCGACTGGCGCATCATCCTGCGGCTGGGCCATTTCTTCTTCATGCAGCTTCGGCAGCAGGTAGCTCAGGGTTGGTGTTTCTTCACCCTTGCGTACGCGCAGCACGGAGTAATGCGGAGTCTGCATCTGATCGTTTGGCACGATGACCGCTTTCACGCCACCCTGGCGCTTCTCGATCGCGCTGACAGAATCACGTTTTTCGTTCAGCAGGTAGGAAGCAACCTGAACCGGTACGATGGCGTGAACTTCTTTGGTGTTCTCTTTCAGCGCTTCTTCTTCGATCAGGCGCAGAATAGACAGCGCCAGCGATTCGTTATCACGGATGGTGCCGGTACCGGTACAGCGCGGGCACACGTGGTGGCTGGACTCACCCAGTGACGGGCTGAGGCGCTGACGGGACATTTCCAGCAGGCCGAAGCGAGAGATACGGCCAATCTGAATGCGGGCACGATCCTGGCGGACGGCATCGCGCAGACGGTTTTCCACTTCACGCTGGTGACGAACCGGGGTCATATCGATAAAGTCGATAACGATCAGGCCACCCAGGTCGCGCAGGCGCAATTGGCGAGCAATTTCATCTGCGGCTTCCAGGTTGGTATTGAATGCGGTCTCTTCGATGTCGCCACCGCGGGTTGCACGCGCGGAGTTGATATCGATAGCGGTCAAGGCTTCGGTGGTGTCAATCACGATGGAACCACCGGAAGGTAGACGCACTTCACGTTGGAACGCGGACTCGATCTGTGATTCGATTTGGTAATGGCTGAACAGCGGGATTTCGCCACTGTACAATTTGATCTTGCTGCTGAAGTCCGGGCGGCCCAGGGCAGCGATGTGCTCTTTGGCCAGATCGAGTACCTTCGGGTTGTCGATCAGGATTTCGCCGATGTCCGGACGCAGGTAATCGCGGAATGCTCGCACGATAACGTTGCTTTCCTGGTGGATCAGGAACGGAGCAGGGCGGCCTTCGGCGGCTTTTTTAATCGCTTCCCAGTGCTTGAGGCGGAATGACAGGTCCCATTGCAGAGCGTCGGCAGATTTGCCAACGCCAGCGGTGCGGACAATCAGACCCATGCCGTCTGGCAATTGCAGCGAGGAGAGCGCTTCTTTCAGTTCGGTACGGTCGTCACCTTCGATGCGGCGGGAAATACCACCGGCACGCGGATTGTTCGGCATCAGAACCAGATAGCTACCGGCCAGGCTGATGAAGGTGGTCAAGGCGGCGCCTTTATTACCCCGTTCTTCTTTATCAACCTGAACGATGACTTCCTGGCCTTCACGCAGCACATCTTTGATGTTTGGGCGACCATGGGAAGAGTAATTGCTTGGGAAGTATTCGCGAGCGATTTCTTTTAGCGGAAGGAAACCATGTCGTTCAGCGCCGTAATCAACGAACGCGGCCTCGAGACTAGGTTCAATTCGAGTGATTTTGCCTTTGTAAATATTCGCTTTTTTCTGCTCATGGCCAGGGCTTTCAATATCCAGATCGTACAGCCGCTGTCCATCTACAAGGGCAACACGCAACTCTTCCTGCTGAGTTGCGTTAATCAACATTCTTTTCATCTTAACTTACTCGTTTTTTTTACATTATCGACAAAGCTGCGGGCAAAATAACCTCATGGCCAGGTTAAAACCGAAAACCCCGTGTCTTCTCGCAAAGCCGTCAACCTCACGGTTGTCGCCTGCATAGGGGCGCATTATCTCGGTAAGCCTGTATTTCTTTGTGAAACACAGCGCTTTTGACTCAGGGAATAGCCTCTGATGTATGTTGACAGATCTGATTCCATTTGCCGGCCAAGCTGCAACCCGCAGCCCGCTAATTGTTTGATTTCACATTACGTCTTACGCCATTGCTGCGTTTTTGTGCAACCAGACAAACTGTATAATTCCGCAATTCTCCTCGTTTCAAGGGGATCGGCACGGAAAGTTACAGCATTATTCCATTGCAAGTACCTTTATAGCAAGGTGACTTTGCGCTAACTGTGGCGGAAACCGCAAACGATCAACCTTGCTTGCTGCCTTATTGTTCGCTGGCGTTTCTTTCACAGTCTGAGAGACAGTTAAGCACATAAAAAGAGGTGGCGCTATTGACGCGCTCTATTTAGAATCCCGCCCCATGAAAACGAACATTCCCGCAGTACAATTAGTGACGATTTCTGACGACGAAGCCGGTCAGAGAATCGACAATTTTTTGCTTGCCCGCCTGAAAGGCGTGCCGAAAAGCATGATTTATCGCATCGTGCGCAAAGGCGAGGTGCGGGTCAATAAAGGCCGCATCAAGGCTGAATATAAACTGGCGGCGGGCGACGTGGTGCGCATTCCTCCGGTTCGGGTCGCCGAGCGTGAAGATGCGCCGGTTTCCGCCAAGCTGGATAAAGTTGCTGCCCTGGCGGATTGCATCCTTTATGAGGACGATCACCTGTTGCTGCTCAACAAACCTTCGGGAACGGCGGTGCATGGCGGCAGTGGCCTGAGTTTTGGCGTGATCGAAGGATTGCGGGCATTACGTCCGGAAGCACGTTTTCTGGAGCTGGTGCACCGTCTGGATCGCGACACCTCCGGCGTGTTGATGGTGGCCAAGAAGCGTTCGGCGCTGCGTTCGCTGCACGAGCAGTTGCGCCTCAAGGGGATGCAGAAGGATTATCTGGCGTTGGTGCGCGGCGAGTGGCAGTCGCACTGCAAAGCGGTGCAGGCACCGTTGCTGAAGAATATTTTGCAGAGCGGGGAGCGCATTGTCCGCGTCAACAGCGAAGGCAAACCTTCGGAGACCCGCTTCAAGATCGAAGAGCGCTTTGAACATGCCACGCTGGTGAAGGCCAGCCCGATCACCGGGCGTACCCACCAGATTCGTGTGCATACCTTGCATGCTGGGCATCCGATCGCCTTTGATGACCGTTATGGTGACCGGGAGTTCGATCGCCAATTGGCGGGCACCGGCCTGAAACGCCTGTTCCTGCATGCGGCAGCGCTGCGCTTTGAACATCCTGCCACCGGCGAAACGATGCGCATCGAAGCGCCGATGGATGACGAACTGCGTCATTGCCTGCAGGTATTGCGCCAACGGACCGCCGCAGCCAAAAAATAAGTTTATACCAGCGGGTTGATCCCTTCAGCCCGCAACATTTCCAACAATGCGATCAGCGGCAGGCCAATCAACGCATTCGGGTCGCGGCCCTCCAACTTATCAAACAGCGCAATCCCCAAACCTTCACTCTTGAAGCTGCCTGCGCAGTTGAGCGGCTGTTCCAGGCGCACATAGGTTTCGATTTCCACTTCGCTCAAGGCACGGAAATGAACGTGGAAAGGTTCACACATCACCTGTAGGCGTTGGCTACGGCTATTATAGAGCGCCAAACCGGTATAGAAGGTCACCTGCTGGCCGCTGGCCTTACGTAGCTGCTGGCGGGCGTTCTCTTCGCTATGGGGCTTACCGGTGATTTCTCCGGCGATCACGCAGACCTGATCGGAACCGATAATCAGATAATCAGGGTAGGCCATAGCCAGCGCCTGAGCCTTGGCCGCCGCCAGGCGCAGCACTAAAGCCTCGGCACTTTCACCGGGCAGCGGTGTTTCATCGGTTTGCGGTGCCGCACAAATAAAGGGCAGGTGCAGCTTCTCCAACAGTTGCTGGCGGTAGACTGACGTTGAGGCGAGTAAGAGTCTTTGCATAATTTTTTCCACAAACCATAGCGTAAATATGTCGCTCATCTTAAACTGTCGGCCGCTCTGGAAGCGAATATTGGTGAAAGGTGCCGTTTTAGGGCCTTTTTCTTTGACTCTATGACGTTACAAAGTTAATATGCGCGCCCTATGCAAAAGGTAAAATTACCCTTGACCATTGATGCGGTACGTACCGCTCAGAAACGCCTGGACTATGTTGGTTCCTATGCGCCTGAGCTGGTTACACGTGTTGCCGACTCCGTGGTCAGTGTGGACAGTGATGTCGAAGTGCAGTTGTCGTTTGATATTGATAACCAGCGCCTCGCGGTGATAACAGGGCATGCGGACGTCGCGGTAACGCTGATGTGCCAACGCTGTGGTGTCCCGTTTGAGTATCAGGTCCACACAACATATTGTTTTAGCCCGGTCGTCAATGATGAGCAGGCTGAGGCATTACCGGAAGCGTACGAACCGATCGAAGTTGACGAGTTTGGCGAAGTCGATCTGTTGGCAATGATTGAAGATGAAATTATTCTTTCACTGCCTGTCGTTCCGGTACATGAATCTGAACACTGTGAAGTGTCCGAAGCGGACATGGTGTTTGGCAAACTGCCTCCTGAGGCGGAGAAACCAAATCCATTTGCCGTATTAGCCAGTTTAAAGCGTAAGTAATCGAGGAGTAAGGTCCATGGCCGTACAACAAAATAAACCAACCCGTTCCAAACGTGGCATGCGTCGTTCACACGATGCCCTGACCACCACCACCTTGTCTGTAGATGCGACTTCCGGTGAAACTCATCGTCGTCACCACATCACTGCCGACGGTTTCTACCGCGGTCGCAAGGTTATCGGCTAAGTCAGCGATACTTTGACTCGTCTAACCCTGGCGTTAGATGCAATGGGCGGGGATTTCGGTCCCTGCGTCACAGTGCCTGCTTCATTGCAGGCACTGGCCTCTAATTTACAGCTTCATCTCCTGTTAGTCGGCGATCCCGACGTCATCTCCCCGTTACTTGCCAAAGCCGATCCGTCTGTCCTGGAACGCTTGCAAGTCGTACCTGCCGAATCGGTTATTGCCGGTGACGCGAAGCCTTCACAAGCGATCCGGGCCAGCCGAGGCACCTCTATGCGCATTGCGCTGGAGTTGATTAAAAGTGGTGAGGCGCAGGCTTGTGTCAGTGCAGGGAATACCGGGGCGTTGATGGGGCTGGCCAAGCTGCTGATCAAACCGTTGGACGGCATTGAACGCCCGGCGTTGATGACAGTAATACCTAACCAACAGCGCGGTAAAACCGTGGTGCTGGATCTGGGGGCCAACGTAGAATGCGACAGCACGATGCTGGTGCAGTTCGCGGTCATGGGAGCAGTGATGGCGGAAGAGGTATTGGGTATCGCGCAGCCACGTGTGGCACTGCTCAATATCGGCGAAGAAGAAACCAAAGGACTGGATAATATCCGCGAAGCCTCCGCCGTACTTAAAAAAACGCAGGCAATCAACTATATTGGTTATCTGGAAGGCAACGACCTGCTCACCGGTAAAACCGATGTGATGGTCTGCGACGGCTTTGTCGGCAACGTCACTCTGAAAACCATGGAAGGTGTGATAAGACTGTTCTTGTCGCTACTCAAGTCATCCTCCGATGGGGGAAAACAGGCGTGGTGGTTAAAATTGTTGGGTCGTTGGTTACAAAAAAGGGTGGCAAGGCGTTTTGGTCATCTGAACCCCGACCAGTATAATGGTGCATGTCTGTTAGGATTGCGGGGAACCGTGATCAAGAGCCACGGCGCTGCAAACCAAAACGCGTTTGCGGTGGCAATCGAACAGGCTGTACAGGCGGTGCAGCGGCAAGTTCCGGACAGGATTGCTGCGCGCCTTGAAGCTGTATTACCCAAGAGTGACTGATCGTTCATGTATACAAAGATTCTCGGTACGGGGAGTTACTTACCCGCACAAGTGCGCACCAACGCTGACTTAGAAAAAATGGTGGATACGTCTGACGAGTGGATCGTGACTCGCACCGGTATTCGTGAACGTCGTATCGCTGCCCCGGATGAAACCGTGGCAACCATGAGCTTCCATGCCGCGTCTCACGCGCTGGAAATGGCGGGTGTGGCTAAAGAAGATATCGGCCTGATCGTGGTGGCGACCACCACCTCAAGCCATGCGTTCCCAAGTTCTGCTTGCCAGGTGCAGCAGATGCTGGGTATTCAGGACTGCGCGGCGTTTGACATCGCGGCGGCCTGTGCTGGCTTTACCTACGCCTTGAGCGTGGCCGATCAGTACGTCAAGAACGGCGCGGTAAAACATGCGCTGGTGATCGGCTCCGATGTGCTGTCGCGCACGCTCGATCCTGAAGATCGCGGCACGATCATCCTGTTTGGCGACGGTGCTGGCGCGGTAGTGCTGGGGGCTTCTGAGGACCAGGGCATTATCTCTACCCATCTGCATGCCGATGGTCGCTATGGCAATCTGCTGGCTCTGCCGAATAAAGATCGTCAGAACCCGGATCAGCCTGCTTACGTCACCATGGCGGGTAATGAAGTGTTTAAAGTGGCAGTCACCGAACTGGCACATATCGTTGATGAAACGCTGAAGGCCAACGATCTTGACCGCAGTGAACTGGATTGGCTGGTTCCGCATCAGGCCAACCTGCGCATCATCAGCGCAACGGCAAAAAAACTGGGTATGGGGATGGAGAAAGTGGTAGTGACGCTCGATCGTCACGGGAACACCTCTGCCGCCTCGGTACCTGCGGCGCTCGACGAAGCCGTACGCGACGGGCGCATCCAGCGTGGTCAGCTGGTGTTGCTGGAAGCATTCGGCGGTGGCTTTACCTGGGGCTCGGCGCTGGTTCGCTTTTGATTCAACAGGAATAAAAAAATGACGCAAACTGCTTTTGTTTTTCCAGGCCAGGGTTCACAAACCGTTGGCATGTTGGCCGATTTGGCCGCACAGTTTCCCATTGTGGAACAAACTTTTAGCGACGCATCAGCGGCTTTGGGTTACGATCTGTGGCAGTTGGTACAGACTGGCCCGGCAGAAGAGCTGAATAAAACCTGGCAGACACAGCCAGCGTTGTTGGCGGCCTCCGTTGCCATCTTCCGTGTCTGGCAGCAGCAGGGCGGTAATATGCCTGTGATGATGGCCGGCCACAGCCTGGGTGAATACTCGGCGCTGGTGTGTGCCGGTGTACTGGATTTTGCTGCGGCTATCCGTTTGGTAGAGTTGCGCGGCAAGCTGATGCAGGAAGCGGTACCGGAAGGTACCGGTGCCATGTACGCCATCATCGGTCTGGATAATGCCTCGATTGCCAAAGCCTGTGAGGAATCTGCTCAAGGCCAGGTAGTTTCACCGGTGAACTTCAACTCTCCGGGGCAGGTCGTTATCGCGGGCAACAAAGAAGCGGTTGAGCGTGCAGGTGCAGCTTGCAAGGCGGCCGGTGCCAAACGTGCACTGCCGTTGCCGGTGAGCGTGCCTTCGCACTGCGCACTGATGAAACCGGCTGCCGATAAGCTGGCTGTAGCGCTGCAAGACATCACCTTCAACGCGCCGCTGGTTCCGGTAGTCAATAACGTTGATGTACGCGCAGAAACCGCGCCAGAAGCAATCCGCAGTGCGTTGGTTCGCCAGCTGTACAGCCCGGTGCGCTGGACGGAAAGCGTAGAATTTATGGCGGCAGAGGGGGTGACTCTGCTGCTGGAAGTGGGCCCAGGCAAAGTGCTGACCGGCCTGACCAAACGCATTGTCGACACTTTGACGGCGGCAGCGGTTAACGATACTGCCAGCCTGTCTGCGGCGTTGGAACAGTAAAAGAGGATAACCATGAGCTTCGAAGGGAAAATTGTCCTGGTCACCGGCGCAAGCCGCGGTATTGGCCGGGCTATTGCAGAGTTGTTTGTTGCACGTGGCGCCAAGGTTATCGGCACCGCTACCAGCGAGAGCGGTGCTGAAGCCATCAGCAGCTATCTGGGTGAGAACGGCAAAGGCTATATGCTGAACGTGGTTGATGCTCAATCTATCGACAACGTTTTGACCTCGATTCGTGCAGAATTTGGCGAAATCGACATTTTAGTGAATAATGCCGGGATTACGCGTGATAACCTGCTGATGCGAATGAAGGATGAGGAGTGGCAGGATATCCTGGACACCAATCTGACTTCCGTATTCCGTCTGTCAAAAGCGGTAATGCGAGCTATGATGAAAAAGCGGTTTGGCCGTATCATCTCTATCGGTTCCGTTGTTGGCACCATGGGGAATGCAGGGCAGGCTAACTACGCGGCGGCTAAAGCCGGTCTGATTGGTTTTAGTAAGTCTTTGGCACGTGAGATCGCTTCACGTGGCATTACGGTCAACGTCGTGGCTCCTGGCTTTATTGAGACGGACATGACACGGGCGTTGACAGAAGATCAACGCGCAGGCATTTTGACTCAGGTTCCGGCTAGCCGGCTTGGGGAAGCTAAAGAAATCGCCAGCGCTGTTGCATTTTTAGCCTCTGACGAGGCCAGCTACATCACCGGTGAAACGTTACATGTCAATGGCGGCATGTATATGATTTAAAAAATGCGAAAACTATTTGCGTTATTTGAGGTAAAAACCGCAAAATAGCGTAAAATCGTGGTTTGACCAGCCGGGATTTAGTTGCATCTTTTTCAACATTTTATACACTACGAAAACCATCGCGAAAGCGAGTTTTGATAGGAAATTTAAGAGTATGAGCACTATCGAAGAACGCGTTAAGAAAATCATTGTTGAGCAACTGGGTGTTAAGCAGGAAGAAGTATTGAACAACGCTTCTTTCGTTGAAGACCTGGGCGCTGATTCTCTTGACACCGTTGAGCTGGTAATGGCTCTGGAAGAAGAATTCGACACCGAAATTCCAGACGAAGAAGCTGAGAAAATCACTACTGTGCAAGCAGCTATTGATTTCATCAACGCTAGCCAGCAGTAAGCGAACATATCTAGGCGGTCACTCGACCGCCTAAGTTTTTTCTATCCCTAGCGTCATATTTTCCCTCCTTGGAGGACAAACGTGTCTAAGCGTCGAGTAGTTGTGACCGGACTGGGCATGTTGTCTCCTGTCGGCAATACTGTAGAGTCCACATGGAATGCTCTTCTTGCCGGTCAGAGTGGCATCAGCCTGATCGACCATTTCGATACTACTGCCTATGCAACGCGCTTTGCTGGCTTGGTAAAGAATTTTAACTGTGAAGATTTCATCTCGCGCAAAGATGCGCGCAAGATGGATGCCTTCATTCAATACGGCATCGTCGCCGGCATGCAAGCCATGCAGGATGCGGGGCTGGATATCAACGAGGCGAACGCCAATCGTATTGGTGCCGCTATCGGCTCTGGTATCGGCGGCCTGGGGTTGATTGAAGAAAACCATAGCTCACTGGTTAACGGTGGCCCACGGAAAATCAGTCCGTTTTTTGTGCCTTCGACCATTGTGAACATGATTGCCGGTCACCTGACCATTATGTACGGCATGCGTGGCCCAAGTATTTCCATCGCTACTGCCTGTACCTCAGGTGTCCATAACATTGGCCATGCCGCACGTATCATTGCTTACAATGATGCCGATGTAATGCTGGCCGGTGGCGCAGAAAAAGCCAGTACCCCTCTGGGTGTCGGCGGCTTTGGGGCGGCTCGTGCGCTCTCAACCCGCAATGACAACCCACAGGCCGCAAGCCGCCCCTGGGATAAAGACCGTGATGGTTTTGTCCTGGGCGATGGTGCGGGGATGATGGTGCTGGAAGAGTACGAACACGCAAAACAACGCGGTGCGAAAATTTACGCCGAAATTGTCGGGTTTGGTATGAGCAGCGATGCCTACCATATGACATCACCACCTGAAAACGGTGCTGGTGCCGCCTTGGCGATGGAAAATGCACTGCGTGATGCGGGTGTGACAACGTCACAGATTGGCTATATCAACGCGCATGGCACCTCGACGCCGGCCGGTGATAAGGCCGAAACCCAAGCGGTGAAGTCCGTATTTGGCAGCGATGCCAACCGGGTGATGGTCAGCTCCACCAAGTCAATGACCGGCCACCTGCTGGGGGCCGCTGGGGCGATTGAGTCGATCTTTACCGTGTTGGCTTTGCGTGATCAGGCCGTTCCACCTACCATCAATCTGGATAATCCGGATGAAGGTTGCGATCTGGACTTCGTACCACACGAAGCGCGCCAGACCAAAGATATGGAGTTCACGCTGTGTAACTCCTTCGGCTTCGGTGGCACCAACGGTTCGCTGATTTTCCGTCGCGTATAATTATTGCCAACTTAAGTTGATAAAGGCCCGGTGCATTTTGACCGGGCTTTTTTTATGGCTCCAGGCCGTTTATCGTAGTATGCGCCTGTTATGCTGTAGTGATAACACAGTGAGGAAACGCATGTACTGGATCAATGGACAACAACATGACGCCCTGGCAGCCAGCGATCGCGGTTTGCAGTTTGGCGACGGCTGCTTTACCACCGCCAGAGTAGTGGATGGCAACATCGATCTTTTCCCTTGGCATCTTGAGCGGATGCAGCAGGCGGCACAGAGGTTGCTGCTGCCTGCAGTGGACTGGGCGGCATTGGAACTTGAGATGCGCCATGCGGCAGGCTCTCTGTCCCTTGGCGTGGTCAAAGCGATACTGACCAGAGGCAGCGGCGGACGAGGTTACAGCCCGCACGGCTGTGCTGCTCCTACAAGGATCGTTTCGCGCAGCGCCTATCCCATACACTACCAGTCATGGCGTGAAGAAGGGATCAGCCTGACGCTCAGCCCGGTTGCCCTGGGGCGTAATCCACTGCTGGCAGGTCTGAAACACCTTAACCGCCTGGAGCAGGTGTTGATCCGCGCAGATCTTGACCAGGCCGATGCCGATGAGGCGCTGGTGCTTGACACTGCGGGTATGCTGGTGGAATGCTGTGCGGCTAATTTGTTCTGGCGCAAAGGAAAAAACGTCTTTACGCCAAACCTGGATCAGGCCGGTGTCGCTGGTGTGATGCGCCGCCGCGTGATTGAACTTCTGGCGGGCAGCGAGTATCTACTGCATTACGTCAGTGAACCGCTGGAGACGCTGGCCGATGCGGAGGAAGTGCTGATATGCAACGCGCTGATGCCGTTGCTGCCGGTGAATAGGGCACAATCATGGTGCTATTCTTCGCGCCAACTGTATGATTTTTTGCGACCACACTGTTAATGATGGCTGATCGATGAAGAGAAAAAAGCTCAAGATTGTTGTACTGCTGCTGCTCCTGGCGTTGGCTTCTCTGTATTGGGGGCATCAGCGGATTGAACGCTTTGCCGAGACTCCGCTGGCGATTGGGCAGGAAACCTACTTCAAACTGCCCGCAGGCACTGGCCGTGTGGCGCTGGAAGGGCTGCTGGTACGCGACAAGCTGATCCACAATGGCCGTTGGTTCCCGTGGTTACTGCGCCTGGAGCCAGAACTGGCAGAATTCAAGGCGGGTACCTACCGTTTAACCCCGGGGATGACGGTGCGCCAGATGCTGAAACTGTTGGCGAGCGGCAAAGAAGCCCAGTTCAGCGCGCGCTTTATCGAGGGTTTGCGTCTGAAAGATTGGCTGCAGGTGCTGCAAGACTCCAAGTATGTCAAACATACCCTTGCAGGCAAAAGCGAGGCGGAAATCGCCAAGGCGCTGGGGCTGCCAGAAGGTGGCGTGCTGGAAGGCCGTTTGTATCCAGATACCTATCTCTATACGGCAGGAACCACCGATCAGGCATTGTTAAAGCGTTCTCAGTTGCGGATGTACAAGGCATTGCAGGACGTTTGGCATGCGCGAGATACCAGCTTGCCTTATAAAACGCCGGAAGAGTTGCTGACGATGGCTTCGATCGTTGAGAAGGAGACGGCTGTAGCGGAGGAACGCACCAAGGTCGCTTCGGTGTTTATCAATCGCCTGCGTTTGGGCATGCGTTTGCAAACCGATCCTACGGTGATCTACGGCATGGGCGACAGTTACACCGGGAACATCACCCGTAAGGATCTGGAGACGGCAACGCCCTATAACACCTATGTGATCAGTGGCCTGCCGCCAACGCCGATCGCCATGCCGAGCCTTGCTTCACTGGAAGCCGCTGCCAATCCGGCTAAAACCGATTATTTGTACTTTGTTGCCGACGGCAAGGGTGGCCATACGTTCACCACCAACCTGGCAAGCCATAATGCTGCGGTGCGTGTCTATCGGCAGGTACAAAAGGAAAAGAATGAAAAGTAACTTTGTAGTGATTGAAGGGTTGGAAGGAGCGGGTAAAACCACCGCGCGCAATACCGTGGTCAACGTGCTTAACGAGCAGGGTATTAACGACATTGTGTTTACCCGTGAACCGGGCGGTACGCCACTGGCGGAGAAGCTGCGCGAGCTGTTTAAATGCGGCGCAGATGGCGATTTGCCGACCATCAAGGCGGAACTGCTGATGATATATGCCGCGCGGGTGCAACTGGTGGAAACCGTGATCCAACCGGCGTTGGCGCGGGGAGCCTGGGTAGTTGGCGATCGTCACGACCTTTCGGCACAAGCCTATCAGGGCGGGGGGCGGGGAATCGATCCACACTTGATGAGTTCGCTGCGTGATACGGTATTGGGTGACTTCCGCCCCGACTTGACCCTTTATCTCGACTTACCTCCGTCGGTGGGCCTGCAAAGGGCGCGCGCGCGCGGAGAGTTAGACCGTATTGAGCAAGAAGCGCTGCCGTTCTTTGAACGTACCCGCGCGCGCTATCTTGAACTGGCGGCGCAGGATGCGAGCATCGTTACCATAGATGCGGCACAAACGCTGGAACAGGTCACCGCCGATATTCGCCAGGTGGTTGTACAGTGGCTGCAACAGCAGGAAGTGGTGTAATGAACTGGTACCCGTGGCTTAACGCTCCCTATCGTCATTTGGTGGGGCAGTATGCGGCTGGGCGTGGCCATCACGCATTACTGCTGCATGCGGCGGAGGGCAACGGCGATGCTGAGCTACTCTATGCCCTTAGCCGTTGGCTGATCTGCCAAAAGCGCAATGGTGAAAAGAGCTGCGGTGAGTGTCACAGCTGCCGGTTGATGCTGGCAGGCAACCACCCGGACTACCACGTATTGGCCCAGGAAAAGGGCAAGAGTAGCTTGGGTATCGAACCTATCCGCCAGGTGATTGAGGTCCTCTATTCCCATGCCCAGCAGGGGGGAGCCAAGGTGGTGTGGCTATCGCAGGCAGAACTGTTGACCGAGGCCGCCGCCAACGCCTTGCTGAAAACCCTGGAAGAACCTCCGGCCAATACCTACTTCCTGCTAGGTTGCCGTGAGCCCTCACGCCTGCTGGCGACACTGCGTAGCCGCTGTTTCTACTGGCATCTGGCCAGCCCGGATGAACAGCTGAGTCTGCAATGGCTTAACCGCCAGGGCGCGGGCAATCCGGTCGATCGTCTGACCGCATTACGTTTGCATGACGGTGCTCCACTCGCAGCCGAACAGTTGCTGCAACCGAATCGCTGGCAACAGCGGGCCGCACTGTGCAACGCCTTGAACACCGCTCTGCCGCAGTGCGATATGTTGGCCCTGTTGCCAGCACTGAACCATGACGACGTGGCGGACCGGCTACACTGGCTATGCGCGTTGCTGATGGATGCGATGAAATACCAGCAGGGGGCCGCGAGCTATGCTCTGAACCAGGATCAATTGCCGCTGGTCCAGCAATTGGCCAGCCGGTTGAGCAGCGTTTCGCTCCAGCAAATCATGCAGCAGTGGCTTAACTGCCGCCATCAGTTACTCAGCGTGGTCGGCGTTAATCGCGAGCTGTTGCTGACAGAACAGTTACTCGGTTGGGAGCAGATGCTCGGCGCTACCGGTTACTCACTCCCTCATTCGTTGTAAAAGAGTTAATTATCATGTTATTAGTAGATTCTCACTGCCACCTCGACAGCCTGGACTTCGCCACCTTGCACCACAGCGTGGACGATGCCCTGGTCAAAGCCAAAGCGCAGGATGTGGGTTTTGTACTGGCGGTTGCCACCACGCTGCCGGGTTACCAGGCGATGACCCAACTGATCGGTCAACGTAACGATGTTGCCTTCTCCTGTGGCGTTCATCCGTTGAATCTGGAGGGGGGCTACGATTATGCCGAACTGCGCAGTCTGGCTGCGGCAGAGCAGGTGGTTGCCCTGGGGGAAACCGGGCTGGATTACTTCTATCAGCAAGACAATATCCCGTTACAGCAAGAGTCGTTCCGCCAACATATTCGTATTGGCCGGGATCTCAACAAACCGGTGATTGTGCATACGCGTGACGCGCGTGACGATACCTTGGCCATTCTGCGTGAAGAGAATGCACAGGATTGCGGCGGCGTGCTGCATTGCTTCACCGAAGATTTGCCAACGGCGAAAGCCTTGCTCGATCTGGGCTTCTATATCTCGTTTTCCGGTATTGTCACTTTCCGTAACGCCGAGCCGCTGCGCGAGGTGGCCCGCTATGTGCCATTAGATCGTATGCTGGTGGAAACCGACTCGCCATACTTGGCACCGGTGCCTCATCGCGGCAAAGAAAACCAACCCGCCTATGTGCGTGACGTCGCAGAATACCTGGCCGTATTGAAAGGCGTCAGCCTGGAAAACCTGGCGCAAGCGACCACCGCCAACTTTTCACGTTTGTTTCACATCGAACTCTGATCCTTCGTCTAGGCTTAGCGAACCGCTGGCGAAAATCTAATTCTTTTTAAGCTCGTAATTAATCCTCGAAACGGGTAATGTTCCCACCCGTTTCAGGGGAACGGCCGGGCAAATTTTCATCTTTCTTCACAAAAAGTAGACGATTTTTGAAAAATGGCCGGTCAGATTCATCGAAACGTGACTGCCATCAAACATTGTTCAGGGTATTTATTTTACTCTGCGTAAAAATTAAAGGGGTGCTCAGACACCCTGAAAATGCAGGGGTTTTCTCTCCCCCCTCTGCAACGCGAAAATTCGCGAGAAGTAGCAAAGTACTATTACTCAGGAGCACACTCAACTATGTTCAAGAACGCATTTGCCAACCTGCAAAAAGTAGGTAAATCGCTGATGCTGCCGGTTTCCGTATTGCCTATCGCAGGTATCCTGCTGGGCGTCGGTTCCGCCAACTTTAGCTGGCTACCGCTGGTAGTCTCTCACGTAATGGCGGAAGCCGGCGGTTCCGTATTCGCCAATATGCCGTTGATCTTCGCTATCGGTGTTGCCCTGGGCTTCACTAACAACGACGGCGTTTCTGCATTGGCCGCGGTAGTGGCTTACGGCATCATGGTGAAAACCATGGCCGTGGTTGCGCCGCTGGTGCTGCATTTGCCAGCCGAAGAGATTGCGGCCAAACACCTGGCGGATACCGGTGTGCTCGGGGGGATTATCTCCGGTGCCATTGCTGCCTACATGTTTAACCGCTTCTTCCGCATTCAGTTGCCAGAATACCTGGGCTTCTTTGCCGGTAAGCGTTTTGTGCCGATCATCTCTGGTCTGGCCGCAATCATTCTGGGTGTGATCCTCTCCTTCATCTGGCCGCCAATCGGTACGGCTATCCAGACCTTCTCCGAATGGGCGGCTTATCAGAACCCAGTGGTGGCATTCGGTATCTACGGTTTTGTTGAGCGTGCGCTGGTACCGTTTGGCCTGCACCACATCTGGAACGTTCCGTTCCAAATGCAGATTGGTGAATATACCAATGCGGCCGGTCAAGTGTTCCACGGCGACATTCCACGTTACATGGCGGGTGACCCAACTGCGGGTATGCTGTCTGGTGGCTTCCTGTTCAAAATGTATGGTCTGCCTGCTGCTGCGATTGCCATCTGGCACTCAGCCAAGCCGGAAAACCGTGCCAAAGTCGGCGGTATCATGATCTCCGCTGCGCTGACCTCGTTCTTGACCGGTATTACCGAGCCGATCGAGTTCTCCTTCATGTTCGTTGCGCCGATCCTGTACGTAATCCATGCGATCCTGGCCGGTCTGGCGTTCCCAATCTGTATTCTGTTGGGTATGCGTGACGGTACCAGCTTCTCACACGGCCTGATCGACTTCATCGTACTGAGCGGCAACAGCAGCAAAATCTGGCTGTTCCCAATCGTTGGTGTCATCTACGGTCTGGTGTACTACACCATCTTCCGCGTGCTGATTGCCAAACTGGATCTGAAAACCCCTGGCCGTGAAGACAATGCTTCCGAGCAGGTGGCTCAGGGCGGTTCTGAAATGTCTGCTGCGCTGGTTCAGGCATTCGGCGGTAAAGAAAACATCACCAACCTGGATGCCTGTATTACCCGTCTGCGCGTTAGCGTGGCCGACGTATCCAAGGTCGACCAGGCTGGTCTGAAGAAACTGGGTGCTGCCGGTGTAGTTGTGGCTGGCTCAGGTGTTCAGGCGATCTTTGGTACCAAATCCGACAACCTGAAAACCGATATGGATGAATACATCCGTAACAACTGATTCAGGTAGGGGAGTTAATGGGGAGGCTTAGGCCTCCCTTTTTTTATGGGTTGATTAACAACATGGGGAGGGGCGCTCATGGATCTCAGCTCAAACAACCAACAGGCGGGGCAAGCCCCGCCGTTGGGTTGCCTTACCTTACGGATTCGTAAGCCATCATGGCCGCAACCTCCGTTTCTCCGCTACGAATGCGGATCTCACAGAGTCTTTTCCTGGTCATCCAGGTAAACACCAGTACGGTGATACAGAGAATAACCAGAGTCATTACTACTAATTTTTGCGGCATGATAGCCTCCTTGTCCTTGCCTTTCGGCGGGTAAGAGGCTACCTTTATGGTGTTTGGGCATAAGAGTGGCCTCGGGTTGATTTACATCGATTCGGGGCTTTTCTCTTTCTATCCCTTGCTCATGCTCAGGACAAAAAGATCCAGAGCACCCACGCGAATTTTACCCCTAATCCCGCCTGATAATAAATCAGCGCTTTGTTACATAGAACAAGTAAGCTGAACGGGCTCAGTGTACATCCTGCTTAATTTGTTGGTTTTTTTCCCTGTTTATTGCGATGCTGATGGCTGTCCATCGATCGCTGCAAGAGAGGGGAAAATGCCCAACCAATCCGTGCTCAATCCACCAACGTTGATCGGCAATCAAATCGAACTACGACCCTTGCAGCCAGAGCACCGTGAGGCAATGCTGAGCGCCGCTGCTGATGGCGAACTGTGGAACCTGAAGGTTACCGCAGTGCCGAGTGCCAGTACGATCGACAGTTATATCGCCACTGCCGTGGCTGGCCGTGATGCTGGCTCAATGCTGCCGTTTGTCATTGTTCAGCGGGATAGCGGACGCATTATCGGCAGCACCCGTTTCTGGAAAATCGACCGGGGTAATCGCAAAATGGAAATCGGCCACTCCTGGCTGAGCCAGTCGGTGCAGCGCACCGGCGTGAATACCGAAGCGAAATACCTGCTGCTCAACTATGCCTTTGAGGTTTTACAGGCGGTACGGGTGCAGTTCACCACCGACGAACTGAACGACAGGTCACGCGCGGCAATTCTGCGCATTGGTGCCAAGCAGGAGGGGATTGTACGCCATGAGCGCATCATGCCCGACGGGCGCAAACGTAACTCGGTCAGGTTCAGCATCATCGATGATGAATGGTGTGGAGTGAAAGCCAGGTTAGACGTTTTGCTGAAGCGCTAAACGTGTGGAACAAACAGTGGCATGATCTCATTGGGCGCAGATGCAGCGCCCCTACAACAGCCTTTCAACTCCGCGCTAAATTCCCCACGCCACCGTCGATCAGCAGTTCACTGCCCACCATGTAGCTGGATTCGTCAGACGCGAGGAATACGGCGGCTTTGGCCAATTCCAGCGCGGTCCCCATGCGGCCAATCGGCACCAGCGCGTGGATCTCTTCGCGCAACGCCTGTTCAGCCTGTGCCGGTAAACCCAGCTTACCCAGTGCCGGAGTTGCCGTTGGGCCAGGGCTGAGGCCGTTGACGCGAATTCCGCGCGGATGCAACTCGGCTGAAAGTGAACGCGCCAAAGACAAAATCCCGGCTTTACTGGCGGCATAGACGCTGCTTTGCGCCAGGCCAATATGCGCGCTGACGGAACCACACAGGATCACAGAGGCAGGGTTGCCCAACAACGGCAACAGAGCCTGGATCAAAAACAGTGGGCCTTTGAGATTGGTGTTCATCAGTTGGTCATAGCGCTGTTCATCCCATTCCTGCAACGGCAGGTGGGTGACATCACCGGCGTTGATATACAGGATATCCAAACGGGGCCAGCTTTTGGCCAACTGCGCGGCCAAAATCGGTTGTTGGCCGATATCCCCAGCGTCATTGTGCAACAGCACGACATCCCCTAGCGTTTCGCCAGCTGCTGTTAACCCGCCAGCGCTGCGCCCAGTGATCGCCACGGTGGCGCCTTCGGCAATAAACTGCCGGGCCGTCTCCAGCCCTATGCCGCTGGTTCCCCCGGTAATCAACGCGTATTTACCTGCTAATCGTGACATAACCCTTCCTCTCGTTGGTCAGTTACGCCATTATTGGTCTGTCAGTACCTTTTGCATAGTAGGTACCATTTGGATACTAAAGGACAAGGTGGGATGCAATGGCGTCAACAGTGAAAGGGCAGGTTGAAAAAAATTATACGTTACCGCCTGCGGGGGAGCCGTGCCCAATGGTGAGCTTCGTCAATTTGGTTTCGGGCAAATGGGCCATCCCAATCCTGTATCGCCTGATGGTGATCGATGGCCCGATACGCTTTAGCGAATTACAGCGCGCGGTGGCGCCAATCGCGCAAAAAGAGCTGACGCGTCAGCTCCGCCAGTTTGAACAATGCGGTCTTGTCACTCGCCAGGTGTTTCCAGAGGTGCCACCACGGGTGGAGTACCAGATAACGCCGCTGGGTAAAACGTTGCGCCCCACGCTAGACTCGTTGGCCGATTGGATGCGTGACCATGCGCCTCAGTTGATCGGTAGCCAATAACCGCCGGTAAAGTCGTAAGGTTGAGTGATTCTCCATCATTCGATACGGAAAGTGCGCAATCGGGTTGATAGCAGTAGAATTTGTCACGATACTGCGTAAACCAATATTTTCGCTGAACAAGGAGTTCCAGATGGCCGAAGAAACGATTTTCAGTAAAATTATTCGCCGTGAAATCCCTGCCGATGTGGTCTACCAGGACGAACTGGTTACCGCATTTCGTGATATTTCCCCACAGGCACCGACCCATATCCTGATCGTGCCGAACGTGCTCATTCCAACGGTGAACGATGTGACCGTGGAACACGAGGCCGCATTAGGCCGTATGATCACCGTGGCGGCCAAAATTGCCGAGCAGGAAGGGATTGCCGAAGACGGTTACCGCTTGCTCATCAATTGCAATCGTCACGGCGGGCAGGAGGTCTATCATATTCATATGCATTTAGTAGGTGGGCACGCTCTGGGCCCGTTGTTGTCACGTTAACCGAGGAAGGCCATGCGCTATATTCACACGACGCGTTACTTGATGGCGCTGGTGCTCCCCGCCGTGATGCTGATGGGCTGTAGCAGCCCGAAGGGCATCTCGGTCAATGAACGGCAAACGGTGGTGATGGATTCACCGGTACTGACGGCAGGTATTCTGGCGGATAACCCGTCTATTGCCGACGCGTCTGGCCGTCTGCGGGCCAGTTCGGTGCTCAGTAACACCCAGACGACGCCGGTGACCCTCCACTATCGTTTCTACTGGTATGACAAACAGGGGCTGGACATCCTGCCTTTTGAACAGCCGCGCACGGTCACCGTCGCTGCCAATTCAGACGCCGAGATTTATTCGTTGAATGGCAACCTTGATGCCAAGCGTGTACGTCTGTATTTATACTTATAAGTTTTGGGTTACGTTGGAGAAGGTAATGAAAAAGTTCCTATGGGTGGCGCTGGCCGCGTTGGTGTTAACTGGTTGTCCATCACGCCCGCCAGAGCCTACGGCCCCGGTGACGGTCGAGCCACAGCCGCAACCAGAGCCTCAGCCTGAACCGTTGCCACCAACCACCGAGCCGGTGCCACAGCCGCCGAAGATCCAGCAGCTTGACTGGCTGGGCAGCGTGCAGCCGTTGGTCAATCAGATGCTGAAGGCCGATGGCGTCACCCCTGGCAGCGTATTGCTGTTGGACAGCGTGAAAAACAATACCAATGGCTCATTGAGCATCGGCAACGCTACCTCGGCGCTGCACCAGGCTTTGGCATCCAACAAGACCTTTGCCGTCGTGCCGGAAGCGCAGTTGGCGAGCGCCAAACAGACGCTGGGCCTGTCGGCGGAAGATAGCCTCGGGTCGCGCAGCAAGGCGATTGGCTTGGCGCGTATCGTCAACGCGCAATACGTGTTGTATAGCGCCGTCAGTGGCGATGTGAAGTCACCGTCGATGGAAATGCAGCTGATGCTGGTGCAAACCGGTGAGATCGTCTGGTCAGGCAATGGCGACGTCAAATACTGAATCCCAGCTGCGGCGACTCTTGAGTAACAGACTGCCGGCGGTAAATACCGCCGGTTGTCATTTTAGCCTGGTACAAGGGTTGAGCGGCGAGAGCTGGCGGATCGACAGTGGCGATGTGCAACTACTGGCCCGTCCGCAGACGCCGGAAAAACGCATGCTCGGCGTTAACCGTCGGCGTGAGGGGCAAGTGCTGAAGCGTGCTGGATTGGGCATAGGTCCAAAGGTGTGGTTACAGAGCCCTGAGTGGTTGATCGTCGAATGGCTTGCCGGTGAGAGCGTTGACGAAACGGCGTTTGCTTCCATACTGGCCAACGGGGAGTTGGCAGCGCTGACCGCTCGGCTGCATAACCGAGGGTTGAGTGGTTACCGGCTGGATCTGCAACAGCAATTTACCCGCTATTGGCAGCAAATTGATCGCCGGCGGATCACACCTGGTTGGCTGCGTTGGCAGCGCTATTTCATCAACGGCACCATGCCGCGCCCGTTGCAGTTGGCAACGCTGCACATGGATATTCATGCTGGCAATCTGCTGCGACAGACCGGGCAGCTCAGGCTGATCGACTGGGAGTATGCCGCCGATGGCGATATCGCCCTGGAGCTGGCGGCGATGTTTCGCTTCAATCAATTTTCCCCGGCTGAGCAACAACGCTTTTTGGAGCAATACCAACCTCACGGCTACGCCGATTTGCCGCAGTTGGCCTCACAGGTCCAGCGTTGGTTGCCGTGGGTGGATTACCTGATTCTGATGTGGTGTGAAGTGCGCTGGCAGCAGTGTCGGGATGCGGAATTTTTGCGTTGGGGCGCAACGTTATACCGGCGTTTTTGTTTATCATCGTCAAATTAATCATGAATACTGATGTGAGGTGGCCGTGGGCCCAGTAATGCTAGATGTCGTCGGCTATGAGCTGGACGCAGAAGAACGTGAGATTTTAAAACACCCGCTGGTAGGGGGCTTGATCCTGTTTACCCGCAACTTTGCCGATCCGCAGCAGTTGCGTGAGCTGGTTCGCCAAATCCGCGCGGCCTCGCATTCGCGGTTGGTGGTGGCAGTGGATCAGGAAGGCGGGCGCGTGCAGCGTTTTCGCGAAGGTTTTACCCGCTTACCGGCGGCGCAGTCCTTTGCGGCGCTCAACGATGCTCAGGAAGGCGGGCGTCTGGCTCAGGAAGCTGGCTGGCTGATGGCCTCGGAAATGATTGCCCAGGATATCGATATCAGCTTTGCCCCGGTATTGGACATCGGCCACGCCAGTGCGGCAATTGGCGAACGTTCTTTCCATAGCGATCCGCAGCAGGCGTTAGTGATGGCCGAACGCTTTATCCAGGGGATGCACAGCGCCGGGATGAAAACCACCGGCAAGCATTTCCCAGGGCATGGCGCAGTCACGGCGGACTCGCATAAAGAAACTCCGCGCGATCCGCGGCCATTGGCCCAAATCCGCGAACATGATATGACTATTTTCCGCGAGCTGATCCAACGCGGATTGCTGGATGCCATCATGCCAGCCCATGTTATCTATACTGAAGCAGACCCGCGCCCGGCCAGCGGCTCGCCTTACTGGCTGCAGCAAATCTTGCGTCAGGAGCTAGGCTTTGAGGGCGTGATCTTCTCTGACGATCTGTCGATGGAAGGGGCGGCGATCATGGGCAGCTATGCCGAGCGTGGCCAGGCGGCGCTGGATGCCGGTTGCGATATGATCCTGGTTTGTAATAATCGGGCAGGGGCGGTCAGCGTGTTAGATAACCTGTCCCCGGTCAAAGTAGAGAAATTGCAGCGGTTATATCATCGCGGTCAGTTCACCCGTCAGGAACTGCGCGATTCCGACCGTTGGCAAAAGGCGCATAGTGCGCTGAGTCAATTGCATGAACGCTGGGAAGAGCATAAGCAACGCTCAGCGGGGTGAACGGCCAGGGCGCCGCAAGAAGGCGGCGTTAATAATGGGGGCTGCCAGCGGCCCCCAGCTTGTTGCGAGGAACCACATGATTATCTATTTGCATGGCTTCGATTCCACCAGTCCCGGCAATCATGAAAAGATTATGCAGTTACAGTTCATCGATCCGGACGTGCGCTTTATCAGCTACAGCACTTTGCATCCGCGCCATGATATGCAGCATTTATTGAAAGAGGTGGACAAGGCGGTTCAGCAGGAAGGGGATGCCCATCCTCTGATCTGCGGCGTGGGTCTTGGGGGCTTTTGGGCCGAACGTATCGGTTTCTTGTGCGGTATCCGTCAGGTGATCTTCAACCCGAACCTGTACCCGGAAGAGCATATGCACGGCAAGATCGACCGGCCGGAAGAGTATCGCGATATCGCCACCAAATGCGTGGAAGATTTCCGCGAGAAGAACCGCGATCGCTGCCTGGTGGTGCTTTCTCGTCAGGACGAAGTGTTGGACAGCCAACGTAGTGCCGAGTTGCTGCACAAGTATTATGAAATCGTCTGGGATGAGCAGCAGAGTCACAAGTTTAAAAACATCTCGCCACACCTTCAGCGTATCAAGGCTTTCAAGACGCTGGCGTAACAGTCCTATAACGCTTAACCAAGCCGTGAACGTTGTTCCTACAGGACAGCAATTGCGGCTTTTTTGTTTTTATCGTGCCCGTTTTCGCCGGTGGGCAGCAAAATGCAAAACTGTGATCTCACGCTAACTATTTGAATCACAATCCTCAAAAAACCCCTTCGTCCAGCCTTTAACCAAAAAACTTTGACGTACATCAATTTTGGTATGACCAAATAACCTCTCGTGTTATTCTGGCCCCAGATTGCAGGTTTAACTTAAGCGAACCCTATGTATTCTAAGGATATTATTTATTTACCCTTAGGCAACAATTGGTTCACATTCAGGGGGTCATTTTGACAACGCCAAAGAAGAAAATCGTTATTGTCGGCGGTGGTGCCGGTGGTCTGGAGCTGGCAACCAGCCTGGGCCATAAACTGGGTCGTAAGCATAAAGCGGAGATCACGCTGGTGGATCGCAATCACAGCCATCTGTGGAAGCCGTTGCTGCATGAAGTGGCTACCGGCTCCCTGGACGACGGTGTGGATGCGTTGAACTACCTGGCGCATGCGCGTAACCACTTCTTCAACTTCCAACTGGGTTCACTGGTCAACATTGACCGTGAAAAGAAAACGTTGCAGTTGACGCAGATCTGCGATGAGCAGGGCTGCCAACTGGTTCCCGCCCGCGAGTTGAGCTACGACATCCTGGTGATGGCGCTCGGCAGCACCTCTAACGACTTTGGCACCCCAGGGGTAAGAGATAACTGCATCTTCCTGGATAACCCGAATCAGGCGCACCGCTTCCATAACGAGATGTTGAACCTGTTCCTCAAGTTCTCTGCCAATCCGGAAGAGAAGGAGAGCGTGAATATCGCGATTGTGGGCGGTGGGGCTACCGGCGTTGAGCTGTCGGCAGAACTGCATAACGCGGTCAAACAGCTGCACAGCTACGGTTTTGAAGGGCTGGATAACAGCGCCTTGAAGGTTACCCTGGTTGAAGCCGGTGAGCGTATTCTGCCAGCTCTGCCGCCGCGTATTTCCGCAGCGGCGCACCAGGAGCTGAACAAGCTTGGCGTGCGGGTATTAACCAATACCATGGTGACCAGTGCCGATGAGCATGGCCTGAACACCAAAGGCGGCGAATTTATCAATGCCGATCTGATGGTGTGGGCAGCGGGCATCAAGGCACCGGACTTTATGAAAGAGATCGCCGGGCTGGAAACCAACCGCATCAATCAACTGGTGGTTGAGCCAACGCTGCAAACTACCCGCGATGCCAACATCTTTGCTATTGGTGACTGCGCGTCCTGCCCACGTGAAGGCGGCGGTTTTGTACCACCACGGGCACAGTCTGCCCACCAGATGGCATCACGTTGCTATAGCAATATCCTGGCGATGATGCACGATCAGCCGATGAAGCCTTACGTATATAAGGATCATGGTTCACTGGTCTCGCTTTCCCGCTTCAGCACCGTAGGTAGCCTGATGGGCAACCTGATGCGTGGTTCGATGATGGTCGAAGGACGTATCGCCCGCGTGGTGTATATTTCGCTGTACCGTATGCACCAGGTAGCGCTGCACGGCTATACCAAAACCGGCCTGATGATGCTGGTGGGTGGTATCAACCGCGTGATCCGTCCGCGCTTGAAGATGCACTGATGTTTTAATCCGCTAGTTCGGTTGTTCAAAACCCACGTAGGCTTGCCGCGTGGGTTTTTTCTTGCCGTGAGAGAGGGGACCGGCAGGGATAGGATTCTTCTCAATTCATTGGTTTTGGCCCGTTTTCAGGGTGTTTTGCTCATTGAGTCTTATTGCGAGGGTGAACTTCCTTGTGCAGACTTTAGGGAGTTTACAGACGGCGCGTCACGCACGCCGTAAACCGGGGGAATCGCCTGTGATCGCTGCGAGCTCGCCCGGTGCATAATGCGTGGTAACACATTCAGGAGGATTTCCTGTGAACAAATCAATGTTAGCCGGTGTTGGGATTGGTATTGCAGCCGCTCTGGGAATTGCTGCCGTAGCTGGTCTGGACGTATTCACTCCCGGCCCACAATATGCGCAGGTTCTCGCCGCAACACCGATCAAAGAAACCATCAAAACCCCTCGGCAGGAGTGCCGGAACGTCACGGTGACCCATCGTGCGCCGGTCCAGGATGAAAACCGCATCGCTGGCTCCGTGCTGGGCGCGGTTGCTGGGGGGGTGATTGGTCACCAGTTTGGCGGTGGCCGTGGCCGTGATGTTGCGACCGTAGTAGGTGCGTTGGGGGGGGGCTATGCCGGTCACCAGGTGCAGGGGGCCTTGCAAGACAACGACACTACCACCAGCACGCAGCAGCGCTGCAAAACGGTGTATGACAAATCGCAGAAAACGCTGGGCTATGACGTGACTTACAAGATTGGCGACCAGCAGGGCAAAATCCGCATGGATCACGATCCAGGCACCCAGATCCCGCTGGATAGAAGTGGCCAGTTGGTGCTGACCAAGGTCTGATCTTCGGAGTTTACCCTCGGCCCAACCCTCTCCACAGGGAGAGGGAGCCGTTCTGGCGTCCTTATCAGGGAACTGCTTTCCCCTTAAAAGGGCGCTAGAACGGTGCAGTAATCAAACTGCCAAAGTATGTTCCCGGAACGCCGCCAGCAGCTCGCCGATAAACTTCAGTCGTTCGGCCCGGTCAGTGAGATCCAGCATAAACTTCAGCTTGGTTGGCCCATCCAGGCGGTAAACCTGCGGTTTGCTTTGCAGCAAGCCAATCAGATAACCCGGATCGACCCGGTTCTTCTCGCCAAACTCGATAAAGCCCCCGCGCTCGTTACCTTCGATACGTTTGATCCCCAGTATCTGCGCCTGTTGACGCATCGCCGCGCTTTGCAGCAGGTTACGCGCCGCATCCGGCAGCAGGCCAAAGCGATCGATCAGCTCAACCTTCAGTTCCTCCAGTTCACCCTCATTTTTAGCGCTGGCAATGCGTTTATAGAAGGACAAACGGGTATTCACGTCTGGGATAAAGTCATCGGGCAGCAGCGCAGGCATGCGCAGTTCCACTTCCGTCTGATTACTGGTGAGATCTTCCAGCGAAGGCTCACGCCCGTTCTTCAGGGCGTCGACGGCGCTTTCCAACAGCTCCATATACAGCGAGAAGCCCACGGTGGTCATCTGGCCGCTTTGGTCTTCCCCCAGCAGTTCCCCAGCACCACGGATTTCCAAATCGTGGGTGGCGAGCGCGAACCCGGCCCCCAAATCTTCCAGCGAGGCAATCGCTTCCAACCGCTTGTGCGCGTCGGTGCTCATGACCTTCGGGTTTGGCGTTAACAGATAAGCATAGGCCTGATGGTGCGAACGCCCGACGCGGCCACGCAGCTGATGTAGCTGCGCCAAGCCAAAGCGGTCTGCCCGTTCGATGATGATGGTATTGGCGCTGGGGATATCGATACCGGTTTCAATAATGGTGGTACAGACCAGCACGTTGAAGCGCTGGTGGTGGAAATCGTTCATCACCCGTTCCAGATCGCGTTCCCGCATCTGGCCGTGGCCAATGGCAATCCGTGCTTCTGGCACCAGCTCCGCCAGGCGTTCGGCGGCCTTATCGATATTCTCGACGTCGTTATACAGGTAATACACCTGGCCGCCGCGCAGTACCTCACGCAGGATGGCCTCGCGCACCACCAGGCTGTCGTACTCGCGGACAAAGGTTTTCACTGCCAGACGGCGGGCCGGTGGGGTAGCAATGATCGACAGATCGCGCATGCCGCTCATGGCCATATTCAGGGTGCGTGGGATTGGCGTGGCGGTTAACGTCAGAATATCTACGTCTGCGCGCATCGCCTTGATACGCTCTTTGTGACGTACGCCAAAGCGGTGTTCTTCATCAACCACCAACAGCCCCAGATCTTTCCAGCGCAGATCGCTCTGCAACAGCTTATGGGTGCCAATGAGGATATCGACTTTGCCCTCGGCCGCCTCTTCCAGGATCTGCTGCTGCTCTTTGGCGCTGCGAAAACGCGACATCATTTCGATGCGGATGGGCCAGGTGGCAAAGCGATCGCGGAAGTTGTCGAAGTGCTGCTGCGCCAGCAGGGTTGTCGGCACCAGTACCGCGACCTGCTTACCGTTTTCGACGGCCAGGAAGGCGGCACGCATCGCGACTTCGGTTTTACCAAAGCCAACGTCGCCGCAGACCAGACGATCCATCGCCAGTGGCTGGCACATATCGCTCAGCACCGCGTTGATGGCCTGTTCCTGATCTGGCGTGGTCTCAAAGGGGAAGGTCTGGCAGAACAGCTGATACTGCTCACGATTATGTTTGAACGCAAAACCGCTCTTGGCGGCACGTTGGGCATAGATGTCCAACAGCTCGGCGGCCACGTCACGCACGCGTTCGGCGGCTTTCTGCCTGGCTCGTGACCAAACATCCCCACCAAGACGGTGGAGTGGGGCATTTTCGTCGGCTCCTCCGGCATAGCGGCTGATCAGATGCAGGGAAGAGACCGGCACGTACAGCTTGTCTTCACCGGCGTAGGAGAGGATCAGATATTCCGCCTTGATGCCCCCAGCTTCCAGCGTGGTCAGGCCAACGTAGCGGCCAACGCCGTGTTCCAGATGCACCACTGGCTGCCCTGGGTGCAGCTCTGCCAGGTTGCGGATCAGGGTATCGGTATTGATGGTGCGGCGATTATCCTGCCGACGACGGCTGACGCGTTCACCGAGCAGATCGCTTTCACAGATCAACGCCCGATCACGCAGCGTATCCAGGAAGCCACGCTCGGAGGCTCCGACCATCATGTAACGGCCCGATGCTTCGACCTCATCCAGATGATGGATCAGACTGGTACTCAGCTTGATGCGACCAAGCAGATCTTGCAGGGTTTCGCGGCGGCCTTCACTCTCTACCGAGAAGACCGCGCCACCGGTGAAGCTTTCAATAAAGCGTCGCAGATTATCCAGTGGGGCCTTCTGCTGGGCCTGGACGGCGAGATCCGGCAGGGTTTGATAGCCCAGGTTGGTGCAACCGGCTTTGGCAGGCAGCTCCTCGGTTTTCAACGCCATTCGCGGCCAGGCTTTCAGCTCGGCAAATAGCGCATCGACCCGCAGCCATAGGGTATCCGGGGCCAGCAGCGGCCGCATCGGATCGATCCGCCGGTTCTCATAGCGTTGATTGATATCGAGCCAGAAACGCTCGGCTGCTCCCTCCAGGTTGCCGGTGTTGACGAGCAGCGTATTGGCTGGCAGATAGCTGAACAGTGAGGGCAGAGGCTGGCTGAAGAACAGCGGTTGCCAGTATTCGATACCGGCAGGCCAGGTGCCTTTACTCACTTGCTGATAAATATGTTCGGCGTCGCGACGCACTTCAAACTGTTCACGCCACTGGCTGCGGAACAGCTCAATGGCGGCCTTATCGGTCGGGAACTCGTGCGCTGGCAGCAGGTTGATGGCGTCCACTTCGCTCAATGTGCGTTGGTTATCCACATCAAAGGTGCGCAGGCTGTCGATCTCGTCGTCGAAAAAGTCGATGCGATAAGGTTCTTCGCTGCCCATGGGATACAGGTCAAGCAGCGCGCCGCGCGTGGCAAATTCGCCATGTTCCATCACTTGGTCGACGCTGCGATAACCGGCCTGTTCCAACTGTGCCCGCAGCAGATCCCGCGAAAGTCGTTGGCCCTTTTTCATCACCAACGCATGGCCATGCAGGAACTCATGCGGGCAGACGCGTTGCATCAGCGTATTCACCGGCAGAATGATGATGCCGCGTGCCATGCTCGGCAGATGATACAGGCTGGAAAGCCGCGCAGAGATGATTTCCTGATGGGGCGAGAAGCTGTCGTATGGCAGCGTTTCCCAGTCGGAAAGGGTGGTCACCATCTGATCGGTAAACTGCTGGATTTCGTCACGTAACCGCAATGCATTCTGCATATCCGGGGCGATGAGCATCACCGGGCCGGGATGGCGTTCGGCAATTTCGGCGCATTCTACGGCACAGGCAGAACCGGTGAGCTGCCCTAGCTGGCGTAAATCGCCCGCGCGGTCAGGAAGAGAGTAACGGTAGGAGGATGCGGAGCTGCGGCTTTTATCAGAAATGCTCATTCAGTTATCTTTAATCAATGAATTGAATAACAGTTTTTGTGGTGTTCACCGTGGCGCTCGACGCGTGAATACCACAAAATCCTGTTTACCTGGCGTTTGGCTAAAGCTAACTCGTTCTCCCTCACCCCAACCCTCTCCCCAAGGAGAGGGAGCTGGAACGGTGTTGCGGTTAGGTAACGGAGTATGGCTAAGGCACATTCGGTTCCCTCTCCCTTTGGGAGAGGGGGCTATAAAGTGGTTCAAGCCCATCACCTTTTACCTTGGTTATACTAGCCCAGCGGCGTATAAACTGACACCGGTAAAAGCGCGAGCAAGCTTCCTGTTGGCGGTAATTTAATCAATTCTGCGCCATGGCGAGGTACTGGCCGATTTTATCGACGTCCACGTTGCCACCGCTGACGATCACCCCGACTTTTTTGCCCCGCAAATCGATGACGTGATTCATCGCTGCAGCGGCAGCCAGGCAGCCGGTCGGTTCAACCACCATCTTCATCCGCTCCATAAAGAAACGCATTTGCTGGCACAGCTGTTGGTCGGTCACCGTCAGAATATCTTCCACATAGTGTTGAATGATCGGGAAGGTGAGATTGCCTACCTGCTGGGTCTGTGCGCCGTCGGCAATGGTTTTTGGTACCGGGATCCACACTTTTTCACCGCTGCGGAATGCCTGTTGCACATCGTTGCCCGCCTCGGGTTCGACGCCAAATACCCGGCAGCCGGGCGACCAGTGATGTGCCGCAATGGCGCATCCAGAGAGCAGCCCGCCGCCACCGGTACAAACCAGCAAAATATCCAGCGGGCCAACTTCTTCGATCAACTCCTTAGCTGCGGTGCCTTGGCCTGCCATCACCTGCGGATAATCGTAAGGTGGGATCACCGTTAAGCCCTGTTCCGCCGCTAGCCGTTGGGTGATGGCTTCCCGGTCTTCGGTTTGCCGCTGATAGATCACCACGTTTGCACCGTAGCCACGGGTTGCCGCCAGCTTGGCGGCGGGGGCGTCATGTGGCATCACAATGGTGACGCTTACCCCAAGCTCACGGGCCGCCAGCGCCATGGCCTGCGCATGGTTACCGGATGAGAAGGCGATCACTCCGGCCTGGCGCTGAGCCGGAGTCAATTGGCTGATGGCGTTAAAGGCACCACGGAATTTAAAGGCCCCAATGCGCTGGAAATTCTCGCACTTGAAAAAGAGTTGGGCACCGGCGATCTCATCCGCCTGGCGGGAAGTCATTACTGGTGTGCGGATCGCGTGGTTTTGCAGGATTTCGGCCGCTTTGGCAATATCGGCGGCGGTGATGCAGTGGGACGTAACGGTCATGGCTACCTCATGTGGTTGGCATTGATTCGTTCAGTCTATTAATTTGCCCGTTGTAAACGGATTGTCAAACGGTTAAGCGGCTGTCAGTCGAAACAACCGTGCCATCAGGAAGGTCAAAATCCGGCATTTTCTGTAAACCCGTGCAAACATGATGAATAAAACCGGCCGGGTGGTTCCATAAACCCGGTAGAGCCTTTATTATCCTTGATCACTTTGCTTAAGCTACGGCAACAAAACGGATTTCATGTATCAACCTGTCGCGTTATTTATTGGCCTGCGTTATATGCGTGGGCGAGCCTCAGACCGCTTTGGGCGGTTTGTTTCCTGGCTATCCACCATTGGCATTACGCTGGGGGTGATGGCGCTGGTGACGGTGCTTTCAGTGATGAATGGCTTCGAGAAAGATCTCGAAAACAACATCCTGGGGCTCATGCCGCAGGCGCTGATCACCAGCAAGCAGGGTTCAATCAACCCTGAACAGCTGCCAGCCTCTGCCATGCAAAACCTGCATGGTGTCACCCGAGTCACCCCGTTGACTACCGGCGATGTGGTGCTGCAAAGCGCTCGCAGCGTGGCCGTTGGCGTCATGTTGGGGGTTGACCCGCAGCAGCCCGATCCGCTGACGCCTTATCTGGTCAACGTTAAACAGCAACAGCTGCAACCGGGTGAGTACAACCTGATTATCGGTGAACAGCTTGCCGGGCAGTTGGGCGTCAAGCGTGGCGATCAGCTGCGTCTGATGGTACCGAGCGCGAGCCAGTTTACCCCGATGGGCCGCATCCCAAGCCAACGTCTGTTCACCGTGATTGGCACTTTCCATGCCAATAGTGAAGTGGACGGCTATCAGTTGCTGGCGAACCAGCAAGATGCTTCACGTCTGATGCGCTACCCGGCGGGCAATATCACCGGCTGGCGTCTGTTCCTGCAACAGCCGTTGACGGTGGACACCCTTAGCCAGCAAACGCTGCCGGAAGGCACCCAGTGGAAAGACTGGCGCGAACGCAAGGGCGAGTTGTTCCAGGCGGTGCGCATGGAGAAAAACATGATGGGGCTGCTGCTCAGCCTGATCGTGGCGGTGGCGGCATTCAATATCATTACCTCGCTGGGCCTATTGGTGATGGAGAAGCAGGGCGAAGTGGCCATTCTGCAAACCCTGGGCCTGACGCGGCGGCAGATCATGTCGGTCTTTATGGTGCAGGGGGCCAGCGCCGGGATTATCGGCTCGTTGCTGGGCACCCTGTTAGGCGTTCTGTTTGCCATTAATCTGAACACCCTGATGCCGATCCTTGGCGCGTTGATCGATGGGGCTTCTCTGCCGGTGGCGGTTGACCCTCTTCAGGTGACGATCATTGCCGTGGTGGCGATGGCGGTCTCACTGTTATCCACGCTTTACCCTTCATGGCGCGCTGCCGCCGTACAACCCGCTGAGGCTTTACGTTATGAGTAACCATCTTTTATTGCAGTGTGAGCGCCTGTGTAAAACCTATCAGGAAGGCAACCTGCATACCGACGTGCTGCGCAATGTCAGTTTTGCCATGCAACCGGGCGAGATGATGGCGATCGTCGGCAGCTCGGGTTCCGGTAAAAGTACTTTGCTGCACCTGCTGGGGGGGCTGGATTCGCCCACTTCGGGTGAGGTGATCTACAAAGGGCAGTCGTTGAACAAGCTTTCTTCCACTGCCAAAGCCGAACTGCGCAACCGCCAGCTTGGCTTTATCTATCAGTTCCATCATCTGCTGCCAGATTTCACCGCGCTGGAAAACGCCGCGATGCCGCTGCTGATCGGTGGCACGAAACCGGCGCTGGCGAAGGAAAAGGCGCTGGAGATGCTGGCGGCCGTGGGCCTGGAAAAACGTAGCAAACACCGGCCCTCCGAGCTTTCCGGCGGTGAACGTCAGCGCGTGGCGATTGCCCGTGCGTTGGTGAATAATCCTTCACTGGTGTTGGCAGATGAGCCGACCGGCAACCTGGATAAGCGCACCGCAGACAGCATCTTCGATTTACTGGGTGAATTGAACGTACGCCAGGGCACCGCATTTTTGGTGGTCACCCACGATCTGCAACTCGCTAAACGCCTGAGCCGCCAGTTGGAAATGGCAGATGGCCGTCTACAGGCACAATTGACCCTGATGGGGGCCGAGTAATGAGCGCTTCGCCACTTTCATTGCTGATGGCGCTGCGCTTCAGCCGTGGCCGGCGGCGCGGCGGCATGGTTTCGTTGATCTCGGTGATCTCCACCATCGGCATCGCGCTGGGCGTGGCGGTGCTGATCGTCGGGCTAAGCGCGATGAACGGCTTCGAACGTGAACTGCAGAACCGTATTCTGGCGGTGGTGCCGCACGGTGAGATCGAACCGGTTAAGCAACCGTTCACCGGCTGGCCGGAGATCCTGCAACGGGTCGAAAAGGTACCGGGCATTTTGGCTGCGGCACCCTATATCAACTTTACCGGCCTGATGGAAAATGGTGCTCAGCTACGCGCCGTGCAGGTAAAAGGGGTCGATCCTGCGCAGGAAAAACAGCTTAGCGCGCTGCCAAGTTATGTGCAGGGCGATGCCTGGGCCAATTTCAAAAGCGGTGAGCAGCAGGTGATCCTGGGCAAAGGGGTTGCCGACGCTCTGGGCGTGAAGCAGGGCTCTTACGTCACGGTGATGATCCCCAACAGCGATCCTGAGATGAAACTGTTGCAGCCGAAGCGTATTCGCCTGCATGTCACCGGTATTTTACAACTTAGTGGCCAGCTCGATCACAGTCTGGCCATGGTGCCGTTGGCGGATGCCCAGCACTATCTGGATATGGGTGACAGTGTCACCGGCATTGCCATCAAGGTTAACGACGTATTCGCCGCTAACAAGCTGGTGCGTGACGCCGGGGAAGTCGCCGATGCCACCGTCTATATCAAGAGCTGGATTGGCACCTACGGATTTATGTATCGCGACATTCAGATGATCCGCGCCATCATGTATCTGGCGATGGTGCTGGTGATCGGCGTGGCCTGTTTCAACATTGTTTCCACCCTGGTGATGGCGGTGAAGGACAAGAGTGGCGACATTGCCGTGCTGCGTACGCTCGGGGCCAAAGACGGCTTTATCCGCGCCATCTTTGTCTGGTATGGCTTGTTGGCCGGGCTGGTAGGTAGCCTTAGCGGGGTAGTGGTTGGCGTGATTGCCTCGCTACAGTTGACCAATATCATGAAAGGCATCGAAAAGCTGATGGGCCACTCTTTCCTGTCTGGCGACATCTACTTTATCGATTTCCTGCCGTCCGAGCTGCACTGGCTGGATGTCGCTATCGTACTGGGTACGGCAATCGTGCTTAGCCTGCTGGCCAGTTGGTATCCGGCCAGACGTGCCAGCCGCATCGATCCGGCCCGCGTATTGAGCGGGCAGTAATAAAAACCTGGGGCCGGTAGCGGGCCCCATTTTTTTACCCTGAGGGCGAGATATGTACTACGGTTTCGACATGGGCGGCACCAAGATTGAACTTGGGGTGTTCGACGCCAATCTGCAGCGTATCTGGCAAAAGCGGGTGCCGACGCCGCGTGATGACTACCGGCAACTGCTGGCGGTATTACGAGATCTCACCCTTGAGGCCGATGCCGTTTGTGGTACGCAGGGGCTGGTGGGTATAGGTATTCCCGGGTTGCCAAATGAAGATGGCACCTTGTTTACCGCCAACGTCCCGGCCGCGATGGGGCAGCCGCTGCCGCGCGATTTGAGCAAGCTGATTGGCCGCGAGGTCAAGGTCGATAACGACGCCAACTGCTTCACGCTCTCGGAAGCCTGGGACGAAGAGTTCCGCCATTACCCGACGGTGCTAGGCATCATCCTGGGCACCGGAGTTGGCGGTGGCTTGATCGTTAATGGTAAAGTGGTCTCTGGGCGTAACTTTATCACTGGAGAGTTTGGCCACTTCCGTTTGCCGGTGGATGCGCTGGAGGTGCTCGGGCGTGATATTCCTCGCGTTCCCTGTGGCTGCGGCCATGACGGTTGCATCGAGAATTACATCTCGGGCCGCGGATTTGAGTGGATGTATGCGCATTTTTATCAACAACGGTTGCCAGCGCAGCAAATCATTGCGCATTATCAGGCCGGTGAGCCACAGGCCGTGGCGCACGTAGAACGATTTCTGGATGTCCTGGCCATTTGCCTGGGCAACCTGCTGACCATCATCGACCCCCACCTGGTGGTGATTGGCGGCGGCTTATCGAATTTTGCCGCAATTTATCAGGCGTTGCCCCAGCGTTTGCCCGCCCATTTGTTACGGGTAGCCAAACTGCCACGCATCGAGAAGGCACGCTATGGCGATGCTGGCGGTGTTCGTGGGGCAGCGTTCCTCAATTTGGTGGAAAGTCATAAATAAGGAGAGTTCATGCACACTCGCCATCGGTTGTGTCAGTTTCGCAAGAGTAAGCATGTGCGGCATCAGCGTTTTCGCTCGCGGATATTCCAACGCGATACCATGGCGGCGGCAGAGCTGAAAAAGCCGTTTGTCGTGGTGCTGACGGGAGCAGGGATCTCTGCCGAGTCTGGCATCCGTACTTTCCGCGCTGCCGATGGGCTGTGGGAAGAGCACAAGGTAGAAGATGTCGCCACCCTGGACGGTTATCAGCGTGATCCGGCCTTGGTGCAGGAGTTTTATAATGCGCGCCGCCGGCAGCTGCAGCAGTCGGATATCGGCCCTAATGCGGCTCATCGTGCGCTGGCCGATTTGGAAGAGTGGCTGGGGGAGGAGAACTTCCTGCTGGTTACGCAGAATATCGACAACCTGCACGAGCGTGCCGGTAGCAAGCATGTGCTGCATATGCATGGCGAGCTGCTGAAAGTACGCTGCACCAGTTCTGGGCAGGTGGTGGAGTGGTTGGGAGACCTGAGCGTGGATGAACGTTGCCACTGTTGCCAGTTCCCTGCGCCTCTGCGGCCTCACGTGGTGTGGTTTGGTGAAATGCCGTTGGGGATGGATGAGATTTACGCCGCGTTGGCCAAGGCCGATTTCTTTATCGCGATTGGCACCTCTGGCAATGTTTACCCGGCGGCAGGTTTTGTTCACGAGGCACGGTTGGGCGGGGCTTATACCATGGAGCTGAACCTGGAGCCAAGCCTGGTGGAAAGCCAGTTCGAAGAGAAGCATTACGGTCCGGCCAGCGAAGTGGTGCCACGCTTTGTGCACAAGTTCCTGATGGGCAAGGTCGAGCGGGCGGATAAGCCTTAATCGAGCGTCGGGTTAAAAGGTGTGGGGAAATTCAATATGTTCTCCACACCTTAATCTAGGTCAGCGTCCAGCTTTTAGCTGCTGGAAGTAGGTCTCATACAGCGTACTGGTATCACCCACATCGTTTTGCCACTCACCGTTCTCAATCACCGCATCATCCGGATACAGCGACTTGTCGTTGGCGATCTCCTTCGGCAACAGCTTTCTCGCGGCCAGATTAGGGGTAGGGTAACCGATGGTTTCCGCCACCTGCACCGCGATCTCCGGGCGTAGCAGGAAGTCGATCAGCTTCAACGCTCCCTCGACGTTCTTGGCGTTAGCCGGAATGGCCAGGCTATCCATCCAGAAAATGCCGCCTTCTTTCGGCCAGACGATCTCCAGTGGGGTACCGGCCTGGCGCGCGACATAGGCCGAACCGTTCCATACCATGCCCAGATCGACTTCACCTTCCATATACGGATTACCCGGGTTATCGGAGTTAAACGCCAGCACGTTTGGCATCAGCTTCTTGAGCTCGTTATAGGCAGCCTCGATCTGTTTAGGATCGGTGGTATTGCCTGAATATCCCAGTTTGCGTAGCGCGACCTGGAACACTTCACGTGCATCATCGGTGAGCAGCACGCGGCCTTTGTATTCCGGTTTCCACAGATCGGCCCAGGCGGTTACGGAGTTGGCATCAATGGCATCGGTATTGATGCCAATGGCGGTGGCGCCCCAGATATAGGGAATGGAGTAATCGTTGTTGGGATCGAACGGCTTGTGCAACAGGTTGGGATCGAGATCGTTAAAGTGGCTGAGTTTGCTTTTGTCGATCTTTTGCAGCATCCCTTCCTTGCTCATCTTGGCGATGAAATAGGTGGAGGGCACCACCAGATCGTACGCGCCATCCTGATAGGTTTTCAGCTTGGCATACATGCTTTCGTTCGATTCATAGGTGGAGTAAATCACCTTGATACCGGTTTCTTTGGTGAACTGTTCCAGCAGCCCCGGTGGGACATACTCGGTCCAGTTGTAGAAATAGAGCGTTTTGCCGTCGTCCGCGGCGTTTGCTGAGCCAATGCTCAGAGCCATCATCCCGGCTGCGAGCAGATGTGACCACTTTTTCATGGTGCGGATCCTTTAGCAGTGCATGTTTTTACAGTATAGCGTGATGCGCCATACCCCAGAGAGCGGCCATTATAAGTGGCGTACCTAACGGGGTAAAGACGCTTATCCCATTGGCAAATCAGTGTTTTTGCCGATCGCGCAGCAGCAGTTGGCTGGTGAGCACCAGCGCTAGCGATAACACCAGCAGAATGGTCGCCAGGGCGTTCACTTCAGGAGATACGCCGACCTTGACCATCGAATAGATCTTCAAGGGCAAAATCTCGTAGCTCGGCCCGGTCACGAACGAAGAGACCACGACATCATCCATCGACAGCGTGAAGCTTAGCAACCAACTGGCGGCGACAGCGGGCATCGCCAGCGGCAGGATGATTTTGCGCAGGATCACCATTTCGCTGGCACCCAGATCGCGTGCGGCTTCCAGCATCTTGACGTCAAAGCCCTTCAGACGCGCATAGACGGTAACCACCACAAAGGGCAGGCAGAAGGTGATATGCGAAAATAACAGCGACCAGAAGCCCAACGAGACGCCTAGCAGCATAAACAGCACCAACAGCGAGATGGCCATGACGATATCCGGCGACATCATCACCACAAACAGCATGCCACCGACGAAGGGCTTCCCACGAAAACGATAGCGATACAATGCCACCGCCGCCAAAGAGCCGATCATGGTAGCAAAGCTGGCGGACAGCACCGCCATGGTCAGTGAATGCCCAGCGGCCTGCAACAGGCTGTCGTTGTTCATCAACATGCTGTACCAGTGGGTGGTAAAACCTCGCCAGTTGATGCCAAAGCGCGAGGTGTTGAACGAGTTAACGATCAGGATCACGATGGGAATATAGAGATAGGCGTAAATCAGGCTCATAAAGCCACCGCGCAACAGGCGTCCGATCATTCCAGCTCCCCCTTTTTGTTCAGCAGCTTGGCGGCCCGGTAATAGATCCACAGCATCAGCCCCATCACCAGCGTCAGGCAAATGCTGGTGGCGGCACCAAACGGCCAGTCACGGATATTCAGGAACTGGCTTTTGATGACGTTACCGATCAGCAGGTTTTTGGCTCCGCCCATCAGGTCGGCCACGTAGAACAGCCCCATAGCGGGCAGCAGCACCAATAGGCAACCGGCGATAATGCCTGGCATGGTCAGCGGAATGATGATGCGGATAAAGGTTTGCAGCTTGCTGGCCCCGAGATCGCGGGCCGCCTCCAGACAGGATTTATCCAGCTTTTCCAGGCTTGAGTAGAGCGGCATCACCATAAACGGCAGCAAGATGTAGACCAGCCCCAGCACCACGGCGCCAGAGGTATACATGATGCGTAACGGCGTATCGATGATCCCGGCCCACATCAGGAACTCGTTCAGATAGCCGCGAGTGCTGAGAAACAGCTTCAGGCCATAGATACGGATCAGCGAGTTGGTCCAGAAGGGCACAATCAGCAGGAACAGCAGCAGCGGACGCAGCCTTTGCGGCAGGCGAGCCAGAATAAAGGCAAAAGGATAACCCAGCAGCAGGCAGCACAAGGTGGCGATCGCCGCCATGTTCAGCGAGTGCAGCATCACCTGGCCGTATAGGGGATCAAACAGCCGGGTATAATTATCCAGAGTGAACACCATCTGCACCAGATTGGCATCGTCACGGGTGAGGAAACTGGTACCGATGATCATCAGGTTCGGTAGAAAAACAAACAGCACCAGCCAGCCGACGGTGCCGATGATCACCAGGTTTTGCAGCAAATTACGCGATTTCTTCATCGGCCAGCACTACCTCCCAGCTTGCAACCCAGGTTATCGCCATCTTCTGGTTTAACGAGTGATCAAAGTCAGGATCGTCTTCATTGAAGAACTCGCTGACCATCACCATCTTACCGTTTTCCAGTTCAACCACCGACTCCAGCGTCATGCCTTTATAGTTGCGTTCGCGCACGTAGCCAATCAGGCCATCTATCTGCTCGCTGTCGTTCACCTCTTCGACGCGCAGATCTTCTGGGCGCAGCAGAACCTTCAGGGATTGCCCTGGCTCGACCGGGAGATCGGCGTAGATATCACATTCGCGGCCTTCCACACGAGCGCGCACCCGCTGCGGATCGATACGATGTAGCACTACCGCATCAAAGATATTGATCTCACCGATAAAGCTGGCGACAAACAGGTTCTTGGGTTCCTCGTAGATTTCCCGTGGAGTGCCGTCCTGTTCTATTCGCCCGTCGCGCATCACCACAATCCGATCTGACATGGTTAGCGCCTCTTCCTGATCGTGCGTTACGAACACAAAGGTGATGCCCAATTGGCGCTGTAGCGCCTTCAACTCGTTCTGCATCTGCTTGCGCAGCTTGTAGTCCAGTGCCGAAAGCGACTCGTCGAGCAGTAACAGTTTAGGTTTATTCACCACGGCCCGGGCAATCGCGACCCGTTGCTGTTGCCCACCAGATAGCTGATGCGGGCGGCGCTGAGCGAACTCGTCCAATTGCACCATGCGCAGGGCTTCCTCCACGCGCGGCGTTAGCTCCGCCTCTGGGGTTTTCTGCATGCGCAGGCCAAAGGCGACATTTTCAAACACGGTCATATGGGGGAACAGGGCATAGCTTTGAAACACGGTGTTAACGTGCCGATGCTCGGCCGGAATAGCGGTGATATCTTGCCCGTCGAGCACGATCTGCCCGTGGTCGGCATTTTCCAACCCGGCAATCAACCGCAGCACGGTAGTTTTCCCGCAGCCGGAAGGGCCAAGCAGGGTCAGGAATTCACCATCGTTAATCTTTAGGTTGAGATCGCGGATGATCTCTTTGCCGTCAAAGCTTTTACTCAGGGCGTTCAGTGTAACCAAAGAGGATTGTTCAGTCATTTTAGTGTCTCTATCCCGTACGGTGGTGCAGATAGAACCGCCGCTGGAAAAGACTGCGCGAGCTTACGGGAGTGACCCGTCAGGTACTGAAGCTCAAAGCCAGCGGCGCCGATCAAAAATTTAAGAGGGCGCATGATAGACGCTGAATCCGGTAATTGAAAGCCAAACCGCCCATAAGTCATGCCCGTTGGCCGATTTTTGCGTCGGTAGTTACCCTATTAAACCATCACTTGCTTTAATGATTTGTGTTAAATCTGATTATTAATGACCTGTCTCAATATTTGATCCGGATCGGTTCCGCATAATGAAACGCGAAATTCTGAGGGCGGAACCATGGATAAACTACTAGATCGCTTTTTTAACTACGTCTCATTTGACACACAGGCTAAAGCGAACGTCAAACATGTGCCTAGTACCGAAGGGCAACTGAAGCTGGCGCGTGCGTTGCAACAGGAAATGATTGGGCTGGGGTTTGAACGGGTATCGCTAAGCGAACATGGCTGCGTGATGGGCACGCTGCCTGGCAATGTGAGCTGGCCAGTGCCGGCCATTGGCTTTATTTCTCACCTTGATACCTCACCCGATTTTTCGGGTAAGCATGTGACACCGCAGATAGTGGAAAACTATCGCGGCGGTGACATTGCCTTGGGCATCGGTGATGAAGTGTTATCGCCGGTGATGTTCCCGATCTTGCATCAGATGCTGGGGCAAACGCTGATCACCACCGACGGCAAAACGCTGTTGGGGGCCGACGATAAAGCCGGTATTGCCGAGATCTTGACCGCGATGGTGCGGCTAAAGCAGCAAAAAATTCCTCACGGCGATATCCGCGTGGCGTTCACGCCGGATGAAGAGGTGGGCAAAGGGGCGCATTTCTTTGATGTTGCTGCGTTCGATGCCGAGTGGGCCTACACCGTCGATGGTGGTGGGGTGGGCGAACTGGAGTGTGAAAACTTCAATGCAGCGGCGGTGACGGTCAAAATCGTCGGCAATAATGTCCACCCTGGCAGTGCCAAAGGGGTGATGGTGAACGCGCTGTCGCTGGCAACCCGTTTCCAACAGGAGCTACCGGCCGAGGAAACACCGGAGCATACCGAGGGGTATCAGGGCTTTTACCATCTCAACAGCATTAAGGGGAACGTTGAGCGTGCCGAGATGCACTACATCTTGCGGGATTTTGAGCGTGAAGGCTTTGAGGCTCGCAAGCGCAAGATGATTGCAGTCGCGCAAAAGGTTGGCCGTGGGTTACCACGGGATTGCTACATTGAGGTGGCGATCGAGGATAATTACTACAACATGCGTGAGCAGGTGGCCGAGCATCCTCATGTGATCGAGCTGGCACAGCAGGCGATGCGGGACTGCGATATTGAGCCGGTGATGAAGCCGATCCGCGGTGGTACCGATGGCGCGCAGCTATCCTTCAAGGGGCTGCCTTGTCCAAACCTGTTTACCGGTGGCTATAACTTCCATGGCAAGCATGAGTTTATTACGCTGGAAGGGATGGAGCAGGCGGTTGCGGTGATCATGCGCATTGCCACTCTGAGCGCCGAGCGCGCTAAACGGTAGTTTTTTGCGTTAATAGATTGAGTGAGGGGGCCAGTTTGCCCCCCCACTCATTATGATTAGTCGTTAAAATACCAGTAACCGCTGTTAATCAACGCCGTCAGCAGGGCCAGGAACGATGGATCGTCCACCGCGTCGCCCAGCAAGGCGGCATCAACGCTGGCGTGCTGGCACAGCGCATCGGCGGCTTGCAGATGTTCGGTGTCGATTAGCTCACCGTTGACAAAGCATTGGTCGCCAACGCGCAGCACGCGTAACCCACCCAAACGTTGTAATGGCTCACCCTGTTGCAGCAGCTCATAGATTTCACCGGCCTGATAAGGCGGCTCTGGCGGCGCGATGTCCAGCTCGTGGCGCGACTGCGAAATAAACTCGCCAAACCAGTTCTGGAAGTGCTCCGGTTGCTGCACCAGCTCCAGGATCATCCCACGCAGCGCATCGACCTCATGGGGGAGAACCATCGCCGGATGATCGCGCAGCGCGATATCCGGATCGGTGTAACGTTTGCTGCCTAACTCGCGCGCTAGCACATAGTCGGCATAGCCACTCACCATCTCGCGGCCATTCGGTGCGCGGAAGCCGACGGAATAGTTGAGCGAATTTTCCAGCGAGTAGCCTTCATGCGGGAATCCCGGTGGGATATACAGAATATCGCCAGGCTCCATCTCTTCGTCAATGATGGCGTCAAACGGCTCAACCTGTAACAGGTCAGGGTGCGGGCAGTGCTGCTTCATCGGCACTTTTTCGCCCACGCGCCAACGGCGGCGGCCAGTACCCTGGATGATGAACACGTCGTATTGATCGAGATGCGGGCCAACGCCGCCGCCCGGCACCGAGAACGAAATCATCAGATCGTCCATGCGCCAGTCTGGCAGCTTACGGAACGGTTGCATCAGCGCACTGGAAGGCTGATGCCAGTGATCAACGGCCTGCACCAGCAATGACCAGTTGTTCTCGCCCAGATGGTCGAAACTTTCAAACGGGCCGTGGCCAACCTGCCAGCGACCTTCCTGATGGCTCACCAGGCGGCTGTCCACCTCGTTTTCCATAGCCAACCCGGCCAGCTCATCCGGGGAAATCGGATCGATAAAGTTGTTAAAACCACGCTTGATAATTACCGGGCGCTTTTGCCAATAGCGTTGCAAAAAGTCGTTCCAGTCGAGATCTAATTGGTAATCCATGTTCTATTCCAGGATAGAGTGAGCCTGCAGGGATTATAACGGAAGTTAGGCCCCGTGGATCGGGGCCTCAGCGAGAGAATTTAATCGTGATGGTGGGAGTCGTGCTGGCGGGAGAAGGTGACCTCCATCCGTGCTCCACCAAGTGGGCTGTCGCTGATGGTAATTTGTCCGTCATATTGCTCGATGATCTCGGCGGCGACCGACAGGCCAATCCCCTGGCCGGGGCGCAGAGTATCGACGCGTTGGCCGCGTTGGAAGATCAGTTCACGCTTGCTTTCGGGGATGCCGGGGCCGTCGTCATCAATGACGATCGTCAGGTATTTGTCCGAGTGCAGCGAGGTGATCTCCACAAACTCCAGGCAATATTTACAGGCGTTCTCCAGCACGTTGCCCATCACCTCCATAAAGTCGTTTTTCTCGCCCATAAAGGTGACTTCTGGTGAGATATCGAGGGTGATGACTACCCCTTTACGCTGATAGACCTTGTTCAGTGCCACGCTAAGGCTGTCGAGCAGGGCAGAAACCGAATGGATCTCGCGGGTCAGCACGGTTTGACCAGAGTTGATGCTGGCCCGATGCAGGTAATAACCAATCTGCTGCGAGATACGGCTAATCTGCTCGAGCATGATCGGCTCGACCTCTTCGATGGTGGTCTGCTTGCTGGAACGCAGCGAGCGCAGGGTGGTCTGCAATACCGCCAGCGGGGTTTTCAGGCTGTGGGTGAGATCGGACAGCGTAGTACGGTATTTTGTGTAGCGCTGGCGCTCGTTGCGCACCAGGATATTCAGGTTCCGTACCAAGCCACGTAGTTCACTGGGGGGATTTTCATCCAGTTGCTCGCGCTCGCCGTTTTCCAATTCACCCACCTGGGTTATCAGAGCCTTGATCGGCCGCAAACTCCAATACGCAGCTAGCCAGAGCAGAGGCACGACCAGTAGCAGGTTGGCCAGCAGTACGTAGCTGAACCATTCCCACACCACGTCCGAGCGTTGCAGCTCCTGCGGAATGCTGTCGACCACCACGATGCTCAAGGCGGGCAGGCGTGGGGTGGCGGCATAGGTATTGACGGCTACCGAGTGGGTTAACGCCTCATGGTCGGTGTCATCGTAGTCTTTCAGCTGATCCTGTGCTTTGGGATTGTCGCCCAGCACTTCGCTACTGATGCGGGTGTCGGTGTCTATCTCATAGAAACCGGACTCTTCCAGCCACTCTTTCTGGATCCGTTTTTCCAGCTCCGGTACCGAGCGCTGGCTCCACAACAGGTTGCCTTTTTCGTCGTAGATAAACACCAGAGTTGGGGAGTTGAGATCGAGATCGGGCGGGATGGCAATGGTCAACTTCTGGTCTTTCCACTGCGCCAGGCTGAAGAACAGGTTGCTCTCACCGCGCAGCAGGCGGAAGGCGGTTTTATCAAAGCTGACGATATAGCCGACGACCGCAACCAGCCCGTAGGACAGCGACAGCGCCAGGATCACCCCGGCGGTGGCCATCAGAAAGCGGGCGCGCAGTGAGAAAGGCTTTTTATCTCTGTTGAACATTATGCTCACTTGGCATCGAAACGGTAGCCCTGACCACGTACGGTGGTGATCACTTCCTGTGGGTATTCGGCCTGTAGTTTTTTACGCAGGCGGCCCATTAATACGTCGATGGTGTGGCTTTCGCGCAGTTCGGCATCCGGGTAGAGCTGCAACATCAATGAATCTTTACTGACCACTTTACCCGCGTTACGGATCAACGTTTCGATAATGGTGTACTCAAAGGCTGTCAGTTTGATTTGCTGTTCGTTGACGCTCAGCTCACGGCGTGAGAGGTCGATCTGGAACGGCGGCAATACGATCACCTGTGAGGCCAGGCCGCTATTGCGGCGCATCAAGGCCTGCATGCGGGCAATCACTTCCTCCAGGTGGAAGGGCTTGGTGACGTAATCATCGGCACCGGCTTCCAGCACCGCCACCTTATCCTGCCAGCTTTCACGGGCGGTCAGCACCAGGATCGGCAACTTCATCTGGTTGGCACGCCAACGGCGGATCAGGCTCAGGCCATCTTCACCCGGCAACCCGAGATCGACAATGGCGATATCAGGCGCATGTTCCTGCAGAAAATAGTCAGCTTCTTTGGCATCTTCTGCGGCATCAACCTGATGCCCCATTTCACGCATTTGCACACTAAGATGGTGGCGCAATAGGCCATTGTCTTCAACAACCAGTACTCGCATGGTACAGACTCCTGTTGTTTAGGCGGGAGCAACTCCAGGCACCCACACTGAAAAGGTTACACGCTGTTGGCCACGTTGTGGTAACGCGCATTAGCTGACCATTCCCTGATCGTTTAATTCTGTCATCCATTGATTATCGGCAATGGCTGATAAACGCAGGATAAACAGCGCAGTGCCAAAGGTAAACAAAACTTAAACAAAGCTGACTGCCTGAAGTGTGAGCAGGATCGCTGCAAAGGATTAAAGGTATCATTAAGGTATTATATAGGTATCGTTATGATACTAACACCAGGAACCCTACACCGCTTTCCCGAGCCGAAGCCGGGAAGGTAGCCAGCAAGGATACATAATAATGAAACGTCCTCATCTGAAGCTGTCTGTCATGATGTTTATCGAGTGGTTTATCTGGGGAGCGTGGTTTGTTCCCCTATGGCAATACCTCAACAAACTGGGCTTTACGCCGGGTGAAATTGCCTGGTCGTACAGCAGTACGGCGATTGCGGCAATCCTCTCGCCGGTACTGGTTGGCGTTATTGCCGATCGCTACTTCGCCGCGCAAAAAGTCTTGGGCTGGTTGCATCTGGCTGGCGGGGTGCTGATGTTTATCATCGCCTGGCAAACCACCTTTGCCACCTTCTTCCCGCTGCTGGTGATTTATGCCATCACCTATATGCCGACCGTGGCGCTGACCAACAGCATCGCCTTTGCCAACATTACCGATACCGAAAAAGAGTTCCCGCGCATCCGCGTACTGGGCACCTTGGGTTGGATTGCCTCCGGTCTGGTGGTGGGCTTTATGCTGCCGCCGCTGCTGGGGTTAGGCAATATTTCCGATAGCAACCTGCCGTTAATCATTACCGGCGTGGCCTCGATCGCGCTCGGTTTATACAGCTTTGTGCTGCCCAATACGCCAGCCAAAGGCTCTGGCCCGGTGGATATCAAGGCGTTGCTGGGCCTGAACGCGCTTGGCCTGCTGAAGGATCGCTCATTTGCCACCTTCGCCCTGTGCTCGTTCCTGTTCTGTATGCCGTTGGCGTTTTACTACCAGTTTGCCAATGGTTATCTGACGCAGGTTGGGCTGCCAAATGCCACCGGCTGGATGACGCTGGGGCAGGTTTCGGAAATCTTCGCCATGCTGGCGCTACCTTTGCTGCTCAAGCGTTACGGCATCAAAAAGGTGCTGCTGCTGGGCTTTGTGACCGCAGCGATCCGCTATGTGTTCTTTATCTACGGCGGCACCGCCGACGTCTGGGCCTACAGCATGCTGTTCCTGGGCATTTTGCTGCATGGCGTCAGCTACGATTTCTATTTCGTGACCGGCTATATCTACGTCGACAAAAAAGCGCCGCCGCATATGCGTACCGCCGCTCAAGGTCTGATCACCCTGATTTGCCAGGGATTGGGCAGCTTTATCGGTAACTGGCTCGGGGGCCGTGCAATGACCACTTTCGCCCTTGAACAACCGCGAGACGGTATGACGTTTGACTGGTTCGCCGTGTGGGGCGTTGGTGCGGTGATGGTGGTGGGCGTCATGCTGCTGTTCCTGCTGTTCTTCCGTGAAAGCAGCGACAACATCACCCCGATTGACGTGGCACGGTCTTAATTCATTGCGCCGGGCGTGTTGTCCGGCAAGGTAAAAATTCAGGAGAAACAGATGAAGCAGTTAACCCAGGAACAACGCGTGGTGGGTGCACTTTATGGCCAGATGTTGGGCGACGCGCTCGGCATGCCTTCCGAGCTGTGGCCGCGTGAGCGGATTAAGCGCCACTTTGGCTGGATCGACCGCTTCCTTGACGGCCCGGCAGAGAACAGCGCCGCCTGCTATTTCACGGCAGCGCAGTATACCGATGATACCTCGATGGCACTGGCGTTAGCCGACGCGTTGATCGAGGCTGACGGTGAAGTGGTACCAGAGTTGATTGCTCGCAACGTGATCCACTGGGTCGATAGTTTTGACGCCTTCAACAAAAACATCCTTGGCCCAAGTTCCAAACTGGCGTTGGGGGAGCAGAAGAAGGGCACGCCGATTAGCAATTTGGAAAACAACGGTGTGACCAACGGCGCGGCGATGCGGGTTTCCCCGTTGGGTTGTGTGCTGCCTTCTGCGCCGTTGGAGCAGTTTTGCCAGCAGGTTTGGCTGGCCTCCAGCCCGACGCATAAATCCGATATCGCGGTTGCCGGTGCGGTGGTGATTGCCTGGGCAGTTGCCAAGGCGATCGAAGAGGCTAGTTGGGCTGAGATCCGCCTGGCGTTGCCGGGAGTGGCAGATTACGCTCAGCGCCGCCATAGCACCACCTTCAGCGCTTCTTTAGCGGCGCGTATCGAACTGGCCTTCCAGGTAGTTGAACAGGCTGGCGGTACCGAGCAGGCCTCAGAACGGGTTTACCAACTGGTTGGCGCAGGGGTCAGCACCATAGAATCCGTGCCGGCCGCGTTGGCGATGGTCGAACTGGCGCAAACCGATCCTACCCGCTGTGCGATCCTGTGCGCCAACTTGGGCGGTGATACCGACACCATTGGCGCGATGGCAACGGCGATCTGTGGTGCCCTGAACGGTATCGACGCGTTTGACATGGCTATGTTGGCAGAATTAAAGCGGGTGAATCCGCTGGATATCAACCACTACGCGCAGGCCTTTCTCCGTTTCCGCCAGCGCTGGCAGGAGGCTGAATGAGTAACGAAAGACGCGAGTTATTACAGACGCTGACCCAGGGCGGCTGGCATCAGCAGTGCCCGGTGACGGTGATTGGCGCAGCGGTGATGGATATGGTGGTGAGCGCCGATGCCTTGCCAGTGCGCGGTGGCGACGTGTCGGCCCAGATGCAGGGGCTGCATTTAGGGGGCTGCGCGCTGAATATCGCCGTGGCTCTGCGCCAGTTGGGCATTACCAGCCGCAATCTGCTGCCGGTGGGAGAAGGCGTGTGGGCGGAGCGTTTGCGTAGCGAGATGGCGCAGCGCGGCGTGAGTTCCGATCTGCAAGTGGGTGGTGAGGATAACGGCTGGTGTTTGGCGTTGGTCGAGCCGGACGGTGAGCGCACCTTTATCTCTATCGATGGCATTGAGAACCAGTGGCAGCCGGAGTGGTTGGCAGACGCGACGCCACAAAGCGGGCTAGTTTACCTTTCAGGTTATCAACTGGGTGCCCGGCAGGGCCACGTGCTGGTGGATTGGCTGTTACGCCTGCCCGAACAGGTGCGGGTGGTGCTGGACATTGGCCCGCGCATTGACGTGATGGCGCAGAGCCTGTTGCAACGCCTGATCCGCCCTGGGGTGATCCTGACGCTAAACCAGCGTGAAGCCCAGCACCTTGGTATGCAGGAAGATATTGCCGGTTTTTGCCAGCGGTTATGGTCAACCACCGGGCAACTGGTGATTGTGCGCTGCGGCGGGGAAGGTGGATATTACTTTGCCGGGCCGGAGGAACAAGGCTGGATAGCCGCTCGTCAGGTCAAAGTGGTAGACAGCATTGGTGCTGGCGATAGCCACAGCGCCGGTTTGCTCGCCGGGCTGGCACTGGGCCTGACTGCCCGCCAAAGCATGATGCTAGCCAATAGCATCGCCGGTTACGTAGTATCGCAGGCCGGTGGGGATTGTGCGCCAACCCTGGCCCAGCTCCTGGCCAGCGAGGAACTCAATCCTCGCTGATAAATTCGTACATGTCGCTGCGGCAGAAGCTTTCGCTGTATTCGATGGGCTTTTTCTGGCTGTCGAAAAGCGTTTGCTTGATGATCAGCAGCGGCATGGGTTCTTTCAACTGCAGCGCCTGCAGGGTTTCACCGTCGCTCATGGCGGCGCTGACCTGGCTGCGCAGCGATCCCAACTCCACGTTGTTCAAACGGAAGTAGTCATACAGAGAAACGCCAATATCATCAACGTTGGCTATCGCCTCCGCCACCACATAAGACACCGCCACCGACATGGGGCGCTGATCGATAAAGTGAATACGTTTGAGTTTGTACACCGGCGTATGCTCGGCCAGCGACAGTTTCTCGGCCAGTGCGCTATCCGCCGGGATTTGCTCACGGCTGATCCACATGGTGTCCGGTTTACGGCCTTGCAGCATCACTTCGCGTGAAAAGCCTTTCACATCCGCCAGCGAATAGGCCAGTTTAGGTTGAGCCACGGTATTTTGAATGAAGGTGCCATAGCCCCGCGAGCGGCCGATAATGCCGTCCTGCTCCAGGCAGGCCAGGGCTTTGCGTACCGTAATGCGCGAGATCCCCAGCCGTTCGGTGAAATGGCGCTCACTGGGCAGAAAAACCCCCTGGCTCAATATGCCAAGCTCAATGGCCTGTCGTACCGATTCGTTAAAGCGCAGGTAGAGCGGCATAGCGCCAGCGCTGGTGAGATCGTGTTGTAGTTTGTCCAGCAGGCGCTGGTTGGGATCCGTGCTCATAGACGACCGAAATCCTGTAGCCTCAATGCGATAGCTTATTTAAGGTGATTTCGCCGGGCGGTGCAACCGTGCAGGGTGAGATCGGTGGAAATGGTTGGGCCTGGCAGACCAGGCCCGTTGTGGTATTTACTACTGAGAAGGTTTGGCGGCGCTGCTCTCCCGTATTTCTTTGACCTGTTCGGCAGTGACCGGAGCGGCGTTATTCCCCCAACTGGTGCGTACAAAGGTGGCTATCTGGGCTACCTGCTGGTCGCTCAGACGCCAGCCAAAGTCCGGCATGGTTAGCCCGGTAGGGGCGTCTAAAGTCATCGGCGTACGTGAACCATGCAGAATGATGCTGATCACCGAAGCAGGGTCTTCCGCCAGCAACGCCGGATTATGGGCCAACTGTGGGAAGGTATTGCGATAGCCCTGGCCATCGCTGCGGTGGCAGGCGGCGCAGTTGTCCAAATAAGCCTGCCCGCCTGGGTTGCCTTGGTCGGTGCTGTAGAGTGCCAGCGGCTGGTTGGCCGTTGGCGTTTTCTGCTCATCCCCCGCAGGCAGCGATTTCAGATAGGCGGCGATCGCCTGCAAATCCTCATCGCTCAGGTGCTGAGTGCTGTCTTGTACCACGTCTACCATGGAGCCAAAGGCGGCAAATCTGTCGCTGTGGCCGGTTTTCAGGAAACGAGTCAGATCTGCCGCGTTCCAACTACCCAACCCGCTGATTGCATCGCCACGCAGGCTGGCGGCGTGCCAACCCTCCAGCGTCCCACCGCTCAGATAGTCGTCATCCGTCTGGTTCAGCGCCTTCTCCTGGAAGCCAATGCCGCGTGGCGTATGGCAACTGCCGCAGTGGCCCAATCCTTGTACCAGATAGGCCCCACGGTTCCATTGTGCGCTTTGGTTAGCGTCTGGCTGATAGGCGCCATCCTCGCGGAATATGCCGTCCCACATCGCCAACGGCCAGCGCATATTCAGCGGCCATGGGATATCGCTAGCCTTGTTCTGCTGCACCACCGGCGTTACCCGTTGGGTGAAGTAGAGATACAGATCGCGTATATCCTCATCATTGATTTTGGCGAAAGAAGGATAGGGCATGGCCGGGTAGAGCCGAGTGCCATCGCGCCTAATGCCTTTACGCAGGGCGTCGGCAAACGCTTGTAGATCGTAGGCACCGATGCCGGTAGTTTTGTCTGGCGTGATATTGGTGGAATAGATCGCGCCAACCGGGGTGGTCATCTTCAGCCCACCGGCGAACGCCATGCCACCTGGCGCGGTATGGCAGGCGGCACAGTCACCGGCGCGGGCCAGATATTCGCCATGAGCGATTTTCCCGACCTGGTGGGTATCCTCGGCGGCCAGAGCGCTGGCGCTAAATACCAGCAAGGCCAGCAGCGAGGGGGTTAATCCTTTCATCGTCTTCTCCTTGCGTATCAGGCCTGAACCAACGGGCCGGGGTTGTTCAGATACTGCTTACGGATCGCTTCCGCTGAATAATAGGCCAGCGCACCGACGATCCCGGTGGGGTTATAAGCCAGGTTCTGTGGGAAGGCGCAAGCGCCGGTGACAAACACGTTGGGCACGTCCCAGCATTGCAGATACTTGTTCACCACGCTGGTTTTTGGGTTGTCGCCGGTGATTGCCCCGCCGGTAGTGTGGGTGGATTGATACGGGCGCACGTCATAGTGCGAACCGCTGCCCATCACCGAAATCGCCATCTGCTTCGGCTCCATGGCTTTGGCGATGTTCGCCATCTTGCTGGTAATGTGCTGGGTCATCTTGATCTCGTTAGCCTTCCAGTCGAAGGTCATGCGCAGCAGCGGTAGCCCATAGGCATCCCGATAGGTGGGATCGAGATCGAGATAGCAGTCGCGATAGGGCATCACTGAGCCTTCAGAGCCAATACTCATCGAGTGCTGATAATTATCTTTGATACCCTGTTTCCAACCACTGCCCCAGGTGGGTGTCCCCGGCGGTAACGACATCTGTTGGATCGGGCGGCCACCGGTGCGGGTGGCGGAAATATAGGCGCCGCCGATAAAGCCTAGCGCGCCGTGATCGAAGTTTTCCGAGTTGAGATCGTCGATCACCGTGCCCGCGGCTCCGGCTCCGATAAACGGGTTGAAGTGGGTGTCCTTATCGTAAAACAGCGAAATGCCGCTGTTCATCTGATAGGCGTAGTTCTTGCCGACAACTCCTTCGCCGGTGACGGGGTCATAAGGTTTACCGATGCCGGAGAGCAACAGCAGACGCACGTTATGCAGTTGGAAGGCGCTGAGGATCACCAGATCCGCCGGTTGTTCAATCTGTTGGCCCTGGGCATCGACATAGGTGACACCGGTGGCCTTTTTGCCACTGCTGTCCAAATTGACCTTGATGACCTGCGACTGAGTGCGCAATTCAAAGTTTTTCCGCTTCATCAGCACCGGCAGAATGGTGGTCTGTGGTGAGGCCTTGGAGTACATAAAGCAGCCGAAGCGCTCACAGTAACCGCAGTAGTTACAGGGGCCGAGTTGCACGCCGTAGGGATTGGTATAAGGCTCCGAGCAGTTGGCTGCTGGAATGCTGAACGGGTGATAGCCGAGCGACTCGGCCGCCTTGCCAAACAGCGAACCGGAATAGAGCTGCTTGAGGGGGGCAGTGGGATATTCGCTAGTGCGTGGCCCTTCGAACGGGTTGCCGCCTTTGATGATGTTGCCTTGCAGGTTACCGGCCTTGCCTGCGGTGCCACAGACCTTCTCGAACTTATCGAAGTAAGGCTCCAGCTCGGTGTAACTGAGAGGGTAATCCTGCAACAACATGCCTTCGGGCACCCATTTGTCGCCATACTTTTCCGTCACCGTCGTACGCATTTTCAGATCGGCGGGCAGGGCGCGCCAGTGCATGCCGTTCCAGTGGACGCCTGCACCGCCAACGCCGTTGCCGGGCAAAAAGGATCCAAGCTGACGATAAGGCACGGCGAAATCCGCTGGCGTGTGGCGCACGGTGACGGTCTCGTGCGCCATCTCCTGCTCCAGTTTCAGGCGGATGCCATAGGTCAATTCGTCGGCAATCCGTGGATAGGCAAAATCAGGGTAAGTATCGCGCTGCTCACCGCGCTCCAGTGCCAATACGCTCAGGCCGGTTTCGGTCAGTTCCATGCCCATAATGGCACCGGTCCAGCCAAATCCGACAATCACCACGTCTACCGGTGGCTTTTTTATCGTGCTCATTTATGCATTCCTTTTGCTGGAGATACTTACCGGGCCAAGGGGATAGGCCTGATTAGGATGATCGACCCAGTCGGTGTAATCCGCCCGCGCACCAGGGAAACCGATCAGTTTCCATGAGGCCATCGACTGGTTACCGCCGTGCTGCGGATCGGCCAGATAACCCTCTTTGGTGTTTTGCAGCAGTTGGCTGAAAAAGGCTTGACCGGGCAGGGCTTCGGAATCCAGCTCACCTTTCTCCAGCGCCGTCAGGATTTGTTCTTGCTGGCTATGTTCCAAGTCTGCAAAGGCTTTCTGGTACTGCTGCTGGCAGTGCGCATTGAGGCCTCGAATGCCAATACGGTAGGTATCTCGTGGCGTCAGTTTGGACTGATAGCCTAGTTCGGGGGCCGAAGGGACAAACGGCGGGTGCATATACCACAGGCCACCGTGGCCATAAGGCGTTTCCATTTGCTTATCGATAAAGATCGGCACGCCTTCTTCGACGGCGCCGGGACCATTACTATCGCTCGGGATCAGTCGATCGCAGGCCGCCAGCAGGAAGCGCCATTCCTCGTTATTGAAATAAGCGGGAACATAGTGAGAGGAGACACCTGCCGCCGAGGTTGGCATGGGCGTCATCGTCAGAACGCCGGTACCTCCAGCGGCTGCCAGCGGTATTAGTGCTAGCGTTTTCTTTAGAAAGTTCCGCCGAGGCGGTTCTGGAGAGTGCTGTCGAGACATAATTCCACCTTGAATATGTTTCACAGAAATGCCCGCGTGGCCGCAGTCTTGGGCCGTAAAAACGGGCAGAGGGAGTTGCTATTCCATGACCAATAATAATTAGCGAGCTACTGGTATGGTGATTCAAGTTTAAGTCTTGGCAGCTAAAACAAACAATAAAGCATCTGTTTCAAAACATTTTCTTCACATTATTTTTGATTTAGATCATTCCATTAACAATTTGCCTTGACTAAAGCACCTAACAGGCGGTTGGTGATTGGTCTAGTCGCTGGGATTAATTGGTCTGTATGCTGAGATCTGGCATCGGTATATGCTGTTGCGGAGAACCTACTTTTGCTGCAACCAGACGGAATACTTTTATGGCGATAAATCAATATGGTCAGCCGGTGGGCGAACCCTTGGTGCAATGGCATGCCTTGCCACGGCCGCAGGAGGTGACGCTGACGGGCAAATTTTGCCGCCTCGCGATGTTGGACGCCGAGCGGGACTTTGCCGCGCTATTTGCGGCTTACCAGCTTGCGCCAGATGGACGTGACTGGACTTACCTGATGAGGGAGCGGCCTGAAAGCCCGCAGGAGATGCGTGCGCATCTGGAAAAACTGCAGGCTAACCCGGCGCTGGTAAATCTGGTGGTGTTCGATTCAGCCACCGATCTGCCCGTCGGTACCGTGGCCTTTATGCGGATTGAAGAGGCCAGCGGCGTGTTGGAAATTGGTCACGTCTGTTGGTCACCGCTGATGAAGCAGCGCTCCTGCGCCACCGAGGCGATTTACCTGATGTTGCGCCACACCTTTGACGAGTTGGGCTATCGCCGTTGTGAATGGAAATGCGATAGCCTGAATGCGCCTTCCAGGCAGGCGGCACTTCGCTTTGGTTTCCACTACGAAGGGCGTTTTATGCAGGCATTGGTCATCAAGGGCCGCAACCGGGATACCGACTGGTTCGCCATGATCGAGCAAAACTGGCCCCAGATGCGTAGTGCGTTCGAAGGTTGGCTGGCTGACGAGAATTTTGGCTCCGACGGCCAGCAGATACAGCGTTTGCAGGCGTTTATGCCTTGATATGTAGGGGGCGAACATGTGCATGTTCGCCCCTATGTAGCTTACTGCTCGGTCAGCGCCGCTTTATTTCTTACCTGCTTAGCCTCGAAGCGTGAAATCCACCACCAGGCCAGTGCCGAGAATACCGCGGTCATACAGACGTTGATAAAGAAGGCTTTCATCAGATCGACCCCCGGCGGGAATGCCGACGCCGTCATGCTGACCACAAAGATGGTGATCAGCACCGAAACCACGCTCATCCCGAACTTGCGCGATCCCATGCGGAACTCGCGCGGCGTATCGTCATGCTTCCAGCGGAACACGAAGTAGGCCACCATGATAAAGATCGGCGGCAGCATCGCCGTACCCGCCGTCAGGTTGATCGCGGTGTTCATCATCTGCTGCACCGATTCGGAACCAAAGCCGTTAACCACCAACATCATGAACACGAAGGCAAATTGCCACCATGCAGCACGTACCGGAACGCCATGCTTGTTCAGCTCGGTGGTTTTCTGGCCGTAAACGCCTTTCGGGATCTCAGAGAAGTGGATCTTCACCGGCGCAGAGGTCCACATCATCATCGAACCAAAAATGGCGATGAACAGCACGATACCCACCAGGCGGCCTACCAGCGTTTCTGAAATGCCGAAGTACTTGGCCATCCCGGTGAAGATTTCCACCATGCCGCCCGCGTAGGTCAGGTTTTCACGCGCGACAAACACGTTAACCAGCAGGGAACCGACGGCATACATCCCGCCGATAACCGCACCGGCAATGATAATCACCTTGATAAACGACTTTTGGCCCCCTTTGACGTCATTGAGGTAGGCCGCTGCCGTTTCCGCACCGCCAGCCGCCTGGAAGATCCAGCACATGATACCCAACGTTGCCCAGTTCACCGTCGGCGTCATCGCCTCCAGCGTGATCGGTTGCGCCGGGACGTGATCGCCGCTCAGCGCCATCAGCGCGCCCAGCACGTAAATCGCAAACAGGGCAAACACCCCATAGGCGACGACTTCGGCAATCTTGCCCAGCCAACTGGCCCCCTTGGTGGAAATATGGGTGGTGGCGGCAAAAAGTACGATCGAGATGATCGATACCATCACCGGTGAAAAGGCGTATTCGCGGCCCATAATGGCGTACGACGCATAGGCAATCACGTTAGGCAGCAATGATACAAACCAGAACAGGTTGACGAACCAATACAGGAACGACCCCATATAGGCTGCTCGGGTGCCCAGAGGCTGTTTTAGCCAATCGTACATTCCCGACTCTGAGTTCTTATTGGCGGACACAAACTCCGCGATAATAAACACAAAGGGAATGAAGTAGACCAGGGTTGCAAACAAAAATACCGGGGCTGAACTCAAGCCCAGTTCAATGTTGTTGTTGACGATATTGCGTACGTTGAACACCGCCGCAAAGGTCATCGACAACAGGGCAAACTTGCCAATCGTGCCACGTAAAGAATCGGACATAGCGTCCTCCGATGAACGACATCAATGATGAACTCAATCTGGATTGAGCGGGAGTGATTTCCCGCCCGCTTCGTTTCATAGCCAGCAGGATCACTTGTTCAACATGTAGCCATCCTCAATGGTGACCCGCAGCACCACTTTTCTTACCCGGTTATCGCCGTGGAAGCGGTAGGCTTCCTGGTTGTCAAAAATCGCCAGTTGCCCGGCACGTAACTCACAGGTTTGCCCGGTACCTTGCAGATATTCGCGGTCGGTTTCATCGCGGTAGGCCTCAACGGGGGAAAGGGTGGATTTTTTCGCGAACTCTACCGTTTCGCCGCCCTCGAGGTAGTAATGGATGGTGAAATAACGACGATTGCCTTCAAAGGTCGAGCGATTACGGGTGACGCCGTCTTCAATCATATAGACCAGCGTATCGCCGATGGAGTGCATCACGCCGTCTTTGATATTGGCAATATTGTCAATGGCTTCCACACAACGGTTCCATTTACGGCCGTCACGGTAAACCACTTTGAATTGCTCCAGGTTGTCTAATACGTGCATGGATCAGGCCTCGTTGGTGGTTGGAGTGAAGAAGTCGTTGGCAAAGTCATGATTGGCCAGCGCCTGGGCGCTGACGTCACCGGCTTGCAGCGGGATCAGGGTCAGGCCATAGCGGAAGGGCGCCATATAAACTCGGTAGGAGTCGAGGACTTCGCTACCCCAGGAGTTGGAACCCAGGCCCATCACCTGGTGATCGAGGTTGAGGGTGATATAACCGCTTGGTTGCAGCTCATTGGTGTGCTGCGCCTGATGCAGGTTCTGGCTGGTGTACTCCCAGGCGCTGAAGTTGATCGGTTGCTGCGGTTTGACCAGCAGGCCGGTACCGTGGCGATTGGTGAGCGCTGCCCAGCGCACATGCTGGCGGTTACCGTTGTTTTGTGGGAACGGATAGTGTTCAAACATCTCGGCCACCGTGGTCTGGTAGATATCGATCAGGTTGGCCTGCTGGCTGTCCTGATAGTTTTCCTCCGGGCCGCGACCGTAGTAGTTCACCCGTTCAAAGCCGCCGTTAATGCCGACATCCAGCCCGATGGCCGGGATCACGTACGGGTAATCGCCATAACGCTTGCCGCTGAGTTCCACGTTGAGCTGGCCTTCGGCATTGATCTGGTAGCGGTAGCAGCAGCGCATGCCGAAGTCGAAGACCGGCGGGGCGATGATGCTGGTGACGGTGATTTCAACGCGGCCATCGGCCTGAACGACGTCCAATGTACGGAAGTGCTCTTGCATGATTTGCAGATGAGCGGGTTCCCACAGGCCCTGATACTCCTGTTTATGGTTATCGATCATCGGTTTGAAGAAGCTTAATGCCGGAGCAGAGGCGATGATTTCTTCCCCATTGCTCATCCAGGAGGTCAGCTTGCCGTTCACCTTGGAGAAGGTCAGCGTAAAGTCCTGGCCGCTGATGCTGTACGCCAGGCGGCTTTCCGCTACTCGCAGTGGCAGGGCGTTGAGGTTGATATAGGTTTCTGCCTGCGCCGTGTTCTCTTTGAGCTGGAACTGGTACACCGCGATGTCGTGATTGGCCGGGCTGTATAGGGTGCTGGAGTTCTTGCGCACGGTGAAGTTCACAAAGGCTTCGCGCTCATCCAGTGCAGGCAGCTCAAGGCGGATCTCCCGTGAAGAGTTGGCCGCCAGATCTTTCAGCCGCAGAGACCGCGTTGCCAGCGTTTCCCCTTCTGCGCGGATCTCGGCGGTGAGGGTGTAGTCATCCAGATTGGTAAACCACAGCTTGTTTTCAACCAGGAAGGTGCCAAGGCGAGCCTCAAGCGCGCGGATTTTCACTGGCGCAATAACCTGCTTGTATTCCTTCAGGCCCGGCCCAGGCGTTTGATCCGGGAAGATCAACCCGTCCATGCAGAAGTTGTAGTTGTTCGGATAGTCGCCGAAGTCGCCACCGTATTTGTAAAACGCCTGGCCTTGCTCATCGTGCGCCAGAATGCCGTGATCGCACCATTCCCAAACGTAGTGGCCCTGAATATGATCGTGCTGGTAAAACACGTTCTGATATTCCGTCAGGCCGCCGGGGCCATTGCCCATGGCGTGCGCGTATTCACAGATGATGCGTGGTTTGGCGTGCGGGTGTTCACCAAACTCATTCATCAATGGCGCGCGGGTATACATGGTGGAGATGATATCCACCACCTCGGCGTCGCGGTCTTCTTCATAATGTACCAGGCGGGTATCATCGATGGCCTTGGTGGCGTGGTACATCGCGTGGATGTTGCAACCGTAGCCGGACTCATTGCCCAACGACCACATCACGATCGACGGATGGTTCTTTTGCGCGTGAACGTGACGCACGATGCGATCGACGAATACCGTTTCCCAGGCCGGATCGTTGGTGATGCGGCTCAGATCGCCCACGTTGGCAAAACCGTGGGTTTCGACGTCGGTTTCGGCCATGACGAACAGCCCGTAAATGTCGCACAGTTCATAAAAGCGCGGGTCGTTAGGGTAATGGGCGGTACGTACCGAGTTGATATTGTGCTGTTTCATCAGGATCAGATCTTTTTCGACGCGATCCATGCCTACCGCACGGCCTTTCAGATGGTCGTTATCATGGCGGTTGACGCCGTGCAGCATCACATACTGGTTGTTGATGTAGAACAGGCCATCACGCACCTTGATATCGCGGAACCCGACGCGTTGAGGTATCACCTCCAGCACGGTGCCGCTTTGGTCTTTAAGCGTGATAAACAGCTGATAGAGATAAGGGTTTTCCGCTGACCACTGGATTGGATTTGCCAGATTGATAGCAAAATGGGTTTGGGTTTGTGCGCCGAGACTCTGCTGTACCAGCAGGTTATCGTTATCAAACAGGGCATATTCAATCACGTAGTCCGCTAGCGGTGTCCCCGATAGGTTTTCGATCTCCAGTACGCAAGACAGGGTCGCGCTTTGGTAGTCGGCGGCAAAATCGGTGCGAACGGTCAGATCCTGCACGTGAACCGGCTCTTTGCCTACCAGATAGACATCGCGGAAGATGCCGGCCGTCCACCACATATCCTGGTCTTCAATGTAGGTCGAATCCGCCCACTGCATGACACGCACGGCCAGCAGGTTTTCCCCTGAGCGCACGTAACCGGAGATATCAAATTCGGCGGCCAGGCGGCTACCCTTGCTAAAGCCCACATATTGGCCGTTAACGTACACTTCAAAATAGGTCTCAACCCCATCAAATTTGATGATGGTCTGCTTCCCGTTCCACTGTTCGCTCAGCGTAAAGCTACGTTGGTAAGCACCGGTTGGGTTGTCTTTGGGGACGAAAGGCACATCGATCGGGAAGGGGAAGCCTTCGTCGGTATACTGCAGAATGCCATGGCCTTCCATTTGCCACATGTTGGGCACCGTGATCTGGCCCCAGTCAGTCATCCTTTGTGAATAAAAGTCTTCGGGCACCAGCAGCGGGTTGGTGAAGTAGTTAAAGCTCCATTGGCCGCTGAGCGCCATAAAGTGGCTGCTGAGGGCGCGCTGAAAGGTTTGGGCACGCTTGAGTGAGTCATATGAGAAGAAGTAGGCGCGGGGTGCCATTCGGTTCTCATGCAGGTGTTGAAAGTTTTCCCAATTATTCACGTCATCTCTCCTGGTCTGAATGCTGTAGGCCGCAGTCTTGGCATGGAATGCGTCAATGCTTGGAATGATTTTAGTAAAACATTTACTAAAAAGTAGCCGATAATTTGTTTTGCTTTAACTCGATCACGCTTTATGTTCATTGCGCTGGTGGATCTGTGATCGGGTTAAAGAAATGGCTGATTGGTGTGGTAGGCGGAGAGAAGTGGCCTAAATTGGTGGGTTTTGAGGTAAAAAAGCCCGTAATTATTAGTGTTTTTTACTAATAACAGGGCGTTTGGATGCGGGATTAGTGCTTTAACGGGCGCAGCATGCGGCGCCCCAACATGGTGAGACTTGAGCGGTCAGTTACTTGGTGGTTTCACGCAGCTTTAACTTGCTTGGCACGTAGACCTGCAGCGGCAGGGCGCGGCCATCACGGAACTTCTCCAGCAGCAGGTTGACCCCTTGGATCCCCATCATTTCCGAGTGGATACGCACGGTAGAAAGCGGGGGGAAGGTAAAACGCGCGGTCGGGATATCGTTCACGCTGATCAGGGCGATGTCCTGTGGGATTTTCAACCCCAACTCATGAATGCTGCGCAGCACCCCAATGGCAATGGAGTCTGAGGCGACAAACAGCGCGGTAGGATAATCCGCGGTAGCCAGCATTTTTTTCGCCAACTCATAACCGGAGGCGCTAGAGAAGTCACCACGGTAGATATCTTGCTCACGGACCACGCCTTTCAGCCGCCCATATTCTACAAAGGCCGCTTCGCGGATATCCGCTTTATTCGGCTCATCGGCTCCGCCGATAAAACCGATGCGTTTGGCCCCGTGCTCAATAAAGAAGTCGATGATCTCTTTGCTGATCCTTGCCAGATCGATATCCACCGAGTCGTATTCGGAACCGGGCTCGTTAAAATCAATAAAGCAGATGTTGTCGGTTAACGCCGCTGCCTTACGCAGGGTCTCAGGCGTGGGTTTGCTGACGATCAGTACGCCGGTGATCTTCTTCAGGTCCGGTAGCTGGTTATTTTTGTAGCAGTTAGTGAGTTCAATCCCCAGCCTCTCGCACTGGGTTTCGATGCCGTGACGGATGGAAAGGTAATAAGGATCGTTGATTTCCATCTCTTGCTTATAGCTGTATAGCGCCAGCACGTGGTGCTGTACTACCGCGTTAGTCAGATGCTTTTTGGCACTGCTGGTCTTGTATTCCAGCTTTTCGGCAATTTCCAGAATGCGATGCTTGGTCTCTTCTTTGACGTTGAGCGTAGGATCGTCATTCAAAACCCGGGAGACCGTCGCCAATGAAACGCCCGCTTCGGCCGCGATATCTTTTAGCGTTGCCATATCTATCCTTATCTCACAGCCTGAACGGCAAACTTCGTTATCTGGCATTGTAAGTGATGTCGACGAACTTTCATCAGTTTTTAGTAAAAAATAAGGGTTGTGGGATGAATGGGGCCACGCTTTTTGGGGACGAAGGCCTGAAATCAATACCTTCAGGCCGTACTGTCAATAATACCTGGTTGGATAGCTTTTTAAACTGCTATGATTGATACTCATTAGCTTGATTTCTTTGCATTAATCGACGCGAGAAACCGTATGAAGCCTAAATCTGTCACGCTGAATGACGTCGCCGAGTATGCTGGAGTGTCGTACCAAACCGTGTCGCGGGTATTAAATCGTGCTGAACACGTTTCGGGTAAAACCCGCGCGAAGGTCGAGCAAGCCATGGCTGCGTTGAATTACGTACCAAACCGCGTAGCACAACAGCTTGCAGGTAAACAGAGTTTTAGCCTGGGGCTGGCAACTACAGAACTAGCTCTGCACGCACCTTCTCAAATCGCGTCGGCAATTAAAACGCAGGCAAACCAGATGGGATTTAACGTGGTGATTTCCATGGTGGAAGATCTTAGCGTTCATGCCTGTCGTACTGCGATAAATGAGCTGTTGTCGCAAAGGGTAGATGGATTGCTGATTAATGTTTCGCTCTGCGCTGAAGATTCTCACGCAATTGAACAAGTTTGTGGCGAGGTGCCTGCGCTGTTTTTGGACGTCGACCCTGATTCTGATGTCTCCAGCATTCTGTTTGATCCCTATGAGGGGGCTCGTCAAGGGGTAGAACATGTCGTTGCTCTTGGGCATCGTGATATAGCACTGATTACCGGGCCGCTGGTCTCGATTTCGGCGCGTTTGCGCTATCAGGGGTGGCTGACGACCTTAGCAGAGCATCAGCTGAAGCCTTGTTCGGTGCTCCATGGCGATTGGAGTGCGGCTTCCGGTTATCAGCTTGCCGGGCAGATCCTGAGCTTGCCAAAACACCCTACGGCGATATTGGTTGCTAACGATCAAATGGCGTTAGGCGTGCTGCGTGCGCTGCAGGAGTATGGGTTGCACATTCCGGTGCAAATGTCGGTAGTGGGGTACGATGATACTGAAGACAGTGCTTTTTATTACCCACCGCTGACCACCATTAAGCAGGACTTTCGAATGTTAGGGCAGGAAAGCGTTAAACGCCTGGTTCAGTGTCTGGAAGATCGACATGTGCCTCATGCCGGTTCTTTGCGTCTGACGACTAGTCTGGTGCAAAGGCATACAACGGCGGCTATAAATCAGGATAAGGTATCGCTGCAATCGTTGTCTCAGGAGTTGCTGCGTATCGCACGTCAAATCTCCGCGCTTGAGGGCAAATAGCCGCTAACGTCAGGGATCGGTTGCGATCCCTGAGCTTAATTTGTGACCGACCTCGCTTTCCCAAGTATATTTGCTTTACACCCCTACGCGCATTGTTCATTTTATTGTTAATTGTGAGCGTATAACATTTAGAGGGGAAGCATGAACTCATCTCAAACAGGGAAATCACTCAGCGCTGTTTTATCTCGTCGAGACTGGGAAAATCCTGCCTGTACGCAATACCGTCGCCTACCCGCGCATCCGCCATTTCAAAGTTGGCGCAATGAGCAAGATGCAAAAGAAGATAGGGCTTCAACTCAGTCTGCTTCGTTAAATGGCACCTGGAAGTTTAGCTATTTTAGTCAGCCAGAACGGGTGCCGGAGACCTGGCTACAGAGCGACCTAGACAACGCTGATGAAATACAGGTGCCGTCAAACTGGCAATTGGCTGGCTACGATGCACCGATTTACACCAACGTTACCTATCCGATCCCGGTTAATCCGCCTTTCGTCCCGGTAGAAAACCCTACAGGATGTTATTCGCTCACATTCAATGTCGATGAGGGATGGCTAGCGCAGGGACAGACCCGGATTATTTTCGACGGTGTCAATTCTGCGTTTTATCTGTGGTGCAATGGTCACTGGGTTGGTTATTCACAAGACAGCCGTTTACCTGCTGAATTCGATCTCAGCGACGTTTTGGTTCCAGGGGCAAACCGGCTGGCGGTGATGGTATTACGCTGGTGCGACGGCAGTTATCTGGAAGATCAGGATATGTGGCGCATGAGCGGGATTTTCCGCGATGTCAGCCTGTTGCATAAACCCGCCACTCATCTGAGCGATATCTCTATTACCACGCCATTAAGCGACAGTTTCCGCCGAGGGGAACTGGTGGTAGAGGTGCGAGCTCATCAGCCACAACAACACCGGGTGCAGGTGCAACTGTGGCGTGAAGATGCCCTGATCGGCGAACAAACGCAGGCCTTTGGCAGCGAGATCATCGATGAGCGCGGCGCTTATGATGAGCGTACGACCCTGCGCCTGCCGGTGGATCAACCCGCCTTGTGGAGTGCGGAGAACCCGGCACTGTATCGTGCCGTGGTCAAGTTGCTCTCCCCAACGGGTGAACTGGTGGAGGCTGAAGCCTATGACGTGGGTTTCCGCCAGGTTGAAATCAGCAACGGCTTACTGAAGCTTAACGGACAGCCGCTATTAATACGTGGCACCAACCGCCATGAGCACCATCCTGAGCAGGGTCAGGTCATGGATGAAGCCACCATGCGTCAGGATATCCTGCTGATGAAGCAGCATAATTTTAATGCCGTGCGCTGTTCCCATTATCCGAACCACCCGCTGTGGTACAAGCTGTGCGATCGCTACGGCCTGTACGTCGTGGATGAGGCGAACATTGAAACGCATGGCATGCAGCCGATGAACCGGCTGTCGAACGATCCGCTCTGGCTGCCTGCCATGAGCGAGCGTGTTACGCGCATGGTACAACGCGATCGCAACCATGCCTGCATCATCATCTGGTCTCTGGGCAACGAGTCCGGCCACGGCAGCAACCATGATGCGCTTTATCGCTGGGTGAAAAGCCAGGATCCTACTCGTCCGGTGCAATATGAAGGCGGTGGTGCCAATTCGGCGGCAACGGATATTGTGTGCCCCATGTATGCCCGCGTCGATCAGGATCAGCCTTTCCCGGCAGTACCCAAATGGTCGATCAAGAAGTGGATCGGCATGCCCGATGAAAACCGCCCACTGATCCTGTGTGAGTATGCTCATGCGATGGGTAACAGCTTTGGTGGCTTTGATCGCTACTGGCAGGCTTTTCGTAAACATCCGCGACTCCAGGGGGGCTTTGTCTGGGACTGGGTCGATCAGGCACTGAATCGCACAGATGACAGCGGCCAAACCTATTGGGCCTACGGCGGCGACTTCGGTGATACGCCTAACGACCGCCAATTTTGTCTGAACGGGCTGGTATTCCCCGATCGCAGCCCGCACCCGGCACTGTTTGAAGCGCAGCGTGCCCAGCAGTTTTTCCAGTTCCAACTGCTCGAACAGCAGCCGTTAACGATTGAAGTGAACAGTGAGTATTTATTCCGTACCAGCGATAACGAGCGGCTTTATTGGAATGTAGCCTTGGACGGGAAAGCTATTGCACGGGGCGAGGCTGAACTGTCATTAGCGGCGCAGGGGACACAGAAAATCGTATTGGGTGATATTCCCGAACTGAAAGAGAGCGGTGAACTGTGGTTGAACGTGGAGGTTCGCCAAATCAAGGCAACAGCATGGTCTGAAGAGCATCATCGTTGTGCCTGGGACCAGTGGCGTTTACCTCGACCATTAACCTTACCAATCGATCACAATGGCGTTCAGGCGCAGTCACCTCGGTTAAACGAGCATAATGACGCTTTCAGCATTGAGTGGGATACACAGCGCTGGCAGTTCAATCGGCAAACCGGTTTGCTTGAGCAGTGGTGGCAGGATGAAAACGCCGCTCTGTTGACGCCGTTACGCGACAACTTTACCCGTGCACCGCTTGATAATGACATTGGTGTGAGCGATGCCGCTCACATCGATCCTAATGCATGGGTAGAACGTTGGAAGAGAGCGGGTATGTACGCGCTAGAAACGCGCTTACTGCAATGTGAAGCCGATTCGATTTCGCAAGGCGTGCAGATCCGCACGACCCATGCTTATGCCTACCAAAACAGCATCATGTTCATCAGCCACAAGACCTATTTGATCGACTGCCAGGGTAAACTGCAGATTGATGTCAATGTTGATGTAGCCTACGGAATTCCAGCACCGGCGCGGATTGGCTTGAGCTGCCAGTTGGCGGAGGTTGCCGAACACGCAACGTGGCTGGGCTTAGGCCCACACGAAAACTACCCTGACCGCCAGCTTTCCGCTCAGCTTGGGCGGTGGACGTTACCGCTTTCTGAGCTACATACGCCATACATTTTCCCTACGGAGAATGGATTGCGTTGCAATACTCGCCAACTGAAATTTGGTCGTTGGCAGTGGCAGGGGGATTTCCACTTTGGCCTCAGCCAATATAGTCAGCAACAATTAGCGGATACCTCGCATAACCATTTGTTGCGCCCGGAGCAGGGGGTTTGGGTCAATATAGATGGTTTCCACATGGGGGTCGGCGGCGATGACTCATGGAGCCCGAGTGTGAGCCCGGATTTTATCTTGGATGCTGAGCACTATAACTACAAGCTGGTTTGGCAGTACGGTGAATAATACTTATTTATCATGGGATGGATTCTTGGTCGCACTTGTTTACTCCAGTCACAGGGTTATCTATGTGACTGGAGTAGTGGGTTTAGCACCTCCCTACAACCCGACTTTTTATAATACAGAAAAACATCCATCATCCTACCTGATGAATATATAAATAATATCGCGTACCTGAGTATGGACTCAAACGCGCTTGGGTTTTGCACAAGGAGTTCGCATGTACTATTTAAAAAATACCAACTTCTGGATGTTTGGGCTGTTTTTCTTCTTCTATTTCTTCATCATGGGGGCCTACTTCCCATTCTTCCCTATCTGGTTGCATGACATCAATCAGGTCAGTAAAAGCGATACCGGTATTATCTTTGCCAGCATATCCTTCTTCTCATTACTGTTTCAGCCGATATTTGGCCTGCTGTCAGATAAACTGGGGTTAAGAAAACACTTGCTGTGGATAATTACGGGGATGCTGATATTATTCGCACCGTTCTTTATCTATGTTTTCGGTCCGCTATTACGCACTAATATTGTCTTGGGTTCCATTGCTGGCGGGATTTACCTTGGTTTTATTTATAACGGGGGTGCACCAGCCATTGAGGCGTATATTGAGAAGGTAAGCCGCCGCAGCGCGTTTGAATTTGGCCGAGCACGCTTATTTGGCTGTGTGGGCTGGGCGTTGTGTGCCTCGGTAGTCGGCATTATGTTCACCATCAACAACGAATTTGTATTCTGGCTCGGTTCTGGCTGTGCCGTGATCTTGGCGATCCTGCTACTTATCGCCAAGCCTGAAGCCGGTAGTTCCGCCGAGGTTGCTGACAAATTGGGCGCTAACAGTAAGCCGTTTAATTTACGCTTGGCGTTCGAATTACTGAAAGACTCTAAACTGTGGTTTTTAGCCCTGTATGTGGTAGGCGTTTCCTGTACCTATGATGTGTTTGATCAGCAATTCGCCAACTTCTTCACCTCCTTCTTCTCATCAACTGAACAAGGTACGCGTGTGTTTGGCTATGTCACCACGATGGGAGAGTTACTGAATGCATCAATCATGTTCTTTGCCCCGCTAATTGTGAATCGCATCGGTGGGAAGAATGCACTGTTGCTCGCGGGGCTCATCATGTCGATACGTATTATCGGCTCTTCATTTGCGTCTACACCGGTAGAAGTGGTTATTCTGAAAACCTTGCATATGTTTGAAATTCCGTTCCTGATCGTTGGCTGTTTTAAATATATCACTTCGGTATTTGAGGTGCGTTTCTCTGCCACTATTTATCTGGTTTGTTTCTGTTTCTTTAAGCAATTAGCCATTATGTTCATGTCAGTCTTTGCCGGGAACATGTATGAAAAAGTCGGTTTCCACGGAACCTACCTTATTCTGGGGCTTATTGCGCTAACATTTACTCTGATATCAGTCTTCACTTTGTCGGGACGTGGGCCGCTGTCAGCGTTTAAACCTGAACCAGAAGCCGTAAGGGATATGGCATAGTCAGCGACAAGGATAATACGATGATGACGCAACGGGAAAAGTTAGCCAGCGGGTGTTTATACACGGATATGGATGAAGGGATGGTAGAAGAGCGCTTGCGCGGAAAAGAGTTGGTTTATGACTTCAATCATACGCGGCCTTCAGAGCAAAAAAAACGTGAAGCGCTGATCCGTCAACTGATAGGGAGCGTCGGCGAGAACGTTTGGATTGAGCCGCCACTGCATGTTGCTTATGGTAGCCAGATCGCTATTGGTGAAAACTTTTACGCCAACTTTAATCTGGTAGTGGTGGATGACGGTAAGGTGCTGATTGGCGACAACGTGATGATTGCGCCGAATGTCACGATATCTACCACGGGGCACCCGGTGGATCCTGCGGTGCGTATTACCGGCCAGCAGTTTTCTTTGCCCGTCACCATTGAAGATAATGTCTGGATTGGTAGTGGGGTCATCATTAACCCTGGTGTCACCATCGGTCGTAACAGCGTTATTGGTGCAGGAAGCGTGGTGACCAAGGATGTACCTGCAGACGTGGTCGCTGCGGGTGTTCCCTGCCGTGTACTAAGACCCATCGGTGAGCACGATCGAGTTTTCTACCATAAAGGGCGGCGTTTCACAGATAGCTCACTATAGACGGCAGGGCTTGTTATTTCATAGGGGGGCAGATTCAGCTCGGTTAAAGTTAACCCGCCCTTGGGCGGGTAACTAAAGAGCCTCTAAAGCTGCAAGGGAAGACGCTTACTTCAGCTCGTCAACCATGGTGGTGGCGCGGCCAATGTAGTTAGCTGGCGTCATGGCTTTCAGGCGGGTTTTCTCGTCTTCCGGCAGTTCCAGGCTATCGATAAAGGTTTGCATACCGGCTGCATCTACGCGCTTGCCACGGGTCAGCTCTTTCAACTTCTCGTACGGCTTTTCGATACCGTAGCGGCGCATCACGGTCTGGATCGGCTCAGCTAGCACTTCCCAGTTGTGATCCAACTCGTCCAGCAGGTGTGCGCGGTTCACTTCCAGCTTGCTGATGCCTTTCATGGTGGCTTGATAGGCAATCAGCGCATAGCCCAGGCCCACGCCCAGGTTACGCAGCACGGTAGAGTCCGTCAGGTCACGCTGCCAGCGGGAAACCGGCAGTTTGCTAGCCAGATGGCCCAGTACCGCGTTAGCCAGGCCCAGGTTGCCTTCGGAGTTCTCGAAGTCGATCGGGTTAACCTTGTGCGGCATGGTGGAAGAACCGATCTCACCGGCAATGGTTTTTTGCTTGAAGTGGTTCAGGGCGATGTAACCCCAGATATCACGGTCGAAGTCGATCAGGATGGTGTTGAAACGCGCCACGCAGTCGAACAGCTCGGCGATATAGTCATGCGGCTCGATCTGCGTGGTGTACGGGTTCCAGGTCACACCCAGCGAGGTGACAAACTCTTCGCTGAAACGGTGCCAGTCCACTTCCGGATAGGCCACGATGTGGGCATTGTAGTTACCTACTGCGCCGTTGATTTTACCGAGGATCTCAACGCGCTCTAACTGGCGATATTGACGCTCCATACGGTAGGCCACGTTGGCAAACTCTTTACCCACGGTAGACGGGGTAGCGGGTTGGCCATGGGTACGTGACAGCAGCGGAATATCACGATATTCCAGCGCCAGCCCTTTGATGGACTCGATGATTTTGCGCCAGTGCGGCAACACCACATCCTGACGCGCAGTGTGCAGCATCAACGCATGGGACAGGTTGTTGATGTCTTCAGAAGTACAGGCGAAGTGGATAAACTCAGACACGGCGTGCAGAGCAGGTACTGATTCCACTTTTTCTTTCAGGAAGTATTCCACCGCTTTAACGTCGTGGTTGGTGGTGCGCTCGATGGTCTTGATGCGCTGAGCGTCTTCTTCACTGAATTCTGCGACGATCTTATCAAGGTAAGCGTTTGCGTCGGCGTCAAAAGCGGGAACTTCTTTGATCTCTGCGCAAGCGGCCAGTTTTTGCAGCCAACGTACTTCAACCTGCACGCGGAATTTCAGCAAGCCATACTCGCTGAAAATGGTGCGCAGTGCGCTGACTTTATCACCGTAGCGTCCATCAATGGGGGAAACGGCGGTCAGTGAGGATAATTCCATCGGTAGCAACTCCTGGGAAGTTTAACAATGAGCAACGATATTTTGCGCCTGCTTGAGCAGACGATTACGGGAAAACATTAACTGCAGGCGGCTACCGCCAACCTGCTGCCACAGCACGGCGGCACGGATACCGGCGAGCAGGGTGGCACGAACCTTGGCCTGCACCTGCGGATTTTGCAGGATGGCGGGTGAACCTGTTACCTGGATGCGCGGCCCCAATGGTGCCACAACATCGACATAGATACCGGCCAGGGCGCTGATGATGGTATCTGAACCGAGTTCATAATGCGCCAACTGACGCTCCAACTGGCTCAACCGCTCGCCGAGCGTATTCATCGCCGTTTTGTTGGCGTTCAGCTTGCGTTCCAGCACCATCAGGCTGATGGTGTAGCGGGTCAGCTCGGCGGCCGGGCCTTTGTTATTGGCGTTGAGTACGCCAATCAAGGTTTCCAGCCCCATCTTCAGGTTACGCTCTTCGCCGCCGAACACCGCCAGGGTAGAAGGGGGATCCATCTGCAACAGGCTGTTGAGTGAGGTATGGAAGGCTTCGCTATCCATTTGCCCCTCGTGCGCCAACTGCTGTACCAGACGGGCCGCTTGGCTAATCCCGGCCATGGCCAGCGTGATATCGTAATAATTCTTCGCCACGGTTACTCCTGTATACGCTGTTCAATAATGCCGCCGCCCAGGCAGATATCGCCCTGATAAAACACGGCGGACTGGCCTGGGGTGACGGCTGCGACCGGCTCGTCGAAGCGGACTTCGATGCGTTCGGCGTCTAGCGGCGTCACGGTGCAGGGAATATCCTGCTGGCGATAACGGGTTTTAACCGTACAGCGCAGAGGTTGTGTCAACGGCAGGCGATCCACCCAATGCAACTGCTGGGCGATCAGGCCGATAGACATCAGGCGCGGATGTTCGTGGCCTTGAGCGACCACCAGAATATTGTTGGCGACGTCTTTATCCACTACGTACCACGGATCTTCGCTGCTGTCTTTCATACCGCCTATGCCCAAGCCTTTGCGTTGGCCGAGGGTGTGGTACATCAAGCCCTGGTGCTCGCCGATGGTTTGGCCGTCGACGCTAACAATCGGGCCTGGTTGTGCTGGCAGATAGCGTCCCAGGAAGTCGCGGAATTTACGTTCGCCGATAAAGCAGATACCGGTAGAGTCTTTTTTCTTGGCGGTAACCAGTTCCAGTTGCTCCGCAATGCGGCGCACCTCTGGCTTTTCCAACTCACCGACCGGGAACAGGCTTTGCGCGACCTGCTCGTGGCTCAGGGTATACAGGAAATAGCTCTGGTCTTTGTTACCGTCGACGCCGCGCAGCAGGCGGCTTTTGCCGTCCACGTCCTGGCGGCGGACATAGTGACCGGTAGCGATAAAATCCGCCCCCAGATCTTCTGCCGCAAACTCCAGGAACGCTTTGAATTTGATTTCTTTATTGCACAGGATATCCGGGTTAGGGGTACGGCCCGCCTTGTACTCTTCAAGGAACAGCTCGAACACGTTGTCCCAGTACTCCGCCGCGAAGTTCACCGTATGCAGCTCGATGCCCAGCTTGTCGCAGACGGCTTGCGCATCGGCCAAATCAGTGGCGGCCGAGCAGTATTCCTCGTCGTCGTCTTCTTCCCAGTTCTTCATGAACAACCCAGCGACCTGATAGCCCTGTTGTTGTAACAGATAGGCGGTAACGGAAGAGTCGACGCCGCCGGACATTCCGACGATCACTTTTTTCTGGCTGTTGTCTGACATGGGGATCTCACGAACTTGAACACGTACTGTGCGATAAAAAACAAGCGCAGGATTTTACCACGTTGGCTGCCTGCGCGCACGGCCCTTATTTGCCGTTAAAACGGCCAGTTAAAGCTGGCAACCAGCGACAACGGGTAGCGTTCCGGTTGCTGATAACAACGGATCGTCTCGGCCACCAGCGGTGAACGCAGGTTTTCAGCCTCCAGGATCTGCTCGGCGGTCAGCCACAGGCAGCAGTCGATATCATCGTCTTGCGGCTCGGTGGGCAGCGGCTGCTCCAGCTCAATCACAAAGCAGAAGCGCAGAAACGGCGTGCGGTCTGGCGCGATCCACTGATGCATCCGCAGAAAAGACTGCGGCGTGGCGCGGATGCCGGTTTCTTCCCACAGTTCGCGCTCGGCGGCCTGGACCAGCGTTTCATCCGCTTCGAGATGGCCGGCCGGTTGATTCCACAGGGCTTTACCGTTGATGGTTTCTTCGACTACCAAAAACTTACCGGCGGCATGAACCACGCAGGCAACGGTGACGTGCGGCTTAAACATGGCGGTTCCTTATAGTGAATCGACGGTCTGCCATTCCCCTGGTTGCAAGCTCCCCAGGGAAAGATTGCCCATACTGTAACGAATCAGGCGCAGGGTAGGGAAGCCGATATGTGCCGTCATGCGACGCACCTGGCGGTTTCGGCCCTCGTAGAGCGTGATTTTCAGCCAACTGGTGGGGATGGTCTTGCGTTCCCGGATCGGTGGATTGCGCGGCCATAACCATTCTGGTTCTTCAACCCGTTCCGCTCCGGCGGGCAGGGTTGGCCCATCGTTCAGCGTCACGCCAAGGCGCAATGCAGCCAGATCGCTCTCCTGGGGTTCGCCTTCCACCTGCACATAGTAAATCTTACCGGTGCGTTTGCCAGGCTGGGTTAACTGTGCCTGTAGCTTGCCGTCGTTGGTCAGCACCAGTAAGCCTTCGCTGTCACGATCGAGCCTTCCTGCGGCATAAACATCGCTGAAAGGAATGAATTTTTTCAGGGTGACGCGGCCAGCTTCGTCGGTAAACTGTGGTAACACATCAAAGGGTTTGTTGAAGATAACCACTCGCCGCGGTACCTGCGATTTCTGGCGGGCTGCGGGTTTACTGCGGCTGAATCGTTTAACTTGGTGATTTTTAACAGAGAATTTAGTCATGGTCTTTGAGATTTCGAATGATAAGCGCATTATAGCCTAATCCGTTTCGGATTGGCGCGAGCTGAATATTCAAGTAGTATTGACACGCATCTTACAAAGCATTAACAAAAATTGCGCTTGAAGACAGAAAGGAGAGGTTGATGGAAAGCAAAGTAGTTGTTCCGGCAGAAGGTAAAAAGATTACGGTTGATGCCCAGGGTAAACTGGTTGTTCCGCATAACCCTATCATCCCGTTCATCGAAGGTGACGGTATTGGCGTTGACGTGACTCCTGCCATGATCCACGTGGTGGATGCAGCGGTTAAAAAGGCCTACCACGGCGAACGTAAAATCTCCTGGATGGAAATCTATACCGGTGAAAAATCCACCCACGTTTACGGGAAAGACGTGTGGCTGCCGGAAGAAACACTGGAACTTATTCGTGACTACCGCGTAGCGATCAAAGGCCCACTGACTACACCAGTGGGTGGCGGTATTCGTTCTCTGAACGTGGCACTACGCCAGCAGCTCGATCTGTACGTGTGTCTGCGCCCGGTGCGTTATTACCAGGGCACACCAAGCCCGGTTAAGCAGCCAGAGCTGACCGATATGGTGATCTTCCGTGAAAACGCCGAAGACATCTACGCCGGTATCGAATGGAAAGCGGGTTCTGCAGAAGCCGACAAAGTGATCAAATTCCTGCGTGATGAAATGGGCGTGAAGAAGATCCGTTTCCCAGAGCAGTGCGGTATTGGCGTTAAGCCTTGTTCCGAAGAAGGCACCAAGCGCCTGGTTCGTGCGGCTATCGAATATGCTATCACCAACGATCGTGATTCAGTGACGCTGGTTCACAAAGGCAACATCATGAAGTTCACCGAAGGTGCCTTCAAGGATTGGGGCTACGAACTGGCACGTGAAGAGTTCGGTGGTGAACTGATCGACGGCGGCCCATGGCTGAAAATCAAGAACCCGAACACCGGTAAAGAGATCGTGGTTAAAGACGTGATCGCCGACGCCTTCCTGCAGCAAATCCTGCTGCGCCCGGCAGAATACGACGTGATCGCCTGTATGAACCTGAACGGTGACTACATCTCCGACGCCCTGGCCGCTCAGGTTGGTGGTATCGGTATCGCCCCTGGTGCCAACATCGGTTCCGACTGTGCGCTGTTTGAAGCCACCCACGGTACTGCGCCTAAATACGCTGGCCAGGACAAAGTGAACCCAGGTTCCATCATCCTGTCCGCTGAGATGATGCTGCGTCACATGGGCTGGTTCGAAGCGGCTGACCTGATCGTTAAGGGCATGGAAGGCGCTATCGCTGCCAAGACCGTGACCTACGATTTCGAACGTCTGATGGAAGGCGCTAAACTGCTGAAATGTAGCGAGTTTGGCGACGCTATCGTTAAACACATGTAATTGTGATTTAAGCGTAAGGTGATAACGGGAGCTTATGGCTCCCGTTTGTTTTTTTTCCCCTTCAAAAAATCTTCTGCAAAACTGTATGAATAAAAGCCAGAATTCGATGTCGGATCAGTTAACTGCATTTCGAATATTCCGCCTTTTTTTGGCATGACTTGAACTGCCATTTTGACGAATCTATTCCAACCATACCTATTTGCTATTGCCAATCTTTGCATCGTTATTATTGAGTGCAGGTGTTTAGCTTACTGAAACCTGTTGGTAAAAAATGGTTACGAATCTGTTATGGCCGTTATGTCGCTCACTCGGTGATATATAAAAAGGGAGTAGTAAGTTCAATTGTGATGAAGGTTCATGGGGGACCTGCGTTCAACGAGTGGGTACACCAGTAGCCGCGACTGCCCTCAATAAATCTTTTCCCCCACGTTTTAGGTCGTACGAAATTGACTAACCCAGGTTGGATTAAATTATTTTTTGTCTGTCGCTGACACAACGTAAATGAATTTTAATTTTCTGATGAAATGCGATTATTGACATGCACATTCGGTGCAATTGTTTTTTAATAAGGAATTTTATGATGAAAGTTAAAAACTTGTTCGCTGTACTATTTTTAACAACCTTCGTTTTTAGCTCGGCGGCGATGGCCGAAGGTAGTGGGAAAATGACCGTGTCAGGCAGCATTATTAAGACGCAAACATCCTGCGCTATAGCACCTGAGTCCACTGATCAGACAGTTGCGTTAGGGCAGGTGGCCGATGCCGCACTGCTTGAAAACAATGGCTCTGGTAAGTCGGCTCCGCAACATTTCAATATTCAATTGGAAAATTGTGAAGTTTCTGCAGGTAATAGCGTAACCGTTACTTTTGTTGGCGTGGAGGGAAAGGATGGTCGTCTTGGCATTACAGGTACGGCTAGCGGTGCCAGTGTTGCATTGACCGATGGTTCAGGAAATGTGCTTGAGCTGGGAAAGCCCAGCAAAAACTTTTCGCTCCAGAATGGTAATAATACCCTTCCTTTTACCGTTTACCTTCAGGGAGATGGTGTGCCGGGAAATATTCAAGCGGGTGATTATCAGGCTGCGGCTGGTTTTATGCTGAATTTTCAATAACTAAAAATTCACTATTGAATATCGGGAGCCTGATGGCTCCCGTTCTATGTGTGCTCGGGGACGCTGGCTAAACCTGTCGAACTGAAGAAAGTTCAATAAATTATATTGTTACATCGTAAACGGAAAAGTGAAGTTATACCATATGCCCTTATTTTGAAGGAGGTACCACTGCCAGCACCGTGATCAGCAATGTAGTCTATTCTATTTAGTAGCAATGATCAGTTTTCGAAGGGGAGTCATCCCCCTTATTCTCTCTCATTGGGTCAGGAGTTTTTCATGGAACTTTTCTGGCTCGTCAGATTGGATTTTTGCCGGTTCAAGCGAATTAAAGAGGGTTTCTATTCGTTGTCCGGTTACGTCTGTGTCGTCAAGGTGCCGAGTCTCGCTAGTGTCAGCTTGAAAATCCGACTTGCGGCGAATATGGCGGTCTTAAACCGGCTCGGCATCGGGTTGCTGACATCGAAAATGGCAAACGTGGTGCGCCATTAGCGCCAGAGGTAAAAATGAAGGTGATAATACAAGATACGATCGGATTGCTTTTGCTCATATCTGCCAGCAATAGTGCCTGGGCCGCGGTAGTTTGTTCGCCGTTGAATGGCTCCCCACGAACCGATAATGTGATCCTATCTCCTTCAGCGATCTCGGCGGGGAGTGATCTTCCAGTCGGAACGGTGATTTATCAAGGCCGATGGGTGAGTGGTGCTACCGGCCTTTCGGTGATGTCCTGCGACTCGCCGACGGATACCTCAATGTGGCTTAACATTGCCTGGACTGTTGAGCAAGCGCCTCTTCCCCTCGCCAACTGGGCGGGTAGCCCTTTCGGTGGCGCTGTCTATCAGAACAGTATCCCGGGGGTAGGTATTGCCATCTCCCGCAATAATAATGGCGATGCGGCGATATTAGGCCAACCTAACTATCAGTTTCCGGCGGATGTGAACAGCCTGGTGACTGGTGGATCCTATAAACCTTTTCTGACTAACAGAACGATCTATGCAACGTTGATTAAAATCGGAGCCATTACGCCGGGCAGTTACACCCTCAATGGGGCGACACTGCCGACTGCCGCACTGTCGGTTGTGAATCCGATAAATTATCCGCCGACAGCCGGGCTTCCCATCAAAGCGTACATTATCAAGTTTCAGGGGCAATTAACGGTATCAGCCCAGACCTGCACTACGCCAGATGTGAATGTTAATCTGGGGAGTTACGACACGCGGCAATACTTTACCAGACAGGGGGCAACCACTCCGTGGGTCGATGCATCGATCACCTTGACCAACTGCCCAACCTTCTATGGTTATTATAATGCCGCCAACAGTACATTACTGTTTGATTATACTATCGGCTCCGGGCAGGTAGCCAACTCAACTAATAATAGTATTGGCGTGCGATTGACCCCGACAACGTCGGTGATCGATGCTGCCAATGGGATTATGGCTATCGATTCTACGGTATCCGGTTCCGCATCGGGGGTGGGGATACAGCTTGGGTGGGGAAATAGCAGCCAAACGCCGACGCTGTTTAACTTTGCGGCAGAGCAGTCAATAACGCTACCGAAAGATGGTAGCCCGACAATTCGTGTTCCATTGGCCGCCCGTTATATTCAAACCGCTTCTGGGACTTCGCCTGGCAAGGCGAACGGCAAAGTCACGTTTACGATCAACTATTACTGAGTAATGAAATACCTTTCGAGTAAGCGAAGCTATCTGTGTATCGCTACCAAAACCCCCTTTCCTGGTATTTTTTGTTATATATCAATTTGTTGATTGATTTTCTTATATGGTAAGGCAGTGCTGTTAGAACGATAAAGAAATCCGGTTTTTCATATAAGAACGTTGTTTAATTTATTGATCTACATGAAAATAAATTTTTCCCCTGCGTTTTATACTATTTCACTAAGAATATTCTGTTCTTGGCGATAACATTTATCCCAACAGCAAGACAGTATGCAACACCGGACGAATAACTCGTGATGGGGTAAGGGATAAAGACTCGCTGAAAAGGCTTTCAACACGGAACTACTATTTATTGATATATTGTGAATGTATTTCTATTTAATTTTATAGCGGCAGTTATTGCCCTGCATTTTCAATGCTGTGTTATTGGCAATATATACTCGTCATATTTATAGAGTTATGTATTGCATAAATATACCCACATTTTGTGGGTAACCTATTAGTTTAATGACGTAAGGTCACTAGGAATAAATATGAAAAAATTAACAGTTGTAGCTTCCCTGGTTGCGGTATTTGGTTCAGTGGGTCTGGCTCAGGCCGCTTCTACCGGTACCATCACCTTCAACGGTGAACTGACCGCCAACACCTGTGATGTCGTAGTTGATGGTCAGACGGCAGACGCCACTGTCGTGCTGCCAACTGTTGGCACCAGTCAGTTGAACGGTGCGACCCAAACCGCCGGGGAAACGGGTTTCGTGATGGCACTGAACAACTGTTCAGGCACACTGCAAACTGCCTCAGCCTTCTTTGAAGCGGGGGCTTCGGTAGATTCCGTGACCGGGCGCCTGAAAAACCTGACTGGCACGGCTTCCAACGTCAGTCTGCAACTGCTGGACGCGTCCAGCTCGTCTCGGGCAGTAATCGAGGCAGGTAACGCGAACCAGGTGACCAACACCACTTATAAAGATGTTGCCAGCGGTAGCGCTACTCTGCCTTATGCCGTGCGTTATTATGCTGAAGGAGCCACTACTGCTGGCACTGTGATCAGCAATGTAGTCTATTCTATTCAGTATCAATAATCAGTTTTAGAAGGGGGGAGTCATCCCCCTTCATCTCCCGTTGGGTTAGGAGTTTTTTATGAAACTTTTCCCTCTAAATATTGCGCGTCAGGTTGGCACTTTTGCAGCGATTGCTCTTTTCAGTAGCAGCAGCCTGGCCAGCGTGGTACTCAGCGGCACACGTGTGATTTATCCGTCGGATGCTAAAGAAGTCAGCGTCAAAATCAATAATGTCGGTCCCTCGCCGGTACTGCTGCAGAGCTGGATAGATAATGGCGATCCCAATGCCAAACCTGCGGCTATCAAAGTTCCCTTTGTACTGACTCCGCCGATGAACCGGGTTGAGCAGGGTAAGGGCCAGACACTACGTATCAGCTATGCTGGCGGAAGCTTGCCAATGGATAAGGAATCGGTGTTCTGGCTGAATGTGCTGGAAGTTCCGGCCAAGAGCGAAGCCAAAATGAACGAAAACCGTCTGCAAATGGCTTTCCGTACCAGGATCAAGCTGTTCTATCGTCCGGCGGGCCTGCAAGGCAATGCCAATGATGCTTCTAAAGCGGTAACTTGGAACACGCAAGGCGGCAAAGTACAGGCAACCAATCCCACGCCGTTTTATGTCAACTTTGTGAACCTGTCAGTCAACGGCAAAAAACTCGATAACGCCATGGTGGCACCGCGCTCAAGCATGGTGTTGAATCTGGCTGGCAATGGGGGCAACAAAATCAGTGGAAGTGTTGTTAATGACTATGGTGCGGTCAACGCCTTCGATGCTGTAATAAAGTAACATAATAATATCTATCACTATTTTTATATTTAAGTCTTAATGATAGACCCGGTATCAAGCTCTTGAGGGGGCGGGATGTCAAAATTTTTGCGCTACGCTATTCGTGAGCCGTTCGCCTCTTTGGCGGTAGCGGCGTTATCGATTTTTGTGGCGGGAAGTGTCAACGCAGCAACTGAAAACGCACCGCAAACCAGTGCCAAGAGCCTGGAGTTCGACTCGTCTTTTTTGAACGTTGATGACGTACAGTCGGTCGATCTCAGCCGTTTCGCCGAAGGCGCCTCCGGGTTGCCCGGAATTTACAAAACCGCGCTGTATGTTAACGATCAACTGATCAGTAATACCGATATTGAATTCAAGTCTCGGGCCGATAAGTCGGTCTATCCTTGCCTGACCAGCGACATTATAAGAAATATTGCGTTCAACTACGAAAAACTGCCCGCCGATTTTTTAAAACAGCAGTCTAGCGGCGCCCTATGTATGGATCTGCAAAATAAGCTTCCTGAAGCCCAGGTGAATTTCGACAGTAATGAACAACGCCTGGATATCATTATCCCTCATATTTATATGCTCAATATTGCCCGGGGCACCGTGAGCCCGGAATTATGGGACAGCGGTATCCCGGCGTTCCTGCTTGGTTACAACGTTAATGGTTACACCAGCGAATCGCATGGCAACACCTTTAACTCGCTGTTCGCCGGGGTGAACGCCGGGCTGAACGTGGGGGCTTGGTATTTGCGTCACAACGGCTCTTATAGCCAGATGAGTGACGGGCCCAGCCAATACAGCAGTATCAATACCTATTTACAGCGCGACATTCCGCTACTGAAAGGACGTATGTTGCTGGGGGAATCGAATACTACCGGGCAATTGTTTGATACCTTGCCGTTTACCGGAGTTCAACTGGCCAGCGACGAGCGGATGTTACCGGAATCCCTGCGTGGCTATGCGCCGGAAATTCGGGGGATCGCCCGTACCAATGCCCGGGTGACCGTGACACAGGGGGGCCAGGTATTGTATGAAACCACGGTGACGCCGGGGGAGTTCCTGATTAATGACCTTTACCCGACCGGTTACGGCGGCGATCTTGTGGTTACCGTGCGTGAGTCCGATGGCACCGAACAGACCTTCAGTGTGCCTTATGCTTCGGTGGCACAGCTGCTGCGCCCGGGGTCATCGCGCTATTCCGTCACTGCGGGTCAATTGCGTAGCGAAAACCTGCGTGATGAACCGACTCTATTCCAGAGTACTTATCAATATGGCCTGACCAATGCCATTACCGGCTATGGTGGCTTGCAAATCAGCCAGGATTATTATGCGGTGCAGGTAGGGGCGGCATTGGGGATCCCTATCGGGGCACTGGCCTTTGACGTCACTCAGGCCGGCACGAAACTGGGTGATAGCACCGATGCGAACGGGCGGAGCCAGCCAGGCGGCACCCTAAGCGGGCAGAGTTACCAACTGAGCTACAGCAAGCTTATCAGCGAAACCAACAGCAACCTTTCGGCGGTATTCCATCGCTCTTCTTCCCAAAACTATCTGGATTTTCTGACCGCTGCGCAAACCCGTGATGCGGCGGAACAGGGGGATTTTCTGGACTCCATATCACGAGTTAAAAACCGCCTGACGCTGACCGCCGGGCAAGGCTTGCCGGATAACTGGGGGCAACTGTATGTCAGTGGTTCAGTGCAGGACTACTGGAATCAGGATGGCAGCGATATACAGTATCAGGTGGGGTATAACAACCGTTATAAAAGCCTGTCCTACGGCATCAGTGCCAACCGCAGTCACTCGAGCATCGGGCAGATGCAAACCAACTACCTGCTAAGCTTCAGCTTGCCACTGGGCCGGAATGACGAACTCCACACGCCACAGCTGAGAATGGACCTGTCCCATGACAGCAGTGGGCGTTATGGCCAGCAGGCCACGGTATCCGGTACCTCCGGTGTGGAGAATCAGTTCAGTTATGGCATAACCGCGATGAATGCCAATCAGGGGATGGGGACCAGCGGTTCGGTGAATGGCAACTACCGCAGCCGGGTCAGCGCACTGAGTGGAACCTACAGCACCGGGAAAGGCTACCAGAGCGGCTCTGCCGGTATGACAGGAACGGTGATCGCCCACGCAGGAGGGATCACCTTTACTCCCTACACCTCAGACACCTTTGCCCTGGTAGAAGCCAAGGGAGCAGAAGGGGCCAGCGTGTCGTCGTATCCTGGGGTGAACGTTAACTCCCGCGGCTATGCAATGGTGCCTTACCTGAATCCTTACCAGATGAACGAAATCAGTATTGATCCGAAAGGCACCGCAGCGGATGTTGAGTTGGATAACACCAGCCAGAAAGTTGCGCCGTATTCCGGGGCGGTGGTGAAATTGAAATATAATACTAAACAAGGGACGGCGATTCTGGTGAATGCGACCTATCAGGGGGAACCGGTACCGTTCGGCGCGGATATCTTTGATAGCAAAGGCAACAATGTGGGTTCAGTGGGGCAAGGTGGGCAAATGTATGCTCGTGTAGCGGAAGACAAAGGAGAGCTGATTGTGAAATGGGGCGCCGGTAGTGACATGCAATGTACTGTGGGATATATGCTGATGCCACAGGCAAAAAACCGTCCCGTTTCGGCGATCCAGGTCTTCGATTCAGTTTGCCAATAGGGCTAAATAGTTTAATGGCCAGAATACTTAAAAATCAGCCCCCGGTGACGCCGAAAATAAACAGAATACACATTTTGGGTGCCTCTGGAGTGGGGACGACATCGATCGCAAGACGATTGGCTGAACGAATTGATTGCCAACATTTTGATTCCGATGATTTCTATTGGCGCAACACATCGCCGCCCTATACCGTGGTGTATGAAACTCAAGAAAGACAACGGCGCCTGTCAACTGCATTGGCATCCCACAGACAGTGGATACTGAGTGGCTCGCTATGTGGCTGGGGCGACATGTTTATCCCATTCTTTGAGCTTGTGGTCTACGTATACGTAGAAAATGAAACTCGTCTTGAACGTATCCGCCACAGAGAGTCAATGAGATTCGGGGATGCCATTTTACCCGGCGGTGATCAATATGAGCGCTACAGGGAGTTTGTTGAATGGGCTGCAGCGTATGAGACATCAATTGACGTCAGTAGAAATGCTGTCCGGCATCAGCAATGGCTGGAAAAAGTAAACTGCCCCATTGTTATGGTCATCAACCACAGAACAGTTGACGATGCGGTGAATGACATTATGGCTCATATGCGGATGGGAAACTGATGGTAGTTTAGAAGCAGTGCTTTTATTCCAACCGAGTTGAGCGTCAGAGGCTGGGAGTTCATACTCACGGTGTAAGCCGCAGTGGAAATCTCGGGGTAGATTCCTAAATGAAGAAGGTAGGCATTACCCGTTCACTGTACATGGGCATAATGGCCGTGTTTGCCATATCCATTCAAACAACGTTCCTAAGTCCCATGTGGTCTTTGCCGCTATCGAGCCCATTGATAGCGGTTTTTTTGCAGCCACTCCCGCCTATCTCAGCCGACGCAGTTCGTTCCTGGCACTCTCAATCTTCGCGTTTACGGAAATAATGTCCACAGTGGGGGCAGATCAGCGTGACGTTTTTTTTCACCTTGCTGCGATTTTGCGGCGAACTTTTTGCGCATTCAGGGCAGGTGACATCAACGGGGGCGTCACCGAATAGCTTAAAAGCATCAAAGAAAGACATCTTTTTCACCGGGTAGAGGTAGGAGGAGTTCAGTGTACCTTTATCGCTCGGTGATAGCTCCACATAGATTGGTAAACCACTGGTAGAGACGTAGCTAGACGCGCGCTGAAAAGGGAGTAACAAGTGGGATGAAGGGGCGAGGGGGAAGAAAAAAGCCCCGCAAAAAATGAGGGGCAAACACAACAACACCAGGGAAATCATTGATGATTAATCTGCTATTACTATATGTTTTTTGAGACGAGAGTTCATCAATAAATTGCTGCATTATTGCAACATTATAGTTAATTAATTTGTATGCATTTGGCTTTATTCATACGTTTTGTGAATTTGTTCGTTATTTGTGAGCAATAAGTCCGCATGCTGGTTGTTTTTTGTTGAATTGATGGCTTGGGGGATGGTTTCTTGCTCCATCACCCCGTTCCAGACAGAATGTGACTTGAATCACATCGGGCAGATCCCCTATATTCCCCACCCATAACGAAGTTGTCGTGCTGCGATGCAGCGGCGCAGAGAGTTTTACATTTGTCCGGAGTTGTTGATGGAGTTAACTACGCTTTTGCTTTACGTGATTGCCGTCAGTGCGGTGATGGTGACGCCTGGCCCTTCCATGCTGTTGGCGCTAAACAATGGTGCAATCCACGGTATGCGTATTGCCAGTTACGGTTTCCTGGGGGCGGTATTGGCCGATCTGTTGCTGATCGGCGCCGTCGGTTGCGGACTAGGGGCGTTGTTGCAGGCCTCTGAGCAGTTGTTTGCCGTGGTGAAATGGGGTGGTGCGTTATATCTGGTCTACCTGGCCTGGGTGCTGTGGCGAGCGCCGGTAAAGGCGTTGGCGGTAAACGCTAGCGCCGCCGCTGCGACCGGGAAAACGGCATTCCTGCGTTCCCTGATGGTCGGTTTGTCCAACCCTAAGGGCCTGCTGTTTTTCTCGGCCTTTCTGCCGCAGTTTATTCAGCCAGAAAAGCCGATCGCCATGCAATACCTGATCCTGGCATTGGTCAGCGCGATGATCGACTGCGTGATGATGACGATCTATGCCTACGGCGGCCGCCATGCGATGCGTAAATTCTCGGCGAACGTGATGCGCTGGGTAAACCGTAGCTGTGCTGGCATGCTTGGCGTATTGGCCGTAGGTGTTGCGCTTTATCGGCGTAGCGATGTGAGCTAGAGCCTATCGGTTAAATCAGCGGGCGCAGCACACTGCGCCGCTACTTGGTGAGAATGTCTAGAGTTTCAGGGAGCTTACCAGCTCCCTTTTTAATAGGTGACTGCCTGTGTTAGCAAAAGAGGAAAGCTTAGGCATGTGATCTACTGACGGATCTGCAGTTAACTCGCAGCCCGGATTGTTCCACGTCATAGCGGTATAATTCGCATCTGATTGGTAGTAGTGCTGGTAGATGTGAAATATATGCACTACTGTAGTCACCGTTAATATAATCACCAGCGCAATTAAAACGTAAGTGATTTTAATTTTGCTCAGAAAATTCTTTTTCTCTTTACGAGGTAATTCAGGCTCACCCTGATTAATTGCGATCTCTTCAATGGCGACATCACTGGCTATTCTTAACCCTACTTTTGGTATGGTTTCTATGATGTTTTTATCAATACCCATGCTCTTGATGATCCGCCGTAGCGTGCTCAGGCATTGGTTGAGATTATTATTGCTGGCCTGTAGACCGTAATCATCCCACACTTTTTGCAGAAGCACTTCTCTCTCAACAATTTCTCCTTTATTTTTAATAAGAAAGGAGAAAAGTCGAGCTGCAGATGAGGAAATGGTGACGATTTCTTCCTGAAGTTCCTGATGATAAAAACCGACGCTATTCGGGCAGAAAAGGACATCTCCTTCGATGAGATATTGGGGCTTTGTCATGCTGATTCACTCCATGTCAGACAGTGTAATTAACTTAATTAACGTTAATCCTAGGTCTCATAATATTGTTTTTTTGTCGGTAGAGCAACAAAGAAGCAATATAAAATATAGTGGAATCAACAAATTTCAGTTTAAAATCCGCTCTATTTCATCACGGTAGTTATTAATATTAAGTAAATGACCTGTAAAATATTAATCGGTATTAAATAAAAATTAATATCGCTAACTTACTGATAATTTTGCTAAACAAAGCTTCTAACTAGTCCGACCTCTAAGAATCAGCCTAGTTAGAAAAATGTATCAATTTAAGTAGCAGATTTGTGCGAAGGCAGCGTTGAATTAAACCCCAATTCGATCGCGCAGGGTGTAGTAGGCAGCGCCGATGGCGGTGAAGGGGATTTGCAGGTTACGGCCGCCAAAGAACGGCAGGTGCGGCAGTTTGGCAAAGGCGTCAAAACGTTCTGCATCGCCACGCATCAGCTCTGCTATCAGCTTGCCCGCCAGATGGGTGCAGGTCACGCCGTGCCCGCTGTAGCCTTGCATGTAGTAGACATTGTTTTCCAACCGACCAAACTGCGGCATGCGCGACAGCGTCAGCAAGAAATTGCCGGTCCAGCGGTAATCAATACGTACGCCTTTCAGCTGCGGGAAAGTTTTCAGCAGCTTGGGGCGGATCAGGTTATCGATATCATCCGGATCGCGGGCGCCATAGACGACGCCACCGCCGTACAACAGCCGGTTATCGCCGGTTAAACGGTAATAATCCAGCAGGTAATTGCAATCTTCCACGCAATAGTTTTGTGGGATCAGTGAAGCTGCCACTTCTGGAGCCAAGGGCTCGGTGGTGACCACTTGAGTCCCGCACGGCATACTACGTTTGGCCAGCCTTGGCTCCAGTTTATCGCCTAGATAGGCGTTCCCGGCCACGATCACGTAACGAGCGGTGACTTGGCCGTTGGCGGTGCTGACCACTGCTGGCTCTCCGTGACGGATATTGGTGACTGCGGATTGTTCGAATATCCGTCCTCCTTGCAGGCGAATGGCCTCGGCCTCGCCCAATGCCAGGTTTAGTGGATGAATATGGCCGCCGCTGTGATCGAGTAACGCGCCAACATAGCGATCGCTGTTAACCTCCCGGCGGATACGGTCGGAATCCAGCAGTTCAAGTTGCGTATTGCCGTAACGCTCCCAGTGCTGCTTTTGTTCGATCAGCGCGTGGTACTGCTTATTGTTAAGCGCGGCGAAGATCCCGCCGGGGCGATAGTCACAGTCAATAGCATAGCGCTTGATACGGCTGCGGATAATCTCTGCACCTTCAAACATCATGCTACCCAGCAGCTTGGCGCTTTCTGCACCGTAACGGCTTTCGATCACGTCGATGTCGCGGCTGTAGGAGTTGACCAGTTGGCCACCGTTGCGGCCGCTGGCACCAAAGCCGATACGGGCAGACTCCAGCACTACCACGTTATAACCGGCTTCGACCAGAAACAGCGCCGATGACAGGCCAGTGTAGCCACCCCCCACGATACAGACGTCACAGTCGATCGATTCATTCAACTGCGGATAAGGCTGATGGTCATTGGCCGTTGCCGCATAGTAGCTTTTTACGTGTTCAGTCATCATCAATTCCTTATTCCAGTGAAATCCAGGTGGTTTTCAGTTCGGTAAATTTATCCAGCGCATGCAGCGATTTATCGCGGCCGTTACCGCTTTGCTTGTAGCCGCCGAACGGTACGGTCATATCGCCGTCGTTGTAGTTGTTGACGAACACGGTGCCCGCTTTCAACTGGCGGGCCATGCGGTGTGCCCGTGACAGATCGCGGGTCCAGACGGCCGCACCCAACCCATATTCGCTATCGTTGGCTAATGCGAGTGCCTGTTGCTCACCGTTGAAGGTCGTGACGGCCAAGACTGGGCCAAAAATCTCCTCCCGCGCGACGTGCATCGCGTTATCCACTTGAGTGAGAATAGTAGGGCCGAGATAGCCGTGATGATCGCCTTGCGGATGAGCTCGTCCATCAAGGAACAGCGAGGCTCCCTGGCTCAGACCCTGTTCGATATAGCTGCTGACTTTTTCACAGTGCTGTTGGTCGATCAGCGTACCCATAAGCGTTTGCGGATCGAGCGGATTGCCCGGTGCGAAGGCTGCTGCATGTCGCTGCAACGCTTGTAGAAATGCCTGCTGAATACTTTCCTCTACCAGCAGGCGCGTACCGGCAATGCACACCTGGCCCTGGTTATAGAAGATCCCGGCCGCCGCGCCTTGCGCCGCCTTATCCAGGTCCGGGCAGTCGGCGAAGATAATGTTGGCGCTCTTGCCACCGGCCTCCAGCCACACGCGCTTCATGTTGGATTCACCGGCGTACTTCATCAACTGCTTGGCCACCTGGGTGGAACCGGTAAAGGCGAGGGCATCAACGTCGTTATGCAGTGCCAACGCCTTGCCCGCATCGTGGCCGAAACCAGGAATAATGTTCAGGACGCCATCGGGTAATCCTGCCTGCTGTGCCAAAGCGCCTAGATAAACCGCGGTGAGCGGTGATTTTTCGGAGGGTTTAAGCACTACGCTGTTACCGGCCGCCAGCGCCGGGCCTAACTTCCAGCAGGCTAACAGCAGCGGAAAGTTCCACGGCACGATGGCACCCACCACGCCGATAGGTTCTCGCTGGATCAGGGCGAGCGCATCATGGCCGGTTGGGGCAATTTCGCCATACACCTTGTCGATGGCTTCGGCATACCAGCGGATACAGCGGATCGCCCCTGGAATATCGTCGCGTAGGCTATGGCGGATGGGCTTGCCGGTATCCAGCGTTTCCAGCAGCGCTAACTGCTCGCTGTGCTCTTCCATCAGGTTAGCGAGTTTGAACAACGTTGCCTTGCGTTTGGCAGGGGAGGCTTGCGACCAGTCGCCGCGTTCAAACACCTCGCGAGCCGCCTTGACGGCCAAATCGATATCAATGTGGCTGCCACGGGCCATCTGTACCAGTTCACGAACCCCGGCAGGATCCTGAATGCTAAAGGTTTCCCCTTCTGCCGCCGGGAGGTAGCGGCCATTGATAAATAGCCGGTTCTCAATCTTCAGGGCCTGTGCCCGTTGTTGCCAATATTCCAGGTGGTGGAAGTCCATACCTTGCTCCGTTAATCAGAATGTCGTCGGCGTATGTGCGCTGATAATTCGGCAAATGCGCGCCGAGGTGTTGCTGAAACTATGGGGGATCGCGGTGTTGATGGCGTAGCTCTGGCCTGCCCGTAGGTGAAAGCTTTGCCCGTTGACCTGCAGCATCACTTCACCTTCCAGCAGGGTGCCAATCTCTTCCCCCTGATGTTTGAGCCGTTCACCGGTGGTGGTGCCCGGATCGTAGGTTTCGATCATCATTGCCAGGGTGCGGTTGGGATCGCCGTTGTGGATCAGCTTCATCGAAACCCCCTGGCTGCCGATTTCGATCAGATGGTCATGGTCGATCACGATCTGCGGCTCATGCGGCTGTTCCGGCTCGGTAAAAAAAGCCGATAGCGACAGCCCATACACTGTCAGCAGCTTTTGCAGCGTACTGATGGCCGGGCTGACCTTGTCCTGTTCAATGGTGCTGATGGCGCTGTGCGTCAAGCCAGACAGTTCGGCTACCCGGCGCTGTGAAAGCCCTAACTGCTGGCGGATCTGCGACAAGCGTTTCCCCGGAGCCAAGCTGACGTCGCTCATAGGCGTTTTTCCTTCTGATAGTGCTGACAGGCGTTAATAAATCCTTCGAACAGCAGACGGGACAGGGCGTATTCATCGCTGTTCCATTCAGGATGCCACTGCACCCCTAAGGCAAAGGGCTGATCGCGAATGCTGAGGGCTTCCACCAGGCCGTCGGCGGCATAGGCTTCAACACGCACGCTTGGGCCGAGGGTTTTGGCTCCTTGGCCGTGCAGGGAATTCACCCAGAATCGGTGGCAATCCGGCAGCAGCTGCGCCAGCAATCCTCCGTCTTGCACGGTAACTTCATGAGCAGGGGCATATTGCTGCTCCAGCGGCAGATCGTGATCTTCACGGTGCTCGAGCAGCTCGGGTTGTTCATATAAACGACGGTGTAGCGTGCCTTGAGTCGCGACCACCAGCTCTTGCATACCGCGGCAAATGGCGAAAAGGGGGATGCGCCTGCTCAGTGCCTGGCCGATCAGCGCCAGACTCAATTCATCGCGCCCAGGATCGGCGTCAGGCTCATCGCCGTTTTCACCATAAAGGTGCGGCTGCACATTACTGGGGCTACCCGGCAGCAGGATGCCGTCGAGGTGGGGCAGCAACTCTGCCAGCATTTCCGGCTCTGCCAGCGCGTGCGGCAGGGCGATCGGTAATCCTCCGGCAGCTAACACCGCATTCAGGTACTTTTCTTGCAAGGTCTGGGTGAGGTGCTGGTTTAACCTATACCTGCACATCACGACGCCGACGATTGGTCTGTTAAATATATTGCCCATGCTATCCCCTACAGGTTGTTCGAAATTATGACCGATAAGCCGTTTAATCGCCTTTTTTGTTCAATATTCACTAAATCTAGCAGTCGAATGGCCAATATTCAAACCAAAATTAACACTTGCAAAACATTTTTGTTGCATCTATGTTTCATTGGTGGACATTATATTGAGCAAGATGGTCAAAACATCGAAGCCAGTAAGTGTGAGAACCACAGACCAAACACAACGGCGGGTGAAACATGCAAACCAACATCGTAGAAGTCGAAAACTTTGTGCAACACAATGAAGAAAGGCGAAGTAGCACGTTCCAGCGCGAAGTGAAGAAGTATCTGGAACGTTATCCGTTAACCCAGCATATCGACGTGCTGCTGACCGATCTCAACGGCAGCTTCCGCGGCAAGCGCATTCCGGTGAGCGGGCTGGGTAAACTGGAGAAGGGCTGTTACTTCCCAGCCTCGGTGTTCGCGATGGATATTCTTGGCAACGTGGTGGAAGAGGCGGGTTTGGGGCAGGAAATGGGTGAGCCGGATCATATTTGCGTGCCGGTAGCCGGAACCCTGACGCCATCGGCGGCCGATCCGCAATATCTGGGCCAGGTACTGCTCACCATGCTGGATGAAGATGGTACTCCCTTTGACGTTGAACCGCGCAATGTGCTGAACCGAGTGTGGCAGCGTTTGCGTCAGCGCGGGTTATTCCCCGTAGTAGCGGTAGAGTTGGAGTTCTATCTCATCGATCGCCAGCGCGATCCGGAAGGTTATTTGCAACCCCCTTGCGCCCCCGGCACCCAGGAGCGTAACACCCAGAGCCAGGTCTATTCGGTAGACAATCTCAACCACTTTGCCGACGTGCTGAGCGAAATCGACGAATTGGCTCGTCTGCAAGGGCTCCCGGCCGACGGTGCGGTAGCGGAAGCGTCACCGGGCCAGTTTGAGGTTAATCTACATCACACCAATGATGTATTGCAGGCCTGTGACCATGCCCTGGCGTTAAAGCGGCTGGTACGCATGGTGGCAGAGAAACACCATATGCATGCAACCTTCATGGCTAAGCCTTACGAGGAACATGCGGGCAGCGGTATGCATGTGCATATCAGCATGCTGGACAAGCAAGGTAACAACGTCTTTGCCGATGCGGATGGCGAAGACTCCGCGTTGTTGAAGCAGGCGCTGGCTGGCATGATCGCCTTGATGCCTGCCTCTATGGCGCTGCTGGCTCCTAACGTTAATGCTTACCGCCGCTTCCAGGCGGGGATGTACGTTCCTACCCAAGCATCCTGGGGCCATAACAACCGCACCGTAGCGTTACGTATTCCCTGTGGCGATCGCGACAGCCACCGCGTGGAGTATCGCGTGGCGGGTGCCGATGCCAACCCTTATCTGGTGATGGCAACCATTCTGGCCGGGATTGTCTACGGCCTCGACACTCAGTTACCGCTGCTTGAGCCAGTCACCGGCAACGGGCTGGAGCAAGAGGGGCTGCCTTTCCCGATCCGCCAGAGCGATGCGCTGTATGAGTTCGAACACCAGCCGGTGCTCAATGCGCTGCTGGGCGAACGTTTCAGCCACGTCTATCTGGCCTGTAAGACCGATGAGCTGCAGCAGTTTGAGCGGCTGATCACCGAAACCGAAATCGAGTGGATGCTGAAAAACGCCTGACGTCCTCAGCCCGATCCTACCGCGCGCCGGCGCATTCCCGCGGGCTACCTGTGGCCTGGCGAAGCCGTGCGCGACGGTGATGACTTCTTCCAACTTGGCGTACAGGACGCCGGTGAGGAATAACCCAATGACGATAAGTGCCATCGACGATAATGGCGCGGGCAAACCGCAACTGCGCAAGACATTGAAACTGTGGCAAGTGGTGATGATGGGCCTGGCCTATCTGACGCCAATGACGGTGTTTGACACCTTCGGTATCGTTTCTGGCGTGACGGACGGGCACGTTCCGGCGTCCTACCTGTTGGCATTGGCCGGGGTGCTGTTTACCGCCATCAGCTATGGCAAGCTGGTGCGCCAGTTCCCGACCTCGGGCTCGGCTTACACCTACGCGCAAAAGGCTATCAACCCGCACGTGGGTTTCCTCGTTGGCTGGTCATCGCTGCTGGATTACCTGTTTTTGCCGATGATCAATACGCTATTGGCCAAAATTTATCTTACGGCCCTGTTCCCAGAGGTTCCGCCATGGGTCTGGGTGGTGGGGTTTGTGATCCTGATCACCGCCATCAATCTGAAAAGCGTCAGCCTGGTGGCAAACTTCAACACCCTGTTTGTGGTGGCGCAGGTAGCGATTATCGTGGTGTTTATTTTCCTGGTGGTACGAGGATTGCACAATGGCGAAGGGGTTGGCCAGGTGTGGAGTCTGCAACCCTTTATCAGTGAAAACGCCCATCTATTGCCGATCATTACCGGCGCCACCATCCTGTGCTTTTCGTTTCTGGGTTTTGACGCCGTCACCACGCTGTGTGAAGAAACGCCCGATGCCGCCCGTGTGATCCCGCGCGCTATCTTCCTTACTGCACTCTATGGTGGGGTGATCTTCATCACCGTGTCGTTCTTTATTCAGCTGTTCTTCCCGACGCTGGAGCGTTTCAAACAGCCTGATGCGGCACTGCCGGAAATCGCGCTGTATGTGGGCGGCAAGCTGTTCCAGTCGATCTTCCTGTGCATCACCTTTATCAACACCCTGGCTTCTGGCCTGGCTTCCCATGCCAGCGTGTCCAGGCTGCTGTATGTGATGGGGCGCGACAATGTGTTCCCGGAAAAATTCTTTGGTTACGTGCATCCTAAATGGCGCACGCCAGCGCTTAACGTGCTGCTGGTTGGTCTGGTGGCGTTATCGGCATTATCCTTCGATTTGGTGACGGCGACTGCCCTGATCAACTTTGGCGCGCTGGTGGCCTTTACCTTCGTCAACCTTTCGGTGATCAGTCACTTCTATATTCGGCAAGGGCGCAACAAGAGCTGGAAAGACCGCTTCCATTACCTGATCCTGCCGCTGGTGGGCGCGCTGACGGTTGGGATCTTGTGGCTGAACCTGGAGAAAAGCTCCCTGACCTTAGGGCTGCTGTGGGCGGCGCTCGGGTTTGGCTATCTTGCCTATCTTACCCGTCGTTTCCGCCAGCCGCCGCCACAGTTGGAGCGCCAACCTCAGCAGTAAAGGCATGGGCGCAGCGTTGCGCCCTTTCTTTTTCCCCGGTAGGGCAGTAGAGTAAAAATCCAAACAAAAATAACCAATTGGATCCTACGCTAATGCCTCCGTTGTCTGCTTCCCATAAAGCTACCTTGCTCGGCCTGCTGGCCATTGTGTTATGGAGCAGCGTGGTTGGCCTGATCCGCAGCGTCAGTGAAGGGCTGGGGCCGGTCGGCGGGGCGGCGATGATCTATAGCGTGGGCACGCTGTTTCTGCTGGTGGTTATGGGCATTCCCAAGCTGCGCGAGTTCCGCCGTTCCTATCTGCTCCTCGGCAGCCTGCTGTTTGTGCTGTATGAGATTTGCCTCTCGCTGTCGCTGGGCTATGCCAGCAACCGTACGCAGGCCATTGAGCTGGGGATGATCAACTATCTTTGGCCCTGTTTTACCGTATTGATGGCCATCCTGTTCAATGGACAAAAGGCCAAATGGTGGGTGGTGCCTGGTTTGTTACTTTCCCTGTTCGGGATTGGCTGGATCATGAGTGGCAGCGGCGGTTGGTCACCGGCACAAATGCTGGCCAACGTGCGCAGTAATCCGTTGAGTTACGGGCTGGCATTCAGCGGTGCGGTGATTTGGGCCATCTATTGCAACGTGACCAAGAGGATCGCCCAGGGCAAAAACGCGGTAGTGCTGTTTATCTCGCTGACCGCGCTGGCGCTGTGGCTGATTTATCCTTTCAGTAATGAAAGCGGCATGCACTTTAGCCTGCCGGTTGTGGTGGCGTTGCTGTGCGTGGGGACGGCGATGGGGGCTGGCTATGCCGCTTGGAACGTCGGGATCCTGCATGGCAATATGACGCTGCTGGCGACCGTATCTTACTTTACCCCGGTATTGTCATCGGTGTTTGCCGCCGTGGTACTCAGCACCGCGCTGACCCTCAACTTCTGGCAAGGGGTGATGATGGTCACGCTAGGATCGCTGATTTGCTGGCGGGCCACCCGCGCCGACTGAGGCCTATTTTTTACCTGCGCAGGCGGCAGAATAATGAATTTCGAGCTAATCTCAAGGTAAGTGTTCTGCCAGAAGGAACGGGAAAATGAGAAAAGATATTCAATTTATTCAGCAGCCAGCGCTTAATGGTCACAGTTTCAGCACTGGTGATGTCGTTCGCCTGACCACCGCTAACCTACCGCATGAATACCAGTTGGATGTGATGATCCTGCGCCGTGACGATAAGCTGATCCACGGCTCGGTAGTCGTGGCCTCGCCGAAAGTCGATATCCCGGTCAGCCAATGGGAAATTGCCACGGGTGATGAGGTGATATTCCGGCAAGAGAACATTGCCAAGGCCGTACCCGGAGCCCGCTGAAAAAAAACCAACGGGTTCGCCATATAAGGGGGCCGTATCCTGCGCCCGCCTGCCACTAAGCCGACATAAGCGTCGGCTTTTTTATGCGCTTTTTAACCTCAGGTTAAAATTTGGTGTTGAACATAAAGACACCAAAAATCGGCGATTGAAAAATTATCGATATGATGAAAATCACATCAAAAATGTTTTGCACTGCAATTTATTTTATAAAATGAGAACGCAATCGATTACGCGATGGTAAAATGCCTGACTGGATCACAGATTATTACAGTGAGAGCTTTCTATAATGCGCACGGCGACCGGTAATAGGTAACCGTTTGTTTACAGCAGGCGTCGCCAGACACATATCATTCCAACGGGCAGGGAATTGGCCCACTCAGCATGTGGTAATAAAATGAAGAAAATAGCTCTCGCAGCAGGTGTGCTTCTTTCCGCGTCTTTCAGCCCCGCTTCCATGGCGGCAGAAAGCAAAGACAGCCAGTATCTTTCAGACTGGTGGCATCAGAGTGTCAACGTAGTAGGCAGCTACCATACCCGCTTCGGGCCGCAGCTGAACAATGACGTGTATCTGGAGTATGAAGCCTTTGCCAAGAAAGACTGGCTGGATTTCTATGGCTACGTGGATGTGCCAAAGTTCTTCGGCACCGGTAACACGCCAAACCGTGGTATCTGGGATAAAGGTTCACCGCTGTTTATGGAGATCGAACCGCGCTTCTCCATCGACAAACTGACTGGCACCAACCTGGGCTTTGGGCCGTTCAAAGAGTGGTATTTTGCCAACAACTACATTTACGACATGGGGCGTAACAACGCCTCCCGTCAAAGCACCTGGTATATGGGCCTAGGCACCGATATCGAAACCGGCCTGCCGATGAGCCTGTCGATGAACATTTATGCCAAATACCAATGGCAGAACTATGGTGCATCCAACGAGAACAGCTGGGACGGCTATCGCTTCAAGGTGAAATATTTTGTGCCGTTGACCGAAATGTGGGGCGGCAACCTGAGCTATATCGGTTTCACCAACTTTGACTTTGATTCCGATCTGGGCAGCGACAACTTCGTGGTGGATGGCCGTCAGGCACGTACCAGCAACTCTATCGCCTCCAGCCACATTTTGGCGCTGAACTACGATCACTGGCATTACTCCTTCGTGGCACGTTACTTCCATAACGGTGGTCAATGGAATGATGGGGTGGACATCGGTACGCCGCAGGGGCCAATCAAGTCTACCGGCTGGGGTTACTACCTGGTTGCCGGTTATAACTTCTGATTTTTCGTGGTATCAGAAACAGGAAACCCCGCGCTGGCGGGGTTTTTTTTCATCATTAAGGCTAACTTTCCGCGGGTAAATGTTTAACCGGCATAACCAATTTACCCTTGATAACGTAGCACTCATTGTCGATCCACTTGAGGATTTGCTCACGGCTGACACCTTCAAATTGCGCATAGCGATAAATATCACCATTGAAGTGCAGCTGGATGTACTCCATCAACGTCATGTGCATGGTTATAACTCCTAAACGCCCAGAAATAGCGGTTTCGCCACGCTGAGTGGTTGAGCTTTTCAAGGCCTAAAGGTAGATTATTCGCAACAAAACAGCAACAAAAAAGACTAAAAAGTGGCGTTATAATAGTGAAAAGTAGTAAAAGAAATCCCGCACGGGACGGCGGGAAATTGAGTAGTATCATTTATCGATGACATAAGATGGGTTTTGAGGTGCAACGAAAAAGAGCAGGTTTACTCATTTCTGTGGCCGACTAAAATTACTGGATGGCTTATTTTGCCGCAAGAAAAATCTACGGCATTTACTCGGATATCATGAGTAGTTTTGCGCGTGAACAATTTTTTGCCTGATAGCCACGACCTGTTTTTTAATAATTGGTGTGAATGATATGTCGGGCTGATAGGCGGGCGCAGTATGCAGCGCCCCGTCATAGCACGGCGAACTTTTACGCGCGGGCGCAGATGTTCTTTTTGAACGTGAGTACACGGCTGCGGCTGGCGATCAGATCGACCTGGTAACCGCGGAAATACAGACAAAACCGATTCAGGTTGGGCCCATCGTTGCTTTCAACCAATATCCTCCCATCCCCCAGCGAACTTAGGGTGCCGGTTTGCACCGCCGGGCCGACCCCGATGTGGATCTGGTTGCCGCAAATTTCGAACGCGGTGCGGTATTGTGGATGATACCAGTGCCCTTGAACCTGCTTGAGACAAACCGATTCGCTAGCGACCGGCAGAAAGCGGCGTACAACGTGGCCAACTTCACCTTCTACGGCTTCACCTGTCCACTTAAGGCGCATTGGCTGATAGGCCGAGAGCGATACCGCATAACCGTCTTCACTTTGATACAACGGTTCGTTGGAGCCCAGATAGGCCACGTTGCCCCCTTTAACTTCCAACCAATAGGGTTCCGCCCGGGTGGCGTAGATGCCATCTGGGATCGCCGTGCTGCGTTGGGGCAGCGGTTCGTTCAACAGCGCCGCCATCACCTGAAGAATGATGGCAAAGCTGTCACAATCTTCACGGTTGGCGACCAGCAGGGCACCCGCTTGCCGGTCAGGCGCTAGCAGAAAATAGGTCTTATAACCGGCATGAGAACCGCCATGGCCCAGCAATATCTGGCTGCCAAGCGGCGTTTGCGCCAGCCCCAGTCCGTAACGGCTGACTTGGCCCTGGCTGAGCCGACGTGGGGCACTTAGCTGCGTCAGGACCCCTTTGCCAGGGCCGTTATTGGCCAGCAGGCATTGCAACCAGCGGGTGAGGGCGTTGGCGCTCCCTGTCAGGCTGCCAGAGGCGGAGAGATGCAAGCCGGCGCTGGTCTGTTGCCAACCATTGGCCGTATGCCAATAGCCGGGAGCTAGCCCAGACACCACATCAAACCAGCTTTCGGGTGCTTGTAGCTGTACGTCCAGAGGGCGGGCCAGATGCTGCTGAACCAGATCATCAAAAGCGTACCCTTTAGTCTTCAGCGCCGCTTCTACCAGGCGGTAGCCGGTATTGGTGTAGGTGATCTCACTGCCTAGCGGGTAGTTGAGCCGGGTTAAACCATGGATAAACTCCATTACTGGCTGGGCCTCACTGACGGTGTTGACCGAGACGCCAAGCAGCCCCAGCGTTTGCCGAATATCGGGTAGCCCGCTGGTCATGTCCAAAGCCTGGCCTACCGTCACCTCCGCCAATTGTCCCTGCAATTTGGGCAGTAGACTGCCAAGGCGATCGTCAAGCTGCAGAGCGTTATCGGTGGCATTAAGCGCCAGCGCGGCAAAAATATGTTTGGTGATGGAGGCATAGCGCACCACGGTATCAGCAGTGAAAGGATCGCGGCGTGCCAGATCGGCCAGCCCAGCACACACCACTGCCTGGGTGTTATCAGTGTCAAACAGGGTGATAGCCCCACCGGGTTGGCCTGCGGTTTGCCAGCCTGCCAACAGTTGAGCGGCGGTTGCCTGTGCGGCGCGCCAGTTTAGCGGGGTGTCAGACATAGTTTCCTCCTGGGATAACGAACGCCACACATCACCGTGGCCGACTACACACGAGTGTCTACCACAGCCACGATAGAGACGTGGATGGCGGGTAAGGCAAGGGTGGTCTTTCAATCCCTGATCTCTGGCCAGCAACGGGTGGGCATGGGATGAAAGAGGCCCAATTGTGGCGCAAGGCAAAAGTCACGGGCCGCTGTTTTGTGCGCTGTTCAGACCAGTGGGCAACCTTTCCATCAAAATTGGGATGCAGTACTCAAATCGTCATGGAAGGGTATGAAAGACAGGAGGGGATATCGGTGAGGGCAAGGTTGACTCCGGCGCGATAGCGGCACCGGAGTTGTGGCGGATTAGCGTTGTTGCTCGCCCCAGGCCAGCATGCTTTCTATCATCTGCTGCAACAGGCGTTGTAAAGGCGCGGCACGGGCGGCATCAAATTCAAATGTCTGCTCGGACATATAGTTCACCTGCGCCAACTCCAACTGCACCGCGTGCTGGTTTTCCTTCGGTTGACCATAGGCACGGGTAATGTAGCCCCCTTTAAAGCGCCCGTTGAGCACGTGGCTGAACTGCTGTTGTTGCTGACAACAGCTGACCAGCCTGTCACTCAGTGAGGAAGGGCAGCTTTCACCCCCGTTAGTGCCCAGGTTGAGATCGGGTAGCTTGCCGTCGAATAGGCGCGGTATCAAGGAGGCGATCGAGTGGGCGTCAAACAGTAAGGCGTAACCGTGTTGGGCTTTTAGCCGTGTCAGCTCATTCTGTAGTTGCTGATGGTAGGGCTGCCAGATGTTCTGCAGGTATCCGGCCCGTTCTTCGTCCGATGGGGCGGCGTCCGGCAGAAAACTGGGGCGGCCATCGAACAACACATCCGGAAACAGACCGGTGGTGGCAGTGGTGTAGAGCGGTTTGTCATCTGCCGGGCGGTTCAGGTCAATCACCAGGCGCGAATAATTACCCACCAGGATGCTGGCACCCATGGCACGGGCAAAATCGTACAGCCGTGGGATATGCCAGTCGGTGTCTTGCAGGGGGCGGGCCTCATCGGTTAGCCCTTTCTCAACCGCTGGCGTCAAGCGGGTGCCGGCATGGGGAATACTGATCAACAGCGGCAGTTGGCCGCTCTGGAACTCGAAAGGATCGCGGATTAACATTAACGGAGTTCTCCTCGGAAAATCACCTTGCAGGGCAGTTGTCCGCCCAACCAGTAAGCCAGCTCTGCCGGATGTGAGAGCGGCCAGTGAACGAAATCTGCTACTTTGCCAACTTCCAGCGAGCCGTGGGTTTCCTGCAGGCCCAAAGCCTTGGCGGCATGCAGCGTGACGCCTGCCAGCGCTTCTTCCGGCGTCAGGCGGAACAGGGTGCAGGCCATATTAATCATCAGACGCAGCGATAATACGGGTGAGGTGCCAGGGTTGGCATCGCTGGCAATGGCCATCTTGACGCCGTGTTTACGGAACAGTTCAACCGGTGGGCACTGCGTTTCTCGTAACAGGTAGTAGGCGCCCGGCAACAGCACCGCGACGGTTCCGGCTGCCGCCATCGCTATCGCATCTTGTTCGGTGGCATATTCCAGGTGATCGGCGGAAAGGGCATGATGCCGTGCCGCCAATGCGCTGCCGCCGAGCGCTGAAAGCTGCTCCGCGTGCAGTTTCACCGGCAGGCCAGCAAGCTCAGCGGCGGCGAAAACCCTCTCAACCTGCTCAGGGGAGAAGGCCAGATGTTCGCAAAACGCGTCTACTGCATCTGCCAGACCTGCTGCTGCGGCTTCAGGGATGATGGTATTGCACACCAGATCGATATAGTCGTCGCTACGTCCGGCATATTCCGGTGGCAGGGCATGAGCGGCCAGGCAGGTGGTTTTCACTTCGACCGGCAAGGTCGCGCCTAACTGACGTGCCACGCGTAACATTTTCAGCTCGCTGGACAGCGTTAATCCGTAACCGGATTTTATCTCCACGCAGGTGACGCCTTCGGCCAGCAGTGGCAGCAGACGCAGCAGCGTTTCATGCAGTAACTGGGGTTCTTCTGCATCGCGCGTGGCCTTGACCGTGGAGATAATGCCTCCGCCCTGAGCAGCAATCTCTGCGTAGCTTACCCCGTTCAGACGTTGTTCAAACTCACCACTGCGGTTGCCACCAAACACCAGATGGGTATGGCAATCCACCAGGCCGGGGGTGATGATGCCACCGTCAAGCTGCACCGTTCTTGTCGCCGTCAGGGCAGGCATCGATGCCTGTTCACCCAGCCAGACGATCTTGCCTGCGTGCATGGCGATCGCCCCGTTGCTGATGATGTGATACTTGCCGTCACGCATGGTGACGATATCGGCCCCGTGCCACAGGCTGTCGCAGTGGATCTCAGACGTCATGGTGTTCCCGCTCCCACATGGTTGTATATACAATTAAAAACAACCTAGCGCATTCGCCGGGCTGCGACAAGAGAGGGGATAAAAATTTGTTACCGAGATGTGATGAAACGCGAAAAAGGCAGGGTTGAACGTCATTGGATTCGACCGTAGGGGCGCTTTACGCTGCGCCCACTGGGTAGCACGCTCTGTCCAACTTAAACCTGATTGATAAAACGGCCAAACAGCTGATAGCGGCTGCCTGGATAGAGCAGGCGCGCAGAAGTCACCACCATTTTGCCAGACCAGGTGCGACGATGGATCAGCAGGCCTGGCTCGTGGTCTTCCAATTGCAGCAGTTCGCGCTCTTGCTTGGTTGGCACCACGGCTTCGACAATATGTTCACCTGCGGTCAGCGGAGCGGACTGGGTCAGGTAAATATAGGGCGTGACCCGATCAAAATCCTGCTTCATATAATCTGGGGCTGCCAGCGGATTGACGCAGCGATCTTCCACCTGCACCGGCACGTCATTTTCATAATGCACAATCTGCGAGTAAAACAGCTGCTGGCCCGGCGGGATCCCCAATGCCGTCGCCTCCTCTGCGCTGGCCGGGCGGGCGGTCAGCTGCAAAATTTTACTGCTGTGGCGGTGCCCTCGGGCGGCGATCTCATCGGCGATATTATGTACTTCCAGCAACGCGGTGTGTGCCTTGGCCTCGGCCACGAAGGTGCCAACGCCCTGCATGCGGATCAAAAAGCCCTCGCTGGTCAATTCACGCAAGGCCCGGTTGATGGTCATGCGGCTAACGCCCAGCTCGCTGACCAGTTCACTTTCCGAGGGAACGCGTTGGTGCGGCTGCCAGTGGCCCGCACGGATTTGGCTTACGATGGCCTGTTTGACCCGTTGATAGATCGGGGCGGGGGTTTCGCTCATTGCTGCAGCCAGCTGCAACACGGTCTGTTGATCTACCACGACGTTAACCTCGTCAAATAAAAAAATAATAACACCAGTTTACTGTTGATGTTGAAGATATGTATATGTATATACAAGTAAGCGTCCGTTCACCAGATGAATGAAACTGGTTTACAAATTTTTTACCTGCGCGGCGTGACAGTCGTGCGTTCTTAGCCGTTACACCTACTTTGGAATACTGCTATGCCTGCTTATTTTGCCTCTCGCGCACTGCTTCCGACCGGTTGGGCCCATAACGTACGGCTCGAAGTCGATGCTCACGGCCAGTTGGCCCAAGTGACCACCAATGCTGACTCAGACGGTTGCCTGCGCCTGCACGGCGACGTGGTGCCGGGCATGCCAAACCTGCACTCTCATGCCTTCCAGCGCGCGATGGCGGGGCTGGCGGAAGTCGCGGGCAACCCACAAGACAGCTTCTGGACCTGGCGCGATCTGATGTATCGCCTGGTTCAGCGCTTAACCCCGGAGCAGGTTGGGGTTATCGCCCGTCAACTGTATATCGAAATGCTCAAGGGCGGCTACACCCAGGTTGCCGAGTTCCATTATCTGCATCACACACCGGAAGGAAAAGCCTACGCCGACCGGGGCGAGATGACCGGGCGCCTCAGTGAGGCAGCGCTTCAGGCAGGCATTGGCATGACCCTATTGCCGGTGCTTTACAGCTACGCCGGGTTTGGTGCTCAGCCTGCGCAAGCGGGGCAACGGCGCTTTATTCAGAGTGCGGAGAGCTACCTCGAACAGCAACAGGTGATAGCCCGCCAACTGGCAGGCCAGCCATTGCAGAATCAGGGGTTATGTTTCCATTCGCTGAGGGCGGTTGAACTGGGGCAGATGCAGCAGATCTTGGCGGCCTCTGACCAGACCTTGCCGGTACATATTCATATCGCCGAGCAGCAAAAAGAGGTCAACGACTGCCTGGCCTGGAGTGGCCAACGCCCGGTGGCCTGGCTGTATGAACATTTGCCGGTGGATAGCCGCTGGTGTCTGGTGCATGCCACTCATCTGGATCGTGTGGAGCTTGAGCAACTGGCTCACAGCAAAGCAGTGGCCGGATTATGCCCGACTACTGAGGCGAATCTGGGTGACGGCATTTTCCCTGGTGACAGTTATTTGCACCACCAAGGGCGCTGGGGGATCGGTTCGGACAGCCACGTTTCCCTAAACGTGGTGGAAGAGTTACGCTGGTTTGAGTATGGGCAGCGGCTGCGCGATCAGCGCCGTAACCGCCTGACCACGCCAGAGCAACCCGCTGTGGCAGACGTGCTTTATCAACAGGCATTACGGGGCGGAGCTCAGGCCTGTGGTACGGCAATTGGCAAGCTGGCGGTAGGCTATCGTGCGGACTGGTTGGTGCTGGATGGTGACGACCCGTATCTGGCATCTGCGCCTGATGCCTCTATCCTCAACCGCTGGCTGTTTGCCGGGGGCAAAGAGCAGATCCGCGACGTATTTGTTGCTGGCCGGCAGGTGATTGAGCAGGGACGTCACGCGTTGCAACAGCAAAGCAGCGCTGAGTTCCTACAGGTGCTGAAAACGTTCCAACAGGAGGCGTGATGAAACTGAACCGTTTCGATTTTGCCGATCTGCCGGTGAGCCCTTGGCGTAATGGCGGCGGAGAAACTCGCGAAATTACCTGCCAACCGCCGGGCAACACCGAATTCGGCTGGCGTGCCAGCATTGCTACCATCGCGCAGAATGGGCCTTTCTCGGCCTTTAACGGCATTGACCGGTCCATCACTTTGCTGGAAGGCGATGGCGTACATTTGTTCAGCGAAGGCCTGATCGATCACCGGTTGCAGAACATCGGTGAGCCGTTTGCCTTCTCTGGGGATGTGGCGCTAGAGGCCAGATTATTAGGCGGCAGCTGCCAGGACTTCAACATCATGACGCGGCGTGGTCACTACCAGGCGCAGGTGCAACGCATTGCTGAAACCATCGGGCTATCGCTACAGCATGCCGGTGTGTTGTATGTGCTGCGAGGGCAATGGCAGTTGCCAGACGGCAAGTTGCTGGCCGCACGACAGGGTTGCTGGTGGCTACCAGGGGATGGCCCGCTAAGGCTGGTGGCTCAGGGCAATGATGCGCGGGCCTTATGGGCCGATATCGTGCCTGCCACGCTGCTATAGGGGGCTGTAGGCCGAGCCTGCGCATTCTTTGTCACCAATCTGGACTATTCCGATTACTCTGCCAGGGCTGACGTGAGAATATAACACCAAGAGAGGCCGGGCTTGCATACCTTGGGCTCTTACAGGATCGCCAACCATTTCGGTTGGCGATTCACTTTCCCTCTTTCAGCATGTTGATCGCTGCACCGATCAGGATGCGCTGCTCGATATCGTGGCTTTCCGCCAGATGCTGCGCCAACTGCCTGGACAGGCTCTCCACCGACAATTCCTCGCCTCGATGACGCAACTGCATCACGCTGTCGCCAATCAATCGGGCAACCTCATCCCATACTGGTTTGATCTCCTGTTCCGAGAACTTCATCGCTAACCTCGGCTGGGTGATTTTTGCTCAATGTAGCAGTTGCCAACCGGCTACGCCAGCCGTCAGGCCATAGAGAAAATAAAACCGGAAGTATAAAAATCATCCCATCAGTGTTTCTTCTGGTTTTTATATTCAATACTGGATTGGTCAAATCAACGAGAGGGGCGCAACCATGAAACTGGTCGAACAATTAGCGGCTTATTATCAACTTAGCCGAGATGCCGAAGTGAAAAACCGCTGGTGCCGTTGGTGGCTACCACAGGGGGAGGCCCGCATCGCCTATTTGCGTGAGCTGTTGGAGCCAGTGGCCAAAGCGCCTCCTACCCGAGCGGGAGAGGCGGTTAACAAAATGCAGGATTAGCCGAAGACGATAGCTGCCCAGCGTAATAGCAGCAGGGCCAGACAGATCAGCACCAGGATCACAAACATTTTCCAGTGTTTGGTACGCATACGCTTGGTTGGCAATTCGGGGTTCCTTATTTTTCTTTAGACGCAGAGATACCAACTACCCAGAGCGATGAGGATGATGGCTATAACTGTGATGATTTTCAGTAAATCACTGAAGGTGTCATCGGGATCTTGCTCTGCCTGATTCATTTTATTGCCCTGGCAGGTTGGCTGCCATTGAGGACGTGTTGATGCACAGTATGAATGCTGCACTGCGATACGCACAGAACTTTACCGTAAAGTCAGGTAAAAAGCAGGGGCTGCGAGCCGGTGCGGCAACGTGATGGATGCAGACGTGAGGGAATACGGTGTAATATTGCCTGAGCACCTGTGACTCAATCAATAAAGGTAAAGCAATGGCCATTCCTGAAAAGTATGAAAATGTAGAACGTTGGGCGTTTGGTGATACCGAACAGCAGGCGGATGAGTTGGTGAAGCTAGTGCTGGATGGCGTCAAAACCGCCACCTGTTCCAATCTGGATGGCGAAGGTATTCCGCAGCCTGGCGATGTCTTTGTGGTGGTGGACGGCAAGAATGAGCCGGTGTGCGCCATTGAGCTGACGAAGGTGGATATGAGCACCTATGAGCAGGTGGATGCGGCTCATGCCCTGGCGGAAGGTGAAGGCGATCGCTCGCTGGATTACTGGCGCAAAGAGCATAAACGCTTCTTTGAAGAGTATGAACTGTTCTCACCGGATATGACGCTGGTGTTGATGCATTTCAAGGTTATCGAAAAGTTCTGAGTGATGTCACAGCCTGAAGTGCCCTACGTGTGCCAATGGGCGACGCCAGAGCTGGCTGCCGATCTGATTGCCGGGCGTGCCACGTTGGCGGATGATGCCAACTGGGTGCAGAGCGGGGCGGCCAGCCAGGCGGAATATGTTGAGTGGGCCAACCACGTGTGCGGCATGGCCTGTCTGAAAATGGTGCTGACGCACCGGGATGGCACGGCGCCGCCCTTGCTGGAGCTGGCACGCCGCAGCATGCCTTACGGGGCCTATGTGCGCGACGGCGAACGGATCAAGGGGCTGATTTATGCGCCCTTTGTGGTGTTTGTGCGTGAACAGTTTGCGCTAACGGCAGAGGTGCGAGTCAATCTCGATGAACGTCAGTTGCCGCAGTTGCTGGAGCAACACCGCTATTTTATCGCCTCGGTGCATCCGAGTATCCGGCAGCCAGCGGCACAGCCGCCAGCGCGGGGTGGGCATCTAGTGTTGGTGTTCGCTGCAGATCGGCATAGCGTTACCTTTCATAATCCTTCCGGTGATAGCCTTGCCAGTCGCCAGAAGGTGACAATGTCACTGGCAGATTTTGGCCGCTTCTTTGCCGGGCGCGGTATCGCCATCGTATAAAACAACGTTCCGTGCCCAATGGGAACACGGCGCGTCCTTTCTCCTGAACCTCTCTACTCCAGCCGCATCACCCAGGCATCCGCATGTCGATCGTAATGCTGTTTGTACAGCAGCGACTGTTGGCCATCCAGCATAGCCGGAATACTGGTGTGCTCGTCCCAACCGTCTAGCTGCATGCACAGGTCGGGGTCCGATTTGCAGGGGATCGCCAGGGTGCTTTTCCCTTCGGCGTGTTCAGATGCTGGCGTTAAATGCGCGTCATCAACCTCGAAGCTGCCTATTTTCACGACGGTTTTGCCCATTGGAACTCCTTGCTGAAGCTAGTGGTATGAGGTGTGACCAGTTGTGACCACCCACTAAGCATAGACAAACAGGCGAAAAAGTCACAAAAAAAGTAGCCATCGACCCGCCGGACGCTGCCGTGGCACTCGACACAACCATTAATGCTTACTTAATAGCCACGATAAATATTAACGTTCCTCACTATCGCACTCCTTAACCATTTTAAAGTCGAGGTATGGCGCGCTTTGCTGGAGTAAAGTTTGTTAATAACATGGAAAATGGTTTTTTATTCTTATTTCATTCAAAGCAGATAAATTCCGCTTAAGCTAAATTTATTAATCTATATTTAACCACGATAGCCTGTTTCATCAGGTTGTTACCGTCAGGGTTCCCTTGCAAAAAAACAGAACCCGGCTTGAGCGTCGTCCTTTGGCAGTTTTTGGCAGTGCGTGAGTCCACCAGAGAATTTCCATACGCAACCTGGTTGCATGAATACACATCGGTGTAAGTTGTTATTGGGAGTTATCATGGGCGAAAAAAAACGTTTATTACTGGCCTTGTTGGCTGCTGCAACCTTGACGTTGGCTTCTGGTGTGCAGGCGGCGGGGACCTTGACAGGGCAAGTCGGTATTCAGTTGACGATCGGTAGCGGCTGTACCGTGGGTAATGGCGGCGCGACCGGCGGCACCAACCAATGGGGGACCTTGAACTTTGGCAGTTACTCCGATCTGACCAGCGTAATCAACGGTACGGTGTTTGGTGCCAATGGCTCCAGCGCGGTCACCATCACCTGCAGCAACGGCCTTAGCCCGACGCTGTCGCTCAATGGCGGTCTGGCGGCAACGGGCGGGCTGCGCGCCATGAGTTCCGGCGGCGACACCATTCCTTATCGCCTCTATTCTGATAGTGCACGTACCACGGAAATCGCCATTAATACGCCGATTGCTTTAACGACGGGCACCACGGCGCAAAACATCCCGATTTATGGCCGCGTATTACCTGGCGACCAACTCAGTACCACACCAACCGCAGGGACTTACAACGATACCGTAGTCGCCACGCTTTCCTGGTAAGGCTGTTATTCCGTCGGGGGCGAATCAGCCCCTGACTGGTTTTCTATACGGGAAGGAATGAGCATGGGGATCAGGGTATTGCTGCTGTTGCCAGCGATCTTGTCGCAGTCTTTGCTGCTCAACATTTCCTTAGGCCAGGCGGCGACGATCGGTATTGCGGCCACGTTGCTGCCCGCCTGTGAAGCGGGAACAACGACGTCTGGCAATACCAGCTTTGGCACGATGAATTTCGGCAATTTTGCTGCTCTGAGCAATGTGATCAACGCGACCAGCGCCCAGTTGGCGGGCTCAATCCGTGTCAAATGCGTCAGTGGTCTGAGTTATAAAATCTTGCTGGATGGGGGCAGCAGCGGCGTGGTTACGAATCGCAAAATGGTAAATACCACCAATAGCTCGGCTAGCGTGTTGTACAACCTTTACACCAACCAACCTGGGGGAACGATTTGGGATAACACCACCGGGTTGAGTGACACTGGCAACGGAGCCGATCAATGGCACACCGTCTATGGCCGTGTTCCGGCGCAAACCACACCGGCAGCCGGTATTTATCTGGATACGGTGAATGTCACCGTGTCCTGGTAGAGGGGGCATTGATGCGCCATGTCTCCTTGCTTCTGCTGCCGTTGATGATGTGCGGTGCGCTACGTGCTGCTACGCCAACTACCACCACCTTTACCGTGACGGCAACCCTGACCAACGGCTGTGCTTTTGGCAGCTCGTTTTCCAGCCCCACATCCAACCTCGGCACCATCAATTTCGGCACCATGACCACCATTGCCAGTAATGTCGATACCGTGAGCACCGCCGGTGCCGGTTCGGTGGTGGTGACCTGTACGCCGGGAGCGACTGTCAGCATAGCCATGGATTACGGCATCCACGGGGGCAGCGCTACCCGGCGTTTTATGCAAAACAGCGCCAATAGCGACACTCTGGGTTATCAGCTGTTTCGCGATGCCAACCGTAGCCAAGTCTGGGGCAATGGCGCATTGGTGATGTCTATCCCCAGTTTTCCCAGCACCACACAAACTTACCCGGTTTATGCCCGGTTATACGCCGTGACCACACTGCCTTCGGCAGGCACTTATACCGATACGGTCACCGTAACATTAACTTATTGAATCATCAGGATATGAGCCATGTCGACCTTGTTTAGACGTATTATCAGCGCTGTATTATTGAGTTACACCCTGTGTGCTTCCATCACGGCACAAGCCGCCAGCTCTGTGCTGGTCTGGCCGGTGTATCAAATCATTGAGTCCGATCAGAACGGCTCGGCCTTATGGCTGGAAAATCGCGGGGCAGAACCCGTTTCTCTACAGGTGCGGGTGCTGGCGTGGAAACAGGAAAATTTTAACGAGCGCTATGCCGATCAGAATAACGTGGTCGCTAGCCCACCTTTTGCCACCGTACCGCCGGGGCAACGCCAACTGATCAGGCTGATCCGCAATACGCCGGTGCCGGCTAATACCGAGCAGGCCTACCGCATCATCGTTGATGAAATCCCGTCGCCGATCAGTGGCGCTGCCGGGGGGCAAAGCAAAGCGGTAGTAGGGCTGCAATTACAGATGCGCTATCTGCTGCCGCTGTTTATGTATGGTGGCGGCTTATGGACCAACGAACGTAGCGATATCAAACGTGATGCCGCCACGGCGACGCGACCAGTGTTGCAATGGCATACGGTCAATGACGGCGGAAAAACCTATTTGCAGGTGCGTAATAGCGGCATTGTGCATGCGCGGCTGAGTAATGTGTTCTGGTCAGAGAAAGGCAACCAACAGCAGGGCGTGAAAACCATGATCGCGGGTTTTATGGGCTACGTCTTGCCTGGGCAGTCGATGCGCTGGCCGGTTCCTGCCGGGGTTAGCCCTGGTGCGCAACTCAATGCGCAAATTGCCGATAACACCAAACCCATCGTCATTCCACGCGGCGAATAGCGGCAGGAAGCGCGACGAATGCCGATCCGAGCCATTACTCGTTCCGGTCATCAGTATCCGCTGAATTGCCGGGGCGGTCTGTGCCTGCTTTGCCTGAGTACCTTCTGCGTTCAGGCGCAGGAATACTCATCATTGCCCGATGCCCCGCGTGCGGCACCGGTGATCACCAATGCGATGTTCTACCTGACCCTGGTCGTCAATGGTCAGAGCGACGGGCAGGTGGTTCCTGTGACCTATCGGGACAATGCGTATTACGTGGAGGCCGGCGTGCTGGCAAAGAACCACGTGCAGACCAATAGTCAGCAAGGGTTGATTAAGGTTGAGGAGTTGCCTGGGGTGAAGGTGAAATATGATTCTGCTGCCCAGCAGCTGATTTTTCAGGTACCGGATGCCTGGCTGCCAAAACAGGACGTCGGCGGTGGTGAGTTAATGAATTACACTGTGGCGCAAAGTAGCACCGGTCTGCTGCTTAACTACGATTCCTATTATACCGATCCTCACGAAGGCTCCAGATCGGTTGCCACCTGGATGGAGCAGCGTTTGTTTAGCAACCTGGGGTTTATCAGTAACACCGGGACCTATCGCTACAATATCGACACCGCATCGGGCGAGGGCGGCAGTGCCGTACAAGACCGCTATCTGCGCTACGATACGTTCTGGCGTTACAGCGATGAACAAGATCTGATCAGCTATCAGCTGGGGGATTTTGTCAGCAACTCGCTAACCTGGAGTAATTCGGCCCGCATGGGGGGATTACGCATCAGCCGCAATTTTGCCCTGCGCCCGGATCTGGTGACCTATCCGCTGCTGCAATATAGCGGTACCGCAGCGGTCCCCAGCACCGTGGATTTATTTCTCAACGGCTTTAAGGCCAGCAGCAATAATCTGAACTCCGGGCCGTTTACCCTCACCAATGTGCCTTACATCAACGGGGCTGGTGAAGCGACGATCGTCACCACCGATGCGGTCGGGCGCCAGGTATCGACCACGGTGCCGTTTTATGTTTCCAACACCCTGTTGCGTAAAAACCTGAGCGACTTTGATGTGTCACTCGGCGCGGTGCGCCAGGATTATGGCATCTCCAACGGCGATTATTCCGACGCGGCTTTCAGCGGGATTTACCGCTACGGGCTGAGTAATTATCTGACGCTTTCCGGGCACAGCGAGGCCACGCAAGGGCTGGCACTCGGCGGGTTGGGGGCCGATATCGCGGTGGGAACATGGGGTACGCTCAGCCTGTCTGCCAGCCAGAGCAAGGCTAATCATCCGCCGGTGGCGACCAGCGACGTGGTGAACGACCAGATTGTCCGGCCGAATACGCCAGGTATGCCCGACCCCAATCAGAATATAGACAATCCGCTGGGCACTAACGTGACGGACAAAAAAGACGGTAGCCAGTACACACTGGGCTACTCCTATAATTCGACGCTATTTAGCTTTTCGGCACAACGTGCTTCGCGCACCGTGGGTTATCAGGATCTCACGTCTTACACCAGCAATACCCGCCTGAGCCGCCAATCCGATCAGGCCACCTTCAGCGCTTCGCCGTTTGGCTCGAGTAATGGCACCTTGGGCTTGGGCTATTACGACGTGCAGGCCTATGACAACTCGCATACCCGCCTGGTGAACTTCTCTTACAGCCGTGCCCTGTGGGGCCAGAGCAGCATGTTTGTCTCACTCAATAAAACGTTGGGGGATAACGGTTACAGTGCGCAGCTGCAATTCATTATTCCACTGGGTAGTGATGTCAGCCTCAATGCAGGGTTAGCACGTAACAATAATGGGCATTATCAGCATCAGGTGGGGGCCAGCAAGGCGGCTCCCACGGATGGCGGCATGGGCTGGAACCTGGCTTACAGCGGTGGTGGCGATGCCTATCAACAGGCCGATGCCACCTGGAAAACCCGCTATGCCACGCTGCAAGGCGGCATCTTCGGCCCACAAGGAGAATATACCTACTGGGCAGACCTGAGCGGCTCAGTGGTGTTCATGGCTAACTCCTGGTTCCTGTCGGACAAGATCAACGACGCGTTTATCGTGGTGGATACCGATAATTATGCCGGGGTTTCGGTGCTGTATGAGAATCAGAAGATGGGCACCACCGACAGCAATGGGCACCTGTTGATCCCGTCGATCAGTTCGTACTATCCGGCCAAGGTCGAGATCGACACACTGCCGTTACCGGCGGACGTGGTGGCTAACCAGGTCAACAATCGCATTGCCGTTAAGCAAGGCAGCGGGATGGTGGTGAAATTCCCGGTACAAAAAGTCCTCTCGGCCAATATCACGTTGCATGACACCGCCGGGCAACCGCTGAAATTGGGCACGTTGGTCACGGAACAAACCACGCAACAAACCACCGTTGTCGGCTATGACGGGCTGGTGTACTTCTCACATTTACAATCCCACGGCCAGTTAAGTATTCAGCAGGACGACCGCTCAATGTGCCGTGTAGATTTCGACCTGAACCCCAATTATCACAGCATTGAACAGGTCGGGCCGCTGGTCTGCCAAGGCAGTGCCGAAGAGAAAAAATCATGATTATGTTATTAGGATGGATGCGAGCAGGATTGGCATTGCTGCTGTTAGTGGGGGTTATGCCATTCGGTTGGGCGGGCTGCACCGCCCCTGCAACCGCGGGCAGCCTGGGCACACAAAATTCCTTTGACGTCAGCACGACTCCGTTAACCACCTCTGTCAGTAGCGGTCTGAAATGTACCGGCTCGCTGCTTAATATTGGCGGTACTAACACCATTAAGGCCACCATCGGTGCGACTTTACATCCAGTTGGCAACCAGCCGCGTTTATACAGTGCGGCAACCGGCCAGTATCTGCCATACAGCCTGTGCAAGGATGGTGGCTGTAGCACCCTGTATAATCAGGGCAGCGTCATTACCTGGACCAGTACTACCGCACTGGATTTACTAGGCCTGTTTACCGGGCCAAACAGCACGCTGCCGATTTTTATCCGGCCACAAATGAACTCTAATCTGGCTGCTGGCACTTATACGGATACCATTCCGATCGCTTGGGACTGGAGCATCTGCTCGATTGCGCTTGGCCCCATTTGTGTCGCGGACACCGGGAGTATAACGTCCGGCGCCAATGTCAGCCTGTCGCTGGTTGTCACCAATTTTTGCTATATCGACAGCGCGCCAAATGTCGGGTTCGGTAGCGCGGCGTTGCCGTCTGGCCTCACTACGGTCGTGTCCAATACCATCAGCGTACGTTGCACCCTCAACGCCAGCTACTCGGTCAACCTGACCAGCAGCGTCGCCAGTTCGGGGCAATATCGGCAAATGGCGTCTACGGTAAACGGCACCACCAGCTATATTCAGTATCAGCTGTTCAAGGGGGATAGCACCGTTTGGACCGCCGCCACCAATAGCAACGCGACGGGCACGGGCACCTCGCAATCCTTTCCCTATACCGCCTCGGTTAACCTGTCGCAAAACAACCAGCCTGCGGGGAGCTATAGTGACACTGTCACGATTACCGTCGCCTATTAGACGTCATTGATGGAAATCTAGTACTCCGTCGCGCACCAGTTCGCGGGGCAGGCTGTTTTTAATCCGGCTGCCGATCCGTTTGGCCAGCCCTAGCGGTTGATGCTGATAAGTAACGATACACTCATTGCTCTGTGGGGGTTGCGAGGGGTAGAGATCGCGGCCATGGAACCATTCCTGGGCCAGTGCTGCATCGAGCTCAAAAGTCTGTGGGTTGCCACTGGCAGCCAAGGCGATCACCGCCTCATGCTGCCAGCGGAACCCTTTTGGGAAGCGTTCCGCCAACTTAACGCCAATGCGTGAAAAACGCACTTTGCTGACCAAAGGCTCCAGCGCGGCTGGGAACAGCCAGATTTCTTTATCCCGCGCCCATAATTTACTGGTTTCATCCCAGACCAAACCCGAGGCTGCGGCAGCCTGCGCCACCAGTGCGGACTCCTGGGCCGAAAGTGGGGCGAAAGGGAACTTGCCCAGCTTATAGCTCGGTTTGGCCAAGGCCGGAACGCTGTGATTTTTGCGTAGCCGGGCGACGAAGAAGCCTTCACTGTCATAAATCTGTGGGAAGACGTGCAGGAAGCCTTCTGGAGTGAGGGCCAGTTGCGCTTGTGGGAACAGGTCACCCAGCGGCTCAATGCTGACGGCGTCGCCATAGGTTGCCAACAGTTGATGTATCACCTGTTGATTTTCCTGTGCATTCAGCGTGCAGGTGGAGTAAACCATCACGCCGCCGGGGGCCAGGGCGTGGAAGGCGCTGTCGATCAGTTCCCACTGGGTTTGCGCGATGCTGGCTACGCTTTCTGGCGACCAGTTGCTCATGGCATCCGGATCTTTACGCACCACGCCCTCACCAGAGCAGGGCGCATCCAGCAGGATGGCATCAAAGCTTTCCGGTAAGGCTGCGCCAAACACCCGGCCGTCGAAATGGGTCAGCGCCGTATTTTTGACGCCGCAGCGGCTGATGTTGGCATGCAACACCTTGACTCGGCTGGCCGAATATTCATTGGCGACAATGCCGCCCTGATTGCCCATCAACGCGGCGATCTGGGTGGTTTTCGAACCTGGTGCTGCGGCGACATCCAGCACTCGGCGCGGGGTTTCACGCTCGGCAAACAGGGCGCTCACCGGTAGCATGGAGCTGGCTTCCTGAATGTAGAACAGGCCGCTTAGATGCTCAGCCGCGCTGCCCAGCCGTAATGCCTCATCCTCGCGCTCGATCCAAAATCCTTCGGGGCACCAGGGGATGGGCTCCAGCCGCCAGTCGTAGTCTTTGACCAGCGCCAGAAAGTCCGTAACGCTGATTTTCAGCGTGTTGACCCGCAGGCTACGCCGCAAGGGTTGCTGGCAAATAGCGATGAAGTCATCCATGGATAAATGGTCAGGCATGATGGCGCGAGTTGCGTCGAGAAAAGCAGGAGGCAAAAAAGCAGGGGCAGGTTTAGCCACAGGGAGCTCTCAGGGCGGAAAAAAATCGAAGGGGCTAGTTTACCATAAACTGCCTGCCTGAGAATACCGGCAAGTTTCGGTCAATGAGATGGATGGCAAAGCAGTAATGGTATGGATTATCTTGGGGGGAGCGGCAGGGTTCAGAACATTGAACCCTGCCGAGAGCTATCAGTTGTCCCTTGGGATGGCGGTGCCCCATTCGCGCCAATCTTTAGGCTCTTCCGCATTCAGCAGGAAGTGTTTGTTCGGCGTGGCTTTAGGGGCCAGTGGAATGCTAGGTGGGGTGGCAAAGGCAATACCGCCGCGAATAAACTGCTGGAAGGTACCGCTCTTGATCACGCCGCCCGTCAGGCCAAACTGCAGGTTATAGCCAGAGGCCAGCCAGAAGACGGTGTTGTTACGCACCAGATGCTGGTATTTCTTGCTGACTCGCAGCGAGACGTGCACGCGATCTGACATCGCCCCCAGATAGAAACCGGTCACGGTACCCACTTCAATGCCACGGAACAGGATCGGCGTGCCAATTTGCAGCGAACCGGTCTCGGCGGCGTCCAGGATCACGCTCAGGCCATCCAGGTAGCGGGAGTCGGTAATGCTGGCTTCCTGCAGCTCAAAAGTACGCATTGATCCGCCGTGGCCGGGTTCCACGTTGATATAGGGCTGCAACAGGGAGTCAAGATTATTGACCCCAGCGGCAGAAATCTCCGGTGAAACGATGGCGAAACGGCTGCCGAGACGGGCAAAGGTTTTCACATACTCTGGGTACAATACTGCTTTGGCCAACACCTCGTTACGCTCCGGTGCCAACTTCAGTGATTCAAGCTGGCCGATATCAATGCCCAGATAGCGTATTGGCATGCCGGGGGATAGTTTGCTGGCATCATAGGTGCGTAGCGTGATCTGGCTACCCACGGCGCGAGCGGCGGTTTCGGAGGCGTACAGCACGCGTTTGGCCCCTTTATCCAGCGTTACGCCCTGCAGGTTATCAAAGCTGATAGCGCCTTTCAGCGCGCGGTTGAGCGGGGAAGCCTGCACTGTCAGGCCGCTGCCGTTCAATTGCACTTTGGCACCACCTTCCGCCCAGAAAATGCTTTCGCTGGTTAACAGCTTGCGGTATTCCGGGCTGATATAAACCTCAACGTCAAACTCGTTGGCCTTGGGCCGTACGTTGACAATCTCACCCACCTGGAACTTGCGGTATAACACCACCGAGCCGGCTTGCACATCTGGCAGGCTGGTGGCGGTAAGCGTCAAGGTGGGCAGTGGGCTGTTGCCGACGATGCCCTCGGCGGCTTTTTCCGCGTTGCTGTACAGCGGATACTGCGCGTCCGGCTCGCCTTTACCCCCGGGGATCAGGCGTACGCCACCGTCTAGCCACTCCTGAGCGCTGGCACCTAACACTTGCACGCCGTCCAGCCCGAATTTGACATCCACCCGGCTGTTGACCACGAATTTACTGTCTTTATGCAGCAAGCTGCGGTGCTGAGCTTCGATCGCTGCCGTAAAGGTGACACCGCCGTCGGTCAGGGTACGGGTCAGGATTTGGCCGACCTTGATACCGTGCACGATTAATGGCTGCCCAACGTCGATGCCGTAGCTTTGCGGGGCATTCAAGGTGACCGTCACCACGCCAGGCTGTTGCAGCAGCGTTTTACTGCTGTCCAACACGGTAAAGTGCTGCTGGGGTTCACCTTCACCCGGCACCAATTCCAGGGTGTTGCCGGTTAACAGCTGGCTCAGCTTGGCGTCGTTAAGGCTGATTTTTGGACTGCGCATCTCAATGCGTGTGCCGCTACGCATCAGATCGACCACCGAAGGGTCGATGGTGAGTTCGCCGGTGACCTTGCTATCCTGTTGCAGAGCCAGACGAGTCAAGGTACCGACCTGCAATCCTTGATACATCAGCGGCGTGTGCCCCTCGCTCAGGCTGTTGCCGTCGGGCAGGTCCAGTGAGATGTTAACCCCACGCTGGCTACGGGCCAGATCCGGATACAACGTATAGTTTTGATCGGCCTTGGCCTGCTTGCCGTCTAGCGGGGAGTCAAAGGCTATCGCACCGTTTACCAGCGCGGCCAGGCTTTCCATCTGCACGCTGGCACCGGACAGGCTGAAATCGCCTTTAAAACCGGAAACGTTCCAGAAACGTGTGTTGTCCTTCACCAGATTGGCAAAGCGGCGGTCGATCAGCACGTCGATGATCACGCCCTTGTTACCCGGCGAAATAGTGTAGTCATACACTTTACCGACCGGGATCTTGCGATAATAGACCAGCGAGCCGGTGTTCAGGGAACCGAGGTCGTCTGCTTGCAGGTGGATCATCAGCTCGCCGGTATTCAGGCGGTATTTCGGTTGCGTATCCAGCGCGGTGAAGTGGGTTTGTGGTTTTCCACGGCCCGGCATCATGCCGATGTAGTTACCACCGACCAGCGCATCCAGGCCGGACACCCCAGCCAACGAGGCTTTGGGCGTGACCAGCCAGAATTGTGTGCCTTCCCGCAGTGAGTCTTCCAGATCGCTCTTGATGCTGGCTTCAACCACGATACTCCGCAGATCCTTACTCAGCGAAATGCTTTGCACGGTGCCCACGTCCACACCCTGGTAACGTACCGGCGTACGGCCAGCGACAATACCCGCCGCAGACTGGAAGTCTATGGTGACACTATTGCCGCTCTCCTGGTAATTGGTATAGACCAGCCACCCGGCAATCAGCAGGGCGATAAACGGCAGTAACCAGAATGGCGAGATTCGGCGCTTGTTTTTGACCCGCGCCTCAGTCGGCGTATTCGGCGTTTCCTGTTGCATGTGCATCCCAAATCAATCGGCTGTCCAGCCACTGTACGGCAAGGATAGTTAAAATAACCGCAGACCCAAAGTAAAAAGCTGCTGGCCCCATAGTAAAAGATAACAGTTGGTCGCGATTGATCAGCGACATCATCAACGAGATCACGAACAGATCGAGCATCGACCAGCGGCCAACCCAGGTGACCAGCCGGAGCAGCCGAATGCGGGTTTTGAGGCTGTGCGACGTTTTGAAATGAATGCTGAACAGCAGCACCAGCAGTACGATCACCTTGGTAAAGGGCACCAGGACGCTGGCGATAAATACGATGGCGGCGATTGGCATGTTGCCCGAGTTGGCCAGCGAAACGACGCCGCTGAAAATGGTATCTTCCATACGCGCGCCGTTGGCGTAGACCACCGAGATCGGCAGCAGGTTGGCGGGGATCAGCAGCACGATGGCGGCAATCAGCGCGGCCCAGGTTTTTTGCAGGCTATAAGGCTGGCGATGGCGCATCGGCACATGACAGCGGGGGCAGCGGCCACGCTCATCCTGAAAACCGGTAAAATGGCAGGCCAGGCAGACGTGTAACGCCTCTGGTTTGCCCTCTGGCTGTTCCTGCGGATAGTAGCGTTCCCACATCTGCTCCAGGTTCATGTGGATCAGCGTCAGCAGGCTGAGCAGGGTCAATGCCAGATAGGCAATCAGGGCGCTGCCGGGTTCAATATCTGCATATTCCTTGACCTTGATCGCCGCGACCACCATGCCGATCAGGTAAATATCGAGCATGATCCACTCTTTCAGACGCTCCAGCATCAGCAGCACTGGCCGCAGGTTCATGCCGAGCGCATGGCCAAACCATAGGTACAGCAATGACAGTGATAGTGTCAGCGGCGCGCCGATGGTGCAGAAGGCGACCATGCTGGCGGTAAACGGATCCCCCTGGCTGCTCATTTGCCAGATGCCTTCCAACAGGCTAGCGTTAATCTTCGTGCCGAGCAGGCGAATGCTGATCAACGGCTCGCTAAAGGCAAAGGGCATCAGCAATAGCATGGTGACGGCTACGGCGGTCAGGCGGGTCATTGACCAGTCGCGGCCATTCACCACTTTGGCGTTGCAACGTGGGCAGTAGGCGGCTTGATTGCGGGTTAACGGCGGCAACGTGAACAGCAAATCGCATTCACAACAGCGTTGGTGGCGAGCCTTGGAGAGCGGGCCGGTAATGGCGAGTATCTTCATCATGAGTGCTGTTTGGCGACCTGAGGTCTACTTAGCGTAGCTTGAAAACCAACCTGTCAATGCCATCAACCGGTAAAAAGGGATTAGCATCGCAGGTTACAAATGATTTTTAGACGGCAAACATACCCTGTTGTACCGTGTTTTGTGAAGCAACAGATGATTAACCTTGTGGCTATACGCATTTAATGCTTATTTTATACGGGTTAAGTCGGGGCTATTTGAGTATTTGAACGGTTAATCATGACTAAAGAATCATTCTACGCGGAATTAAAACGCGATTTGAGCGCATTGCTGGATGGGGAAGATAATTTTATCGCCGCATTGTCTAACGCCAGTGCGCTACTCAATGAGCGTCTTGATGACGTGAACTGGGTCGGTTTTTACCTGATGGAAGGCCATCAACTGGTGCTAGGTCCGTTCCAAGGCAAGATTGCCTGCGTGCGGATCCCGTTGGGTAAGGGCGTGTGCGGTACGGCAGCGGCGCAGAATCAGGTGCAGCGCGTTGGCGATGTTCATGCATTTCCTGGACATATCGCCTGCGATGCCGCCAGCAACGCGGAAATTGTGTTGCCGTTAGACGTCAGTGGTCAGGTCATCGGTGTTCTGGATATCGACAGCACAGTTTATCAACGCTTCGATGAACAGGACGAAATCGGCCTGAAAGCAGTGGTGGCGGGGCTTTGCGCACGGCTGGCACAGAGCAATTTTGCGAAATATGTCACTGTAGCGGCAAGTTGATCTACGGTTAACGTGGCATTTAGCGATGGCGTCATTATAATGACGCCTGTTCATGCCTGCGGCTTGTTGGCAACCCGTTGTAATCAGGAAATTTCATGGAAAATCAACACAAGTTGAACACAGTTAAAGAAGTCATTGCTTTTCTTGCCGAGCGTTTCCCGCTCTGCTTTAGCGCCGAAGGCGAAGCACGCCCGCTGAAAATCGGTATTTTTCAGGATCTGGTAGAACGTGTACAAGGGGAAGAGAACCTCAGCAAAACGCAGCTGCGTTCAGCTTTGCGCCTGTATACCTCAAGCTGGCGTTACCTGTACGGTGTCAAAGTTGGCGCCCAGCGTGTAGACCTGGACGGTAACCCGTGCGGTGAGCTGGAACAGCAGCATGTCGATCATGCTCGCCAGCAGCTTGAAGAAGCCAAAGCGCGCGTTCAGGCACAGCGTGCCGAACAGAATGCCAAAAAACGTGAAGCTGCTGGTGAGTCTGCCACTGCCGAGCCTCGTCGTCCGCGTCCTGCCGGCAAAAAGCCAGCCGTACGTCGTGAAGGCGGAGCCGCAGCAGAGAACCGCAAGCCGCGCCCACAACAAGCACGCCCACAGCAAGCTCGTGAACCTCGTGTAGCCAAAGAGGCCAGCCAGCCGCGTCATGTGCCAGTCACAGACATCTCAAAACTGCAAATTGGCCAGGAAATCAAAGTCAGAGCAGGTCAGAGCGCGATGGACGCAACCGTACTCGAAATCGCTAAAGATGGCGTTCGTGTACAGCTCTCCTCCGGTCTGGCGATGATTGTGCGCGCAGAACACTTGCAGTTCTGATACGGAGGCCAACCAAGGCATGAACAAATTTGTCAGATTAACCGCAGTTGCGGCTTTGCTGTGGGCGGGTGTCAGTTACGGAGCGGATACAGCCAACATCCGCATCGATCAACTGCCCAAGCTTGAGCAGGAAGCTGAACATGCAACCGTGAGTGAGCGCGTAACTTCGCGCTTCACTCGCTCTCATTATCGCCAGTTTGCTCTGGATGCGGATTTTTCAGGCAAGATCTTCGATCGCTACCTGAATATGCTGGACTACAGCCACAATGTGCTGCTGGCCTCCGACGTCGCGCAATTTGCCGACAAACGCAGCACGCTGGGTGAAGAGCTGAAATCCGGCAAACTGGTTACGCCTTATGCGCTGTTCAATCTGGCGCAAAAACGCCGCTTTGAGCGCTATCAGTATGCGCTATCGTTGCTCGACAAGCCGATGAACTTCACCGGCAACGACACCATTGACGTCGACCGCAGCAAAGCGCCGTGGCCGAAAGACAAGGCTGAATTGGACCGTCTGTGGGATGCCAAGGTCAAATACGATCAGTTGAACCTGAAGCTGACCGGCAAAACGGATAAAGAGATCCGTGACACACTGACCAAGCGTTATCAGTTTGCGATCAAACGCCTGACGCAAAGCAACAGCGAAGACGTGTTCTCGCTGATCATGACCGCGTTTGCCCACGAAATCGATCCGCACACCAACTACCTGTCTCCACGCAATACCGAACAGTTCAATACCGAGATGAGTCTCTCGCTGGAAGGGATTGGTGCCGTGTTGCAGATGGATGATGATTACACCGTGATCAACTCCATGGTGGCAGGCGGCCCGGCAGCCAAGAGCAAGGCGATCGCCGTTGGCGACCGTATTGTCGGCGTTGGCCAGGCAGGCAAACCGATGGTTGACGTGATCGGCTGGCGTCTTGACGACGTCGTCTCGCAGATCAAAGGGCCGAAGGGCAGCAAGGTTCGCCTGGAGATCCTGCCGGCAGGTAAAGGCACCAAAACCCGGATAGTTACGCTGACTCGTGAGCGTATCCGCCTGGAAGATCGCGCAGTTAAAATGACTATCAAGACCGTCGGCAAGCAGAAGGTCGCAGTGATGGACATCCCTGGCTTCTACGTTGGCCTGACCGATGACGTTAAAGTCCAGCTGCAAAAGATGGCCAAGCAGAATGTCGACAGTCTGATTATCGATCTGCGTGGCAACGGCGGCGGGGCATTGACCGAGGCGGTATCGCTTTCTGGTTTGTTTATCCCAAGTGGCCCGGTTGTTCAGGTGCGTGATAACAACGGCAAGATCCGCGAAGATGCGGATAACGACGGCGTTGTCTACTACAAAGGCCCGCTGGTGGTGCTGGTTGACCGCTTCAGCGCCTCCGCTTCCGAGATTTTTGCTGCGGCAATGCAAGACTATGGTCGTGCGCTGATCGTGGGTGAGCCTACCTTTGGTAAAGGCACGGTGCAGCAGTACCGTTCATTGAACCGGATTTACGATCAGATGCTGCGTCCTGAATGGCCTGCACTGGGTTCTGTCCAGTACACCATCCAGAAGTTCTACCGCGTTGACGGTGGCAGCACCCAGCGTAAAGGCGTCACGCCAGATATTCTGATGCCAACGGGGATCGATCCGGCAGAAACCGGCGAGAGCTTCGAAGATAACGCCATGCCGTGGGATAGCGTCAATGCAGCTGCCTACACCAAAACCGGTGATTTGAAACCGTTTGAACCGCAACTGCTGAAAGACCATGCGCAGCGTATCGCCAAGGATCCAGAGTTCCAATACATCGCGCAGGATATTGCCCATTACAAGGCGTTGAAAGACAAGCGCAACATCGTTTCTCTTAATCTGGCTACCCGTGAGAAAGAGAACCATGACGATGATGCTACGCGCCTGAAGCGTATTAATGAGCGTCTGGAGCGTGAGGGTAAGAAACCGCTGAAGTCCCTGGAAGACCTGCCAAAGGACTACAAGGAACCGGATCCGTATCTGGATGAAACGGTCAAGATCGCACTGGATCTGGCCAATAACGAAAAGCAGCAGCCATCGCAACAGACGGCCGCCGCCAAGTAAGTTATTTGCGGGTTTAACGCTATCGAGCGCACCTTCGGGTGCGCTTTTTTTTTGCCATACCCGCACTAAAATTTCTGTTGAGGTCTCCACTCTGGGCTCAGAGATCGTTTACACTTTGTAAAACCCTTGTTTCTTCGTGACTTTGTAAAGTTACGTATTTTTAGTGGCTTAATGGCCTGCCAATCTTGAAATTGTGACCAATGCCCATAAGATCTGGGTATCTGAGGTCGCGTTTTGTTAACAAATAACGAGGAAGTAAACATTCTATGATGCGTATAGCTTTGTTCCTGCTCACCAACCTGGCGGTGATGTTGGTTTTCGGGCTGGTGCTTAGCCTGACAGGGATCCAATCCAGTAGCGTTCAGGGCCTGATGATCATGGCCGGTCTGTTCGGTTTTGGCGGTGCGTTTGTTTCACTGCTGATGTCCAAATGGATGGCGCTGCGCTCCGTCGGTGGGGAAGTGATTGAGCAACCGCGTAACGAAACCGAACGCTGGCTGTTGGACACGGTGCGCCGCCAATCGCAGCAGGCGGGTATTGCCATGCCGCAGGTGGCCATCTACCAGGCACCGGACATCAACGCCTTTGCGACCGGCGCTCGCCGCGATGCATCGCTGGTGGCAGTCAGTACCGGCCTGTTGCAAAGCATGAGCCGTGATGAGGCGGAAGCGGTGATCGCCCACGAAATCAGCCACGTTGCCAATGGCGACATGGTGACCATGACGCTGATCCAAGGGGTGGTGAACACCTTCGTGATCTTCGTGTCGCGCCTGATTGCCCAGGTGGCCGCCGGTTTCCTCGGTAACCGCGATGGGGAAGGTGAAGGTAACGGCAACCCAATGATCTATTTCGGCGTTTCGATGGTGTTGGAGCTGGTATTTGGTATTCTGGCCAGCATTATCACCATGTGGTTCTCACGTCATCGTGAATTCCACGCCGATGCGGGTTCAGCCAAACTGGTCGGCCGCGAGAAGATGATCGCTGCGCTGCAACGCTTGAAAACCAGCTATGAACCGCAGGAAGCGGGCACCCTGATGGCTTTCTGCATCAACGGCAAATCCAAGTCGTTCAGCGAGCTGTTTATGTCGCACCCGCCGTTGGACAAGCGTATCGAAGCGCTGCGTTCCGGCCAGTATCTGAAATAACCCGGTATCAAACGAAAACCCCGGCTCGCCGGGGTTTTTGCTATTCAAGCGGGCGCCGCAGATAACATGCATGCTGCGTCCGATAAGCTATTTGCCAGGTTCAGCGAGATTCGCACGGGGTTGAGTGATACGCAGGCAACTCACTACGGCAGCGACGCTGGCGAAGATCCCCGCCAACACCAACGAAGCGTGTGTGCCGCTGGTGGGGAACAGGTTGAACATCAGGGCCACCAGCGCCGCGCCAGAGGTTTGCCCCAATAATCGCGCAGTGCCCAGCATGCCACTGGCTCCGCCGCTGCGGTGACGTGGGGCGGCAGAAATAATGGTGTGGTTGTTAGGCGACTGGAATAACCCAAAGCCCGCACCGCACAGCACCATGCGCCAGATGATATCCAGATCCGTCGGGTTATGTGGCAACAGCGCTAGCAGGAACAAGCCGAGCGCGAAAGTCGCCAAACCAATCCCTCCCAGTAACCCCGCATGAACACGCTCCACCAGGCGGCCTGCAATCGGCGCCATCACGATAATGGCCAACGGCCAGGGAGTTAATAGCAAACCCGTCGCCACCTCGTCACGGCCCAGAGAGGCCTGCAGGAAGAAGGGTAACGACACCATGGCCAGCATCTGGGCGGCAAAAGAGCAGATCGATGTGCCCATAGACAGCGCAAAAATAGGGATGCGTAGCAGATCCACCGGCAGTAAAGGGGATGTTTGCCGCAACTGACGGCGCACAAAGAAGTAACCAATCACCAGCAACGCCGCGATTTCAGCGGCAATCAGCAGCAGGCTTTGGCCTTGGGCAAAACCGCTGATGGCGGTGATCAGTAGACCAAACGTCAGGGCATTCATCACCGCGCTGGTAGGGTCAAAGCGCTGATTGCTGCTTTTCTGGCTGTTAGCCGGCAAAAATTTCATCCCCAGCATCAGTGCGACGATGCCGATCGGCAGGTTGATGGCAAATAGCCACTGCCAAGAGGCCACGGATAAAATGGCGGCGGCGACCGTAGGCCCGGCGGCGGAAGAGAAGGCTACGATCAACGAGTTTATCCCGATGCCTCGGCCAAGAAAGCGTTGTGGGTAGATAATGCGGATCAGGGCGGTATTGACGCTCATAATCGCTGCGGCACCAAACCCTTGTAGTACGCGGGCAATCGTCAAGGTGAATAGTGAATCGGACAGGGCGCAGAATAACGAGGTAATGCTGAATACCAGCAGACCAGCCTGATAGATACGGCGATAGCCAATCAGATCGCCCAAGGAAGCCAGCGATAGCAACGAAATGGTGATCGCCAGCTGATAGGCATTGACCACCCAGATCGAGCTGGCCGGGCTGGCGTTAAGATCGCGGGCGATGGTCGGCAAGGCCACGTTGGCGATCGCCCCGTCAAGCACTGAAACGGTAATGCCTAGCGCAATGGCCAGGATTGCTCCGTAGCGTTGCGGGACGGGTAAGCCGTCGGAATTTGCAAGCGTTGTCATGGAGGTAGTTATTAAACAGGGGGAATATTACAATGCTAATCATATTTCCCGCCGAATGCACCCGCCGTTTCTGTGCTAAATGTAAAAGTAGTGGGATGTCTGCCGCTAATCCCATCAATAATGGCGAATATTGCGCAACTTCCATTGCATGGGGTGAAATGTTCCGATTATACTGAAACTCTTGTTCAAATTTCCTAAAACAAAAATAGTTAAGTTAAGGTATTAACCATGGCTAACGCAGATCTAGACAAACAACCGGATTCCGTTTCATCAGTGCTGAAAGTGTTTGGCATCCTGCAGGCACTGGGTGATGAGCGCGAGATCGGCATTACCGAGCTTTCACAGCGGGTAATGATGTCCAAAAGTACCGTTTACCGTTTCCTGCAAACCATGAAGTCGCTGGGCTATGTCTCACAGGAAGGGGAGTCGGAGAAATATTCGCTGACCCTCAAGCTGTTTGAATTGGGTGCCAAATCGCTGCAAAACGTCGATTTGATCCGCAGTGCAGACATCCAGATGCGTGAACTGTCTAACCAGACGCGTGAGACCATCCACCTGGGGGCGCTGGATGAAGACAGCATCGTCTATATCCACAAAATCGACTCCATGTATAACCTGCGTATGTATTCACGCATTGGTCGCCGTAACCCGCTGCACAGTACCGCGATTGGTAAAGTCCTGCTAGCCTGGCGCGATCGCGGCGAAGTGGAAGAAATCCTGTCACATATCGAGTTTACTCGCAGCACTCCGCACACCATCGCCAGCACTGCAGAGTTACTGCCGTTGTTGGATAAGGTACGTGAGCAGGGGTTTGGTGAAGATATTGAAGAACAGGAAGAAGGCTTGCGCTGCATCGCGGTGCCCGTGTTTGACCGTTTTGGCGTGGTGATCGCGGGCTTGAGCATCTCTTTCCCGACCATCCGCTTCTCCGAAGAAGGCAAAGAGGGCTACGTGGCGCAGTTGCACACCGCCGCTCGTCTGATTTCAGCGCAAATGGGTTATCACGACTACCCGTTTTAAGCTTGCCGTAGTTGTAGGGGGCCGAACATAGTTTCGCCCCTACGCTTTCTCGCCCAGCCTTCGTTACCTCCCCACGGTTTATAAAATCCCACAGCTATGCTAAGCGCCTATCTCGTACTCTTTGAACAAGTGACGTGGAACACCGGCAATGGCTGGACGAATAGCAAAGAGATCCCCAGAATCAGGGTATTCAGCCAGTTCTGAGGCCGTCATGGCAAAGCGCGCCGTGGTGATGAATAAGGTTTCCAGACCTTCCCCGCCAAAGCAGCAACTTGTGGGGCGCGGCACGGGCATGGCGACGCGCTCGCTCAAGCTGCCGTTACGGTCGTAGCGCAGTAAACATCCTCCGTTGAACATACAGACCCACAGCCCTCCGGCACGATCCAGGGCGATACCATCGGGACGTCCCAGTTCGGCTGGGGTTTCGGCGAAGCGCCTCACGGCCCCCAGTTCCCCGTTGGGAGTGTATGCGGCCCGAAATATTGAACGTGCGATGGAATCGACAAAGAACAGCGTGTGGCCATCTTCCGACCAGGCCAGGCCATTAGGCAGTGCGATATTCTTCTGGATCGCTTGGGCGTTAAGTTCACTGTCATAGCGGTACAGCGCTCCGGCCTCACGGTTCGGCCCCTCGTGCATCAGGCCGGTGATAAAGCGTCCTTGCGGGTCGCAGGCCCCATCGTTGAACCGATAGCTGGTTTTGTTATGGACAGCGGTAGAGTGCGTGCGGACCACTCCTTGTTTGGGATCAAGAATGGCAACCCGCGCGTCTTCGGTGAAGATCAGATTGCCTCTATCCGTGAGGGCCAGAGCACCGATGCGCGCCGTTGATTGATAGACGGTTGCCACCCGTGCTTGCGGGGTCATCACGTTAATCTTGCCACCAGAGATATCGACGAAGTACAAAAGGCTGTTGTCTTTATCCCAGACTGGACTCTCGCCAAGGTCGGCGCGGACTTCGGCGATCTTGTGCAGACGACCCCCGTCACGCATCGCCAAACTCCTTGATGCGTTGCCAATTGTGGGCGACGTCTTCCACGCTGGCACACTCAATGCGCACCAGATCCGTAGGATAGGTTACGCCAGGGTTTTCACAAAAGCGGGTGGCGGTGAACTGGCCGTTGCTGGCGCGCAGGATCACGCCAGTGTCTTGGCATAACGAGCTGGCCAGATACAGCAAGCCTGGCACCACCCACTCGGGCTTGAGGTCTGTCGGAGGCTGCGTGATCCCCCACATGCGGGTCTTGGCTACCGGAGAGATGGCGTTGACCAGGATGCCGTCCGGTTTTCCTTCCATGCTCAGGGCATTCATGATGCCTAGTTGGGCCATCTTGCCAGCGGCGTAGGCCGTCAGGCCTGGCTGCGCGTAGCGTTGATACATGGCACGATCAGAGGTCGTCAACACGATCCGAGGTGATGGGGAACGCTTGAGATGCACCCAGGCGTGCTTGCTCAACCAGATCGACGTACGTACGTTGATGCCAAGGGAACGTTCAAGGAATTCCTCTTCCAGTTTCTCAATGGGCTGATAGCCGACCCAACCAGCGTTATGGATCAGGATATCCAGCGCGCCGAATTGCTCGATGGCCAGTGCTACGAGTTGCTGGCAACCCATCTCGTTATCCAGGCGCCCGTTGTGGGTGATGAACGATCCAGGGTCGGCCTGCAAGTCATGAACCGCCTCGCTCATTACGTCTGGGTCAGCACCATCGCCGGTCAGGCCGGTACCCAGGTCGCTAACGATCACCCTTGCACCACGTTTCAAGAGGGCTTTGGCGTAAGCGTTGCCAAGCCCGCGGCCAGCACCGGTGACGATAGCTACCTTGTCTTTGAAAAGCTCGTCTAAGCGTCGATCTGTCATCATGTACCTCCGTTTGGCAATGGCACGATGATGGAGTGACCGCTCCTGAGTGTAAAATATCTTATTTGTACCGAAACAAGACTTATCAGGTTTCAATCAAGGGCGCCCGATGCCATGGCATCTCGCACCTCATCGATCAGTTTGTCTCGAATAGGACAAGGCGAGTGTGGGTTCCAAGCCATCAGCAATTCCACATGCCGCAGTGCGTCTGGTGCATTGACCTGGATTGGTCGGAATACCACGTCTTTGCGACCCTCCTGCGCCAGTGACGCGGGCAACAGTGCTACGCCGAAGCCGCTGGCCACTAACGCAACCAGAGTTTGCAACTGCCGCGCCTGTTGGGCAATGCGTGGCATGAACCCCGCCGCTGCACAAAGCTGAACCAGTTGGTCATGAAAGCCCTGGCCCAGGTGTCGTGGTGACGATACGAAGGCGTCATCGCGTAGTGCGATCAGTGGAATGATTTCGTGGCACGCGAGAGGGTGTGTGGTTGGCAGAGCGATCACGATGGGTTCGCGCAGAATGCACTCGAAGCGCAGCTCCGGAGCTGTCCTGCCCGGAGGCCTCATGAAACCGAGCTCGGCGTGGCTATGTTCCAGAGCCTCGACCTGCTCTTGAGTCGTGGCCTCACGCATAGTGAAGGAGATGGCGGGGAATACAGCGCGGAACCGCTGCAATGCGCCTAGCAATGCGGTATAGGGGGCGATATTGATGAAGGTTAATGTGAGATGGCCTTCGATGCCTTGCGCTACCCGCCTGGTCTGTTCGACGCCTTCATCAAGCAGGCGCAACACCTTTCTTGCCGTTGCCAGAAAGTCGGTTCCGGCAGGTGTAAGCGACACGCTGCGATTGGTGCGTTCAAACAGGGGAGCGCCGATCTCATGCTCCAGCCGACGAATAGCCTGACTCAACGGGGGCTGCGCCATATGCAGCCGTTGCGCTGCGCGATTGAAGTGCAATTCCTCGGCGACGGCGATGAACTGATGTAGCAGGCGGGTTTCAATCATAATGGGTTCCACGGATCCTATTTGCTACACACTAATACTAATGAGATATCATTGGTAGTCCTGGCGAAAAAAAACCGGCGCCTGGGCGCCGGTTCAGTTGTAAATCAGTCTAGGGTTACCGGTGAGCCAGTTCCGCTTCGTCTTCGCTGTCCATAATGGCTTTGTCGGTCTGCTTCATCAGTTGGCTGGTGACGGTACCTGCGGTCATCGAACCACTAACGTTCAGCGCGGTGCGGCCCATATCGATCAACGGCTCAACCGAAATCAGCAGGGCGACCAGGGTCACCGGCAGGCCCATCGCTGGCAGTACAATCAGCGCAGCAAAGGTCGCGCCGCCGCCCACACCGGCAACACCGGCTGAACTGACGGTAACAATGCCAACCAGCGTCGCGATCCACAGTGGGTCCAGAGGGTTGATGCCTACGGTTGGCGCAACCATCACCGCCAGCATTGCCGGGTAGAGACCCGCACAACCGTTCTGACCAATAGTGGCACCAAATGAAGCCGAGAAGCTGGCAATCGACTCCGGCACGCCCAGACGGCGAGTCTGTGCTTCGACGTTCAGCGGGATGCTGGCAGCGCTGGAGCGGCTGGTGAAGGCAAAGGTCAGCACCGGCCACGCCTTGCGGAAGAATTTCAGCGGATTAACGCCGGTGAAGCTCAGCAGCAGGCCGTGAACCACGAACATGATCGCCAGACCAAGGTAAGAAGCAACCACAAAGCTGCCCAGCTTGATAATGTCTTGGATATTGGAGCCTGCAACGACCTTGGTCATCAACGCCAGTACGCCGTAAGGCGTCAGCTTCATCACCAGACGGACCAGCTTCATCACCCAGGCTTGCAGGGTATCGATAGCTACCAGCACGCGCTGGCCTTTCGGTTGGTCATCTTTAAGCAGTTGCAGCGAAGCCACACCCAGGAAGGCAGCGAAAATCACCACGCTGATGATTGACGTTGGGTTAGCCCCGGTCAGATCGGCAAACGGGTTTTTCGGCACGAATGACAGGATCAGTTGCGGTACGCTCAGATCGGCCACTTTACCCGCGTAGTTGGTTTCGATCGCCGACAAACGAGCCGTTTCTTGTGTGCCCTGGACCAGACCTTCTGCGGTCAGCCCGAACAGGTTGGTGACCAATACGCCCACCAGTGCGGCGATCAGCGTGGTAAACAGTAGGGTACCAATGGTCAGGAAGCTGATTTTGCCCAGCGAGGAAGCGTTGTGCAACTTGGCTACCGCGCTAAGGATAGAGGCGAAAACCAGTGGCATCACGATCATTTGCAGCAGTTGTACATAGCCGTTACCGACGATGTTAAACCAGCCGATAGACGCTTTCAGTACCGGGTTGTCCGCGCCGTAAACCAATTGCAGTGCCAAACCGAACACCACACCAAGTACCAGGCCGACCAGCACTTTTTTAGCCAGGCTCCATTGCTTATGGCGGGTTTGCGCCAACAGCAAAAGGAGGGCGGCAAAAACCAGCACGTTTAATACGAGCGGTAGATTCATCCCCAATGTCTCCAATCTTGTTTTTTTATAATTAAAGGTGCCAAGCACCGATGTAATGCGATGTAAATATCGTAACAGTTTGCGATGAAGCGCACTTATATCTAAAAAGAATTTAATATAACTTTTGGCTTGAAATCGTCGATGTAATGAGCGGAAAGGCGGGAAAATAGACGGTTTTTTGTGATCACAGCCGGATATTTTTTATTTGCTCAAAATACGACTGCACGGGAAAGGTGTAATCCCCTTGCCAGAAGATGGCGAAAGCCACCAAAACTATACACAGTACCCGCTCCAGCTGGTTGCCTTTTTGTGAGTTCAATATTGGCAGGCAGAAACGCCAGCGGCAGGGCCAAAGCAACGGCACGCCGGCAGGGGTGAGCATATCGGCCAGCAGGTGGCTGAAATAACCGATAATCATGGCGTGCAGCACGTCCGCGGGGATGGGCCAACCGCGCGGCACTTCTAGCTGAAATAGCCACATGCCGCCGACGATCGCCAGCAGGCTATGGGTGAAACCGCGGTGACCAAAGGCGCGAGATATCGGGATGGCTATCCAGCGCAGGCGCTGGCCCAGGATGGATTTAGGGTGATCGATATCGGGTAGCAGTGACGTCAGTAGCGCGGCGGGAATGATGTGCCACCAATCGCCAGCGGCGAGCACGGGTGTCACCTCCGCTTTCTTGGCAAAGATCGCGCAGGCAACAGAGAATATGAGATGTCCTTCCGCGGTCATGTTGCTAAATTCCGGCCACTAAACTGTTAATTTATCCAGTATATGGGAATTTTTACAGTTACGGAAGCGGTTACCCTGTAACGAGTTGTTAATTTAACGCCGTTTTACAAAGGGTTGAAACGGTGTTTATGACGGACGAGGTATACAGGAAGACTGGTAATGTAGGGGCGCTGCAAATGCTGCGCCCGCTCAAATTTGGAGGAAGGATATGTTTGCTATGGAGATCAGCGAGCGAGCCAGCCACCGTCTACCGCGAGCGTGTAGCCATTAACGTAGTCGGACGCTGCCGAGGCAAGGAAGACGGTCGGGCCCATCAAGTCATCCGGCGTTCCCCAGCGCCCTGCCGGGATGCGCTCGAGGATCTGCTGGTTGCGGTCTTCATCGGTACGTAGTTGCTGGGTGTTGTTGGTGGCCATATAGCCCGGTGCAATGGCGTTAACGTTAATCTGGTACTGTGCCCATTCATTGGCCAATAGCCGGGTGAGGCCGAGTACCGCGCTTTTCGACGCGGTGTAAGACGGTACGCGAATGCCGCCCTGGAAAGAAAGCATCGAAGCAATATTGATAATTTTACCGCCGCTGCCCTGGCTGATGAACTGTTTGGCCACCGCCTGTGCCATAAAGAACAGGGTCTTGATATTGACGTCCATCACCTCATCCCAGTCTTGCTCACTGAAATTCAGGGCGTCTTCACGGCGGATAATCCCTGCGTTGTTCACCAGGATATCGATTCTGCCAAACACCTCAACGGCGGTGGCTAGCAGAGAAGGGATGGCGTCGATATTGCCGAGATCGGCGTTCAGATTCAGGAATCGACGCCCAGTCTGGGTGACTTTGCTCATGGTCTCGAGGGGGTGACTGCGGTTCACGCCGATAATGTCGCAACCGGCCTGCGCCAACCCAATCGCAATGCCTTGCCCCAGGCCGGTATTACAGCCGGTGATCAGCGCCACTTTGCCCGTTAAGTCGAAAGAATTCAGAATCATAGCGTTGCTCTCTTGCCGTGAGGGAAGAAAGCACCGGGTTTTCGATAGCAACTGCGTGGCAGTGACAGTGTCACCTAATGGCCCGGTGTTTTCTTTATGCGACTAGCATAATTTGAATGGTGTCTTAATTCAATAAAAATGAAATGGTGTTTTATTTATTTGCGAGTGCAGGGCAGGGAAAAGGGCACCGGCGGGGCCGATGCCGTCAAGATCAGGCCAGATGGGCGGCAGTCAACTGCTCGAGGCTTTGCAACTTAAGGTCGGCCAAGGCCCAGCGCGGATCCTGGCTGTATTCGTGCGCAGGGATCACGATCGATTTCATACGCGCCGCTTTGGTGGCAATCATACCGTTGAAGGAGTCTTCCAGAGTAATGCAGTGCTGTGGATCGCTGCCCAGGCGTTCGGCGGCGATCAGATAGACTTCCGGGTGCGGTTTGCTGTACGGCAGGTATTCGGCTGAAACCAACTGATCGAAATAGCTCTCCAGATCGAACATCTTCAGCACCTGCTGCTGCATATGTAGCGGAGAGGCGGAGGCCAGCCCAATATTTAAATCCAGGCTACGGCACAGTTCCAGCGCTTGTTGCACCCCAGGCAGCAACGGGCGCTTTTCCCGTACCAACTCGATGGCCCGCTCGATAATGCGGCCAGCCACTTCCTCCTGAGACGGTCCTTGCCACGGCATGGCCTGGAACCACATTCGTACCACCAGATCGATGCGTAAACCCAGCGTATCCGGCAGGTTGTGACGATCGGACAGATCCAGCCCCAATGAGCTGAAGATATCCATTTCTGCCTGTAACCACAGGGGTTCAGAGTCGATCAGTAGACCGTCCATATCAAAAATTGCGGTTGCTATGCGTTGCGAATAAGCCATTAACAATTAACTCCTGCAGCACCAGTAAAAGAAAATGTTTTCGCCACTCTATCATTTTTGTTCAGGCGCCTGCACCCTTCGGGCCCGGGGTGTTTTCCCAAAGTACAGGATCTCTCTGGAACTGGGGGGAAGATAAAGAAAACGGTGGGCGAGTTTCATTAACTACAGGTAGACTTAGCGCAACAACGATTGCGTCGCTTACAAGGGGAACACATGACGTATCAACAGGCTGGGCGCGTTGCCATACTGAAACGCATTTTCGGATGGGTCGTTTTCATCCCGGCGTTACTGTCAACGCTGGTTTCACTGCTGGGTTTTGTTTATCAACACAGTGAGAAGTCCAGAGGGATCAACGCCGTGATGCTGGATTTTGTCCACGTCATGGTCGACATGGTGCGCTTCAATACGCCATTCCTGAATATTTTCTGGTACAACTCACCGGTACCGGACGTGGATAAGAGCCTGTTTAGCGGCGCTAATCTGATGTTTATCATTATCTATTTCCTGATTTTTGTCGGCCTGGCATTGCAGACTTCCGGTGCGCGCATGTCGCGTCAGGTGAAGTTTATCCGTGAAGGATTGGAAGATCAGATGATCCTGGAACAGGCCAAGGGCAGCGAAGGGCACACGCGTGAGCAATTGGAAGAGCGGGTGACGTTGCCACACCACACCATTTTGCTGCAATACTTCCCGCTGTATATCTTGCCGGTGGTGATCGCCGTGGTGGCTTATTTTGTGCTCAAGTTGCTAGGGCAAATGGCCGGAGTGGCGTAGATCTGCAAAGAACGGGCGCCCTATGCGGCGCCCATGACATTACAGCGTCTCTGGATGGAGCAGCTTGTCGATGGCCCGCTGCGTCATGACCAGATGTTGGCCGCCAAACAGGTTGCTGCGGTTGAGCAGGTAATAAAGCTGATACAGCGGCTGGCGTTCGATAAACCCGGCCTCCAGTGGCCACACGCTCTGATAGCCGTCATAAATCTGGGCGGGCAATTCAGGATAAAGCGGCAGCATCGCCAAATCACACTCTCTGTCGCCCCAGTAGCAGGCTGGATCGAACAGTAAAGGCCCATCCGCGGCCTGAGCACAGTTGGCTGGCCACAGATCGCCGTGCAGCAGGGAAGGCTGCGGCTGATGGTGTTGCAACCGCAGATAAACCACGTCGATAATTTCGTCGATATCACCGAAGGTCATGCCCTTTTCCGCCGCCAGCTGTAGCTGCCAGCCGATGCGTTGCTCGGCAAAAAATTCCGCCCAGCGGCGTTGCCAGGCATTGGGCTGCGGCGTGGTGGAAAGGTCGTTATCGAAGTCGAGGCCGAACTGCGGTTGTTCGCTCCATTGGTGCAGGCGGGCCAGTTGTTGCCCGAGGCAGTGTGCCCCGTGCGCATCCAGCGGCTTAAGGGGTTGATACTCCAATAGCAGGAAACTGTAATCGCGATCGCTGCCAACCCCATACACTTCGGGGACGCGCACGGTCTTACTGCGAGCCAGCAAGGCCAGTTGATCGGCCTCCGCAGTAAATATCGGCAACATTTCGCGGGTATCACATTTAACAAACACCTCGCTGTCACCGTAACTCACGCGCCACGCCGGGTGGATTTCTCCCCCGGGCAGTTCAGTCCTTTCGCGGATTTCTGCGCTGCCAAGATGTTCACTCAACAGACGGCTAACGGCTTGCCACATAGTAATCCCCTTCTGTGTTGCCTGCGATTTCATTAGGTTAGCGTCTTTCCTGCTGCGAAAACACGATGTGGCGCACAGCTGCGCCATCTATTGACGAAAATATCATCGCCGCGTGTCTGGTCAAAGTATATACGCTATTGATTAATTTAAGTACGCTTATGCTGAATGCTGCTTGGTTCAGGCTAACTTGCCGAGTTCCTTGTTACACGGGAAACGTCATAGTAGGGATTTTCCCCTCACCCCAACCCTCTCCCACAGGGCGAGGGAGCTGGTGCGGAGCCGCGGGTAGGGGCAGCAGTCAGTCTGTGGCACGTTTTGTTCTCTTTCCCACAGGGAGCGGGTGGCGTAAAAACCTTTATCGGTGTTCGATATTACTAGACCACAACAGTGGCACATTCTGTTCCCTCTCCTGGGGGAGAGGGTTAGGGTGAGGGCGGCTTAATGGTTTTTAACTACGGTGATTTCGTTGCGTTGCACGGGTTTAAAGTGGCTATAGAGCAGGGCGATGACAAACAGCAGCGCCTGTACAATCACGATGCACGGCCCGGTTGCGCCGTCGATATGAAAGCTGATCAGTGTACCCAGCACACAGGAAAAAACCGAAGCGATGGTGGCAACAATCAACATCCGGTTGAAACTGCGGCACAGCGTGAACGCAATAATCCCCGGTGCGATCAGCATCGCAATCACCAGGATCACCCCCACCGCCTGTAGCGAGGCAACAATGGTTAACGCCAGCAGGCACAGTAAGCCGTAGTGCAGTAACTTCACCGGCAGGCCGATGACGCGCGCATAATTGGGATCGAAACAGTAGAGCATGAAGTCCTGGCGCTTGAGCAGCACGATTGCCAGCGTGATCCCGGCGATCCACAACGTTTGCCGTAGCTCACCGTCGGTGATCCCCAGCATATTGCCGAACAGGATATGGCTGAGGTGTTGATCGGTATCGATGCGGGCAAACAGCACCAGCCCAAAGGCAAACATGCCGGAGAATACGATCCCCATCACCGTGTCTTCCTTTACCCGGCTATGCTCTTTCAGATAGCCCGTCGCGACTGCGCAGAAAATGCCGGAAAGAAATGCGCCAATCACCAGCGGAATACCGAACACAAAGGCCAGCACAATGCCGGGAAGCACGGCGTGAGAAATGGCATCCCCCATCAGTGACCAGCCTTTCAACACCAGATAGCAAGACAGCACGGCGCAGACGACACCGGTGACGATAGCCGCGATGATGGCTCGTTGCATAAAGGGATAGGCGAACGGCTCAGAGAGCCATTGCAACAGGAGTTCCATCAGTTGCCCTCCGGAGAATTGCTACGGTTTACGCGACGTTTTGAGGCTAACAGCCCGTGCTTCGGTGCGAACAGGAAGGCCGCCAGGAACACCAGCGTTTGCAGTGTGACGATCACGCCGCCGGTTGCCCCATCGACGAAGAAGCTGAGGTAGGCACCCAACCCGCTGGTCACGGCGCCGATCGCGATGGCGATAATCACTAGCCGGCCAAAACGGTCGGTCAGCAGATAGGCGGTAGCGCCAGGAGTGATCACCATGGCGATCACCAGAATGGCACCAACGGTTTGCAGCGCGGCCACGGTGCAGGCGCTAAGCAGGGTAAAGAACAGTATCTTCAACTTGAGTGGCGAAAGCCCGATCGATACCGCATGGTTTTCATCGAAAAATACCGCCAGCAGGTCTTTCCACACCAGGCATAAGATCACTAACGAAACGCCGATAATAATCTCCACCTGTAACACGTCTTCATCTGCGATACCGAGAATGTTGCCGAAGATGATCGACTGCACGTTCACCGAGGTAGGATTGAGCGAAATGATCAACAGGCCGACGGCGAAAAAGGTGGAGAAAATAAAACCGATAATCGCATCTTCACGCAGGCGGGTAACGTGGCGTACCAACGTCATCGCCAGCGCGGCCAGCATGCCGGTGAAAAACGCACCGGCTGCATAGGGCAGGCCGAGGGCATAGGCACCGGCCACGCCAGGCACTACGGAGTGGGAAAGCGCATCCCCCATCAACGACCAGCCTTTCAGCATCAGATATGCCGACAGAAAAGCGCAGGCCGCACCGACGATGGCGCTGACCCACATAGCCTTGACCATGTAGTTGTAGTTGAATGGTTGCAGCAGGATCTCGAGCATCAGGGGGTATTCTCCTTTTGCTGGCTTTGCGCCGGAGGATCGCTCTTGGTATGGCCATAAAACACCGCAGGGCGCTCGTCATCGGTGATTACCGTCACGGTGCGGGGATCGTTGTCATCGTGCAGATCGGGCCCGGAGAGGTTGATATGGCGCAATACGCCACCGAACGCCAGTTCCAGATTGCTTTGCGTGAATGTGGTCTCGAGCGGGCCAGCGGCAAGCACGGTACGGTTAATCAGGATCACCCGGTCACAAAACTCCGGTACGCTGCCAAGGTTATGGGTCGATACCAGGATCAGGTGCCCTTCATCGCGCAGCGAACGTAACAGTTCGATAATGGCGTTCTCGGTTTTGACATCCACGCCGGTAAAAGGCTCATCAAGCAGCAGCACCGTTCCCTGCTGAGCCAGGGCACGGGCCAGGAATACGCGTTTTTTTTGCCCGCCGGAAAGCTCACCAATCTGTCGGCTACGCAGCTCACTCAGGCCAACGCGCTCCAGCGCCTTATCGACCCGCAGTCGGTCTTCCTTGGTAGGAATGCGCAAGAAGTTCATTTTGCCGTAGCGGCCCATCATCACCACGTCTTCCACCAGCACCGGGAAGTTCCAGTCAACTTCCTCGGTCTGCGGCACGTAGGCGATAATGTTTTTCTTCAGCGCGGCGACAACCGGCTGCCCGCTCAGCATCACCTGGCCAGATGTCGGTTTTACCAGGCCCATGATGCTTTTGAAGAGGGTCGATTTCCCGCTGCCGTTAACCCCCACCAACGCACAGATCGAACCGCCGCTAAGGGTAAAACTGGCGTTATGGATTGCCGTATGGCCGTTGTTATAGGTGACCGATACGTCATCCACGCTGAGCTCGGGGCGGATAAAGGTCTCTGCACTCATTGATTGAATCCTTTGGCGATGGTTTGCACGGTGGCATTGAGCAGATCGATATAGGTGGGCACTGGCCCGTCGGCGGCAGAAAGCGAATCGACATACAGCACGCCGCCGTAGTGTGCGCCGGTTTCTTTGGCCACCTGCTTGGCAGGCTTATCCGAAATGGTGCTTTCGCTGAACACCACCGGAATGTGGTTGGCCCGCACGGTATCAATCACCCGGCGCACCTGCTGCGGTGAGCCCTGTTCGTCGGCATTGATTGGCCACAGATAGACCTCCTGCAGCTGATAGTCTTTGGCCAGATAGCTAAAGGCACCTTCGCTGGTTACCAGCCAGCGTTGGGCTGACGGAATACGCGACAAACGCTCGCGTAGCGGGGCATCCAGCGCCGCGATTTTTTCAGCGTAGGCTTTGGCATTGCGGTTATAGGTTTCCGCGTTATCAGGATCGTGCTGTACCAGCGCTTTGCGGATGTTCTCGATGTAGATCAGCGCATTGCTTGGCGACATCCAGGCATGGGGGTTTGGATTACCGTTATACGGGCCTTCGTGGATCGGCATTGGGGTGATCCCTTCGGTTACCACGGCGGCGGGCACCTGTTTGATATTTTCGAAGAAGCGTTGGAACCAGCGCTCCAGGTTCATCCCGTTCCATAAAATCAGATCGGCGTGCTGTGCCTTAACGATATCGCGCGGCGTGGGCTGATAGTCGTGGATTTCCGCCCCAGGCTTGGTGATGGACTCTACCACGGCGGCGTCGCCTGCCACGTTCTGGGCGATATCCTGGATAATGGTGAAGGTGGTCACCACGCGCAGCTTTTCCTTTGCCAAAGCCGGTTGGCTCACACCAACAACGCTGAGGCATAGGCAGAGCAGGGCAAGGGGGCGAAAGTGGGACAAGCTAAAACGACGACGAGTAAATACGTTGTTTTTCATTGGCATGAAGACGTCTCCTTATTCAAATGAAAATGATTATCAATATCAATTGAGCGGAAGTCAAGCATCACCAAGCTTTGCCAAGGGGTTATGTTGTTGTTAATGAAATAGTACCGCCATGTGAGTTATAACATTTTATGTATCGGGATGTAACCGCTTAAAGTAGTCACTGCCAGTGACTATCTCCACTTCGGGTTTTGCCCCCAATGCCACCTCGCCCAAGCCTTGTGCCAACTGTTTGACATCTTCTTGATTTAATGGCGTTGTTAGCGAAAAACTGTTGATCCCCAGCTCATGGGGAATGCCGTTGCTGTCGCTGAGCATGGTGGAAAAACCGGCCAGCGTCATTTGTCCGGTTAATTTGGCTAAATCGGTTAAGCTTTGTTCCGGATAGGTGAAAGTCACCACAAATCCTATGGACGAAGATTGACTCATAAATCACCTCTTGGTATATGGATAGCCTGAGAATAGACCAAAAAAGTTATGCAGGTATCCTTACCAGTTGTATATGCTACGCAACTCATTGAAAGGAGTGAGGGATTCTGTGAAAACAAAAATAGGTTGCCTGATGGCAATCGTACTATTAGCCGGTTGTGCGAAAGATCCGCAAACAACCGGCAATCAGGCAGGCAGTGGCACTTCGGGCGGTTGGCTAAAAACCCCACCGCAAACACCAAGCAACCGTACCGGGACACCGGTCGCTTATAACGATTATATCCGTCAGGCCGCCAGCAACTATGGCGTCGACGAAACGCTGATTAAGGCGATCATTCAGGTGGAGTCTGGGTTTAACCCGAACGTGGTCAGCACCTCGAATGCCGTGGGGCTGATGCAGCTGAAAGCCTCAACCGCTGGACGCGATGCTTACCGTATGAAGGGAAAGAACGGGCAGCCAAGTTCACGTGAGTTGAAGGATCCGGCGGTCAATATTGATCTGGGAACAGCCTATATCAATATTCTTCAAAGCCAGCAGCTAGCCGGGATCACCAATCCACAAACGTTACGCTATGCCACCATCGTTTCCTATGTGAACGGGGCAGGCGCGATGTTACGGACCTTCTCGTCGGATAAACGTGTGGCGGTAAACCGCATCAATCAGATGAGCCCGGACGAGTTTTATCAGCATATCCAGAAGAAACACCCGGCACCGCAAGCGCCGCGTTACTTGTGGAAGGTTACCACTGCTTATCAAGCGATGGCCGACTAGCCTCAGATTACCTACAGCCGGCCCCAATAAAGGGCCGGTTTTGCTATTTATTTCCGGTAAAAATGTGCTCCGTATCCCATTTTCGCTGTTCTCCCGCCTTTTGAACTAAAAAACCGCACAAATTGTTAATTTTACATTAACAAAGAAAACTTTACGTTCAATCAAATAGTTACCGGTAACATTGCTGCCAAAGCTCACATTCTGACCTTCAAAAAATAAACAATTACGTAACAATATATGTTTAAACTCCGTATGGAACGCGAGGTTGAGGTTAAATAGTTGTGATTTTTTTTGGAAGGAATGTGCTATGTCGAACGATAAAACCAACAACTCCCGGCGTGATTTCTTACTGAAGTCGATGACGCTGATCCCCGCAGCCGTTATCGGTGGCAGTGGTGTGAGTGCCCTGACGGCGCCCACCCCCGCGCTTGCCGCTAGCGATACTCCCAAGCAGGCAGACTATCAACCGACCTTCTTTACCCCCGAAGAGTGGGCCTTTGTTCAGGCGGCGGTCGCGCGTTTGATCCCTGCAGACGAGCGCGGCCCGGGTGCTTTGGAAGCTGGCGTACCGGAGTTTATCGATCGGCAGATGAATACGCCTTATGCCACCGGTTCAATCTGGTACATGCAAGGGCCGTTCAATCCCGATGTCGCACCGGAAATGGGCTATCAACTGCCGTTGGTGCCGAAACAGATTTATAACCTGGGTATCAGCGACGCGGATGCCTACAGCAAAAAAACGGCAGGAAAAGCATTCGCCGAGCTGGATGGCGCACAACAGGATGCGCTGTTGCAGAAGTTTGAATCCGGTGAGGCCGAGTTTACGCAATTGCCTGCCAAGCTGTTCTTCTCTTATCTATTGCAGAACACCCGTGAAGGATTTTTCAGCGATCCGATCCATGGTGGTAACAAAGAAATGGTGGGATGGAAGCTGATTAATTTTCCGGGCGCGCGCGCCGACTTTATGGACTGGGTTGAGCGAGGGGAACGTTATCCCTTCCCACCGGTATCGATTCGTGGGGAGAGAGGGTAATTATGGCAACGGTAATGAAGAAGCAGGATGTGGTGATCGTCGGTTTTGGTTGGGTTGGTGCCATTATGGCCAAGGAGTTGACCGAGGCCGGGCTAAACGTGGTGGCGCTTGAGCGTGGCCCGATGCGCGATACCTACCCAGACGGTTCCTACCCGCAGGTGATCGATGAACTGACCTATAATATCCGCCGCAAGTTGTTCCAGGACCTTTCAAAAAGTACGGTGACTATCCGTCACAACACCAGCCAAACCGCAGTACCTTATCGCCAGTTGGCGGCTTTCCTGCCGGGTACCGGAGTGGGCGGAGCTGGCCTGCACTGGTCTGGCGTGCATTTCCGTATCGATCCTATCGAGCTGCGTATGCGCAGCCATTATGAAGAGCGCTACGGTAAAAGCTTTATTCCAAAAGACATGACGATCCAGGATTTTGGGGTGAGCTACGACGAGCTGGAGCCGTTCTTTGATAAGGCCGAGAAGGTATTCGGCACCTCAGGCACTGCCTGGTCGGTGAAGGGGCAGTTGGTGGGTAAAGGCAAAGGCGGAAACCCCTTTGCACCAGACCGTTCCGACCATTTCCCACTGCCAGCGCAGAAGAACACCTTCTCCGCGCAGCTTTTTGAAAAGGCCGCGCGTGAGGTGGGTTATCACCCTTACAATCTGCCCTCTGCCAATACGTCAGATTCCTACACCAACCCCTATGGCGCGCAGATGGGGCCTTGTAACTTCTGCGGTTATTGCAGCGGCTACGCCTGCTACATGTATTCCAAGGCGTCGCCAAACGTCAATATCTTGCCAGCACTGCGGATGGAGAAGCGCTTTGAGCTGCGCACCAACGCTAACGTGCTGAAGGTTAACCTGACCGCCGACAAAAGCCGGGCGACCGGGGTGAACTATATCGATGCCCAGGGGCGTGAGATTGAACAACCTGCCGATCTGGTGATCCTCGGTGCCTTTCAGTTCCACAATGTGCACCTGATGCTGCTCTCCGGCATTGGCAAACCTTACGATCCACAGACCGGTGAAGGGGTGGTTGGGCGTAATTTTGCCTACCAGAACATGACTACTATCAAGGCGTTCTTTGATAAGGACGTCCACACCAACCCGTTTATTGGCGCGGGCGGTAACGGCGTCGGCGTAGATGATTTCAACGCGGATAACTTTGACCACGGCAAGGAGGGCTTTGTCGGTGGCTCACCGTTCTGGGTTAACCAGGCTGGTACCAAGCCTATCTCCGGCCTGCCGACGCCTCCTGGCACTCCAGCCTGGGGCAGCAAGTGGAAAGCGGCGGTGGCAGATGCCTATACGCACCATGTCTCTATGGATGCGCATGGCGCGCACCAGTCCTATCGTAGCAACTACCTCGATCTCGATCCGACCTATAAGAACGTCTTTGGCCAACCGCTGCTTCGCATGACCTTCGACTGGCAGGAAAATGACATCAAGATGGCGCAGTTTATGTTCAACAAGATGGCCCCGATCGCCAAGGCGATGAACCCGAAACTGATTTCCGGCAGCCCGAAAAACGCCAACAGCCATTTCGATACCACCAGCTACCAAACTACGCACATGAACGGCGGAGCGGTGATGGGAGAAGATCCCAAGACCAGCGCGGTAAACCGTTATCTGCAAAGCTGGGACGTGCATAACGTGTTCTCGATCGGCGCATCGGCCTTCCCGCAGGGGCTGGGCTACAACCCGACCGGCACCGTTGCCGCGTTGGCCTATTGGTCTGCCCGCGCCATACGCGAGCAGTATCTGAAAAACCCAGGCCCATTGGTGCAGGCATGAGGATGCGAGTGATGAAAGCTTTGGTTCCCGCACTGGTACTCAGTGCACTGAGTTTTTCCGTTTTGGCGCAGGACGCGGCGGTCAGCAGCGAATTGCTCAAACGGGGTGAATATCTGGCACGAGCCGGTGACTGTGTGGCCTGCCACACCAATGGCAAAAGCGGCGTGCCCTTTGCTGGTGGTTTGGCGATGGAAACGCCGATTGGCACTATCTATTCCACCAACATTACCCCGGACAAAACCACCGGCATTGGCGATTACAGTTTTGCAGATTTCGACAATGCGGTACGCAAAGGCGTCGCCAAGAACGGCAGCACCCTGTACCCGGCGATGCCTTATCCTTCGTTTGCGCTGGTGAAAGAGGAGGATATGCGTGCCATGTATGCCTATTTCATGCATGGCGTGCAACCAGTCGAACAAGCGAACCAAGACTCCGATATTCCCTGGCCGCTGTCCATGCGTTGGCCACTTCACATCTGGCGTTCGATGTTTGCACCCACACCGGCCGATTTCGCGGCAAATGCCAACGCCGATCCGGTTATCGAACGTGGCCGCTATCTGGTCGAAGGGCTTGGGCACTGTGGGGCATGCCATACGCCGCGCAGCCTGACCATGCAAGAGAAGGCGTTGAGCAACACGGAAGGGGATGACTACCTGTCTGGCAGTAACGCGCCGATCGACGGTTGGGTAGCATCCAGCCTGCGTGGCGATAATAAAGATGGCTTAGGCACCTGGAGCGAGAGCGAACTGACCGAGTTCCTGAAAACCGGCCGCAACGATAAGTCGGTGGTATTTGGGGGCATGAGCGACGTGGTCGAACATAGCCTGCAATATCTCAGCGATGAGGATTTGACCGCGATCGCCCGCTATCTGAAAACCTTGCCGCCGAAAGACGGTAAACAGCAGGCCGCTCCGGTTGAAGACAGCGTCGCCAAAGATTTGTGGCGTGGTAACGACAGCAAGCCCGGAGCCGCGCTGTACGTCGATAACTGTGCCGCTTGCCACCGTACCGATGGTGTTGGTTACAAGCGTGCCTTCCCGGCGCTGAAGGGCAACCCGGTGGTGCAGACCGAAGATGCGACCTCGCTGATCCACATTGTGCTGGTCGGCAATACCACGCCAGCGGTGAAGGGGGCGGTTTCCAACCTCACCATGCCGCCGTTTGGCTGGCGCTTGAACGACCAGCAGGTAGCGGACGTGGTGAATTTTATCCGTTCCAGCTGGGGTAATAACGCCAAAGCCATCAGTGCCTCCGATGTGGCTGACGTGCGTAAGGATCGTTCAATCATCCGCGATGAGAAGGCGATGGGCAGTTCTGCTGTCCCAGAGTCAGCGCCGGTGGGTGCCAAGTAATCTTCCCAAGGGCCTCGTTCGAGGCCCTTTATTTATCTCAATTATCCTTAAATAAGTTAGAGTTGTTAATCATTTCGCTGTGTGTGATTTTTAATCACCTTTAACGACCCATTCCTGGGATTTTAAACTATTTGATCTGATGTTGTTATCTTTTTGCGAGATATTAAACTTCATATTTGTGCTATGTCGCTGTTATTGATTGGTTTGTTGTGATTTTATTTATTGGTGAATAAAAATTTCATTAATGTTATTAATGTTAATCGCAAGGGAGCGTTGAAACTAAAGGGAGGCTATAGGCGTGATGGTAATAGTTTTATTAATGGTGGTGTACATTTCCATCGCTTTTGAGGTTGATAGGCGTAAGCGTATCTGTATTAGTCTTGGTCGAAAATATACCTACAGAAAGCGCATCAAGTTCAAAAGGAAATGTGCGAGGTTAATCGATACGCTGCTTTTCCGAACATGATGCGTTGCGGTTTGCCATCTTTGGCAAAAAAGCAGATTTCATCAGGTGAAATGCCCTGGAAAAGTGGGGCATTTTAGATGGATGACCAAGTAGCCACAGCTATTTGGCACCGTCAATGCCTGTTAACAGTCTGCACCGTTATCCATCTCGTCAACATGTCGATCTACATCCCGTGAGCAGACCCACGCTTTTGTGATCCTGACGATACAAAGTGTCAAATCCACTGTATGCATTCAAGGGCGGCTTTAGTATGGTCTTGGTTTGAGCATTCGCCAAAGGACATTGCCATGGAAAAAATCGACCTGCATATGCATTCCAACTACAGCGATGATGCAGACTTCCCGGTTGAGACGCTGATTGCACGCTGCCTGGCCAACGGCATCAGTACGTTGGCGGTGACCGACCATAATAATGCCAATTCGGTGCCGGAAGCCAAGGCGCTGGCATCGTCCAGCCTCAATGTCCTGTCTGGTATCGAGATCGACTGCACCTTCGCTGGGCGCAACTTCCACCTGTTGGGCTACGGGTTTACCCCCAGCAATGACTTTGTTGAAATCTATAACAATTTCAGCAGCATTCAACGGGAACTGACGCCGCAGAAGTTTGCCAAGCTGCGTGGGTTGAAATTCCATCTGGATGAGCAACGCCTGGAGCAGGTATGCGGTGGCGCTATCCCGCAGGAAGAGCAGATGGGCGAGGTGATACTCGACGATCCACGTAATGATGGGCATCCATTGCTGATGCCTTATCGACCCGGGGGGGAAAGGGCCGATATGCCACTAATCAACTTCTACTGGGACTTCTTTGGACCAGGGAAGGTGTGCTATATGCCAGTCACTTATCCCGCCATGAACCGCATGGTGGAGGTGATCCGCCATAATGGGGGAATACCGATCCTGGCGCATATCGGTGCCAACGTTAAGCAGGACCATACTCAAGTCATCGATGACATGTTGAAGATTGGCGTGATGGGGGTCGAGGTGTTCTCAAGCTATCATTCACCGGAGTTGGCCAGCCAGCTGTATGAGTTTGCCCTGAGCCGCTCGGCGTTTGTTACCTGTGGCAGCGACTTCCATGGGCGTAACAAGCCAAAAATAGAAGTAGGGCAATGTAGTTACGGCCCGCAGCATATTGGCGAAATACGCCGGTTTGTCGCCGCCGCCAACGCCTAAGCTTTGTTTCATTCCCTATGGCTCGTGGGCGGCATAGGCTGCTCACGAAGCGCGCAGTTAACCGCCGAAATATAGACCATTCCAGAGATTTTCTTTATCCTTTGCCGTCCTTTTATCAGGTAGGTGAATTTCTCTCGCCATTAATATCCTGTTTTATATAAACATTCTACGGAGAAGGGAGTTTCCGTCGGGCGCAATCGTTGGCGCTGTAGATTAAGGTAAGCTGTCTCATGAGTACGATTTCTCCAGATCATGGCAGGTTGGCCATTGCTCAACCTGCCAAATGGAACAAGACCGACACCGTCTGGATGTTCGGGCTTTATGCCACGGCCGTGGGTGCCGGCACCCTGTTTCTGCCGATCAATGCCGGTCTGAATGGCCCATTGGTGCTGCTATTGATGGCACTGTTCGCTTTCCCTCTGACCTATTTACCCCATTTGGCGCTAACCCGTTTTGTCCTTTCCGGCTCGAGCCGCGATGGCAACATTCAGGACGTGGTGGTCGAACATTTCGGCGTGTTAGCCGGCAAGGTCATTATGGTGCTGTACCTGATGGCGTTTTTCCCCATCGTGCTGGTCTACAGTATTTCCATCACCAACGCGTTGGACAGCTTCCTGACCCATCAATTTCACTTTGCCCCGGTACCCCGCATCTGGCTGAGTTTGGCGGTGGTGGTGGTGCTCAATTTGGTGCTGCTGCGTGGAAAGGATACGATCGTGGCCGCGATGGGCGTTCTGGTATTCCCATTGCTGGTGTTTCTGATGGGAATTTCGCTGTATCTGATACCCACTTGGCAGACCGAAAACTTTGTTAGTGGTTTGGCCAACACCCAATTTGACAGCCCCGACCTCTGGCATTCGTTGTGGTTGGCGGTCCCGGTGATGGTGTTTTCCTTTAGCCATGCGCCGATCATTTCGTCGTTCGCTTCCACCCAGAAAAGCTTATATGGTGACAACGCTGAGCGCCGTTGTGCGCGGATTATGCGTTACAGCTACCTGTTGATTTGCGTCACCGTGCTGTTCTTCGTGTTCAGCTGCGTGCTGAGTCTTTCGCACCAGGAGATGGAGCAGGCGAAAGCACAGAACATCACGGTGCTGACCACCCTGGCCAACAAATTTTCCAACCCGCTGATTGCCTATCTTGGGCCGGTGATGGCGATGTCGGCGATGGCAAAGTCCTATCTTGGCACTTCATTAGGCGTCACCGAAGGGGCAACCAGTCTGATCGATGGGCTAACACGCGCCGTTGGCAAGCCGCTGACTGCCGTCACGACCCATCGTATCTCCGGCGTGGTGCTGTTCTTGCTGACCTGGGCGGCCACCGTTTGGAATCCGAGCGCCTTGCATATCATTGAAACCATCAGCGGTCCGCTGATTGCGGTGATCCTGTTTATTCTGCCGATGTATGCGGTGCGCGCGGTTCCGGCTATGCGCCGTTATCGTGCTTTGAGTAATGTCTTTGTGCTGGTGATGGGGCTGATTGCGCTTTCCGCTTTGGTTTACGGTTTGGCATAAGCAAGTTGGCCCCGCAACAGCGGGGCCGGTAGGGTTAGGTCATTGGTACGTAGGTAGAAATCAGCTCCAACACGCCGTTGATAATAAACTGCACGCCCATACACACCAGCAGGAAGCCCATCAGGCGGGAAATGGCCTCAATACCGCTTTCACCAACCAGTTTCATGATCGCCGTGGAACTGCGTAAACAGACCCACAAAATGATCGCTATCGACAGGAAAATGGCCACCGGTGCGGCCAGTAGCACCCAGTGGGCAAAGCCCAGCGTATTTTCGTGGACGCTGGATGCGGTGCTGATGATCATGGCGATAGTCCCCGGTCCGGCAGTACTTGGCATGGCCAGTGGGACAAAGGCGATATTGGCCGAGGTTTTCTTGTGCAGTTCTCTGCTTTTGGATTCTACCTCTGGTGCTTCATCGGCACTTTGCTGAGGGAACAACATGCGAAAACCGATAAAGGCGACAATCAACCCCCCTGCGATCCGCAGGCCGGGGATGGAAATCCCAAAAGTGCTCATCACTAGCTGACCGGCATAGAACGCCACCGTCATGATGCAGAACACGTAGACCGAAGCCATCAGCGACTGATGGTTGCGCTCTTCGTTGGTCATATTTCCCGACAGACCAAGCAGCAACGCCACGGTGGTGAGCGGGTTGGCCAGTGGCAATAGTAGGGCTAGCCCCAGCCCTATGGCCTGAAACAACTGCAGAATACTCGACATAAAACAAACCCCAGCAAGAGAATGAAATGGGGGCGCAGTCACTACGCCCAAAAAGTATTGTGACTATCAGCGTCAGACCAGACGCTCAATTTTTCTGTGTCGCCATACCAACCTATAAAACGTTGTCTGCAATGCCAGCATTGTCAAATAGGCGATAGGGAACGCCATCCATACCCCCTCTAATCCGAAGTGATTGCTGAGCAGATAGGCCGCTGGCAACTGTACGGCCACGATGCAGAGAATGGAGATCGTCACCGGTACCAATACCACGCCGCTGGCGCGCATGATGCCACCGACAATCGCCTGGAAACCAAATACCAGCATGCTCCACAGCATGATATGCAATAAATGCTCCGCTTCTGCCAATACCACTGGGCTGGTCAGGAACAGACCCAACAGCCAATGTGACAGCAGGTAGACCAGAATAATCAACGAACCGGTCAGCCAGAGGTTGATATACAACCCGGTGCGCAAGATGGGGGCAATGCGTTCGGTTTTGCCAGCGCCGATGGCCTGAGCCCCCAAAATAGAGGCAGTGATGGCAATCGACAGGGCAGGGAATTGCACATAGTTAACGATCTGTGTCACGGCGCCGTAGGCTGCCGTAGCATCCGAACCGTGTCGGTTGACCAACGTCAGGATGATCAATTCAGAGATAGAAATTACCACCATTTGTAAACCGGTGGGCAGGCCAATACGTAACACTTTACGTAACACCACCGTATCCAGCTTGAGCGCCGCCAGCATGGCTCGGTCGGGGGCTAGCACATGTTTTTTGCGGCGCAGGCGCAATGTCAGATACACCATCGCCAGTGCGTTACCGACCATACCCGCCAGAGCCGCGCTCTGTATGCCCATGGGGGCAAAACCCAGCCAGCCACGGATCAGGGCCGGGGTGAGCAGCAAGCCGACGATGGTAGACAGCAGCAGGGCCAAGAGTGGTGAAACCGTGTCACTGACGCCGCGCAACAACTGGGTGAACAACACAAATACCAGCAGCAAGGGCATAATCAGCATCATGATGCGGGCGTAAGAGACCGCCTCTTCCAGCACGTCCGCTGGCGTGCCTAGGGCTTGTAGCGCTTGCCGGGCGAATAGACTGCCAAATACTGCCGCCAGTAAGCCAAGCGTTACGCCCAGCATCAAGGCCGTACCGGCAATGGTTTTGACTTTTTCTGCTTCATTCGCGCCCCATGCCTGCCCAATCAGCACCGAGGCACCGGCACCAACGCCAATCACCAGTGAGATAAAGAAGAACACCACCGGGAACATGCCGGAGATGGCGGCCAGCGCATGGGTGCCGAGCATCTGGCCGATATAGATGCCGTTCAGCGTGCCGGAAAATCCTTGCAGGAAGTTGGACAGCACCATGGGCACCAAAAAGATCAGATAGATGCGCCAAAGCGGTGGCTGCTTGTGCTGCGGACGGGTTTGCATTTAATCGTTTTTCCTGCGCCTAAAGGGCGTGTAGAGAGCTCTAGTGTTACTGAAACTCATATGTAGGGGCGCACATGCTGCGCCCGCCGGGTTATCTCACCGGGGGAACGGGGAACGCATCGCGAGTCATCCAGGCCAGATGCGCCTGGATATCGGCAGGCCAGTGCGTAATTCGCTCGGCAAACAGCTTGCCGTCGTGGCCAAAAAGTGCGCGCGTGGCTTCTTCATAGCCTGGTAAAGAGCCGGCGATGGCGCTCATAAAGCGATAGCTGTTCTCTTTGATACGGCGTTCATTATCCTGCTCGACCGTGGTGCGCCGGGCTTCATCAACCAGGCGACGTAGTGCCGCAGAGGCTCCACCACGCTGTTGTGCCAGCCATTTCCAGTGACGGGGAAGAAGCGTCACTTCGCGGGCTACCACGCCGAGCTTGGGCCTCCCAACCGAGGGCTGAGCTGCCGGTTCGCCATCAAGCTCAGCGACATCGCCATCAGGCTGAGGCCAAACGTAGCCTGCTGGCCAAGGGTAATCCACTTGGGAGCCGGTAGCATCATCAAACACTAACAGCCCCCCGGCAGTGAGATCCAGCGCAGCCAGTGCTTGTGCAACTTCGGCATAAGACCCGGTGGCTACCCGTTGATGCTGCAAGAAGGCGGTACAGCTTGGCGTATTGACGGTTTTCATGTGTTTTATATCCGGGTTAAATTATTTTACCCGGGTAATTTGACCGGTTCATCGTGGTAAGTCAAGTTCAGTTCGATTCTGCTGCAGAGTAAACTGCACTTTATTTATCCTCCACAGTTTTAATGTTACTATTCGCGAGGCTGTGAACAGCCGCTGGAGGTTCGGGTGTGATTAACGGACCAAGTTGTGCGTCAATCTGGCAATTGTGGGCGAGATATGACGCATAACTGACTCAACACTAACCAAAATATCTGTACTGCATGTGATCTGTCGTGTGGGTCACCACTGTAGATAAGGAATTATGAATGCCTGTTATTACTCTTCCTGACGGAAGTCAGCGTCAATACGACCACGCCGTTTCCCCGATGGATGTTGCCCGTGATATCGGCCCTGGCCTTGCCAAAGCCTGTATCGCCGGCCGCGTTAACGGTGAGCTGGTCGATGCCAACGATGCTATCGAATCCGATGCACAACTGGCCATCATTACCATCAAAGATGCCGAAGGCCTGGAAATCATGCGCCACTCCTGTGCGCACCTGCTGGGTCATGCGATCAAACAGCTCTGGCCCGATACCAAAATGGCCATTGGTCCGGTGATCGACAACGGTTTCTACTATGATGTTGACCTCGACCATACCCTGACGCAGGAAGATCTGGATCTGCTGGAGAAGCGGATGCATGAATTGGCCGACAAAGATTATGACGTCATCAAGAAAACAGTGAGCTGGCAGGAAGCCCGCGACACCTTCGCAGCCCGTGGCGAAAGCTACAAGGTGGCGATTCTGGATGAAAATATCAGCCATGACGATCGCCCAGGCCTGTATCATCACGAAGAATACGTAGATATGTGCCGTGGCCCGCACGTGCCGAATATGCGTTTCTGCCACCATTTCAAACTGCAGAAAACCTCCGGTGCCTACTGGCGTGGCGACAGCAAAAACAAAATGCTGCAACGTATCTACGGCACTGCCTGGGCAGACAAGAAGCAGCTGAATGCCTATCTGCAACGCCTGGAAGAAGCGGCCAAGCGTGACCACCGCAAGATCGGCAAGCAGCTCGACCTGTATCATATGCAGGAAGAAGCCCCTGGCATGGTGTTCTGGCATAACGACGGCTGGACCATCTTCCGCGAACTGGAAGCCTTTGTGCGCATGAAGCTCAAAGAGCACCAGTATCAGGAAGTGAAAGGGCCGTTTATGATGGACCGTGTGCTGTGGGAAAAAACCGGCCACTGGGAAAACTACAAAGACGCCATGTTCACCACGTCTTCAGAGAACCGTGAATATTGCATCAAGCCGATGAACTGCCCGGGCCACGTGCAGATCTTCAACCAGGGCCTGAAGTCTTACCGTGACCTGCCGCTGCGTATGGGCGAGTTCGGTAGCTGCCACCGTAACGAGCCATCAGGTTCGCTGCATGGCCTGATGCGTGTGCGTGGCTTCACCCAGGACGATGCCCATATCTTCTGTACCGAAGATCAGGTGCGTTCCGAAGTGAACGACTGCATCAAAATGGTCTACGATATGTACGGTGTCTTTGGCTTCGAAAAGATTGTGGTGAAACTGTCCACCCGTCCAGAGAAGCGCATCGGGACTGACGAAATGTGGACTCGAGCCGAAAACGATCTGGCCGCTGCGCTGACTGAAAACGGGATTCCGTTTGAATATCAGCCGGGTGAGGGCGCTTTCTACGGACCAAAAATTGAATTTACCTTGCATGATTGTTTGGATCGCGCATGGCAATGTGGTACCGTGCAACTCGATTTCTTCTTACCGGGCCGTTTAGGCGCGTCGTATGTTGGCGAAAACAACGAACGCGTGGTCCCGGTAATGATACACCGTGCTATTCTTGGCTCCATGGAGCGCTTCATCGGTATCCTTACCGAAGAATATGCCGGTTTCTACCCGACCTGGATTGCTCCAGTGCAGGTAGTGGTGATGAATATCACCGACAGCCAGTCTGATTACGTCCAGCAATTGACCAAAAAACTGCAAGATGCAGGCATTCGGGCAAAAGCGGACTTGAGAAACGAGAAGATTGGCTTTAAAATTCGCGAACATACTTTACGACGGGTTCCATACATGTTGGTGTGCGGTGATAAAGAGGTCGAATCAGGCAAAGTTGCCGTTCGTACCCGCCGTGGCAAAGACCTGGGGAGCCTGGACGTACAAGAAGTCGTAGACAAGCTGCTACATGAGATACGCAGCCGAAGTCTTCATCAACTGGAGGAATAAAGTATTAAAGGCGGAAAACGAGTTCAACCGGCGCGTCCAAATCGCATTAACAAAGAAATTCGCGCGCAAGAAGTTCGCCTAACCGGCGTCGATGGCGAGCAGATTGGTATTGTCAGTCTGAATGAAGCTCTTGAAAAAGCTGAGGAAGCGGGTGTTGATTTAGTAGAGATCAGCCCAAATGCCGAACCGCCAGTTTGCCGGATCATGGATTACGGCAAATTCCTCTACGAGAAGAGCAAGTCGACCAAAGAACAAAAGAAGAAGCAAAAAGTTATCCAGGTTAAGGAAATCAAATTCCGTCCTGGCACCGATGATGGCGACTATCAGGTCAAACTACGCAACCTGATTCGCTTTCTGGAAGACGGCGATAAAGCCAAGATCACCCTGCGTTTCCGCGGGCGTGAAATGGCGCACCAGCAGATCGGTATGGAAGTGCTTAACCGCGTCCGTAAAGACCTGTGTGAAGATATTGATCTGGCAGTGGTCGAATCCTTCCCAACAAGGATCGAAGGCCGTCAGATGATTATGGTGCTCGCACCCAAGAAGAAACAGTAAGGCTTCCAAGTAATCGAACCCACGCCGTGCAAGCGTGCGTGGGTTTTATTCGCCTCACTGATTCGTTGTTTAACAATGCGAAGTGGATTTAATTAACATGCCAAAGATTAAAACTGTACGTGGTGCAGCCAAGCGCTTCAAAAAGACCGGCAGCGGTGGTTTTAAGCGCAAACATGCTAACCTGCGTCATATTCTGACCAAAAAAGCAACCAAGCGTAAACGTCATCTGCGTCCGAAAGGCATGGTGTCTAAAAACGATCTGGTCCTGGTTACTGCGTGCCTGCCGTACGCATAAGCCATATTTTTTGAATCTAGAATAAGACTTTAGGAGAGAGCATATGGCTCGCGTAAAACGTGGTGTAATTGCACGCGCACGTCACAAGAAAATACTGAAACAAGCGAAAGGTTACTACGGTGCCCGTTCGCGCGTTTATCGTGTTGCCTTCCAGGCAGTAATCAAAGCAGGTCAGTATGCTTACCGTGACCGTCGTCAACGTAAGCGTCAGTTCCGTCAGCTGTGGATTGCACGTATCAACGCAGCTGCTCGTCAGAACGGCTTGTCTTACAGCAAATTCATTAACGGCTTGAAAAAAGCTTCTATTGAAATTGACCGTAAGATCCTGGCTGACATCGCAGTATTCGACAAAGTGGCCTTTGGCGCACTGGTTGAAAAAGCGAAAGCAGCACTGGCGTAAGCTAGTTGAAAAGAGGGAGCTTGCTCCCTCTTTTACTGTTTGTTCCCAATACGGATATTGACATTTATCGGCTGGCGCTATCACACTGGTTGCCAATCCATCGACAAGGTACTACCAACATGCACGCTGTTATTTTCCGCTTCTTTTTTTACTTTAGCGCCTGATTTTAGGAGGCTTTGCGCGTAAGAAAAGAAACGGAAAGTAGCGCCCAAGCCTCCCAAGTGGAGGCTTTTTTGTTTTTGGCCACCTTCTGCGCCTTCAGGCCCACGGCACTTGCTTGGCTTCGGCTTGAAATTCTTTGAAGATCAACCAAAGGCGTGTTGGAATAATAGATAACAATTACTTAGGGCCACAAGGCCAGAGGAAGAGGAAAGCAATGTCACATCTCGCAGAGCTGGTTGCCAACGCCAAGGCAGCCGTAGAAGATGCCCAAGATGTTGCCGCGTTGGATTTGGTACGCGTCGAATATTTTGGCAAGAAAGGTCATTTTACCTTACAGATGCAGTCCCTGCGTGAAGTGCCAGCGGAAGATCGCCCGGCAGCCGGGGCGGTGATCAACCAGGCAAAACAGGAAGTTCAGGATGCGCTGAACGCGCGTAAGAACGCATTGGAGTCTGCGGTGCTGAACGCTCGTCTGGCGGCGGAGACCATCGACGTCTCGCTGCCGGGGCGTCGCCTGGAGAACGGTGGCCTGCACCCGGTTACTCGCACCATCGATCGTATCGAAACCTTCTTTGGCGAACTGGGCTTCTCGGTAGAGACCGGCCCGGAAATCGAAGATGATTACCATAACTTCGACGCGCTGAATATCCCAGGACATCACCCGGCCCGTGCAGATCACGATACCTTCTGGTTTGACGCGACGCGCCTGCTGCGTACCCAAACCTCTGGCGTACAGATCCGCACCATGAAGAACCAGCAGCCACCGATCCGCATCATCGCGCCGGGCCGCGTGTATCGTAACGACTACGATCAGACGCATACCCCGATGTTCCACCAGATGGAAGGGTTGATCGTCGACAAGGACATCAGCTTCACCAACCTGAAAGGGACGCTGCACGATTTCCTGAACAACTTCTTTGAAGAAGACCTGCAGGTTCGTTTCCGTCCTTCCTATTTCCCGTTCACCGAACCTTCTGCCGAAGTGGATGTCATGGGCAAAAACGGCAAGTGGCTGGAAGTGTTGGGTTGCGGCATGGTGCACCCGAACGTACTGCGCAACGTGGGCATCGATCCGGAAATCTATTCCGGTTTTGCCTTCGGTATGGGTATGGAGCGTCTGACGATGCTGCGTTACGGCGTCACCGACCTGCGTGCGTTCTTCGAAAACGATCTGCGTTTCCTCAAACAGTTTAAGTAAGGCGGGAATATCACATGAAATTCAGTGAACTCTGGTTGCGCGAGTGGGTAAACCCGGCCATCAGCAGCGAAGCATTATCCGATCAAATCACCATGGCCGGCCTGGAAGTAGACGGCGTTGAGCCGGTGGCTGGCGTGTTCAACGGCGTGGTCGTGGGCCATGTGGTGGAGTGCGGTCAGCACCCGAACGCCGACAAACTGCGCGTAACCAAAGTCGATGTGGGCGGTGAACGCCTGTTAGATATCGTTTGTGGTGCGCCAAACTGCCGTGCTGGCCTGAAAGTAGCCGTTGCTACCGTCGGTGCCGTGTTGCCTGGTGACTTTAAAATCAAGGCTGCCAAGCTGCGTGGCGAGCCTTCTGAAGGCATGCTGTGTTCGTTCTCCGAACTGGCGATTTCAGACGATCATGATGGCATCATTGAGCTGCCGGTAGATGCACCGATCGGCACCGATATCCGTGACTATCTGCAACTGAACGATAGCGCGATTGAAATCAGCGTCACGCCGAACCGTGCCGATTGCCTGGGCATCATTGGCGTCGCGCGCGACGTTGCCGTGCTGAACCAACTGCCGCTGACCGAGCCGGATATGAGCCCGGTAGCTGCCACTATCCCCGATACCCTGCCAATCCGTGTCGAAGCCCCTCAGGCGTGCCCACGTTACCTTGGCCGCGTAGTGAAAGGCATCAACGTGAAGGCACCTTCACCGCTGTGGATGCGCGAGAAGCTGCGCCGCGCGGGTATTCGCTCGATTGATGCCGTGGTTGATGTGACCAACTACGTGCTGATGGAACTGGGCCAGCCAATGCACGCCTTTGACCTCAATCGCATTGAGGGCGGTATCGTGGTGCGTATGGCTCGCGAAGGTGAAACCCTGCGTCTGCTGGATGGCAACGAAGCCAAACTGCAGGCAGACACCCTGGTGATTGCCGATCAGCAAAAAGCGCTGGCCATGGGCGGCATCTTTGGCGGTGAACACTCTGGCGTGAATGACGAAACCCAGGATGTGCTGCTGGAGTGTGCTTTCTTCAGCCCACTGTCGATTACTGGCCGTGCTCGCCGTCATGGCCTGCATACCGATGCTTCACATCGTTACGAGCGTGGCGTAGATCCGGCACTGCAACATAAAGCGATGGAGCGTGCCACACGCCTGCTGATCGACATCTGCGGTGGTCAGGCTGGTCCAATCATTGACGTTAGCGATGAGAGCACCTTACCGAAACGTGCCACCATTGCGCTGCGCCGTGAAAAGCTGGACCGACTGATTGGCCACGTGGTGCCAAGCGAGCAGGTGAGCGATATTCTGCGTCGCTTGGGTTGCCAGGTTACCGAGCAGGGCGACAACTGGCTGGCGGTGGCGCCAAGCTGGCGTTTCGATATGGAGATCGAAGAGGATTTGGTGGAAGAGGTGGCCCGTGTCTATGGCTACAACAACATCCCGGATGTGCCAGTGCGCGCCGACCTGGTGATGACCAAACACCGCGAATCCGATCTGACCCTCAAGCGTGTGAAGACCATGTTGGTCGATCATGGCTATCAGGAAGCAATTACTTACAGTTTTGTCGACCCGAAAGTGCAAGCGTTGCTGCACGCAGGTGAAGAAGCCCTGATCCTGCCAAGCCCTATCTCGGTAGAGATGTCTGCAATGCGTCTGTCACTGTGGACAGGCCTGCTTTCGGCGGTGGTTTACAACCAGAATCGCCAGCAAACTCGGGTGCGCCTGTTTGAGAGCGGACTGCGCTTTGTGCCTGATACTGCGGCAAATCTGGGTATCCGTCAGGATGTCATGCTGGCTGGCGTGATTGCCGGGCATACCCATGATGAGCATTGGGATCTGGCAAGAAAGCCGGTGGACTTCTATGATTTGAAAGGGGATCTGGAGTCGGTATTGGAGCTGACCGGTAAATTATCCGAAATTCAGTTCAAGGCAGAGTCCAATCCCGCCCTGCATCCTGGGCAAAGTGCGGCCATTTATTTACACGGCGAACGTGTCGGTTTCATCGGTGTGGTTCACCCAGAACTTGAACGTAAACTGGATCTTAACGGCCGTACTGTGGTATTTGAATTGGAGTGGAACAAGCTCGCAAGCCGCGCCGTGCCTCAGGCCCGTGAGGTTTCTCGCTTCCCTGCAAACCGCCGCGATATCGCCGTTGTAGTGGCTGAAAACGTCGCCGCAGAAGATATTTTGGCAGAGTGTAAGAAAGTTGGCGCAAATCAGGTAGTTGGCGTAAACTTGTTTGATGTGTACCGTGGCAAGGGCGTAGCTGAGGGTTATAAGAGCCTGGCTATCAGTCTGGTGTTGCAGGATACCGCCCGTACACTGGAAGAAGAGGAGATTGCCGCTACCGTTGCAAAATGTGTAGAGGCTCTAAAACAGCGATTCCAAGCATCCTTGAGGGATTGAACCTATGGCGCTTACTAAAGCTGAAATGTCAGAACATCTGTTTGAGAAGCTAGGGCTTAGCAAACGGGATGCCAAAGACCTGGTAGAACTGTTCTTTGAAGAGGTCCGTCGAGCTTTGGAGAACGGAGAACAGGTCAAGCTGTCTGGTTTTGGCAATTTTGATTTGCGAGACAAGAACCAACGTCCGGGACGCAACCCGAAAACCGGTGAGGACATTCCGATTACGGCGCGCCGCGTGGTCACTTTCCGTCCGGGACAGAAACTGAAAAGCCGGGTGGAGAACGCCAGCCCGAAAGAGTAGGTTACACAACGCCAAAAAGGCCGCGCAAGCGGCCTTTTTCTTTTGAAGCGGTTTACAAACCTCAACTGGTCAGCACTGCATGCTGTTCCCATCTATTACCATTATCGCCTCGATGACTGGCCGTGCCAGCCGCTGCTTTCCCCATCATTCGTTCACTCAGTCCTTCCCCTAAACGTCCGAACCTCCTACTATTTGCTGCAAGACGTTATTTTCAGGCCGCTATCGGCCAGTAGGGAAGTTGTGTAGTTATGCCGAGCAGTCAGACCTTCACTTTGTTACAACAGCATCAACACCGCCGTGATAAACGCTATTTGACCTGGCTGACGCTGGGCGTCGTACTGGCGTTTGCCTTCAGCCTGAGCGCCGGAGATCTGTGGATCTGGCCTGCGCAGTGGTTGGGGGAGCCTGCACAGCTGTTTGTCTGGCAACTGCGCCTGCCACGAGCGCTGGCGGTGATGCTGGTGGGGGCAAGCCTGGCGGTGGCCGGGGCGGCGATGCAGGCTCTGTTTGAGAACCCATTGGCGGAGCCTGGACTGCTTGGCGTATCCAACGGTGCTGGGGTAGCGCTGGTGCTGACGGTTCTTTTCGGCAACGGCCTGCTGCCGGTGGCGCTGATGAGCATGAACGCCATCGCAGGCGCCCTGGTGATGACCTTCCTGTTGCTGATGTTTGCCCGCCGTCGCCGCTTGAGCAACGCACGTTTGCTGCTGGTGGGGGTAGCGCTGGGGATTGTGTGCAGCGCGATCATGACTTGGGCCGTGTATTTCAGTTCGAGCCTCGACCTGAGGCAACTGATGTATTGGATGATGGGTGGTTTCGGCGGGGTGGATTGGCGGCAGAAATGGCTGCTGCTAGCCCTGTTGCCGATGCTGCTGTGGCTATGCGCGCAAGGCAAGGTGCTGAACTTGATGGCGCTTGGCGAAATGCAGGCCCGGCAGTTGGGTCTTTCCCTGCACGTATGGCGTAATCTGCTGGTGCTGGCCATCGGCTGGCTGGTGGGCACCAGTGTGGCCTTGGCGGGCGTGATTGGCTTTATCGGCCTGGTGATCCCGCATATTTTGCGCCTCAGCGGTTTGACCAACCAACGTTACCTGCTGCCTGGCTGCGCCTTGGCAGGCGCGGGCGTATTGTTAGTGGCGGACGTGGTGGCGCGAATTGCGCTGTTTTCGGCGGAATTACCCATCGGCGTGGTCACTGCAACGCTGGGAGCGCCTCTTTTTATCTGGTTACTGGCGCGGACAAAAAGCGTAAGGTAAACCGGCTGCCGGTAATGTTCGGCGGCGTTTTTCTGTCTCACCTGCAAATAAAACCAAAGGAAAACATCTGATGAGCAACCCCATTTATGCCATTCCCCTGCAAACCATTGAGAACCAATCTACCACGCTGAACGCCTATGCCGGCAAAGTACTGCTGGTGGTCAACGTAGCGTCGGAATGCGGCCTGACCAAGCAATATGAAGGTCTGGAAAAGCTTTATGAAACCTGGCGTGAGCAGGGTTTTGCGGTGTTGGGCTTCCCTTCCAATGAGTTTCTTGGCCAGGAACCGAGCAGTAATGAGGAGATCCTGGCGTTCTGCCGTGGCACCTTTGGCGTCCAGTTCCCGATGTTTGCCAAAATTGAAGTCAATGGTGAGGGCCGTCATCCGCTGTATCGGGAACTGATTGCCGCACAGCCACAGGCCGTCGCACCAGAAGGCAGTGGTTTCCTGGAGCGGATGAGCAGCAAAGGCCGTGCGCCGAAGCACACCGGCGATATCCTGTGGAACTTTGAGAAATTCTTGATTGGCCGCGATGGTCAGGTGATCCAACGCTTCTCGCCGGATATGACGCCGGAAGATCCACTGGTGTCCGAGGCCATCAAACAGGCTTTGGCCAAGTAAAGGAGCGATCAGAACCATGCTGCAGCTCAGTGAGGTAGGGGTAGAAGGGCGATTGATGCCGTTTTCTGGGCAGATCGCCGCTGGGTTGCAGGTGCACCTGATCGGCCCAAACGGAGCGGGTAAGAGTACTCTGTTGGCCAGATTGGCGGGTATGCTGCCAGGGCTTGGCGAAGTTCGGCTGTCTGGGCGTTTGCTGGAAGCGTATACGGGGAATGAACTGGCAAAACACCGGGCTTATCTGTGCCAGCAGCAGCCTCCGGTTGCGCTGATGCCGGTATTTCAATATCTCGCCTTACATCAGCCCGCCGGGGCGGACGAAGGTGACCTGGAAAAAGCCATCCTGTATTTGGCACGTAGCCTAAAGCTGGCAGATAAATTATCCCGCATGTTGACTCAACTCTCTGGGGGGGAATGGCAACGGGTGCGGCTGGCCGCAGTATTGTTACAGGTTTGGCCAACGGTTAACCCGCTAAGCCAATTACTGCTGCTGGATGAACCGACCAACAGCCTGGATGTGGCGCAAAAGGTGGCGCTCGATCGCCTGTTGCGCGAATTTTGCCAAAGTGGCCGCAGCGCCCTGGTTTGCGCTCACGATCTCAATCATACCTTGCAACAGGCCGATCGGGTCTGGTTGCTGCAAGCCGGAAGGTTGGTCGCCGAGGGGGGAACCCACGAGGTCATGGAGCCGGAGTTATTATCCAAGGTTTATGACGTGGATTTTCATCTGCAGGCGGTAGGGGAACAGCGCTGGATTATGACCAAAACGGCCTAGCGATGTTTAGCTGCTATTTTAATCGATTAATTAGAAGTTAAACGGAAAGTAAACGTGCTCGATATAATTCCCCTGCATGGGGACAAATTCTCTGGTTAAGCTCACAAAATAAGATGGATAATCCACGATTACCTGCTACGCTAATCGGGTTGAAAAAAATAAGTAAAAAAATATAACTGCATAACTCAATGATTATTCAACTAATTATAAGTTCTTTGATGAAGAAGTTTTACAGAAGGTTTCCTGATAATAATTTCTCCCTTAAGGTTTAGTTAAGCTTGCTCAAGTACATTGGCAGTTAATCCACCAGTGATCATTCTTTGCGACGTTTACTATTCGTTAAATGTAAAAGTCTTACAGTAGTTTAAAGAAAATCGAGACGTTTGGGGTTTAATTATGGATCAATTCCTGCCTTTTTCACGCCCGGCCATTGGGGATGAAGAAATTGCGGCGGTAGAAAAGGTGTTGCGTTCTGGCTGGATCACCACCGGGCCGCAAAATCAGCAGTTGGAAAGCGAGTTTTGCCGAACTTTCGGCTGCAAGCATGCGGTTGCCGTCTGCTCTGCAACGGCGGGGATGCACATCACTCTGATGGCTCTGGATATCGGGCCAGGGGATGAAGTCATTACCCCTTCACAAACCTGGGTTTCCACCCTCAACATGATCGAATTGCTTGGCGCTACGCCGGTGATGATCGATGTTGACCGGGACACTTTGATGGTCAGTGCAGCCGATGTTGAGGCGGCCATCACCCCACGTACCAAAGCGATTATTCCCGTTCACTATGCGGGCGCACCATTACCGATGGATGAACTGCGCGCAGTGGCTGAACGCCACAACCTCCCCCTGATTGAAGATGCGGCTCACGCCGTAGGCACCCGTTTCGATGGTGAATGGGTGGGCGCGCGGGGTACTGCCATTTTCTCTTTCCACGCCATCAAAAACCTGACCTGTGCTGAAGGCGGCCTGATCGCGACCGATGACGATGAACTGGCCGATCGCGTCCGCTGCCTGAAGTTCCACGGCCTGGGCGTTGACGCTTTTGACCGCCAACTGCAGGGGCGTAAGCCGCAGGCAGAAGTGGTTGAACCTGGCTACAAATACAACCTGTCAGATATTCATGCGGCGATTGCTGTGGTGCAGCTGGCGCGTTTGCCAGAGTTGAACGCCCGGCGCAAGGTGCTGGCGGAACGTTACCTGGCCGCGCTGCAAGATTCGCCTTTCCAGCCGTTGGGGTTACCAGATTATCCGCACGATCACGCCTGGCACCTGTTTATGGTGCGTGTTGATGAACAACGTTGCGGCATTGGGCGCGATCAACTGATGGAACGGCTGAAAGAAGTTGGGGTCGGCACCGGTCTGCATTTCCGCGCCGCCCATACGCAAAAATTCTACCGCGAACGTTACCCACAGCTGTCACTGCCCAATACCGAATGGAACTCGGCACGCCTGTGCACTTTACCGCTGTTCCCAGATATGACCGAAGCCGATGTCGATCGCGTGGTCAATGCCTTGTCTTCCGTATTGGAGTCTTCCCGTGTCTCGCGCTGAACCTATTAGCAAAGTTTCGGTGGTGATCCCGGTGTACAACGAGCAGGAGAGTTTACCTGCCTTGTTGGAGCGCACCACCGCCGCCTGTAAACAACTATTGCAACCTTATGAAATTATTCTGATTGACGATGGCAGCAGCGACAACTCTGCCGCCATGCTGACAGCCGCCGCGGAACAGCCAGGCAGTTGCATTATTGCCGTGCTGCTGAACCGTAACTACGGCCAGCACTCCGCCATCATGGCGGGTTTCAATCAGGTTAGCGGCGATCTGGTGATCACCTTGGATGCCGATCTGCAAAACCCGCCGGAGGAAATCCCTCGTCTGGTTAGCGTTGCGGAAGAGGGTTATGACGTGGTGGGTACCGTGCGTGCCAACCGTCAGGACTCCTGGTTCCGCAAGACGGCCTCCCGCATGATCAATATGATGATCCAGCGCGCGACCGGTAAATCCATGGGCGACTATGGATGCATGCTGCGTGCCTATCGCCGCCATATCATTGAGGCGATGCTGCACTGCCATGAGCGCAGTACCTTTATTCCGATCCTGGCCAATACCTTTGCTCGCCGTACCACGGAGATTGAGGTGCGTCACGCTGAACGCGAGTTCGGTGACTCCAAATATAGCCTGATGAAGCTGATCAACCTGATGTATGACCTGATCACCTGCCTGACCACCACGCCGCTGCGTCTGCTCAGCGTGGTAGGCAGCGTGATTGCGCTGTCAGGCTTCGTGCTGGCGGTGTTGTTGATCGTGCTGCGCTTGGTTCTGGGGCCGGAATGGGCGGCAGGCGGCGTGTTCACGCTGTTTGCGGTGTTATTCACCTTTATCGGTGCACAGTTTGTCGGTATGGGATTGTTAGGGGAGTACATCGGCCGGATTTATAACGACGTCCGCGCTCGTCCCCGCTATTTTGTCCAGAAAGTGGTCGGTGCCAAACCAACCCAAAATACTCAGGAAGAAGAATGATGAAAGCTATAGTATTTGCTTACCATGATATCGGCTGCGCAGGCTTGAAAGCGCTGACAGAAGCGGGCTATGACGTACAGGCCGTATTTACCCATACCGATGATCCAGGTGAAAACAACTTCTTCTCTTCCGTTGCTCGCCAGGGTGCCGAACTGGAGCTACCGGTGTACGCGCCGGAAGATGTCAATCATCCGCTGTGGGTGGAGCGTATCCGCGAGCTGCAGCCGGATATCATTTTCTCTTTCTACTACCGCAATATGTTGAGCGATGAGATCCTTTCTCTGGCTCCTAAAGGCGGGTTTAACCTGCATGGTTCACTGTTGCCACGCTACCGTGGCCGCGCCCCGATCAACTGGGCGCTGGTGAACGGCGAAACCGAAACCGGCGCTACGCTGCACAAGATGGTCAAACGCCCGGATGCCGGCGCTATCGTTGGTCAGCATAAAGTGGCGATTTCGGAACAGGACACCGCACTGACGCTGCACAAAAAAGTGTTGGAAGCGGCGCAGATTGTCTTGAAAGAACAGTTGCCGAAACTGAAACACGGTACGGCCAGCCTGACGGAGCAAAACGAAGCGGAGGCCAGCTATTTTGGCCGCCGTACCGCTGCCGACGGTGAGATCCAATGGCACAAGTCTGCTCATGAAATCAACAACCTGATACGTGCTGTCACCGAACCTTATCCCGGTGCTTTCAGCTATCTGGGCCAGCGCAAAGTAATCGTTTGGCGCGCACGCGTGCTGGATACCGCGCATGACAAGCAGCCTGGCACGGTGCTGAGCACCACCCCATTGGTGATTGCCTGTGGTGAAGGCGCGCTGGAAATCGTGGCTGGCCAGAGCGAGTCTGGTTTGTATGTGCAAGGCAGCCGCCTGGCAGCGGAAATGGGCATGGTGAGTGACGTACGTCTGGCTGCCAAGCCAAACGCTGTGATGAAGCGCCGGACCCGTGTGCTGATCCTGGGCGTTAACGGCTTTATCGGTAACCATCTCACCGAGCGCCTGCTGCGCGAAGATCGTTACGATATCTATGGCCTAGATATCGGTTCCGATGCTATCAGCCGTTTCCTGGATAACCCACGCTTCCACTTTGTGGAAGGGGATATCAGCATTCATTCCGAATGGATCGAATATCACATCAAGAAGTGCGACGTGGTACTGCCGCTGGTGGCGATCGCCACACCGATCGAATACACCCGTAATCCGCTGCGCGTATTCGAGCTGGATTTCGAAGAAAACCTGAAAATCGTTCGCGACTGCGTGAAATACAACAAACGCATCATCTTCCCGTCCACTTCAGAAGTGTATGGCATGTGCGATGATAAAGAGTTTGATGAGGACACCTCGCGTCTGATCGTCGGGCCAATCAATAAACAACGCTGGATCTATTCGGTTTCCAAACAGCTGTTGGATCGGGTGATCTGGGCCTATGGGGCCAAAGAAGGCCTGAAGTTCACGTTGTTCCGTCCGTTTAACTGGATGGGGCCACGCCTGGACAACCTGGACGCGGCGCGTATCGGCTCATCGCGCGCGATCACTCAGTTGATCCTGAACCTGGTTGAAGGTTCACCGATCAAGCTGGTGGACGGTGGGGCGCAGAAACGTTGCTTTACCGATATCAACGACGGTATTGAAGCGCTGTACCGCATTATTGAAAACCGTGATGGTCAATGCGATGGTCAGATCGTCAACATCGGTAACCCGACCAACGAAGCCAGTATTCGTGAGCTGGCGGAAATGCTGCTGGCCAGCTTCAATGAGCATCCACTGCGCGGCAATTTCCCGCCGTTTGCCGGTTTCAAGGACGTGGAAAGCAGCAGCTATTATGGCAAAGGGTATCAGGACGTTGAGCACCGTACGCCAAGCATCAAGAATGCACGCCGCCTGCTGGGCTGGCAGCCGACCATCGCCATGCAGCAAACCGTTGCCGAGACGCTGGACTACTTCCTGCGTACCACGGTAAAGGAAGGTGATGGTGCATGAAGAAGGTCGGCCTGCGAGTTGATGTAGACACCTTTAGCGGTACCCGTGAAGGGGTGCCGCGCCTGCTGGAACTGTTTGCCAAATACGATATTCAGGCCAGCTTCTTCTTCAGCGTCGGGCCGGACAACATGGGGCGCCACTTGTGGCGCCTGCTTCGTCCCCAATTCCTGCTGAAAATGCTGCGTTCCAAGGCGGCGTCTCTGTACGGTTGGGATATCCTGCTGGCGGGGACCGCGTGGCCTGGGCGGAATATTTCCCGACCTTTGGGGCCGTTGATGAAGCGCACGTTGGAGATGGGCCACGAAGTGGGGTTGCATGCCTGGGATCATCAAGGGTGGCAGGCCAAGGTGGGGCAGTGGTCCAAATCCGAGTTGACGCGTCAGGTTCAGTTGGGCGTTGATGCGCTGGCCAATGCGATCGGCCAGCCGGTCCGATTTTCGGCGGTGGCGGGGTGGCGTGCCGATCAGCGCGTCGTGGAGGTTAAGCAAGGTTTTGGTTTCGAGTATAATAGCGATTGCCGTGGCACCCACCCGTTCCGTCCGCTATTAGAGAACGGCCAGCCGGGCACGGTGCAAATCCCCGTAACGCTCCCCACCTTTGATGAGGTGATTGGCCGTGAAACCAGCATGGCGGATTTCAATGATTATATTCTGCGAGCGATAGAAAACGATGGTGGGGTGCCGGTGTACACCATACATACCGAGGTGGAAGGTATGTCGCAGTCGGCCATGTTCGAACAGCTGTTACAGCGCGCAAAACAGCAAGGCATCGAGTTCTGCCCGCTGAGCGCATTGCTGCCCCGAGACCTGTCATCATTGCCGTTAGGCCGCATTATACGCGCACCATTTCCTGGCCGAGAAGGCTGGTTGGGTTATCAAACCGAAGTTGGGGGAGAAAAGGTTTCATGAAAGCGTTGAAAGGATCCTGGGCCATCGTATTGGCCATTTTTTTTGCCCTGGTGTATCTGCTGCCGGTGAATGGGCGGCTGCTGTGGCAGCCGGATGAAACCCGCTACGCCGAAATCAGCCGTGAAATGCTGGCGCGCGGAGATTGGGTTGTGCCTAATCTACTCGGCCTGCGCTATTTTGAAAAGCCGGTCGCCGGTTACTGGTTTAACAACATTAGCCAGTGGTTGTTCGGCGATAGCAACTTTGCCGTGCGCTTTGGCTCGATATTCAGCACTGGCCTGACCGCCTTGCTGGTCTTTGCTCTGGCCTGGCTGATGTGGAAAAATGCGCGTCGTGCCTACCTGGCGGTGCTGATTTTCCTGTCAATGGTGCTGGTTTTCAGTATCGGTACTTATAGCGTGCTCGATCCGATGATCTCGCTGTGGCTGACGGCAGCTATGGTCAGCTATTACCTGACGCTGAAAGCCACCACAGCCAAAGGTAAGCTGGGTGGCTATGTGTTGCTCGGGCTGGCCTGTGGCATGGGTTTTATGACCAAAGGCTTTCTGGCGCTGGCAGTGCCGGTGATTGCCGTTATCCCCATTGTTATTCAGCAGCGTAAGGTCAAAGATCTGTTCTGCTATGGGCCAGTGGCGATCGTGGTGGCGGTACTGCTCAGCCTACCGTGGGCGCTGGCAGTGGCCCAACGAGAGCCGGATTATTGGAACTACTTCTTCTGGGTGGAGCATATTCAGCGCTTTGCCGAAGAGAATGCCCAGCATAAGGCACCTTTCTGGTATTACATCCCGATCCTGATTGCTGCGGTACTGCCGTGGTTGGGGTTGTTGCCAGGTTCCCTGCTTAAGGGATGGCGTGAGCGTGTGCAGCGCCCGGAGCTGTTTTTCCTGTTGAGCTGGGTGGTGATGCCGCTGATCTTCTTCAGCATCGCCAAAGGCAAGCTGCCGACCTATATTCTGCCTTGCATGGCGCCGTTGGCACTGCTGATGGCGGCTTACGCCGAGGATTGCGCGGGGCAGTTACGTACTCGGGTCTTTAAGGTGAATGCCCTACTGAATGGCCTGTTTGGTCTGATTGGCATTATCGCGTTGTTGCTCATCGGCTCTGGTGTGTTACATAAAGTGCATCTGTTTACCGCCGATGAGTGGCCAAAAATCGTGCTCGGCCTGATTGCCTTTGGTGGTTGGCTGTTGTTTGCCGTGATTTCCGCTCGTGATAACGCAAAACGCTGGACCTGGGCGGCCGCCTGCCCGCTGCTGCTTTGTCTGTTGATCGGCTACGCTATTCCGCAGCAGGTGATCGACTCCAAGCAGCCGCAAAACTTCATTCGTGACAATATCGCCACGCTCAGCCAGAGCCAGTTTGTGCTGGCCGATCGTGTGGGTATCGCCGCTGGCCTGGCTTGGGAACTGAAACGCAGCGATGTGCTGATGTACGGTGAAAAAGGAGAGCTCAGTTATGGCTTGGCGTATCCCGATGCACGTGGCCACTATATCGGCGAAGAAGATTTTGCTGACTGGTTGGCTCAGGCTCGCAAACAGGGGGATGTGTCACTGGTAATGCAACTCTCACGTGGTGAGCACGTACCGACAGATTTGCCACCGCCAGACAGCGTGGTCGAGATGCATCGCATGGCATTGGTATGGTATAAGCAGCAACCATGATGGCGTATTTATTGGTGATCCTGGTTAGCCTGTTCACCTGTGTGGGGCAGCTGTGTCAGAAACAGGCTGCCCTTACCTGGCAACAGGCTGGCGATCGGCGGCGGGCTTTAACGCTGCGCTGGTTGGCGCTGGCGGTGCTGCTATTAGGGCTGGGTATGCTGGTGTGGCTAAATGTGTTGCAGCGCCTGCCGCTCAGCCTGGCCTATCCGATGCTGAGCCTCAATTTTGTCCTGGTGACGCTGGCGGCACGCTGGTTGTTTAACGAGCCGACTACGGTGCGTCATTGGTGCGGCGTGGCGTCGATCATGCTGGGGATCTTGCTGATGAGTCTGCAATCATGAAAGGTTATCTTTGGGGGGCGGGCAGCGTTCTGTTAGTGACGTTGGCCCAGTTGCTGATGAAATGGGGCATGGGGCAAATCCCGCTGTTGTCCTTTGCCGATGTTACCTGGCCGTTACTCAACCAGTACGGAATGGCCTTGATAGCGGTGGCCGTTGGCATCTTCGGCTATGCATTATCAATGCTGTGCTGGTTCTTCGCGCTACATTATCTGCCGCTGAACCGGGCTTATCCGCTATTGAGCGTCAGCTACGCGCTGGTTTACCTGGCGGCGGTGATCCTGCCCTGGTTTAATGAATCGGCCACCTTGCTCAAAACGCTGGGGACGCTGTTTATTCTGTTTGGCGTCTGGTTGATTAACAGCCATCGGGCGGCAAAAAATCGTTAATAGCGAAAAAAACGCAGTCGATTCGAATATCTCATGGACAAAACTTGCCTTTTTATTATCTTGAGCGATAAATTAATGCCAAACAGCATTCTCCTTACCTGGGGTGGCGTGGTGAAATATCGCAGGCGGTTGATCCGCTTCGGTGTTCAAGTGAAAGGTAAAATGCGATGCGTGTGTGGTTTCTATTAGCCAGTTTAATTCTCGCCGGTTGCAGCAGCCATGCGCCGCCGCCGAGTGGCCGTTTGTCCGATTCCATCGTGGTGGTAGCGCAATTGAACGAGCAACTGCGTCAATGGTATGGCACCCCGTATCGCTATGGTGGGCTAGATCGCGGCGGTGTCGACTGTTCCGGCTTTGTCTATCGCACCTTCAGCGATCGTTTTGATATGCAATTACCGCGATCCACGGCGCAGCAAACCGGGCTGGGGACCAAAGTCTCGCGCGACGAGCTGATGCCGGGCGATCTGGTGTTCTTTAAAACCGGCAGCGGAGAGAATGGCCTGCATGTGGGGATCTACGATACCAACGACGAGTTTATTCATGCTTCTACCAGCAAAGGCGTGACGCGCTCCTCACTCAACAACGTTTACTGGCGCAAGGTGTACTGGCAGGCGCGCCGGATTTAACGCCCCAAACCCGCTATCTGGTGTATTATGGCAGCACTGCATGATGAGGTGACTGCCATGAATTCCTTACGTTTATTGATTTCCGACTCCTACGATCCCTGGTTTAATCTGGCGGTAGAAGAGTGCATCTTCCGCGAAATGACCACGCAAAAAATCCTCTTCCTGTGGCGTAATGCCGAAACCGTGGTGATCGGCCAGTCGCAGAACCCGTGGAAAGAGTGCAATACCCGGCGGATGGAGCAGGATGGCATTCGTCTGGCACGGCGCAGCAGCGGCGGCGGGGCGGTGTTTCACGATCTGGGCAATACCTGCTTTACCTTTATGGCCGGTAAGCCCGGTTATGATAAAACCGTCTCTACCGGCATTATTCTGGCGGCGCTGAAACAGCTGGGTGTTGATGCTTCGGCTTCCGGACGTAACGATTTGGTGGTCGAAACGGCCGACGGAGTGCGCAAGATCTCCGGCTCAGCCTACCGCGAAACTCAGGATCGCGGTTTTCATCACGGTACGCTGCTGTTGAATGCCGATCTCAATCGCCTGGCAGACTATCTCAATCCCGATCCGAAAAAATTGCAGGCGAAAGGCATCACTTCCGTGCGTTCCAGGGTCGCCAACCTGGCCGAGTTTGTGCCAGAAATCGACCATCAGCAGGTTTGTGACGCCGTCATTCAGGCTTTCTTCGCCCATTATGGTGAAACGGCACAGCCGGAAGTGATCTCCCCGGATGTCTTCCCAGACCTGCCTGATTTTGCCCAGCAATTTGCCAAGCAGAGCAGTTGGGAATGGAATTTTGGCAAAGCGCCAGCGTTTAGCCACTTGCTGAATGAGCGCTTTACCTGGGGTGGGGTGGATATCTTCTTTGACGTGGAGAAGGGCGCGATTGTACGCGCGCAGATCTTCACCGACAGCCTCAACCCTGCCCCCTTACAGACTTTGGCCGAAAAGCTGGTGGGCTGTGCCTATCGCAGCGAGGCGTTGGCAGACTGCTGTGCACAGCTGGTGGAGCAATATCCACAGCAGGAGAGCGAGCTTAGTGAGTTGCGGCGTTGGCTGTTGGAAACCATCAAGTAGTGCTGTGTGGTAAATAAATTAGGAATTTTATTAATAAAATCAGGTGGTCGCCGCATCACCTGATCGTTGAACATCAAAAATGAATTCACACCTTGCATAAGGCTATTAATTTGTAACGATAGCTGCCGCAAAGTAAATTAACGCATCTGACTGCCTGCACAAAAAAACATCGCTAAAACTATCAATTACTTGGCAATGCCTGGCTAATCGCATTACTATTTCTGAACTATCTCCCAGGGATTGATCGGTATAACTTATTGTTATAGGATGTTTTGCACGCCATTAAGCCTCTGGCATTAAAATGAATATTCAATCTGACGTTGATTTTATTAGTCAGTATGTCTTCCTGCCGATTTACGCCATGACGGGAAGATTACTGGCGGTGGAACTTCTCACCCGTTTTACTGGCTCGGGCGATAACCTGGCGATGCCTACGGAAATCGGCCTGCGGTTATTAACCCCGGAACAAAGGATTGAGTTATTCAACGACCAGTTAATGCTGGCCGAAAAGCAGGCCTCGTGGTTTGTTGCCAACAAGGTGCTGTTGACCATTAATATCGAAGAAACAGTTGTCGATTGGCTGCTTGGCAGCGAAGAGCGTCGTCAACGAGTTCAGCAGTTGCCGTTTATTGCCTTTGAAATCAATGAGAGTTTCCCCAACCTTTCCGCGGGGAAAGACAACGGGAAAATCCGCTTGTTAAGTGCTTACTTTTCGCTGTGGCTCGATGGCTTCGGTTCGGGCAAAGCGACGTTGACCGCGTTGTACGATGGTTTATTTGATGTTGTGAAGATCGACAAACGTTTTTATTGGCAATTGGTTACCCAACAGGGATATGACCTGGTTATCGATTCACTGCTTAAGAATATCAATCAACTTTGTAAGGGAGTTATTGTTTGCGGCATTGAGAAACATGAGTATTTCAATAAACTGACCAACACCGGTGTTTTAGGGCTACAGGGATTTTTATGGCCTGCCATCAGTGTGGATAATCTGCGGTCTCTACGCAGGATTGCTGAAGAGTTCGATAATAATAACTGATTTTTGCTTGCACACCGGGGTAAATAGTGGACTGGATGATTTTTACCGTGATCCCAGTACTGATAATTATTGTCGCTTTATCTTTGATAAAGCACTTTAGCCATGCGCGTAGTAGGTCATTAAAAGACTCACGTCGCCGGCGCTAAATAACCAAGCTAACAGGGTTCACCACCGCTTTTTAGTCTACCACGCCCCTGCTGGTTTCCGGCCAGGGGCGAATCCCTTGTAAATCCTCCGTGTTAATCCGCTCCTCCAGGCTCTACACTAAGCGTTACGGAGGGCCTATGCCGCAATTTGAAAACGCTTATTACCAACAGCTGCCCGGTTTTTATACCGCACTGCAGCCGACACCGCTTAAAGCGGCCCGTTTGCTGTATTACAGCCAGCCGCTGGCTGAGGAACTGGGGTTGGACGCTAGCTGGTTTACTCCAGAGAAAATGCCTATCTGGGCAGGTGAAACCCTGTTACCCGGCATGCAGCCTTTGGCGCAGGTTTACAGCGGCCATCAGTTTGGTTCCTGGGCGGGGCAGTTGGGAGATGGCCGGGGGATCCTGCTGGGGGAACAGCGGCTCGCGGACGGCCGTAGTATGGACTGGCATCTGAAAGGCGCTGGGTTAACGCCGTATTCCCGCATGGGCGATGGGCGGGCGGTGCTGCGCTCGGTGATCCGTGAATTCCTGGCCTCCGAGGCGCTATACCATTTGGGGATCCCGACGACGCGGGCCCTGACGATTGTCACCAGCGAGCATCCGGTGTTCCGTGAACAACCGGAGCGCGGAGCAATGCTGCTGCGAGTGGCGGAAAGCCATGTTCGCTTTGGTCATTTCGAACATTTCTATTACCGCAAACAGTCGGAACAGGTCAGGCAACTGGCGGACTTCGTTATTGCGCGCCATTGGTCGCAATGGGTTGATGAACAAGATCGCTATCTGCTGTGGTTTACCGATGTGGTGGAACGTACCGCACGTATGATTGCTCACTGGCAGTGCGTGGGGTTTGCCCACGGGGTGATGAATACCGACAATATGTCGATCCTCGGCCTGACGATGGATTATGGGCCTTATGGGTTCCTTGATGACTACCAGCCAGACTATATCTGCAATCACTCCGATCATCAGGGCCGTTATGCGTTCGATAACCAGCCAGCCGTGGGGCTATGGAATCTGCATCGATTGGCGCAAACGCTGTCCGGTTTGCTGAGTGCCGAGCAGTTACAGCAGGCGCTAGCCGCCTATGAACCGGCGCTGATGCAGGCTTATGGCGAGCAAATGCGTGCCAAACTGGGCTTTTTCACCCAGTCAAAACAGGATAACGATCTGCTGACCGGTTTATTGAGCCTGATGGCGCAAGAGGGGCGTGATTATACCCGTACCTTCCGTTTATTAAGCGATGTTGAGCAGCAGCGGTCGCAAACGTCAATGCGCGACGAATTTATCGATCGCGAGGCGTTTGACGGCTGGTATCAAAAATATCGCCAGCGCTTACAGCTTGAACAGGTGAGTGATACCGAGCGCCAGCAAGCGATGAAGCTGGCGAATCCTAAACTGATCTTGCGTAATTATCTGGCGCAGCAGGCCATCGAAGCGGCAGAGCAGGACGATGTCACTAAGCTGGCACGTTTGCACCAGGCATTGCTGCAACCTTTTGCCGATGATGCCCAGTATGACGATCTGGCGGCCTTGCCACCGGATTGGGGCAAGCATCTGGAAATTTCCTGTTCGAGCTGAATGCAGCAAGCCCTCCATGGCTTACCGTTACTGACGTAAAAACACCTGCGGCAGTGCGGTCTCTGGGTGGGCGGCGACACCGAGATCTGCCTGATACCAACGCGTCAGGATATCCGTCTGTAATACCTGCTGCGGGGTACCGGAAGCGACCAGGCGGCCCTGATGCAACAGCAGAATGCGATCGGCGTACAGCGCGGCCAGATTAAGATCGTGCAATACGCAACAGACCGCCAACGGCTGCTGACGCGTCAGGGAGCGCAGCAGGCGTAAGGTATGTTGTTGATGATACAGATCAAGCGCCGAGGTGGGTTCGTCAAGGAATAACCAGGATGGTGCGGGTTGTGGCTGCCACAACTGCACCAATACTCTGGCCAGTTGCACCCGCTGCTGTTCCCCGCCGGAAAGCTGGCGGTAATCACGTTGGGCCAGGCTGGTGCAATCGGTCTGCTCCATCACCTGTTGGATCGCCCTTTTGGCATCGCGCCCGCTATGCGGAGAGCGTCCCATGGCAACCACTTCTTCCACGGTAAACGGAAAGGCCAGCTCGCTGTGTTGACGCATTACCGCCCGGACCTTGGCCAACTGCTGAGGTTGCCACTGCTCAAGCGGTTTACCTTGCAGACGGCACTCGCCACAGTCTGCGGCCAGATAACCGGTAAGTAAGCGAAGCAGGGTCGACTTCCCCGCGCCGTTGGGGCCAATAATCGCCACCATCTCACCGCTGGCGATGCTGAGGGAGACATCGGTGATCAGCCGGCGATCACCCAGGTTGTAACGCAACTGCCGTGCTGTCAGCATTGATGAATCATCCACCGGAGCGCTCCCGCTGGCGCATCACCAGCCACAGAAAATAGGGACCACCGATCAGGCTGGTCATCAGGCCTACCGGCATTTCTGCCGGAGCGACCAGCGTACGTGCCAGCGTATCGCTCACCAACAGCAGGCAGGCACCGCCGAGGGCAGAGGCTGGCAACAACCAGCGGTGATCGCCCCCAAGCCGCATACGCACCAGGTGGGGGACCACCAGGCCAATAAAGCCGATCACGCCACTCATCGCTACGGCGGCCCCAATCAGCAGGGCGCTGAGTAATAGCAACTGCAGCTTGGCGCGTTGCACATTGACCCCAAGGTAATGCGCCTCTTCATCGCCCAGCTGTAGCAGATTCAAACGACGAGCCTGTAACAGCGTCAGCAATGCGGCTGGCAGGATCAGCGAAGCGGATACCACCAGGGTAGGCCACTGTGACTGGCTAAGGCTGCCCATCATCCACAGCGAAAACTGACGTAATTGCTGGTCGCTACTGAGGTACGACAGCACGCCAATCGCTGCCATGCACAGCGCATTGATGGCGATACCGGCCAGCAACAGCCGCGACAGGCTGCCGTGTCCGCTGCGGCTGATGCCGTAAATCAGTATTGAAACCAGCAGGCTGCCAAGAAACGCCGCCAGCATATGGCTATACAGAGCGATGAGCGGGGGCAGGGCCAGCGGCATGACGATCACCAGGGCGACGAACAGTGCGCCGCCGCTGCTGATCCCCAACAGGCTGGGATCGGCCAAGGGGTTGCGGAACAATCCCTGCATCACCGCCCCGGAAACCGCCAACGCGCAGCCGATCACCACGGCCAATAGCACGCGTGGCAGGCGAATATTCAGCCAGATATGCCAGGAGGCATCGCTGAAAGGAGCCTGCCACAGGGTGCGAAATGACAGTGTCAACGCCCCAAGGTTAGCGGCCCCAAGCGCCAGGATCGTCAGTAGGATCAGCAGGCTGCCGATCGCCAGGCGGGGTGAGGTTCGGCAACGCATTACTTTTGCTCCGCCGCTTTACGCAACAGGCCCAGCGCCTGCGGCGTTTCCAGACCAAAACCGAGCAGCGCCATATCATCAACGATCAGCACGCGGCGATTTTTCCCCGCCGGTGTCAGAGCCATGCCGGGCAACAGCCACAGGTTTTCCTGGCCACCGATGGAGCGGACGCCATCGGTAGTCACCAACAGCAAGTCTGGTGCGCTGGCAATCACGCCCTCTTGCGAGAGCGGGCGGTATCGGCTGAAACCTTGCATCGCGTTTTTCAACCCAGCCGCTCTGATAATGGCATCTGACGCGGTTTGCTGGCCCGCGGCCATGGGGGTGATACCTCCGTGACTCATCACGAACAGCACTTTCACCGGTAGCGGCGTATTGGCTACCGCTGCCAACTGTTGCTGATAGCGTTCGGCCAACTGCTTGCCTTGGCTACTGCGATGGATGGCATCGGCTATCACGCTGATTTTTTTGGGCACCGCCTGCACGGTGGTATCCCCGGGGATACGCACCACCTTGACGCCACTGTCTTCCAATTGCTTGAGCACCAATGCTGGCTCAGCCAACTCGGTAGTCAGGATCAGGGTGGGTTTCAGCGCCAGAATACCTTCGGCATTCAGCTGGCGCATATAGCCTACGTCGGGCAATTTCTGCACCGCAGCAGGGTGCAAACTGGTACTGTCTCGTGCCACAACTTCATCGCCCGCGCCCAGCGCGAAGGCAATTTCGGTCACGTCACCACCTATCGAAACAATCCTCTCGGCCGCCACGGTGGCTAATGGAAACGCCAGCGCAATGCAAAGCGCCAGGCGACGGGGCAATGAAGCTATCATGCGGCAACTTCCTTCGATTCAAGGGCAGCAACCTGCTCACGCCACTGCAGCTGCTCCGGTTGGCCTTCGGTACGCTGCCCGTAGAGTTGCGCGATCTGGGTGCCATCGGCAGCAAACAGCTCCAGGCTGGTGACCATGCCATCTTTAGTTGGTTTACGTGTGATCCAGCTTTCGGCGATCGCCCCTTCAATCAGGTGCAGGGTAAAGTGGCGGTTGAAGATGTTGACCCAGCCGTCCTGCGGCATCAGGCGCTCAATCTGGCCGGTAAAGATTTGCACACAGCCCCGGTTGCCGACGAAGATCATGATTTCGTTCTGCGCAGACTTGGCGGCTTCCAGGAGCGCCGTCAGCGCGCTGTTGTCCACACGATAGGCCAGATCGTTACCCACGGCGCGGAAGGCCTGTTGGCGGGTCAGATTATTGCGGCTCAGCAGTTGGAAGAACTGGTGGACGTCGGTCATGGCTCGCCAGTCGGCATCGATTTTGGCGGCATCTGGCGCGCTGTTGCTCTCTTTAATTTCGGCCGGTTGCAGCTCCAGTGTCGGGTTTTCCGCACTTTGATGGCGCTCGACCAGGGCGAACCAGGCGGCGAGATCGGTTTCGTCTGTGGTGTAGACCTTATGCAGCGCGTCGCCTTGATGATCAAAGAACTGAATGCTGTGGCGCACGCCACGCTTGTTGGTTTCACTCAAGGCAAAAACGTTGGCCCATTGGTTGAGGAACAGGCGCAGATCCAGCTCGCGCGGATTGAGGATCAGCCCAGCATGGCCATTGAGGTGCTGATTCTGATAACGCCCAACCTGCTCGTGTACCGCATAGCTGTTACGCGTGATGGACTTGGTGACACCAACCTGTTCCAGTTCGGTCAGCAGCGTACGGGCATCGGCCTGCAGGCGACGAGCATCGTGGCCGACGCGGGCATGGGTCAGTTCGCCTTCGCTGATACCCAACAGCTCGGCCAGATCGCGGGCATATTTACCTGGGTGATCAATTTTCGCCTGCTCATAACGTTGGTATAGGGTCTCGCTCATTAATTTGTTTCCTGTGCTGGTGGGTGAGGAGCGGGCAAAAACGGTCTGCCCGCTGTGGTTCAAAGGGTTACCACTGATAGCTGACCAGCAGTTTGGCGTTACGACCATCCTGCGGAATGCCCTGTGGTGAGTAATATTCTTTATCGAAAGCGTTCCCCAGTACCACGGTAGTGGTGACGCCCTGCAGGTCTTCGCGGCCTTTATAGCTGAGGTAGAAATCGTTCACGCCATACCCGGCTTGCTTGCTGTAGCCGGTAGCCACGTGGTGCGCACTCTGGGCAAAGGTTCCCACCCAGCCGGTGGATAAGCCGGTCTCGGCAATAGGAATATCCAACACGCTGGTGACCGTATCCGGGTTGATACTGGAGAGCCAGTCACCCGTCGCTTCATCTTTACCACGTGTGCGGTTGTAGGCCAGATCCAAACCGAACCACTGGGTTTTATAGTTCAGCGAGGCATCCCATCCCCAAATCTTGGCGCGATCGATGTTGGTTGAGAAGGTGGTACAGCTGATGCAGTACATACCGCGTGGGCCACGGCCTAACTCCATGGTGACACCGGTAGTAATATAATCTCTGGCTTTGGTATCGAAGTAGCTGGCCTTGAATTGCAGGCTGTCATCGGCCATTAGCAGATCGTCAAAGCGCAAGCCGAAGCCGTATTCCTGCGTAGCGTTGGTTTCCGGCTTTAGATTCGGGTTAGGCACCCAATAGTTGGTGATGGTGGTCGGGCCCATCGGGATCGAGAAGTGCTTGGAGTCGTTGTACATCTCGCCCATGGTTGGTGCGCGGAACGCCTGAGCATAGGAGGCGAACATCATCAGCCAATCGGTAGGGGTAACGCTCATCGCACCACGGGATGACCACTTGTTGGCATTGACGTCGTCATAACCGTCGCTAGAGCCTTTGTAGTTGTCATAACGCGTCCCGGCCAGGAAAGAGACGGGCAGGTCACGCAGAGTGATCTCATCCTGCAACCAGCCGGAAGCGAAGTTGATTTTGGCCTGCGGGAAGCTCTCTGTTGCCCCCCCTGGCGTCTGTTCCTGTCGGTAGGCTTCGCTACCATAGGTAAACAGGTGCGAAGCGAAGCTGTCAGCAAACAGGCGGGTACGGTTTTCCAGCTTGCCACCTTTGGTAGTTTGTTTGCGAGCTTCATCCGTGCTGCCGTCGGTATGCGCATTGATCTCTACTTCGGAGTAATAGAGCTTGGCATCGGCATCCAGCCAATCCTGGCCTGTGGGCTTGAGCTTATAGCCGAGCTGTGCGTCACGCTGAATGGTGGAACGGTCGGTTAACACATTGCTGCTGGAAACATCAGGCGTTTGCGGATTCTTAGGTTCTTGCGCCCGGTTGTTGTAATAACGCAGATTACCGCTCAGGGACTGGTTGTCATCGATGGCCCAGGTGCCTTTGGCCAGAACGTTGCTGATGGTCTCGTCGTTCGGTGCATTAAAGCCATCGCCCTGGCGAATATCGCCAATATCGCGGGTGCCGAAAGAGATCAGACCATCGAGAACGTCAGTTTTACCGTAAGCGCTGGCGCCCATGCCCAGGCTATGATCGCCGGTAGCCGCTGTGCCGAACACGCGATAGCCGGTGTTATGGCCGGGCAACAGCAGATCGGCGGCATCCACCGTTTCATAGGAGATAACCCCACCTAATGCGCCACTGCCGTACAACAGTGCCGATGGGCCACGCACTACTTCAATCCGTTTTACCAAGCCAGGATCCAGGAAGGTGCCATTGATATGGCCGGTATCGGTTCCCTGACGAATACCATCAACCAGGATCAACACGCCACGGCGATCGTAACCCCGCATCATAATGTCTTGCCCATTGCTCCGGCCAGTACCGGTCACAGTAACCCCAGGCACATGACGCAGCATATCGCCGGCGGTGGTGGCGGTTTGGCTCTGAGGGCTGTTGCCGTCGATCACCGTCACCATCATCGGCGCTTCAAAACTGCTGCGCTGATTACCGGTGGCGACCACGGTCATAGTCTCATCTTTGTTTTTTTCTTGTGCCTTGGTGGCAGCGGAAACACTGGTGTCGGTCTGGGCAAAAACCACCGTAGGCAAAGCGCAGGCAATGGCCAGGCTTAATGCGGATAAACGCAGCCGGGAGGCAAAAATGGCAGGCATGTGGCAACTCTCCGTATGTTTTAAACATATCAATAGATTTGCTGGCTGCCTGGATCGCAAGATCGGGGTGGCTGGCGTTAAAAGGAACTAAGACGTTATTTGGTTAAGATCAATTTTCCCGCTTTGGTTTGGCGAAGTTGATAGCGTTGCCCTTGATGGATGATCACCGCCAGCCCATCGGTGCCCAGCAGCTCGGCACTGTCGAAGCAGGGCGGTAAAGCGGCAGGAGCACTGCCGTCAGGAGTAACCAAAGCGTTGTTGGACTGTTGGTAATTATTGAGATTGTCCATAAATTCAACCGGTAAATGGTAATTAATATCAAATTGATAATCATTATCATGTGAACGAAAGGTTACATCAAGGGAAATTTTCTTACCGATGGAACCTTTTTGTCGTCATGCTTACCGGGGCTAGATTGATTGCAATCAATTTGCTGATAAAACGACTATTTCAACAGGGTTTCGATACGGTTGAACAGGCGCTCAGGTTTGGTGATGGGGGCAAAGCGTGTGATGCGCTCGCCATCGGCGGTGAGCAGGAATTTGGTGAAGTTCCACTTGATGCGTTGGCTGCCTAACAGACCGGGAGCACGGCGTTTTAACTCGCTGAACAGGGGATGCGCCTGCGCGCCATTGACGTCGATCTTGCTGAACAGCGGAAAGCTGACGCCATAGTTGAGGGTGCAGAAGTTGGCAATCTCCAGTGGGTTACCCGGCTCTTGCCCGCCAAACTGATTGCAGGGGAAGCCCAGCACCATCAACCCGCGTGAGCGATAATACTGCCACAGCTTTTCCAAGCCTGCATACTGCGGGGTAAAGCCACACTTGCTGGCGGTATTGACCACCAGGTAGGCTCGCGCCGGGAAGTCGGCCAGCGTTTTATGTTCCCCTTTCAGGGTGATACAGGGAATGGACAGCAGTGAATGGTTCACGGAAGAGGGCTCCAGATCGGTTTAGTTCAGATGTTTGGCAAGTATAGCGGAATGACGTAAGAATACTTCGTAGAATATGGCATCAATAACCTGATTTAGGTGATGAAGATCCGATAATACAGTGTTTAAGAGCCCCACTTACTCGTTGGAAAGCAATAATTAAATTAAAGCCAGCATCATATGCAAATGTCATTTTATATTTAAAATATTTAATTAAGTGAGTAATAATAGGTGTTCAGCTTTTATTTTACAGGTATTGACGCTTGGGTTTTTGAATGTGTAATATTATTTTTTTTTGTGGTATCTACGTAAATAGGGAAGTATGAGCTAGTTGTTGCATAGGGAGATGATATGAATGTGTTAAGTGTTATTTTTCTTATATTATCAGTGTGTTGCCACTTCCTTGTGGGTTCGAGAGTATTTCCAGACGTTAAGATGAATACAATGATACTTGCCTCTTTGATGCTTTTTTTTGCAGGGGTATCTAGTGGCTATAAGATTTTTACTGCAAATTTTTGCATTATTCTCATGCTATTGGCTTGTGCAATACGGTGGGTTAAAGGAAAGAAACGTCTAAAAGAAATTGATAACATAGGTATGTTGTACGTAACGCTTTCTTTCATACCTTTTTGGGTTTTTATGATTGAGTGGATGAATTATTGAGTTTTCAATCCCATCACGAAAGTGATACTGCGTGAACGGATAAATGAGAGCCAGCAGGCCAAAAGCATGCTGGCTAAAATAATCAGAAACGGGTATCTACCGCATCGGCCAGCATAGCCAGCAACTGCTCGCTGTCCGACCAGCTCAGGCAAGGGTCGGTAATGGATTGGCCGTAGGCTAGCGATTGGCCAGCCACGATTTTCTGCGTACCTTCCACCAGGAAGCTTTCAGCCATCACGCCAGCCACGGCCACCGAGCCTGCACGGATCTGTTGGCAGACGTTTTCTGCCACTTCCAACTGGCGGCGATGCAATTTCTGGCAGTTGCCGTGGCTGAAGTCGATCACCAGTTGTTCAGGTAAATCGAACTCACGCAGGCTATCACAGGCGGCTACCACATCGGTCGCGTGATAGTTTGGCGTCTTGCCGCCGCGCATGATGATATGGCCATAAGGATTACCGCTGGTCTGGTAAATGGTCATCTGGCCAGTTTTGTCTGGTGACAGGAACATATGACCAGCGCGCGCGGCACGGATGGCATCAATGGCGATGCGGGTGTTGCCGTCGGTACCATTTTTGAAACCGACCGGGCAGGAGAGCGCCGAGGCCATTTCACGGTGGATCTGGCTTTCGGTGGTGCGAGCGCCAATCGCGCCCCAGCTGATCAGGTCGGCAATATACTGGCCGATCACCATATCCAGAAACTCGGTCGCCGTTGGCAGGCCAAGCTGGTTTACTGACAATAGCAGCTTGCGCGCCATCTCAATACCACGGTTGACCTGATAGCTGCCATCCAGATCGGGATCGGAAATCAAGCCTTTCCAGCCCACTACGGTGCGCGGTTTTTCAAAATAGGTGCGCATCACGATTTCCAGGCGATCCTGATAGCGCTCGCGCAGTACGTTAAGACGGGTGGCATAGTCCATTGCCGCATCCAGATCGTGAATGGAGCAGGGGCCAATCACTACCAACAGGCGCTTGTCTTCGCCGGTGAGGATTTTTTCAATACGTTTACGTGACGCTGTCACGTTATCGGCTACCGATGCTGAGATCGGCAACTTTTCTGCCAACGCCTGAGGCGTGACCAAGCTGTCGATGCGCGCGGTCCGCAGTTCATCTGTTTTGTGCATGATTGTCTCTAAAACTGTTCTTCGCGACGGCAGGAATACCGGGAAGTGATGGCGATCACAATAACGCAAAAACGGCTGATTTCAACCGTAGAGATTGTGATCGGCTGATTAAAACCGGTAAAAAAGCACAAAAGAGGGGGCATAGACGACTATCCGCCAGCCCCTAGTATCAGAACATCCTCCGGCTCATACCGAGGATATCGAGGATTTTGGTGGAGATCTCCTCCACCGAATAGTTGGTGGTATTGAGATAGCGGATCTGGTTTTTGCGAAACAGCGCTTCCACCTCGGCAACTTCCATCCTGCATTGGCGCGGGGAAGAGTAACGGCTGTTTTCGCGCCGTTCTTCGCGGATCGCCGTTAACCGCTCTGGGTTGATGGTCAACCCAAATAATTTATGTTGAAACGGTTTTAGCGCGGCGGGTAGTTGCAAATTATCCATATCATCGGCAGTAAACGGATAATTGGCCGCGCGGATACCAAATTGCATCGCCAGATAAAGGCTGGTGGGGGTTTTACCGCAGCGGGATACGCCGAGCAGGATCACCTGCGCCTGATCAAGATTGCGCAGCGATATGCCGTCATCATGGGCCAGAGTGTATTCAATAGCCGCGATCCGGGCGTCATATTTGCCCAGGTTGTTTTCCGTCAGTCCGTGGGTGCGATTAGGTACCGGCGTTGGATCCACCGCTAATTCCCCCTGTAGCGGGCCGACCAGGGCTTGCACGATATCCTGGCAGAATCCTTCACTTTGAGTGATCACTTGGCGTACTTCCGGCGAGATAATCGAATAGAACACCAGTGGGCGCACCCCGGTCTGCTGGTAAATATCATTGATCTGCTGGCATACGCCCCGCGCACGCGCTTCGGTTTCCACAAAGGGCAGAGTGAAAGTGGTGGCCTTGACGGGAAACTGTGACAGCACCGCGTGCCCCAAAACTTCGGCGGTAATGGCCGTGCCATCCGAGATATAAAAAACGCTTCTTTCCACCCAGAACTCCTTAATGCCTGAAACGACTGATAGCAACATCATGGTCTGCATACCCACATACGGTAAAGAGGAGGACAGAAATTTTGTGACGCTGGGGATCATTCGCGGCAATTGAATATATTTAATAAAACTAGATTTCATTTTTAATAAAATGAATGGTGCTATTTTAACTACCTGCTCCGACGTAAATTGGCGCTATTTTCGTCAAATTAAACACTAAAAATACGGGTATTTAAGCGAAAGTTTAAATAATACATAATTTGTTGAATTGTAAGCTTTTAGCCAGTTAGGGAACGATCCCTAATAAAATTGCGTTCGCTGGAATTCTCTTAATTGCTATTTTCTTCATTGGCTTGATCGATTCACCTGTCCATTGTCTATGGATCATTGTGCTAGTGTGGGTGGGTGCCGTTTTTGCGGTACCAGTCAAAAATCCGTCAATACCCTACTGATAGCAATAAGGATTGTCTCGATGTCTAACAATGGCCCAGACTTGCGTAATGTGCTTTGGTACAACCAGCTTGGCATGCACGACGTTGACCGTGTCGGTGGCAAAAATGCCTCCCTCGGTGAAATGATCACCAATCTCTCCGATTTGGGCGTGGCCGTACCCAACGGTTTCGCCACCACCGCCCAGGCATTTAACGATTTTCTTGAGCAAAGTGGGGTTAACCAGCGCATTTATCAGCTGCTGGATCAGACTGACGTGGACGATATTGCTCAACTGTCCAAGGCCGGTGCACAAATTCGCCAATGGGTGATCGATACGCCTTTCCACGCGGAATTTGAACGTGAAATTACCCTGGCGTACCAACAACTGTCCGAGGGCGAAAGCGAAGCCTCCTTTGCCGTGCGTTCTTCCGCCACGGCCGAAGATATGCCAGACGCCTCGTTTGCTGGCCAGCAGGAAACCTTCCTCAACGTGCAGGGCATTGATGCGGTGATGGTGGCGATCAAACACGTCTTCGCCTCTCTGTTTAACGACCGGGCCATCTCTTACCGTGTGCATCAGGGTTACGATCACCGTGGCGTGGCACTTTCCGCCGGTGTACAGCGCATGGTGCGCTCCGACCTGGCTTCCTCTGGGGTCATGTTTACCATTGATACCGAGTCCGGCTTTGATCAGGTGGTATTTATTACCTCGGCGTTCGGTCTGGGGGAAATGGTGGTGCAAGGGGCGGTCAACCCGGATGAGTTTTATGTCCATAAACCGACGCTGCTGAAGGGCAAACCGGCCATTGTGCGCCGCAACCTTGGCTCGAAAAAAATCCGCATGGTGTATGCACCTTCACAGGATCACGGCAAGCAGGTCCGTATCGAAGATGTGCCAGAAGAGCAACGCAATCGTTTCTCTTTGACCGATGATGAAGTCCAGGCACTGGCACATCAGGCGTTGTTAATCGAAAAACACTATGGCCGCCCGATGGATATCGAGTGGGCCAAAGACGGCCACACCGGCAAGCTGCTGATAGTCCAGGCGCGGCCAGAAACCGTGCGCTCCAATGAGCAGGTGATGGAACGCTACCAACTGAACGGTAACAGCACCGTGCTGGTAGAAGGGCGAGCCATTGGCCATCGTATTGGGGCAGGCCCGGTGAAGGTCATCCACAATATCAGCGAAATGGATCGCATCGAGCCGGGCGACGTGTTGGTCACCGACATGACCGACCCGGATTGGGAACCGATCATGAAGAAGGCGGCAGCGATCGTAACCAACCGTGGTGGGCGTACCTGCCATGCAGCGATCATTGCCCGTGAACTGGGGATCCCTGCCGTTGTAGGCTGTGGCCACGCAACGGACCTGCTGAAAGAAGGGCAGAAAGTCACCGTCTCCTGCGCCGAAGGCGACACCGGCTTTGTCTACAGCGACATGCTGGAATTCAGCGTGCAAAGCTCGGAAGTCACTGAACTGCCGGAACTTCCGTTGAAGATTATGATGAACGTCGGAAACCCTGACCGTGCGTTCGACTTCGCTCGCTTGCCAAATGAAGGCGTAGGGCTGGCCCGGTTGGAGTTTATTATCAACCGCATGATCGGCGTACACCCGCGTGCCCTGTTGGAGTTCGACCAGCAAACCCCAGAGCTGCAGGCAGAAATAAAAACGCTGATGTTGGGCTATGACGATCCGGTCGAGTTCTATGTCGGTCGTTTGACTGAAGGGATCGCCACGTTGGGCGCGGCATTCTGGCCGAAGCGCGTGATTGTGCGCCTTTCCGATTTTAAATCTAACGAATACGCCAACCTGGTAGGTGGCGAGAAATATGAGCCGCACGAAGAAAACCCGATGCTAGGTTTCCGTGGCGCGGGTCGTTACGTGGCGGACAGCTTCCGAGACTGCTTCGCCATGGAATGTGCCGCGATGAAGAGGGTACGTAATGAGATGGGCCTAACCAACGTTGAGGTGATGGTGCCGTTTGTGCGTACCGTGGCTCAGGCGGAGGCCGTGGTGGCAGAGTTGGGGCGTCAAGGGTTGAAGCGCGGCGAGAACGGGCTGAAAGTGATTATGATGTGTGAGATCCCTTCCAACGCCTTGCTGGCCGATCAGTTCCTTGAGCACTTTGATGGTTTCTCTATCGGTTCCAACGATATGACGCAGCTCACGCTGGGGCTGGATCGCGATTCCGGAGTGGTCTCTGAGCTGTTTGACGAGCGCAATGAGGCGGTCAAGGCGCTGCTTTCCATGGCGATCCAGGCGGCCAAGCGTCACGGCAAATATGTCGGCATCTGTGGACAAGGCCCGTCAGACCATGCGGACTTTGCCGAGTGGCTGATGGATCAGGGGATTGATAGCCTGTCGCTTAACCCGGATACCGTGGTGCAGACCTGGGTTAATTTGTCACAAAGAAAGTAAACCTGAATAACAACGTCTATTGAAAACATAAAACCGCCGGTTAAACCTGGCGGTTTTTTTATATTGGCGGGTTATTTTGCACAAAAAAAAGCCCATCAAAAGACGGGCAAAGACTACACACAGCAATTCAGTGATTCGAGGTTACCTTGTTAGCTGACTTGACTGGCAAACAATGCATGGAAAGCAATGATTTTCAGCAAGATAGAGTTTCATACTAGGCAGTTATCTGGCGCGCGTCATTAAGAATCGTCCCAATCAAACAGCCTGGTTTGTAATGGTTCATTGTGAGAACAGGTACTTGAATGGCATCTATTATTGCAGCAGGTGAGTCAGCAGAATAATTATCGGGAACGATGCGGTGGGGAATGGGAATATTTTGATTAATCGCCTGCCCAATGAATGAGCAGGCGATGTAGGGATCACAACTGTTCTAAATCTTTAGCGACTTCTTCAAGATCGGCGGTGGGCTCCGGAGCTTCGTTCACCCAGGCGCTCACCAACCGATAGGAGACCGCCAGCACGACTGGGCCGATAAACAGGCCAATCATCCCGAAGGCCAGCAGGCCACCGATAACGCCTGACAAGATCAGAATCAACGGCAGGTCGGCACCCATGCGGATTAGCGCCGGGCGCAGGAAGTTATCCAGAGTTCCGACCACACAGCTCCACACCAATAGCACTGTGCCCCAGGTGGTATCACCGGTCCAGTACAGCCAGATAATGGCCGGGATCAAGACCAGCAATGGCCCCAGTTGGGCGAGGCAAAAGACGAACATCACTACGGTCAGCAAGGTGGCCGCCGGAATCCCGGAAACGGCCAGCCCAATGCCGCCCAGGATCGACTGCACCAATGCGGTGACCACCACGCCTAACGCGACTGCACGGATCGCTTGCCCGGCCAGTAACACGGCCGCGTCGCCCCGAGTGGAAGCAAGGCGTACGGCAAAATGGCGGATCGCCATGCCAACCTGCTCACCGCGGGCGTACAGCAAGGCGCTGAACAGTAACATTAGCGAGCAGTGGATCAGGAAACGGCCAATATGTGCTGCCTGGGTGACAAACCAGGTGGCGGTCTGGCCGAAGTAAGGTTGAATTTTGGCCACCAGAGCGTTACCACCGGTGTTCACCAACAGATGATAGCTGTTATAGACTTTGTGCCCAATCACCGGAATGGAGCGCAGCCACTCCAGCTGTGGAACGTGGAGCTGGCCCGGCGAGTTCACCCAGGCTACGATTGGCGCGCTGTTATCCACCACGCTGCTGATCAGCAGGGCAATAGGCAGCACAAACAGCAAGAGCAGCAGGATAGTCATCGCCACCACTGCCAGCGACCGGCGGCCCCAAAGTAGGCTCTGCAGTTTAATCAATACCGGCCAGGTGGCGATCACCACCATCGATGCCCAGGCAAATCCCAGAATAAAGGGTTGAATCACCCAAAAACTGGCGACGATCATAATGGCGATAAACAGCACACCAAAAATTATCGTCGGTAAATCGTAGCGGCGTTGCGGTTGTGTCATGAATGCGTTTTCATCCTAGTGAGTTAATTCCTTGGTACCCTTTTATCATGGAGCATTTTTGGCAACTTTCACAGTCAGTAGCACATTTTGCCGTGGAACGTCATTTTCGGTACCACCTTTCACTATTTAAAGCGTAGCCATCGGCTGCGCTATCATTTTCCCCGCCAAATAATGCCAAATTCAGGATGTACAAGCGGCAAAACACCCGCCATTATGAGGTAGATAGCGATGATGCAGGGGCGGGAAACGGCCCTTGCGGTTATCGTGATAATAAAAGACAGGGGAGGGCCAGTTCCGGGCCCGATTAAGCAATTAAGAGCAGACAGAGTCAAACAAGCGAATGATCCCACAAATTTCTCAGGCATCCGGCCTCGTTCAACGGGTGCTGGACTTTTTGGCCGCGTTAAAACAGAGCGGATTCAACGGCGATACCGCCACTAGCTATGCCGATCGGCTGACGATGGCGACGGACAACAGCATTTATCAACTGTTGCCCGATGCGGTGGTGTTTCCTCGCTCAACCGCCGATGTGGCGCTTATCGCCCGGCTGGCCGACGAGGAGCGCTTCAAGGCGCTCACCTTCAGCCCGCGCGGTGGCGGCACCGGCACCAATGGGCAGGCACTTAACACCGGCATTGTGGTTGATATGTCGCGCTACATGAACCGCATTCTGGACATCAACGTCGAGCAGGGTTGGGTGCGGGTAGAAGCCGGGGTGATTAAAGACCAGCTTAACCAGTATCTGCGGCCGTTCGGCTATTTCTTCTCGCCGGAGCTTTCCACCAGCAACCGCGCGACCCTGGGCGGCATGATCAATACCGACGCGTCTGGCCAGGGCTCGCTGGTATACGGCAAAACTTCAGACCACGTGCTGGGGCTCAGGGCGGTGTTGCTGGGGGGCGAAATGATCGACACTCGCGCCATGCCGACGCCGCTGGCGGAAACGATTGCCCAGGAAGATACGCCAGAGGGGCGGATCTACCACACCGTGCTGAACCGTTGCCGCGAGCAACGCGCACTGATCCTGGAAAAATTCCCCAAGCTTAACCGCTTCCTCACCGGCTACGATCTGCGCCACGTGCTGAGCGACGATCTGCAAACCTTCGATCTGACCCGCATTCTTACCGGTGCCGAAGGGACCTTGGCCTTTATCAGCGAAGCGCGGCTGGATATCACACCGCTGCCGAAGGTGCGGCGGCTGGTAAACGTCAAATATGACTCTTTCGATTCGGCCCTGCGCAATGCGCCCTTTATGGTGGAAGCCAAGGCGCTGTCGGTGGAAACCATCGACTCCAAGGTGCTGAATCTGGCCCGCGAAGACATCGTCTGGCACTCGGTCAGCGAACTGATCACCAACGTGCCCGATAAAGAGATGCTCGGGTTGAACATCGTTGAGTTTGCCGGTGATGATAAGGAACTGATCGACGGCCAGATGGAAGCGCTGTGCGAGCGTCTGGACGATCTGATCTCCGAGCAACAGGCTGGTGTGATCGGTTATCAGATTTGCGGCGATTTGACCGGCATTGAGCGCATCTACAATATGCGCAAAAAGGCGGTTGGGTTGCTGGGTAACGCCAAAGGGCAGGCCAAGCCCATCCCGTTTGCTGAAGATACCTGCGTGCCGCCGCAGCACCTGGCTGACTATATCACCGAGTTCCGCCAACTGTTGGATAGCCATAACCTGAGCTACGGTATGTTCGGCCACGTTGATGCTGGTGTGCTGCATGTGCGCCCGGCCTTAGATATGTGCGATCCCCAGCAAGAAGTGCTGATGAAGCAAATATCTGACCAGGTGGTGGCGTTAACCGCCAAGTATGGCGGCCTGTTGTGGGGAGAACACGGGAAGGGCTTCCGGGCGGAGTATAGCCCGGCGTTCTTCGGCGAGGAGCTCTATGAAGAACTGCGCCGCATCAAGGCCGCGTTTGACCCGCTCAATCGCCTCAATCCGGGGAAAATCTGCCCGCCGCTGGGCGTAGATGCCGTGATGATGAAAGTCGATGCGGTGAAACGTGGCACGTTGGATCGCCGCATCCCCATCGATGTCCGCACCTCGTTCCGTGGCGCGATGGAGTGTAACGGCAACGGACTGTGTTTCAACTTTGATGTCCACAGCCCGATGTGCCCATCGATGAAGATCACCGCGAATCGGATCCACTCGCCGAAAGGCCGTGCGGCCCTGGTGCGCGAATGGTTACGGTTATTGGCAGAGCAGGGCGTGGACCCCGTCGCACTGGAAAAGCAGTTGCCGCAGCAGCGCCTCAGCTTCCGCACTCTGGTTGAGAAAACCCGTAATAGCTGGCATGCAGGCAAGGGCGAATATGACTTCTCCCATGAAGTCAAAGAAGCGATGTCTGGCTGCCTGGCCTGTAAAGCCTGTTCGACCCAGTGCCCGATCAAGATCGACGTGCCGGGCTTCCGTTCGCGCTTCCTGCAGCTTTACCACACCCGCTATCTGCGCCCGATGCGTGACTACGTGGTCGCTGGCGTCGAGAGCTATACCCCGTTGATGGCCAAAGCGCCAAAGGTGTTCAACTTCTTCTTCAAGCAGCCATGGGTGCGCGAACTGAGCCGCAGCAGCATCGGTATGGTGGATTTACCATTGCTATCCAGCCCAACGTTACGCCAACAACTGTCGGGCCATAGCGCGTTCAGCATGACGCTTGAACAGTTGGAAGCATTGAGCGAAAGCCAGCGCGAACAGCATGTGCTGGTGGTGCAGGATCCGTTTACCAGTTATTACGATGCCCAGGTTGTGGCAGACTTTGTACGGCTGGTGGAAAAGCTGGGCTACAAGCCGGTGCTGTTGCCTTTCTCACCGAACGGCAAGGCACAGCATATCAAAGGGTTCCTGACGCGCTTTGCCAAAACGGCGCGCAAGACAGCGGACTTTCTTAACCGGGTAGCCAAACTGGGGATGCCGATGGTGGGTGTCGATCCGGCGTTGGTGCTGTGTTATCGCGACGAGTATCAAGAAATTCTCGGGGCCGAGCGGGGTAATTTCCAGGTGCAACTGGTTCATGAGTGGTTGCAACAGTTGCTGGCAGAACGAGCGGAACAGCCTGCCACCGGGGAAGCCTGGTATCTGTTTGGCCACTGTACCGAAACTACTGCATTACCGGCGAGTACCCAGCAGTGGGCTGCCATCTTTGCCCGTTTTGGCGCCAAGTTGGAAAACGTCAGCGTGGGTTGCTGTGGCATGGCGGGCACTTACGGTCACGAAGCCAAGAATCTGCAAAATTCCCTGGGGATTTATGAGCTATCATGGCATCAGGCGCTACAGCGTTTGCCAAGGCAACGCTGTCTGGCGACCGGTTATTCTTGCCGCAGCCAGGTAAAACGCATTGAAGGCAATGGCGTGCGGCATCCATTACAGGCACTTCTGGAGATGATTGCGTGAAGCTGTGGAAACGTGAAACAACGCTGGAACAACTCAACCAAAGCGGTGAAGGATGCATGGTGGCCCATGTGGGCATTCAGTTTACCCGCTTGGAAGATGACTATTTAGAGGCGGTGATGCCCGTCGATCACCGCACTACCCAGCCGTTTGGCCTGTTACACGGTGGGGCTTCGGTGGTGCTGGCCGAGTCGATGGGCTCAATGGCAGGGTATCTGTGCACCGAAGGGGAACAAAAGGTGGTGGGGTTAGAGATTAACGCCAACCACCTGCGCGCGGTATTTAAAGGGCAGGTGCGCGGGGTTTGTCGTGCGTTACACGCTGGCCGCCGCAATCAGGTCTGGCAGATCGAGATCTTCGACGATCGCGATCGCCTGTGCTGTACCTCGCGGCTGACCACGGCAGTATTGGAGTAATACCTACCCCGCAGGTTATCGCCTGCGGGGCAAACGTTACAGTTGGAACGGTACCCGTTTCACAAAATCCTTCTGAAAAGCGGTAGCCTTGTCCCAGCCGCCTTCCATCGAATATTTCTGGCAAATCAGCGTTAGCGTATGCCGGGCAAAATGATAGCACTGCACGCGGAACAGCTGACAGCGCTGTGGGTTGTTGATCTCGACGATCAGCCGGTTATGCAGTTTGCTCAGCGCATGCAGATAACTCTCGTCATCGCCATTTTCCAGGCATAAATTCGCCATGCCAAGGCTGACACCGTTGTAACGCTTCAGATGATTGATGTTGCATTCCGGCCGCTGTAGCGCCGCTTCCGCCATATAGAAATCCACCGTGGCATCACGGATGTTGAACTTGTATTCATCAATTTTGCCCAGCAGCCACGCATTCATCGAGATAGCCATAGGTCCACGCCCAATTAAAGCTTAATGATAATCATTATCATATTTGCAGCTGTGGCGATGATCAATGCTCCCCTCAGTTTTTTTTCTGTTGTGGGTCTTTTGACCGCCACGGGCTAAAAACACGCGAGCGACTAGACTTAAAGCAGGGAAAGGCATTTTTCAGACAGACAAAATGCAGAAATAGGTATTTTCTATGAATGTTTAAAACAGACGACTTATCCGGCGCTATAACCTTGTCGGGGCAGCGGGATAAGCCGTACGAGATATGATGAATTGCAATGAATTCAGAGGGATAAAAATTATCCCCGTGTCTATTTTGCCTGGATGCGCCATCGATTTATCGTGTTGCCGAGCGTAAATCCGGGCGTTTGGTAAATACCCCCGCAAAACAAACGGTTGAAGTGATAATCATTATCACTAACATGGGCGGTAAGCCAGATCGGCTGTAGTAAAACACGAATGTGAGGTAGGCCATATGCATACGGAAGATGTTGGTACTTTTTCCTTGGCAGACAACGTCTGGCAAGGCATTTCGCTGAGCGACAGCGCGGTGAAGCAGATAATCAGACTCATGCAGCAGGATGCTCAGGTGAAAGGGCTGCAACTCGGCGTCAAACAATCTGGCTGTGCGGGCTTTGCCTACGTACTGGATTTGACCCGCGAACCGGCCAGCGACGATCTGTTGTTCGAACGCGACGGGGCCAAGCTGTTCGTGCCGCTCAAAGCGATGCCGTTTATCGATGGCACCACGGTAGATTTTGTTCGGGAAGGGCTGAATCAGATGTTCAAATTTAATAACCCTAAAGCTCAGAACGCCTGCGGGTGCGGTGAGAGCTTTGGCGTTTAAGCGATGCAATCAACATGACACGAAGCAACGTAGAAACAGCGAAAGATGTACCGGCTTGGGTCAGCGAAGGTCGCTACAAGGAAGGATTCTTTACCCAACTGGCCACCGATGAGTTGGCCAAAGGTATCAACGAAGAGGTGGTACGCGCCATCTCGGCCAAGCGTAACGAACCCGAGTGGATGCTGGAATTCCGCCTGGAGGCTTACCGTGCCTGGCTGCAAATGGAAGAGCCACACTGGCTGAAAGCCAACTATGACAAGCTGAACTATCAGGATTACAGCTACTATTCAGCGCCGTCCTGCGGCAGCTGTGATGACTCCTGCGGTTCTCAGCCTGGGGCGGAGCAGCAGCCTGGTGCCAGTTCGGAAAACGGCTACCTGACCAGCGAAGTTGAACTGGCGTTTAATCAGCTAGGTGTACCGGTGCGTGAAGGTAGCGAAGTCGCGGTAGACGCCATTTTCGACTCGGTTTCCGTCGCGACCACCTACCGTGAAAAGCTGGCGGAGAGCGGGGTGATCTTCTGCTCGTTCGGTGAGGCCATTCACGACCATCCAGACTTGGTACGTAAGTATCTGGGCCGAGTGGTGCCGCATAACGACAACTTCTTTGCCGCACTCAACGCTGCGGTGGCTTCCGACGGCACCTTTGTTTACGTGCCGAAGGGCGTACGCTGCCCAATGGAGCTTTCCACCTATTTCCGTATTAACGCCGCGAAAACCGGCCAGTTTGAACGCACCATTCTGATTGCCGATGAAGGCAGTTATGTCAGCTACATCGAAGGCTGCTCAGCGCCGGTACGCGACAGCTATCAGCTGCATGCGGCGGTGGTTGAAGTGATCCTGCATAAAGACGCCGAAGTGAAGTATTCCACGGTGCAAAACTGGTTCTCCGGCGGCGGCGAAAGCAAAGGCGGTATTCTTAACTTCGTCACCAAGCGTGCGCTGTGTGAAGGCTCAGGGTCCAAAATGTCCTGGACACAGTCTGAAACCGGCTCAGCCATCACTTGGAAATACCCAAGCGTGATCTTGCAGGGCGACAACTCGATCGGTGAGTTTTTCTCGGTGGCGCTGACCAGCGGCTACCAACAGGCGGATACCGGCACCAAGATGATCCACATTGGTAAAAACACCAAGTCGACCATTATTGCCAAAGGGATCTCCGCCGGACACAGCCAAAATACCTATCGTGGGCTGGTGAAAATCCTGCCTGGAGCGGAAAACGCCCGTAACTTTACCCAGTGCGATTCGATGCTGATCGGGCCCAACAGCGGGGCGCATACCTTCCCTTATGTGGAAACTCGCAATAACAGCGCCCAGCTTGAGCATGAGGCTACCACCTCGAAAATCGGTGACGACCAACTGTTCTACTGCCTGCAACGGGGCATCAGCGAAGATAATGCCATCTCGATGATCGTCAATGGTTTCTGCAAGGACGTGTTCTCCGAGCTGCCGCTGGAGTTTGCCGTAGAGGCACAGAAGTTACTGGCTATCAGCCTGGAACACAGCGTCGGTTAAGCACCCGTATTTATAGCGCAGCAGCGCGATTAGAGGACACAGCATGTTAAGTATCAAGAATTTGCACGTCAGCGCCGAAGGTAATGAGATCCTCAAGGGGCTGAGCCTGGACATCAAACCGGGCGAAGTGCACGCCATTATGGGGCCCAACGGCTCCGGCAAAAGCACGCTTTCCGCCACGCTGGCTGGCCGGGAAGAGTATGAGGTCACCGCAGGGGAAGTGACGTTTAAAGGCAAAGATCTGCTGGAGCTGGCTCCTGAGGATCGGGCCGGTGAGGGCGTATTCCTGGCGTTCCAGTATCCAGTAGAGATCCCCGGCGTCAGCAACCATTTCTTCCTGCAGACCTCGGTGAATGCGGTGCGTAATTACCGTGGCCAAGAGGCGCTGGATCGCTTCGACTTCGCCGACTTTATCGAACAGAAGATCGAGTTGCTGAATATGCCAGCAGATTTGTTGACCCGTTCGGTCAACGTCGGTTTTTCCGGCGGCGAGAAGAAACGCAACGACATTCTGCAAATGGCCGCGCTGGAGCCGGAGCTGTGCATTCTGGATGAAACGGATTCCGGGCTGGATATCGATGCCCTGAAGATCGTCGCCAACGGCGTCAATTCGCTGCGTGACGGCAAGCGTGCCTTTATTATTGTCACCCACTATCAGCGCATTCTTGATTACATCAAACCGGATTACGTTCACGTGCTTTCCCAGGGGCGCATCGTGAAGTCTGGTGATTTCTCATTGGTGAAACAGTTGGAGGAGCAGGGCTATGGCTGGCTTTCCGACCAACAGTAATTCACGGGCACTACAGCAGATGTACAGCCTGTTCGAAGCGCGCGGCGGCGAGCAGTCTGCGCATGCGTTAGCCCATTGGCAGCAGGTTTTGCGCCAAGGCTGGCCGACTCGCAAGCAGGAAAACTGGAAATATACCCCGCTGGAAGGTTTGCTGGAGCAGCAGTTTCTGGAGCCCGTAGACCACGTGATTAGCGAGGAGCAGCGTGACCAGTTAGCGTTGAAGATTGATGCGTATCGCTTGGTGTTTGTCGATGGGCGCTTATGTCCGCAATTGAGCGATGAGGATCTTGGTGACTACCAGTTGAACAGGGTGACCTATGATGCGCCAATAGCGCTGCCGGAGCCGATCCAGCCAGAAATCTTTCTGCATTTGACCGAAAGCCTGGCGCAGGAAACCAGCGTGATTAGCCTGGCGGCGGGCAAAGCTCCGGTTAAACCGCTCTATCTGTTGCATCTCAGCTCCGGGCGCGAGCAGCCCGGAGAAGTGAATACGCTGCATCACCGGCACCATATCGAGATTGCGAGTGGTGCACGAGCTTCGGTCATCGAACACTATGCCAGCGTCAGCGCTGCGGCCCACTTCACCGGTGCGCGCTTGACCGTGACGGTGGGTGATAATGCCGAGCTGCATCATTGCAAACTGGCGTTCGAGAGCCAGGCCAGTTACCACTTTGCCCATAACGACCTGCTGGTTGGCCGCGATGCGCGTGTTAAAAGCGATAGCTTCCTGTTGGGGGCGGGGCTGACACGCCACCACACCAGTGCGCAGTTAAACGGTGAGGGGAGCAATCTGGTCATCAACAGCCTGGTGCTGCCGGTAGGTAAAGAGGTATGCGATACCCGTACCTATCTGGAACACAACAAAGGCTACTGTGAAAGCCGCCAACTGCACAAAACGGTGGTCAGCGATCGGGCCAAAGCAGTGTTTAACGGCATGATCAAGGTCGCGCAACACGCGATCAAAACCGACGGCCAGATGAACAACCACAACCTGTTGTTGGGCAAGGTGGCGGAGGTCGATACCAAACCGCAGCTGGAAATCTACGCCGATGATGTCAAATGCAGCCACGGTGCCACCGTGGGCCGGATCGATGAAGAACAGCTGTTCTATCTGCAATCGCGCGGTATTGATAAGCACGCGGCGCAGCAGGTGATCATCTTTGCCTTTGCCGCTGAACTGACAGAGGGCATTTCCGACCCGGTCATACGGGAGTTGGTGCTGGCTCGTATCGCCGATCGTTTACCCCGGGAGGCGGCATGAGTTATCCCCTAGAACGGGTACGTAGTGATTTTCCCCTGCTGGCTCGGGAGGTCAATGGGCAACCGTTGGCTTATCTGGACAGTGCTGCCAGCGCGCAGAAACCGCAGAGCGTGATTGATCGCGAACTGGATTTCTACTGTCACGGTTATGCCGCGGTTCACCGCGGCATTCATACGTTGAGCGCCGAAGCTACCCAGCAGATGGAGGGCGTGCGTGAGAAAGTGGCGCGCTTTATCAATGCGGGCTCGGCGGAAGAAATCGTGTTCGTCAAAGGCACCACCGAAGGCATCAATCTGGTGGCTAACAGCTTTGGCCGCCATCTGCTGACGGCGGGCGACAGCATCATCATCACCGAGATGGAGCACCACGCCAACATTGTGCCGTGGCAAATGCTGGCGCAGGAGCGAGGCATCACGCTGCGTGTCTGGCCATTGCAGCCAGACGGTACCTTGGATTTGGCACAACTGCCGGGCCTGATCGATGCCTCCACCAAGCTGTTGGCGATCACCCAGGTATCGAACGTGTTGGGAACCGTCAACCCACTGCATGAGATCGTTCCCGTGGCCAAAGCTGCTGGGCTGAAAGTGCTGGTGGACGGCGCTCAGGCGGTAATGCATCAGCGTATCGATGTCCAGGCGCTAGACTGTGATTTCTATGTGTTCTCCGGCCACAAGCTGTACGGGCCTAGCGGTATCGGCATTCTGTATGGCAAGCAGTCGTTGCTGGAACAGATGCCACCGTGGGAAGGCGGCGGCGCGATGATCCAAAGGGTCAGCCTGACGCAAGGTACTACCTTTGCAGCGCCGCCATGGCGTTTTGAGGCCGGTTCACCTAATACGGCGGGTATGATGGGGCTGGGGGCTGCCATCGACTATGTCGAGGCTCTGGGGCTGGAAAACATCCACGATCACGAGCAATCTCTAATGCGCTACGCATTGGATGGATTGCAGCAGGTGCCAACGCTGAAGATTTATGGCCCTGCGCAGCGTGACGGCGTGATTGCCTTTAATCTAGGTGAACATCATGCCTACGACGTGGGCAGTTTCCTGGATCAATACGGCATTGCGATCCGCACCGGGCACCACTGCGCCATGCCGTTGATGGAGTTCTACCAGGTACCAAGTATGTGCCGTGCCTCGCTGGCGTTGTACAATACCCGGCAGGAAGTGGACCGGCTGGTCGCCGGTTTGCAGCGCATCCACAGCTTGTTAGGCTAATCATTAAAGGGAGCCCCATGGCGCATTTGCCGGACAAAGATAAATTGGTGCGTAATTTTTCCCGCTGCCTGAACTGGGAAGAGAAGTACCTGTATGTGATCGAACTAGGTAGCCAGTTGCCACCGCTGGATGAACGTGAGCGGCAGGCGGCCAACCTGATTTCCGGTTGTCAAAGCCAGGTCTGGATCGTGATGAGCAACAACGCGCAAGGGCAGGTTGAGTTTCATGGCGATAGCGATGCTGCTATCGTCAAGGGGCTGCTGGCGGTGGTGTTTATTGTTTATCATGAGCTTACGCCGCAGCAAATCCTCGATCTGGATATACGCCCATTCTTCAGCGAACTGGCCTTGAGCCAACATCTGACGCCTTCTCGTTCTCAAGGTTTGGAGGCGATGATCCGCGCTATTCGCAGTAAAGCAGCCCAGCTCGCCTGACAGGATATCCCAAGGCTTATTGATGGCACGCTATGTCAATGAGCCTTTACAATTCCTGCCAAATCCCACCTTTTTTCCATAAATCATAAATATTTCAGCCGCTTACCCATTGACGAGTCATTGACAATTCCTGCGTTTGATTACGTTATAACATGTTGATTTTTTGCAATTTATTGCCTTTAAATCGGATCTTGCTAATATCGAACGAGCATTTATCTTATTTACCTGCTGGCCAGTGACCGCTAGCCTTGCAATGAACCGTAATAACTATAGGGATCAGAATGAAACGTGCGTTGACTCTAATGGGCGTGCTATTCGCCACCGTACTGACCGGCACCCAGGCCGCCAGTGCGAACGAATACCCATTGCCGCCGCCAGGCAGCCGTCTGATTGGTGAGAATACGATTTACAACGTGCCAAACGATGGCCGTTCGCTGGAAGCCATTGCGGCTGACTACAAGATTGGGCTATTGGGCATGCTGGAAGCCAACCCGGGTACCGATCCCTATTTGCCTAAACCGGGGTCGGCGCTGACGATCCCGACACAGATGCTGCTGCCGGATACCCCACGTGAAGGAATTGTGGTCAATCTGGCGGAACTGCGCTTGTACTATTACCCGAAAGGGGAAGATAAGGTGATCGTCTACCCGATCGGTATTGGCCAGACCGGTATGAATACGCCGCTGAAGGTGACCTCGGTCAGCCAGAAGATCCCGAATCCAACCTGGACGCCCACTGCCAACATCCGCAAGCGCTACCAGTCACAGGGCGTGACTTTGCCTGCGGTAATACCGGCCGGGCCTGAGAATCCGATGGGGCTGTTTGCCATGCGTCTGGCCATGGGGCACGGTGAATACCTGATCCACGGTACCAATGCCAACTTTGGTATCGGGATGCGTGTGAGCTCAGGCTGTATCCGCCTGCGCCCGGACGATATCGAAGCGCTGTTCAACCAGGTGCCACAAGGCACCAGAGTGCAAATCGTCAATGAACCGCTGAAAGTCTCCGTTGAGCCAGACGGCAAACGCTATGTAGAAGTGCATCAGCCATTGTCCAGAGTGGCCAGTGACGATCCGCAGACCATGCCAATCGCGCTTTCTAAAAATCAGAAAGCCTTTGCTGCCGATCCACAGACCGATAAGGCAATGCTCGACAGCGCCATCGTAAGGCGTTCTGGCATGCCAGTGCTGGTCAGTGTAGGGCAAGACCCTTCCGAGGTCACTACACCGCCTACAGCACTCCCTGGTGAGGGGGCTGATACCTCTGGTGAGACTGGTGCACCGATTAGCTCGGTGAACTAAACCCTGATGGGCGAAAGTAATGGGGGCCGGCATTGAGCCTGGCCCTTTTTTTTGTGCCTAAGGTATTGGATGGGGTGATGTACAGGGATTATTTATAGGCAAAAAAAAACGGTGCACAATGTGCACCGTTTTCAATAACCGAAGCAAACTTACTTTTTGTAAGCGTGTGCTTGGTTGTCCAGACGCTGGTTAGCGCGCGCTGCGTCGTCTTTAGCTGCTTGAACGTCAGAACGGATTGCGTTCACGTCGTTGCTCAGCTGATCAACTTTAGCGTTCAGAGTCTGAACGTCAGAAGACAGTTGATCGATTTTAGCGTTGCTTGAGCAACCAGCCAGCATAGTAGAAGCCAGGATTACCGCGCCCAGTACCAGTTTAGTACGATTCATTATAACACCCTCTAGATTGAGTTAATCTCCATGTAGCGTTACAAGTATTACACAAACTTTTTTCGAAAGAGAATAAATTTTTTGTATTAGGGCCCTTTATTTTGATCGTTCGCTCAAACTTGCATCTTCTTTTGCAAAATAGTTAAAAAATCGAAGGAAAACAGCCTGATTCTATGGGACAACTCTCAAATGAAATTGGCGAAATAAACCGCTTTAATGGTTGCGTTTTTCTGAAAGTGCGTTATTGCAGATAAAAAAAACGCCGCTTAGCGGCGTTTGGGTCACAGACTTGTTGTCACGTTTATTATTACAGCACGTGAACCGAGGCAGTATTGGTAGTGCCGCTTGGTACCAGAGCACCAGAAACCATCACCACGACGTCGCCTTTCTGTGCCAGGCCGCTCGCCAAAGCAACTTCTTTACCAATGCGGTAGAAGTCGTCGGTAGAAGCGATTTCTTTGACCATCTGAGTGGTGATACCTTTGCTCAGGATCAGCTGACGGGCAGTGACTTCGTTGGTCGTCAGCGCCAGGATCACGGCGTTAGGGAAGTATTTACGCACGGATTTGGCTGATTTGCCGCCGCTGGTAGCAACCACGATCAGTGGCGCGTCCAGTTTTTCGGCAGTTTCTACCGCACCGCGGCACACCGCTTCGGTGATACGCAGTTTACGGTTGTCGTTCAGGGTGTCGATACGGCTAGGCATCACGCGATCGGTACGTTCGCAGATGGTTGCCATGATGGTAACGGCTTCCAGCGGGTATTTACCCTTGGCGCTTTCACCAGACAGCATCACCGCATCGGTACCGTCCAGGATGGCGTTGGCAACGTCACCGGCTTCTGCACGGGTAGGGCGCGGGTTCTTGATCATTGAATCAAGCATCTGGGTCGCGGTGATAACCACTTTGCGTGCGCGGTTACACTTCTCGATCATCATCTTCTGCGCGAAGATCACTTCTTCAACCGGGATTTCAACACCCAGATCGCCACGAGCTACCATGATGCCGTCAGACGCTTCGAGGATCTCGTCGAAGTTGTTCAGGCCTTCCTGGTTTTCGATCTTGGAGATGATCTGAATGTTTTCGCCGCCGTGGGCTTTCAGGTGCTCACGGATTTCCAGCACGTCGGAACGCTTACGGATAAAGGAAGCCGCAACGAAATCTACGCCTTGCTCACAACCGAAGATCAGGTCACGTTTGTCTTTTTCGGCCAGCGCTGGCAGCTGAATGGATACGCCCGGCAGGTTAACGCCTTTGTTTTCGCCCAGATCGCCGCTGTTCAGTACTTTACAGATCACTTCGCTTTCGGTAACCGCAGTCACTTCCATACCGATCAGGCCATCATCCACCAGTACGGTGTTGCCAATCTTCAGGTCGGCAGCAAAGCCAGGGTAGGTCACCGCAACGCGCTCTTTGTTGCCGATAACGCTCTGGTCAGTAGTGAAGGTGAAGGTCTGGCCAGCAACCAGGGTTGCATCAACGCCGCCTTCCAGCTTCATGGTACGGATTTCCGGGCCTTTGGTATCGAGCAGGATACCGGCGTTTTTACCGGTTTTGGCAATTACCGCACGCATGTTCTTGATGCGGTTACCGTGTTCTTCATAATCGCCGTGGGAGAAGTTAAGGCGCATTACGTTCATGCCCGCGTTCAGCAGGCTGGTCAGCATTTCTTCCGACTCGGTTTTCGGGCCGATAGTACAAACAATTTTGGTCTTTTTCATGACGATTTTTTCTGCAAGTTGTGATGGATTATAAAACTAACGGTACCAGCGGCTAGGCCATCGGTAAGGGATTTGGGTTGTGCCTGGCAATGCAAAACATAGTTAAGGATAGGTGACCTTGGTCGAAATGGGGTGGAAAAATTCGGCCGATGCCCAGGTGCGGGTAGGCTGCGCAAAAAGCGAGGATGAGAATTTTTTGTAATTGCGTTTTCGCAGATCAAGGGCTGAAACCATTCAACTGAAAGACGTTGCGCATTATAAGGCTATGCGGCTGGAAACAAAACAAAAAACCGCAGTCGTTGGCAGTTTTGTACATAAAGTCAGCAAATGTGGCGCAAATAAGCCGCCTGCCTACGGGTTTGTTGCGCAATTAGCATTACTGTAACGGATTATGTTTTCGAAAAAAATAAAGTGACTGTGTTCACGTTTTCAAACATTTTGCTGGATTTCCAGCAGGACTCCGTCATCCAGACAGAAACAGCCAAAAACGGTAGCGGCAGGGATCGCCAACGTTTCCTGGGCCATCAGAGTATGCACGTCACTGCCGACGGTGAATTCAAAGATCCCAGAAAGGACGCGGATGTGTTGGGGGTAGGGACGTTTTTGCAGTTGGTCAAAGGTGCCTGCGGCAAACTTGACTTCCCAGGCGGTGCTCCCATCGCTCATTAGCCCTTGGCGGCGGGCGAGGCCATTGTCGAGTTGTTCGAACGGCAGCTGTGATTTAAAAACCGACATCAAAAATACCTCCATCAGGATACTGCGCTGATGATACGCGACGGGCTGACGCTCTGTCCGGTATTACTGTTAAATTGGGTTGCCGTTAGGCGAGAGATAATACTGGGAAGCGAAACAAGAAGTGGTGCGTCCGAATGGACTCGAACCATCGACCCCCACCATGTCAAGGTGGTGCTCTAACCAACTGAGCTACGGACGCACTGTGCTACTTTCAGGAATTTGGTGCGTCTGAATGGACTCGAACCATCGACCCCCACCATGTCAAGGTGGTGCTCTAACCAACTGAGCTACAGACGCATCTTTTTCCTCTCTGTCATGGCTGACAGCGGGGACGAATATTAACGAGCAACCTGGCCGCTGGCAAGGGGAAAAACGCAATTTTATTTGGTATTTCACGCGATTGCTGAGCTTATGTGCAGTAAGGCGGTTTTTTCTGCAATGGCTGGCGAGGAACTCGCCGGTTTGCCTGGGACAAACCGGCGAACGCTATTAACGGGTGGAACGCTGCAAAATCAACGCCGGGGGTTGGCGCTGTAACCAACGCATCCGCAATACCATCATGATGGCGGCGAAGGTCAGGCCGATAATAAAGCCGAACCAGAATCCGCTTGGCCCCATCGCCGGCACGATGTAGTCCGTCAGCGCCAGCAGATAGCCGCTTGGCAATCCGAGAACCCAATAGGCCACAAAGGTGATGTAGAAGATCGCCCGGGTATCTTTATAGCCCCGCAGAATACCGCTACCGATCACCTGGATGGAATCGGATATCTGGTAAATCGCCGCCAGCAGCATCAGATGGGAGGCCATGGTCACGACCGCAGGGTTATCGTTATACAGCAGGGCGATAGACTCGCGGAACGCGGCGGTGAACAACGCCGAGCAACTGGCCATGGCGATGCCGACGGCAATTGCCGCATAGGCGGCAATCCGAGCGCCCTCTACCGAGCCTTCGCCCAGACGATGCCCAACGCGAATGGTGGCCCCAACGCCGAGCGACAGTGGCAGTACAAACATCAGTGAGCTGAAGTTCAGGGCAATCTGGTGTCCGGCAACCGCAACGATGCCGAGCGGTGAAACCAATAATGCCACCACGGCAAACAGCGTCACCTCAAAGAACAAGGCCAGGGCAACCGGCAGACCGATGCCGATCAGGCGTTTTAACGCCTGCCAGTCAGGGCCACGGCGTGCGCCTTCCTCCAGCTTGATATCCCGCAGCGAGGATGCACGTTTGGCATACCAGCGCATCATCAGGAACATCATCCAATACACGCTGGCGGTGGCGACACCACAACCGACGCCGCCCATTTCCGGCATGCCAAACTTGCCGAAAATCATTATGTAGTTGATCGGGATGTTGATCAGCAGACCCAAAAAACCGATTACCATGCCGGGCTTGGTTTTGGATAAGCCTTCACACTGGCCACGGACGACCTGGAAGAACAAATAGCCGGGAGCTCCCCACATAATGGCATGCAGGAAACCAACGGCCTTTTCAGCCAGCAGCGGATCGATGTTGTGCATCATGTCGATCACCAACTGGCTGTTATAAATCACGGCGATAATGAGGAGTGAAACCCCCGATGCCAGCCAAAAGCCCTGGCGCACCTGATACGCGATACGATCGCGGCGGCCCGCGCCGTTGAGCTGGGCGATCACCGGGGTCAAGGCCAGCAGTAAACCGTGGCCGAACAGAATGGTCGGCAGCCAGATAGAGGTCCCGACGGCAACGGCGGCCATATCCGTGGCGCTATAAGAGCCAGCCATGATGGTATCGACCACGCCCATTGCGGTTTGGGATATTTGCGCGATGATGACCGGAATTGCGAGGGCCAATAAACTACGCGCCTCAATAAAGTACTTCTGCACGTATACACCTTTCTAATTATTTATGGGAAGGGGTGTCGCTGCATCAGCAACAACTAAAAACTGCGGAATATGCCGAAAAGATTGTACCTGCTAGTCGGGGTTAAGCAAAGGTTGTAAAGAAATAGTTATACTCGTCGTCTTTCAAGCTGTAGCTTGAAATCCAAGAGTCTCTATTCGTCGCCTTGAAACTACAGCGCAGTTAGCTGAGGACGCTAATCCCAGGATATAAACTAGGCAAGCACTGCTTTTTTGCCGCTGTGCGTTTGGTTTTCTGCCGTAACTGGGGCAAACTGCTTACAGCGCGTTGAACATAGTCATAAAGAAGAGGCCAACATGTTTACCGGTATCGTACAAGGCACCGCCCCGCTGGTTGCCATTGATGAAAAACCCAACTTCCGTACCCACGTTGTTGAAATGCCTGATGAGCTGTTACCAGGGCTGGAGTTGGGGGCCTCGGTAGCCCACAACGGCTGCTGTCTGACCGTCACGGAGATCGCAGGCAATCGCGTCAGCTTTGATTTGATCAAAGAGACTCTGCGGTTGACCAATCTTGGCGATCTTAAACTGGGTGATGTGGTCAATCTGGAAAGAGCCGCCAAGTTTAACGATGAAATCGGCGGACACCTGATGTCCGGGCATATTATCTGTACGGCGGAAGTCACCAAGATTTATACCTCGGAAAATAATCGCCAGATCTGGCTGCGTATGCCGAATATCGATTTGATGAAATATGTGCTGCATAAGGGTTTCATCGGCATCGATGGCATCAGCCTGACCATAGGCGAGGTGGTCAATAACCGTTTCTGTGTGCATTTGATCCCGGAAACCCTTGAGCGCACCACGCTGGGTAAAAAGCGCCTGGGCGATAAGGTCAATATCGAAATCGATCCGCAAACTCAAGCGGTGGTGGATACCGTCGAGCGTGTGCTAGCTAATCGTGAGGCTGCGTTAGCTGTCACCAAGCCGTCTGTACCCAAAGTCTGATAACCCTGCACCAATAACCACACATAGGAGCCAAACGTGAAGTTTTACGGGAAAACGATGATGCTAGCGGCGCTGTTGGCGTTGACCGCCTGTTCAAGCTCCCCAGAACAGGCGAACTCACAGTCTGCCGAGGCTGAAGATGATACCTGTGGTGCATCGCAGTATCAGAATTATGTGGGTAAACCGCTGTCTGCGTTGGACGGGGTCAATATTCCCCAGCAGGTACGAACTATTCCTTATAACTCTATGGTAACCATGGACTTCAATCTAAAGCGCTTGAACTTCCTGGGTGACAGTGAAGACAAAATCATTCGCGTTTATTGCGGTTAATAACCCTTTACCCCAACCCTGTGGGTTGGGGTAAAGGATTTTAGCGGGGAACTCGCAGACCGCCTTCGACGCCTTTAGGGCTGAATACCACCTGCCAAAGTTGAATATCGCGAGCGCGGAACGCTCCTGCGCAGGCATTAAGGTAATAACTGAACATCCTTTCAAAACGTTCGGAATAGCGCGATGCCAGCTGTGGCCAGCTCTGTTTGAAACGTTCATACCAGGCCATCAGGGTGCGATCGTAATCTGCGCCGATATTATGCCAATCTTCCATGACGAAACGGCCTTCGCTGGCCTCGGCAATATGTTTCACCGACGGCAGGCAACCGTTGGGGAAGATATATTTATTGATCCACGGATCAACGTTCATATCGGTCTCGTTGGAACCAATGGTATGCAACAGGAAAATGCCATCGGGTTTTAAATTACGTTCCACCACCTCGAAATAGGTTCGGTAGTTTTTCGGCCCAACGTGTTCGAACATGCCGACCGAGACGATGCGGTCAAACTGCTGGTAGAGGTCGCGGTAATCCTGCAGCAGAATTTCCACGTCCAGCCCGGCACAGCGCTCTTGCGCCATTTTCTGCTGTTCGGCGGAGATGGTGACGCCCACCATGGAAACGCCGTAGTGCTTGGCCGCATAAGCAGACAGACCGCCCCAGCCACAGCCGATATCCAATACCCGCATACCGGGCTGCAGGTGCAGTTTTTCGCAAATCAACCGTAGCTTGGCCTCTTGTGCCTCTTCCAACGTCGTGGCCTGTTGCCAATAGCCGCAGGAATATTGCATATAGGGATCCAGCATCTGGGTAAACAAATCGTTACCCAGGTCGTAATGCTCTTTGCCAACAATCCAGGCACGTTTTGGGGATTGCAGATTGGTCAGGCGGGCGGCGGCAATACGCAAGATATCCTTCAGGTGGTGGGGCAGTTTCTTTTCCAGGCCAGCTGCGACAACCCGCTGAAAAAATATGTCCAGCCGTTCGCACTCCCACCAACCGTCCATATAGCTTTCGCCCAGCCCCAGAGAGCCGTCTTGCAGTACGCGTTTAAAGAAATTGGGATTATTGATCTGAATATCGAAAGGGCGTGAACCATTGATTTCAATGCCGGCCATGCTAAGCATTTCATGAGCGATACGATACCAATGGTTGTCCTGGATGCTCAGATCTTCTATACACGATGAACTCATAGCTTCTCCATCACCTTCTTCTGACTTATGATCCTGCAGAATTTAGCGTAGACAATTTCTACAGGGACATACGTATACCTACGGTAAAAATTCACCGTGGTGTCTGAAATTCGACTTGAACAGAGGAAATTTAAGAGACTCCCTGCGTCAAAGGACGCGGGTAAATGCAACCTTAAATAAAGTGTGATGCCATCCACGTACGCAGCAGTTGCTGCAATAAGAACTTAGTATAACTGTTATTCTAAAAGGTCGTTTTTGAGTATAGGCTTGCCGAGGCGTAGACTCAACTGCAAATCGCGCTCGGCAAGAATTTTCATTAAGTGACTATTTACAGAGATAATTATGACACGGAGTCGGCATGCTCCTGCTGTGTCACCTGCGTTTCATCCGTTCCTTTCCCACGCTGGATCAGATATCCCAAGGCCGCCAAAAATACGGTAGCCACCATTACGGTAGCCGTGGCTAACAGCGGTTGGGCGATAAATGCCGAAACCAACAGGCTGGCGATAAAACATAATCCCAACTGCAGCGTGTTTTGCAGCGCAGCAGCTTTGCCACTGTTGTTGGGGAAGGGCATCAACGCATTGGCTACTAAAATAGGATAGCTGGCACCGTTTACTAACGCCATAAAGCAGAACGGGATCAGCAGAGTGGTCAACGTTGGTTCACTTAGCGTGGCAATCAGATACAACGCCACCATGCTGACACCGTAAGCTAACAGTAACCACGGCAGCAAGGTTTTGCCAGAGATGCGATTTAAGGCGCTACGGCAGCTATAACCCCCTAATAAGAAGGCCAGCGTTTGCGGCACATAGCTCAGGCCAATATCGTTGGGGCTATACCCCATATCGCCGAGGATAAAGGGTGAACCCGTCAGCCAGGCGAAGAAGCCAGCAGAACAGGCAGCAAAAACCATCACGTTGCCGCTGAACACCGGGGATTTCAAGATCTGCATAAAGCCAAGGCTGGGCTTTTTATCGGCGGAAGGTACCAGTCTGCTACGATCTTTCAGCAGCAAGGTGGGGATCAGCAGCAGGGCGGTGATCCCCAACAGCACGGCGAAGATGGCCCGCCATCCCATATGGTTGAGCAACCAGGCACCCAGCAGTGGGGCCAGCGCCGGAGAGAGGGCGACCAGCGGCATAATGGAGGCGAAAACACGGTTGGCTTTGCCATCGCGGTAGCGATCGACCACGATCGCCTGCCAGGTGACGGCGGCGGAACAGACGCCAATGGCTTGAATAAAGCGCAGTGACCATAGTTGCGCCACGTTCTCGACCCAAAGCATACCGAGACAGCCGACGGCGAACAGCGCTAGGCCAATCAATAACACGGGCTTACGGCCAATACGGTCGGACAGCGGCCCCCACAGCAACTGGGCAAAGGCAAAGCCTGCTAGGAAGATACTCAGGCTGGCGCTGATTGCCCCAGCGGAGATTTGCAGATCCTGCTGCATTGCCCCAAAGGCGGGCAGGTACATATCGGTAGCCAGATAGCCCAACATACTCAGGCCGGCCAGGTAGAACATAAATCCAAAATTTCGCATTGCTATTTCTCGTTAAAATTATGTTGTCGCAGGTTTTGAAGCGCCGGCAAGTGTATACGGCTGGATCTCTGCTTGTGAAACGGTAATATTTGCAAGGTGCTGTTAAAAAATTTGAAGGCAAACATATGTGGTCTGAATATTCACTCGATGTGGTAGATGCGGTAGCGCGGACCGGCAGTTTCAGCGCGGCGGCACAGGAGCTGCACCGCGTTCCTTCTGCTGTGAGCTATACGGTGCGCCAACTGGAGCAATGGTTGGCGGTGCCGCTGTTTGAACGCCGTCACCGCGATGTGGAACTCACGCCGGCGGGGGCGCTGTTTATTAAGGAGGCGCGAGTTGTTATCAAAAAAATGCTCGATACCCGACGACAGTGTCAGCAGGTGGCCAACGGTTGGCGCGGGCAACTGCGGATTGCGGTCGATCTGATCGTCAAACCCCAGCGCAGCCGCCAGCTGGTGCTGGATTTTTATCGCCATTTCCCCGACGTAGAACTGATGGTGCAGCCGGAAGTATTCAACGGCGTGTGGGATGCGCTGGTCGATGGCCGCGCTGAGATGGCCATTGGTGCAACGCGTGCGGTGCCGGTGGGCGGCGGTTTTGCCTTTCGCGATATGGGCTTTATGAATTGGCTCTGTGTAGTACATGCTAAACATCCGCTCGCCGCCTTGCAAGGAAAGCTGCGCGACGAACAGCTACGGCCTTATCCCTCGTTGCTGTTGGAAGATACTTCGCGCAATTTACCCAAGCGGGTGACCTGGTCGCTGGATAACCAGCGGCGATTGACCGTGCCGGACTGGGTTTCTGCGGTAGATTGTTTGCGTGCCGGGCTGTGTGTGGGCATGGTACCCGCGCATCGGGTATTGCCGTTGGTACAAAGTGGTGAATTGGTAGTGTTGCCACTGCATGAGCCTTTCCCGCCCAGTGCCTGCTGCCTGACCTGGCAGCAAAACGCCCAGTCTCCGGCCATGGCCTGGCTGTTGGACTATCTGGGCGACAGCGAAACGCTCAATCAGGAATGGCTCAGTGAAGAGGAGCCGGGTGGTTAATCGGGCGCAGTATTGCAGCGCCCCAACAGGAGTTAACGGCGGTAATCGACAAAAGGACCATCGGCGACTGAGCGGCGCTCGATCAGTTTTGGATGTACTTCAATCACCTGCGATTCTTCACGCTTGCTGATAATGCGATCCAACAGCATGGTAAAGGCCATCTCGCCCAGGCGCTCTTTCGGCTGGTGAATGGTGGTCAGCGCCGGGGTGAAGTAGCGGGCATTACGCACGTTGTCGTAGCCAATCACCGAGATATCCTGCGGTACACGCAACCCCAGCTCATCGGCGGCGCAGATCGCCCCCATGGCCATAATATCGCCGCCACAGAAAACGGCGGTTGGACGATGCTTTTGCGACAGGATCTGATGCATGGCTTTGTAGCCAGATTCAGGCTCGAAATCCCCCTGCACGATCCATTCTTCGCGCACTTCGATGTTGGCTTCCTTCATGGCTTTCAGAAAGCCCTGGTGGCGACCTCCACCGGTATTACGCGCCAGTTGACCAGGAATGGCACCGATGTCACGGTGGCCACGTTCGATCAGGTAGCGGCCTGCCAGGTAACCGCCCTCGAAGGCATTGTCGATAATGGTATCGGTGAAGTCTCCGCGCGCGGTACCCCAATCCATCACCACCATGGGAATATTACGGTAATCTTCCAGCATGCCCAGTAGCTGATCTGGATATTCTGAGCACATCACCAGCAAGCCATCGACGCGTTTTTGCGCCAGCATTGCCAGATAGGCTTGCTGTTTATCCAGATTATTGTGCGAGTTACACAAGATCAGGGTATAGCCTTTGCTGTAGCAGCTGTTTTCCACAGCTTCGATCACTTCGGCAAAATAGGGGGCCTCGCTCGAGGTGGCGAGCAAACCGATCGATTTCGTGTGGTTGACCTTGAGGCTGCGGGCCACCGCGCTAGGTGAATAGTGCAGCTCTTTGATGGCGGCCCAAACGGCCGTTTTGGTATCTTCGGCGACGAAACGCGTTTTATTGATAACGTGCGAAACGGTAGTGGTAGAAACGCCAGCGCGTTTGGCCACATCTTTAATCGTTGCCATGTAAAAAATGACTCCTAAACCCACATGTTACAGCATGTAAGTATGATGTTAATCGTTTGCCTGCGTAGATCCTTCCCCAGATAAGCGAAAACTGAGTTTTTAGTGCTGAAGTCGTAAATCGCTTGAACAGGGAGGGGCAGTTTATCGGTACGCAGTTGTGAACTGCGGATTTTGTCGCATATTGAAGAAAAGTGGAAGAGCTAATCGGTAATTATCAGCGGGGAAAGCATAACAAGATTTTAATCACGAACTGTGGGAAAATGATTTGACGTATAAACTGTGTGGCTTATGCTCTGGAAAAGCCAATCTGAGAGGGAGTTGTATATGGATACCAATTTGAAGATGTCATTACTCACCACCGTGGGTGCTTTGGCAATGATTATTGCGTTCAGTTTTATTGCCGCATTGAACTGATCCGTAGCAGAAAAACAAAGGCGCAGCTTCATGCCGCGCCTTATTAGCTAGTCACCCGCCGTTAAGCCAGGTTTTCTGCCACGAACGCCCAGTTAACCAACGCCCAGAAGTTTTCCAGGTACTTTGGCCGCGCATTGCGGTAGTCGATATAGTAAGCATGCTCCCACACGTCAACGGTCAATAACGGAACGTCTGCGCCGGTCAGCGGGGTTGCCGCATTTGAGGTGCTGACGATCGCCAGACTACCGTCCGCTTTTTTCACCAGCCAGGTCCAGCCCGCGCCGAAGTTTTTCACGGCGGCATCGGTGAACTGCTCTTTAAAGGCGGCGAAGGAGCCGAATGACTTATTGATGGCCTCTGCCACTGCGCCCGTTGGCTCGCCACCACCTTGCGGTGATAAGCAGTGCCAATAGAAGGTGTGGTTCCAGACCTGAGCGGCGTTGTTGAACACGCCGCCGGTGGAGGTCTTGACGATCTCGACCAGGGATTTGCCTTCGAACTCGCTGCCTTTCACCAGATTGTTCAGGTTAACCACGTAGGTGTTATGGTGCTTGCCATAGTGGTATTCCAGCGTTTCTGCGGAAATGTGCGGTTCGAGAGCGTTTTTCTCATATGGTAATGCAGGTAATTCAAACGACATTGCTTTCTCCTTTTATAGACAATACGCCTCTCCGACGCTGCAGGCCTAAGGGGCCGAGGGCGGAAAAACGCAATTGCACCACTTTTGTTATGGTTATTAATCTTAACAACTTTCGGAGGGAAAAGAACATCCAAAGTGTGCCAAGTGACTGATTGTTTAAAGTTGCAGCGGGTGATAGAGAGCACGGCCGAGCAGTTGGCTCAGCCGTGAAAGGTTAACGGATGGTGGTAGGGGTCACTACGCGGCGGGCACCAATGTAATGGTTTTGCCAATAGTCGTTATCCAACTGACTGATGCGAATTTCTTCACCGGTGCGCGGTGACTGGATGAACTTACCGTTACCAAGATAGACGCCAACGTGATCGGCGGTGCCACGGTTGTTGATGCGAAAGAACACCAGATCGCCTTTCTCCAGCTCATTACGCTTGATCGGCGCTGCATCACGCAGGTGGTACATTTCGTTGGCGGTACGCGGCATTTTGATTTTCACCACGTCTTTGTACGCGTAATAAATCAGGCCGCTGCAGTCAAAGCCTGTACCAGGTGAAGACCCACCCCAGCGGTAGGGTTTGCCCATTTGCCCCATCAGCTTGGCCATAGCTGTTTGCTTGGCGTGCTGGTAGCGTTTTTTGTGAGCGGCGGAAAGTTTCAACGGCTTTTCGCGGCCAGCCAATTTTGCCGTAGCTTTACCTTCTTCACGATGGCGACCATAACCTTTTTTATAGCCTTTTTTAGGCGGAGTTACTTTTAGCTTGGCTGTTTTGGTTGCTTGGCTTTTGGTTTTAACGCGGGTGGTTTTTTTTGCGGTCTTTAAGGTTGCTGGTTTGGTTTTTAGCGTTTTCGGAGGGGTGGCTGCCTTCACTTTTTTATTGGCTTTCACCGCTTTCTTTTTCTTGCGGTCGTCAGGCCGGGCTTCATTAACGTGACTCTTGCGCTGCTCGGCAGAAACACGTGCCTGTGGCGCAGCGTGCGCCAAATTGAAGAAGAGCTGCGTAAATAGCAGCACAAAAAGTGTAATAATTAACCGCATATCGACGTTACCAACCTTGGCTCCGAAACAGAAATCGAATGAGTCACAGTATTCCCGAAATTCACCCTATAAAACAGCGTGGATCTCATAAATACTAATCCATATTGTGAGAAAACGTTAATGGCATTTTTATTGTTGCAAAATCAAACGTCTGCCGTCTAAAAAAGCGACACAGATCATGTGGTTGGCTTAATGCTCGCCAGCATTGGGCAGCGCAAATATAATAGTGAAACGTCCCGATTAAAAATGTTATTCTGAGGCCATGTTTTAACCGGTTCTGTGTGACCGCCGCTTTTGCTGAGGCAATCAGAGAATGTCCCTGCAAAAGATGGCGTTTTCTTGGCACCGGTCCTGCCGCTACAATACCAGTGTGATGCATGTTGTAGCCATGATGTGGCTTGAGGAAGCAATAATGACGACGATTGAAAAAATTCAGCAGCAAATTTCTGCCAACCCGATCCTGCTGTATATGAAAGGCTCACCGAAATTGCCAAGCTGCGGTTTCTCTGCTCAGGCCGTGCAGGCGCTTTCAGCCTGTGGCGAACGTTTTGCCTATGTTGATATTCTGCAAAACCCGGACATCCGCGCCGAGCTGCCAAAGTACGCCAACTGGCCAACCTTCCCGCAGCTGTGGGTCGATGGTGAACTGGTTGGCGGCTGCGATATCATCATCGAGATGTACCAGCGTGGTGAACTGCAGCCGTTGATCAAAGAAACGGCCGAAAAGTATAAAGATCAGGAAGACCAGCAGCCTTAATGGCGCAGGGTTTTACCCAATAAAATCGGGCGGCACCTTTAACAGTGCCGCCCGATTTTTTATGTCTGTCAGTTTGCCTGTAAGCTATTGCGATTCAACGTTGGCAATCGGCCAGCCACCGAGACGTTTCCAGCGGTTGACCAGTTCACAGAACAGCTGGGCGGTTTGCTGGGTATCATACAGGGCTGAGTGTGCCTGGCTGCTATCAAACGGCATACCGGCGGCGATACAGGCTTTGGCCAGCACCGTCTGTCCTAATACCAGCCCACTAAGCGCAGCGGTATCAAAGGTGGCAAACGGGTGGAACGGGTTGCGTTTCAGGCTGGCGCGCTCGGCGGCGGCCATCAGGAAACTGTGATCAAAGTTGGCATTATGCGCCACGATGATCGCCCGGTTACAGCCCTGATCCTTAATGCCTTTACGCACGGCTTTGAAAATCGCATGCAGCGCATCATATTCACTCACTGCACCACGCAGTGGGTTATGTGGGTCGATACCGTTGAAGGCCAGCGCTTCTGGTTGCAGGTTCGCCCCTTCAAACGGCTCTACATGAAAATGCAGCGTTTCATCTTGCTGCAACCAACCATTTTCATCCATTTTCAGCGTGACGGCGGCAATCTCTAGCAGCGCATCGGTCTGAGCATGAAACCCGGCGGTTTCCACATCAATAACAACGGGATAAAACCCACGGAAACGGCCACTCAGGGCGTTAAGATCACTTTTTTCGGCCATCAGTTTCTTATCTTTAGCGAATTCAGCGCGCATTATGACAAATTTCTTGTCTTGGTGCAGCGGAGATAGAAAGCAGGGCGCATGGCGCGCCCTGGAGAAACCTCAGTTACCGAGGCCGTGACCTGCATGCTTGTTCTCGATCAGTTCGATCTTGTAGCCGTCTGGATCTTCGACGAAGGCAATCACGGTGGTACCGCCCTTGACTGGGCCAGCTTCGCGGGTGACTTTGCCACCGGCCTGACGGATGGTGTCGCAGGTGGCTGCTACATCATCGACGCCCAGTGCCAGATGACCAAAGGCGGAGCCCATGTCGTAGCTGTCGACGCCCCAGTTATAGGTCAGTTCGATGACCGAGCCTTCGCTTTCATCGCTATAACCCACGAAGGCCAGCGAGTATTTGTACTCGGTGTTTTCGCTGGTACGCAGTAAGCGCATGCCTAATACCTTGGTATAGAAGTCGATGGAGCGTTGCAGATCGCCGACACGGAGCATGGTATGGAGTAAGCGCATAATTTCCTCTGATTGGATATGCCGCGGCTGACGGCAGGTGACTTGAACAGCGTCAGACAGTATAGCCTTGTCGCATAAGGCAATTCAACGCGTGCGGTTGGTGATAGAGTAGGTTACGTTGTCACAAACAAAAATAGCTGCGGATAATAGTGCAGCAGGCGGGAGCCATACAGAACGCCGACACGCCGTGGATCCATCCATGGAGGCTCGTATCGCGCGTCGATGCGCTCAACGGTCGGCTAACCTGTATGACCCCACATGTCAGAGGCTTAGTGTGTTGCGGTATTTAGCGCCCCTGTTTAGCTGAGCGTTACAGTGTCGGGTAATCGGTATAACCCTCGGCACCGCCGCCGTAGAAGAAATCCGCACGCTGCTCGTTGAGTGGAGCCTGCTGTTTAAAGCGTTCCACCAGGTCTGGGTTGGCAATATAGCTGCGGCCAAAGGCGACGGCATCAATAAAGCCTTGGGCGATCAGCTCTTCCGCTTTCTCAGCCGTATAGGCACCCGCGCCAATAATCACGCCTTGGAAGTGCGCTCTTACTGCATCGCGGAACGCGGTGGAGTAAGGCTTGCCACCGGCCCAATCCGGCTCGGAAATATGCAGGTAGGCGATACCGCGCTTGTTCAGCTCTTCGATCAGATACAGCGCCGCTTCCTCCTGATCTTCGCCGTTGTCCAGGCCATTGAACGGGCCCAACGGTGAGATACGGATACCAACGCGATCGGCACCGATTTCAGCAATGCTGGCATCGACCACTTCCAGCGTCAGACGGGTACGGTTTTCAATGCTGCCACCGTATTGGTCAGTACGTTGGTTGGACGCCGGAGACATAAATTGGTGCAGTAGGTAACCGTGCGCGGCGTGCAGTTCAATATAGTCAAATCCGGCTTCACGCGAGTTGGCAGCAGCCTGGCGGAAATCGTTGACGATCCCCGGGATTTCGTTGGTTTCCAAGGCGCGTGGGGTAGAAGTTGGCACACGCACCCAGGCACCGGTTTCATCACGTACCGTGGTGCGGGTTTCGGCATTGATCGCTGAAGGCGCGACGGGAGCCTGCTGGCCCGGCTGCAAGCTTGAGTGGGAGATGCGGCCTACGTGCCAAAGTTGCACAGCGATATGCCCCTGTTTGTCATGTACCGCCTGGGTGATTTTTTTCCACGCGGCGATTTGTTCTGGGGTATGTAGACCGGGAGCTCCGGCATACCCTTTCGCCTGGAAAGAAATCTGGGTGGCTTCGGTGATCAGCAGGCCAGCGCTGGCACGTTGAGCATAATATTCCGCCATCAACGGCGTAGGGATGTCACCTGGCTCGATGCTGCGCAGGCGAGTCAGCGGGGCCATGAACACACGGTTGGGTAAGGTGGTGTGGCCAACTTTGAGCGGAGAGAACAACTTTTCAATCTTCATAGTACATCCTATAGTATTAGACCAGTCGACTAGTAATGATAAACAATATCGCTACAATGTCTTTCGGGTAAAAAAGGGAGTTTATGGCTGCGCTGGGCGCAACAGCAATTCGATACTTTCCAGCGCACAGGTCAGTGGGGCGACCGAGTGGCGGATTTTAGCCCGCAACGATGCGCCCAACCACAGCGAATACAGCGTTTCCGCCGTGGCCGCTGGGCTCATGGTGACAGCCAGTGAGCCTTCACGGATGCCGCGTTCGATCGCGTCTTGCAGATGACCGATTACGCGGCTGGTGCCAGCTTCCAACGCATGGCGCATAGGCTCAGAAAGATCGCTGACCTCTGCGGAGAGTTTCACTGCCAGGCAAGCGTTATGGCACTCACTACGGCAGTGGAAGCTGATGGCCTGGGCGTAATAACTTAATAACTGATTACGCGCGTCGCTGCGGCTGTCGGCAAACAGAGCCTGCATTTGAGCGTCGTAATGGGCAAAATAGCGTTGCAACATCGCTTCGCCGAAGGCTTCCTTCGAGCGAAAATAGTGATAGAACGACCCCTTGGGCACGCCAGCGGTAGCGAGCAACTCACTGAGGCCCATGCCGGTAAAACCAAGGCGCAGGCTGAGCGTTTCGCCGGTAGCGAGCAGATGTTCTCGGGTATCCCCGTTGCAATTCGTCTGTTTTGTCATAATGAAAATGAGAATAATAGACCGATTGGTCTAGGTCAAGTCGTAGATAAAAAAAAAACGGGAAAAAATCCCCGGTTCTGACGGTAAAAACGTCGACTAACTTACATTCTATCGAGTTGCTGCACAAGACCTCATGCCGGTGCGCAGCATGCTGCGTCAGTCTAGCTGCGGCAGCGCTGCAGAATATCCAGGTCGGGCTGATATTGCCGTGTCTGCACGTTTAACATGCCCAACAGGGTGTGGAACAGATTATCCTGTGAAACCTTGTCGTTATCCGCCAAGGATTGCAGGCATTGGCGATTAATGCCGAAATTGCGTTCATAATCGGCCGACATCCACATCAGGAAAGGCACGTGGGTCTGCTGAGAAGGCGCGAACATATAAGGCGTACCGTGCAGGTACATGCCATTCTCCCCGAGCGATTCACCGTGATCGGAAAGATAGACCATCGCCGTATTGAATTTGCCGCTGTATTGCTGCAACAGCTTGATGGTGCTGTCCAGCATGGCGTCGGTGTACAGTAGCGAATTGTCGTAGGTATTCATCAGTTGCTCGTGGGTACAGTCCTGGATCTGGTTGCTGTCACAGGTGGGTGAGAACTGACGTAATTCGGGCGTACTGCGGCGGTAGTAGGCCGGGCCGTGGCTTCCCATCTGATGCAGTACGATCACACCGTTCCCTTTCAGGCCGTTGATATAATCGTCCAGTTTATGCAGCAGCACATTATCCATGCAGACATCGCCGTCGCAATACTGCGAAAGCTTCAGCTTGGTCATGTCGATATGTGGAATGCGATCGCAGGCCCCCTTACAACCGCCGTCATTTTCGCGCCACAGCAGGTTCACTCCGGCATGAGCCATCACGTCCAGCATGCCTTCCTGGTGTGCGGCCAAGGTGGCGTCGTAGTCGCCGCGTGGCATGTTGGAGAACATACAGGGCACGGAGATAGCCGTTTCGGTACCGCAGGAACTGGCATTTTTGAAATAAACCACATTGTCCTGCTTCAAGCGGGGATTGGTCTCCCGTGAGTAACCACCTAGCGAAAAATTCTCTGCCCGCGCGGTTTCGCCGACCACCAGTATGACCAGGGTCTTCTTGGTCTGGCTGCTAATCACCGGGCCTAAATGAGCATCTTCACCAATCTTGACCAGCGGCAGATTTTGGTGGAAATAGCGGTGTTGAGCGTACTTGATGGTGCCAGACACAAAATTGCTTGGGGTGAGCATTTTCACCACGCTTTTATTGTTGCGGATGAGCGAGGCGTAATCTTTGTAGAATAACGCTGCAACCAACAGGATCACCACCACGGAAAGCATCACATTGGCCGCGCGCAGGCCAATCATGTACCACCAAGGGCGGGTTTTATTGATGCGCACAAAGCACACGAAAACGGCAGGCAAAATGCCCAGCAACAGTAGCCATAGCCCCATACGAGGGGTGAGCAATGCCGTCGCTTCCTGCGGGTTGGTCTCGAAGGCGTTCTGCATCATATTGCCATCAATCACCACGCCGTAGCTGAACATAAAATAGTTGGCCGCCGCGCTGCCGAGCAGTAACAGAATAACCAGGGGTTTACGCAGGAACGGAATGGTTAATACGCTGAAGATAATATTCAGGGCACAGAAAATAACCACTGGCATAGTCGCCGCAAAAATGACGCTATGTACGCTATCAAAGGTGATATATGACCAGGCCTGGTGAATAAATAGCAGGTTCTGGAAAACCGTGAAGAAAAGGGCACAAGCCAGGATAAAACCCAAGCTGTTGCATTGTAATGATTGACGTAAGCGCATTGCCAAATCTGGATCCTGCCATGAGGTAATGCGCCGAAATTTACCAGATGAAACTTAAGATAACCTTAGACGAAGCAGCGGCTGCAACGATGCAGCCGCTTAATATTCTCTACCCGGCCGATTAATAGGCAGCGGTAAACTGTGCCTTGATGAACTGCGGTTTTTCAACCTCATCGATGATGGCAACCGCGAGGTCTTCTACCGAAATATTGGCCGGCGCGTCACCCTTCATCAACAATTGTGTCGTGCCCAAACGGAACTGGCCGGTACGCTTGCCGGGTTCCAGCAACGCGGCAGGGGAAAGGTAGGTCCAATCCAACTGGGTTTCTGTTTTCAACGCATTACGTAAATCCCGTACCGCCAGGGCCCCTGGACGAATATTTTCCGGGAACTGCGGGGTATCAACCAGCTCAACTCCCGGAGCGACTTCCAGGCTACCGGCACCGCCAACATACAGCAGGCGTTTAACCGCGGATTGTTTTACCGCCGCCAGGATTTGTTGGGCACCTTTAGCGGTTTTCTCATACAGATCCGCTTCCGCCCAACCTGGGTTATAGGCGCTGATCACGACATCATGGCCAGCTAACTGTTGTGCCAACCACGGGCCGTCGGCCACGTCACCCAGGGCGACGGTGAGATTGGCATTATCCGGCAGATCTTTTTTCTGACGGGCGATGGCGGTCACTTGCAGGCCGCGGGCCAAAGCTTCATCGACTACGCGGCGGCCAACAAAACCGGTTGCTCCAATAATGGCGACTTTCATGAGGTCTCTCCTGTGAAATATTTTTTAGCGGGTTGCCGTACCACTCAGTGGCGGCGCAGTAGAAATACTATAAGCCTTAACAATGCGGCTGATTAGTGCCATATTTATGCTTTCTTGATTAAGTAAAACTTCATAATCATGGATAAACTGAATCGAATGGCGGTATTCGCCACCGTGGTGGCCGAGGGATCTTTTGTTGCGGCGGCCCGTCGGCTAGAGATGACGCCCTCTGCGGTCAGCCAGCATATGCGGTCGTTAGAAAAGTCGCTGGGGGTGCCGTTATTGCACCGCTCGACTCGCCGCTTGGCACTGACCGATGCGGGGGAAGCCTTTTATCCCGGTTGCGAAGCCATGTTGCAGGAAGCACAGCGCGCGGAGCAGCGGCTGGCGGAACTGCGGGATACGCTGGTGGGCGAACTACGTATTGCCACCACCGTCGGGATCGGTAGCGGCCCCTTGGCAGAGGCTCTGGCTCCCTTGCTGCTGGCGCACCCAAAGCTGACGCTGCGTATTCTGGCAGACGACCAGGTGGTGGATATGATCGAGCAGCGGGTAGATATCTCACTGCGCGTAAATCTACAACTGGCAGATACCAACCTCATCGCTCACTCGCTGACTGCCTGGCCCATGGTGCTCTGCGCCGCGCCGCGTTATCTTAGCCAGCATGGCGTACCGGAAACGCCCCAGGAGCTGGTGCAACACCGCTGGATCACCGGTAGCGGTCACGGGCTGCATCTCGATTTACATCACCATGCGGGCGAAACATTCAAACTACGCCTGGCGGCGGGGCAGGTTGTCAGCGGTAGTATGAACGTGATCCGGGCCTTTACCCGCAATGGTCTGGGGATTTCCGGCCAACCGCTGTATGAAATTGGTGATGAACTGCGCCGGGGGGAATTAATCGCCCTGTTGCCGCAGTGGCGGCCAGCGCCATATCGGCTGCATGCGTTGACTCTGGAGCGGGTTCTGCCGGAGAAAACGCGCCAGGCGTTGCACTATTTGCGAGAATATTTTCGCCGTCATGGGGAAAAGCCACTTGCCAATGGCCCCGATGACGTCTTCAATTAGCATGACAACGCAGGAGGACGTGTGGCGCAGCAACTCGAGTTCTTTGACATCCCAAGCCCGTGCCGTGGCATTTGCCAGGCCGATGAGCGCGGCTATTGTCGTGGTTGCCTGCGCAGCCGCGAGGAGCGCTTTGGCTGGATGCAAATGAACGATGTCCAGAAAAAGGACGTTCTGCGCCTGTGTCGCCAGCGTTACCTGCGCTCACTGCGTACCGGCAAGCAGCCGGAAGAGATCCCGCCAGAGCAGCCCTCACTGTTTTAACTTTAATGCTGATTTTCTCGATCTGCCGCACGTAAAGGCCACTTTTGCGTTTCCTGCGGCTTGGGTGCTTGTGTATGCTGGCGTTAACTATTGTCATGAGGTTTAACAATGCTGAATCGTATTAAGCTGGCACCCCTTGGGCCAGAGTTCTCACGCATGATTTGCGGCTACTGGCGTTTGATGGAGTGGGGCATGTCACCGCAGCAGTTGCTGACGTTTATCAAGCAACACGTTGAGCTGGGGGTGACCACGGCGGACCACGCGGATATATATGGTGGCTATGCCTGCGAGCAGGCCTTTGGCGAGGCTATCAAGTTACAGCCCTCAGTGCGCCAGGGGATGGAGCTGGTGTCGAAGTGCGGCATCGCGACCACCGCCAAGCCGGGTAACCCTATCGGGCATTACATCACCGATCGCGAGCATATCGTGCATAGCGCAGAGCAGTCATTATCGCACCTGCATACGGACTACCTGGATTTATTGTTGATCCATCGCCCCGATCCGTTGATGGAGGCCGATGAGGTAGCAGAAGCCTTTGTGGCGCTGCATAAAAGCGGCAAGGTGCGCCATTTCGGTGTTTCGAACTTTACGCCAGCACAGTTTTCCTTATTGCAGTCGCGTCTGCCGTTCTCGCTGGTGACTAACCAGGTCGAAATTTCCCCGATCTATCAGCCTGCGATCCTCGACGGCACCTTGGATCAATGCCAGCAGTTGCGTATCAAACCGATGGCCTGGTCTTGTCTGGGTGGCGGGCGGTTGTTCAGCGATGCTGAGTTCCAGCCGTTACGCGATGAACTGCAAACGGTGGCGCAAGAGATTGGTGCCGAAACCATTGAGCAGGTGGTGTATGCCTGGGTGATGCGTCTGCCTTCGGCACCGCTGCCAATCATCGGCTCCGGCAAGATCGAACGCGTACGTTCGGCCCTGAAGGCGCAAGAGCTAACCTTGAGCCGCCAGCAGTGGTTCCGCATTCGTAAAGCGGCACTGGGTTACGACGTACCTTAAGTTGAGCTGGTAAGGCTGGCATCGTGCCAGCCTTTGCCGCTACTTCACTTGCACCCCTTGGCTAAATATTATCAGTAAGCTTGCAGCCCAAAACATTAAGAATGCCAGTATCTTTATGTTAATGACACTTGCCGACGCAGGGGGGCAGAAAACCAAGGAATACGGGAGCAAGGTCACAAAATATTATAACCGGCTCAGTGGCAGCGCTGATTAACGACGGTTTCCCCTGTAGCAAGGTTTAATCGGTATATACTCCCTAAGGACTATAACTATCGCATGGAGATTGAGTGATGAAACGTTATTGGTGTGCGGCATTGGGTTTGATGGCCTGTGGCGTTGCGCAGGCGGCAACGGTTGATGTCGAAATGAATCTGGTGACCGGCCAGGGAATTGGTCAGGACATTGGTAAAATCACAATTAGCGAAACGCCTTACGGCCTGTTGTTCACCCCGCAACTGAAAGCCTTGCCTGCCGGTGTGCACGGTTTTCACGTTCATGAGAAAGGCAGCTGTGAGCCGGGTATGAAAGAGGGCAAGGCGGTAGCCGCACTGGCTGCGGGTGGCCACTTTGATCCTGAGAAAACCGGCAAGCATCTCGGGCCTTATGATGCCAACGGGCATTTAGGCGATTTGCCAGCAATCTATGTCACGGCGGACGGTATGGCTGACACTCAGGTGCTGGCTCCGCGCTTGAAGAAAATCAGCGAAATCGAAGGCAAGGCGCTGATGGTACACGCCGGGGGGGATAACCACTCCGATCAACCCAAACCGCTGGGTGGTGGTGGCGATCGCTTCGCCTGTGGCGTAATCAAATAAATCAGCTGCCCGCGTCAGCCTGGCGTGGGCGCTGTTACCGCCTCCGGTGGAATGATCGCCTGCTGTAACTGCTGCAGTGAGCAGTACAGCCGCCAAATCAAGCCCGCCAAATCACGTGCTGCCTGTTCTGGATGCTGGGCAAGCGCGTTACTCATACGCTGCAATTCCTGCAAGGTGGCGTCCAACGACGCATGCTGCACCCCTTTCTCAGTCATGACTCCCTTCAAACAATGAATACAGACGTCACGTACGGCGGCCAGCGGATCTGATCGGGTTTGCCAATCACGCAGTTGCCAGACCACGTGGCTGCAGTTCAGCAGCACTACTCCCCAACGTAATAGCCAGGTGCGAGCTTCCTGATCCAGGCTTTGATTCAGTTGACTGATGCGGTGATAGATACGCGACTCAAACTGGCTTTCGCTTTGCTGCGGTTTCTTACTCAACTGATCGATAAAATCACGGCGTAATGCGCGAATAATCCGTCGGCTTTTACGTTTGTCAGAACTGGGCCGCAGGATTTGGAACGCCAATCCGGCCAACAGCACGCCGGCAATCTTGGCGAGACTGTCATTGATATACCCCTGATAATCGTAGCTCGGCGGGTTGGTCACGGCGAGAAACGATCCCATAAACACGATCAATTGACCCCAGAGTGGGGCATAGGGTGGATTTTGCAGTTTCATCATCTGCATCGTGACCAGGGTCGGGAACAGGAAGGCGCAAAACACCCAGAAGTCGTCGATCTGGATCATCAGGCCAAACTTCATCACAAAGCAGAAGGCAAACAGCAGGGAAACGGCCTTCAGTAAGGTGGTGATGGATTTGATCGGCGAAGGGGTAGAGGAATAGAGCACGCAACTGATGGCGATCAGCGTCAGCGCAGAGCTACCGGCGTCCCACTGGGTGGTTATCCAATAAGCGCAACCGATCAGGATACACAAGAAGGTGCGTAGCCCATTGTAAGCAGCCTCAACGCTGTCGGTATGGCGCGCTAGTGAGGTAACCCGCGGTGGTTCGATATCGCTGACCTGGGTAGCGCTTTCCAGCCGTTGCAACCAACGGGTACAGCGCAGATAGAGCCAGCAAAAGTGGCGCAGGCGCAGGAAGAAGGCCCGATGGCGATAATCTGCCGGATCCTTAGGGGCGATGGTGACCAGAATATGCGCCAGCCGATATTTATCCGTGGTGGGATCGCGTAATTCATTCAACAGCTGCTCTAACACCGCCGCCAGATTCTCCGGACGGTCTGGCCAGTTTAACAACATGCGGCGCAGGCTGGAGATGACGCTGGTGATGCGCAATTGCTGGTGCAGCATGTAGTTGAGGATATTGTTTTGCCGACGCAGACGGTAATGGCTCCAGAAGGCCTGAATACGCAGCAGGTTCATGGTGAGGATCTGGCCGATAACGCCCTCGTGGGAGGTACGCATCCGCAGGCTGATTTCCGGTTGCCACAGCATGGCGGCGTGTTCCAGCAGGCGTAAGTGCATGCGGCGTAGTGATACCAGCAGCGTTGCGCCATCCGAGGTGCTTGGCAGGATCATCATCATCAGGCCGCCGCACAGGATACCGGTGATCACCTCACAGACGCGTGCCTGGGTGATATCAAAAATTTGCTGGGTGTCGGTAATATTAACCGTGCCAAACACGATGATAGCGGCGGTATAGCCAGCCAGAGCAAAGGCGTAGGAGACATTGTTCTGGTAGTGGTTGGAAATGTAGGTACACAGCCCCAACCAACTGGCAATCGACAGGGTGAACAACCAGGGATCGTTCAGACAACCGGCAATCAGCAGTGACGCCATGGCACCAAGCAGGCTGCCAAAAATGCGGCCAATGCTCTTGCTGATCACGCCGCCAACCGTCGGGAAACTGACGACGGCGGCGGAGGTCAGCGCCCAATAGGGTTCATCCAGCTGTAAAACGAAGGCGACCCATAGCGCCAGGCACATTGCCAGGGTGTTGCGTAACGCATAGCGCCACTGCCCTGCGGTGGCTTTACCCCAGGGCGAACGCTTCCATTCAAGAAAGGGTAGGTTCACACATTAGTCCTGCTGATGAATTGAAATGGTGCAGGTGGTACCGGCTACCAGAGTCAGGTCGGCCGGAATATCGATCAGCTTGATACGTACCGGCACCCGTTGTGCCAGGCGCACCCAAGGTACATTGGGTTTCACATCCATCAACAAATCACTGCTGCTGTCAGCGCTTTGGTCGTAAATGGCCCGGCCAATGCTTTCGACCACCCCTTGCAGCCGAATATTGCCGTTATACAACACGATATCCGCCTTGCGGCCCTCCCTGATATGCCTGAGCTTGGTCTCTTCGAAATAACCGAGTACATAGAAGGAATGGGTGTCTACCAGCGCCACCAACGGCGTTCCTGCGGTGGCGTAGTTGCCGACGCGGGCCTGTAAGTTGGTGATGTAACCGTCGGTTGGGGCATAGAGCCGCGTCTTACTGAGGTTCCATTTGGCCTGTTCCAGATTGGCCTGAGCCGCCTTATACGAGGCTTTCATGGAGGCGGCGGCCAGGTTTGACTCATCCAGATCTTCAGAGGATATGACGTTACGGGGCAGGCTACGGCGACGGGACGCTTCATGATCGGCCTTGGCCATATCTGCCTGTGCTTTGGCCAGCGCCGCCTCGGCATTGTCCAACGCAATTTGATAAGGCACTGGATCAATACTGAAAATCAGGCTGCCCGCAGTAACGAACTGGTTATCATGAACTAGAATCTTCTCTAATCTACCAGAGACTTCCGGGGTAATGTTGACGAGCTCAGCCCGCACTTTACCGTCGCGTGTCCAAGGGGATTGCATGTAGTAATTCCATAACCACCAGCCGGCACAAAGCGCGATGGCGCAAACAATAACCGTCGAAAAATACTTTAATGTCTTATGCTTCATGAGCTACCAACTCGCTAGGAGCCACAGGGAACCGCTGACGGTAATGACGAAAATGGACAGATCCATCAGCATAGGGTGCCAGATATCACCGGAGTACATCCAGTCGCGTAGCAAATGATGCACCAGCAGCCAGAAGACTAATCCGAGTAAGAAAGCTTTAAAGAGAGGAGGGAAATAAAGCGATGCACCCAGCACCAGATCGGGCAGTGGTGACGCAGTATGGAGCCAGGTCGTATTCACGTTAGCAATCCCGATGAAGTGAATATGAAGGATGATTGCATAGAGGATAACCAATTACCGATAAAAATGTGTCTATTTTTGCGATTTGGATTATATACATTTGTGTTTTTAATGTTAATTAACCAAAATGGGCTACACTTTGGGGAGTAATGTTAGCATGCTAACTATAAGGAGGGGGAAGTGGAATCAACGTTAGGTTCAGATTTAGCACGATTAGTTCGTGTTTGGCGTGCGCTGATCGATCATCGGCTCAAGCCGTTGGAGCTTACACAAACGCATTGGGTGACATTGCACAATATCAATCGATTACCGCCTGAACAGTCGCAAATCCAATTGGCAAAAGCGATCGGTATTGAGCAGCCTTCCTTGGTACGTACCTTGGATCAGCTGGAAGAAAAAGGGTTGATCACCCGGCACACTTGCGCTAACGATCGACGTGCCAAGCGCATCAAATTGACCGAGGCGGCAGAGCCGATTATTCGTGAAGTGGATAGTGTGATCACGTCGACCAGAGGCGAAATTCTCAGCGGTATCTCGGCAGAAGAAGTAAGACTTTTAGTTGGTCTGATTAGCAAGCTGGAACAGAACATCATCGAACTGCAAGAAAAACAATAAATCCAGCGTCTTTATTATTCAGTTAAGCACAGCAACAAACAGAAACCGGAGGCCCAGGGGCCTCCGGTTTTGCATTCAGGCAAGGACGTTACAGTGGAGAAACGGTAACGGTACTGCCATTTTGCGCCATACGAACGCGCTGACCTGGGCTGAATTTAGTTGACCCGGCTTTCTGTACCACCACGATATTTTCTTTGTTATCGGTTTTGATTTCCAGCTCCCAGGCGTTGCTACGGCTAGCAGCGCTACCGACGCTGTCGCCTACCACACCACCGGCTACGGCACCCGCTGCGGTTGCCAGGCTACGGCCAGTGCCGCCACCAATAGTATTACCCAGGAATCCACCCAGGACTGCGCCGCCGATAGTGCCAAGCATGCTTGAGCCTTCACCGCCCTGAATTTGCACCGGGCGTACGGATACCAAGGTCCCAAAGGTCACTGTTTGTACCTGTTTGGCCTGAGAGGCGGAATAGACATCACCGGACGCGGTTTGGTTTGCACAGCCCGCCAGTGTGACGGAGGCGAGAGCGACAACAAGAAGACGCTTGATCATATAAAGCTCCTGCAGTTGGTAATCCAGATCTGGGAGATAGGCCCAAACCAAGTTCTATAAATATTACAGCAATTATGGTTGAATCGGTTTGATATCACCCATGTGTTGCCTTCTGTATACAGCTTAGCTTTTCTCTGTTCAACCAATAATAAACGGTGGTTTAACTTTGTGACAGAACAGAAAACAAATAACCGGCGCTTTATCCTCCCTTGAATTGCTTGTTATGTAACCAATGCTCGACATAAAATAAACAACTTCGCTCACAGGCTGAAAAAAGACATCATAATTCATGGCGTTAATCGCACAATTCTGGTCTATTTAAAGGGTGAAAACGGTTGCAACCTGGAAAGGGTAAAGGATAGTGCTGATGAAGTCAGGCCGCTATATTGGTGTTATGTCCGGCACCAGTCTGGATGGGATCGACGTGGTGCTTGCCGCGATCGATGAACGTATGGTGGCGCAACAGGCAAGCTATAGCCACCCAATGCCGATCCAACTGAAAAAAGATATTCTGGGGATGTGTCAAGGGCAGCAAACGACGCTTTCTGCCGTAGGACGGTTGGATGCCCAGTTGGGCACGCTGTTCGGTGAAGCGGTGCTGGGGTTGTTAAAACAGACCGGTATTCCGGCCCATGAAATCACCGCCATTGGCTGTCATGGCCAAACGGTGTGGCATGAACCGGAGGGTGAGACACGCTTTTCGATGCAGCTAGGGGACAATAACCGGGTGGCGGCATTGACCAATATCACTACCGTGGGGGATTTTCGCCGCCGTGATATGGCCTATGGTGGCCAAGGGGCACCCTTGGTTCCCGCGTTTCATCAGGCTTTGTTAGCTCACCCAACCGAGCGCCGCATGGTGCTGAATATTGGCGGCATCGCTAATTTGTCACTGCTACTGCCCGGCGCACCGGTGCGCGGTTTTGATACCGGGCCGGGGAATATGCTGCTGGATGCGTGGGTATGGCGCCACCGCTCGAAACCTTTTGATAAAGACGGCCTTTGGGCGATGGAAGGGCGCGTTTGCTTACCGCTATTGCAGCAGATGTTGGCCGATCCTTATTTCGCCTTACCGGCACCGAAAAGTACCGGTCGTGAATATTTCAATATCAGCTGGCTGGAAAAACAGCTGGCGACATTGCCGGGGTTAACACCGGTGGATGTGATGAGCACGCTAGTGGAGCTGACCGCCACCACCATTAGCGAGCAGGTGATGCTGGCTGGGGGCTGTGAGCGGCTGCTGGTTTGCGGTGGTGGTGCCCGTAACCCACTGCTGATGTCGCGAATGTCCGCTTTACTGCCGGGGACCGAGGTGGTTACCACCGATCACTTTGGCGTCAGTGGGGATGACATGGAGGCGTTGGCCTTCGCTTGGCTGGCATTCCGGACCATTTCCGGTCTGCCGGGAAATCTGCCTTCGGTTACCGGTGCCAGTTGTGAAACTCTACTGGGTGGGATTTATCCGGTTTTGCCGTTGGGCCACCGCTAGCTCTGTTAGGATAAAGAAAGGGTTAATATCTTAAGGAGCACCTGATGAAAAAAATAGTGATGGTTGCCGGGGTTCTCGCGTTGGCGGGTTGCAGCTACGTGGTTCCACAAAAGAGCGAAACGCTGCATTATCAATGCGGAACGACACCGCTCACCGTGGAGCTCAATGGTGAAGAGAGCACGGTCAGCTTCCTGATGGACGGCGAACAGCTGAAGCTGAAACAGGTGCTGGCGGCGTCCGGTGCCAAATACAGCGACGGTAAATACACCTTCTGGTCGAAAGGGCCAAACGCCTTTGTCGAGCGCAATGATAAAGTGATCATGAGCGACTGCGTGCTGGCTCAAGACGCTAACCACGCTTGATACCGCTCCACTGAAGCTGAGGCAGGTGGGAGTTGTGCAGGTTAGCCGACCGTTGAGCGCAAGGATGCGCGATACGAGCCTCCATGGATGGATTTACGGCGTGTCGGCGTTCTGCATGACTCTCATCTGTTGCATTATCGGGGCAGCTATTTGCTAGCAGAATGATTGAGATCCTGCTGCTACAGGCGCAGAATATGACAACGAATTTACCGCTTGGTTGCTAATCCAGATGACTGATAATAATGAGTTTGATGTGGCGGATCTGCGCCGTGAATATACCCGTGGTGGGCTGCGCCGTAACGATCTGACCGCCAACCCCCTGGATTTGTTCGAACGCTGGCTCAAACAGGCCTGTGAGGCGCGTCTGGCGGATCCTACCGCCATGTGCGTCGCTACCGTGGACGAGCAGGGACAGCCTTTCCAACGTATCGTGTTGCTCAAGCACTTCGATGACCAGGGTCTGGTGTTTTATACCAACCTGGGCAGCCGCAAAGCGCAGCAGCTGGCGCAAAACCCGCATATCAGCCTGCTGTTCCCGTGGCATATGCTGGATCGCCAGGTGATCTTCCTCGGCAAGGCTGAGCGGCTATCGACGCTGGAAGTGATGAAGTATTTCAACAGTCGGCCCAAAGACAGCCAGATCGGCGCTTGGGTATCGCAACAGTCAACGCGCATTTCTGCCCGTGGCATCCTCGAAAGCAAGTTCCTTGAGCTGAAGCAAAAGTTCCAGCAAGGAGAAGTGCCATTGCCCAGTTTCTGGGGCGGTTTCCGCGTCAGATTCGACTCCGTTGAATTCTGGCAAGGGGGCGCGCACCGCTTGCATGACCGTTTCCTGTATCAACGCGAGGGAAATGACTGGAAAATTGACCGACTGGCACCCTGATAGACGGAAAATCCCCCTTAAGCGCTGGCACTGATGCCGCTGGCGCTTTATTCTATGCGCTACCCCGAATTTTGTGATTTTCGCCAATGGGCGAAGGCCGTGTACCGGCAAAGGTGCATTCGTTTATACATGGAGAAATTGATGGCTAGCATCAACCTGATTCAACAACTGCAAGAGCGGGGCCTGGTGGCTCAAGTGACGGACGAGGAAGCGTTAGCAGAGCGACTGGCGCAAGGGCCAATTGCACTGTATTGCGGCTTCGATCCGACCGCTGACAGCTTGCATTTGGGCCATCTGGTGCCTCTGCTGTGCCTGAAGCGTTTCCAACTGGCCGGCCATACGCCGGTAGCGTTGGTAGGTGGCGCGACCGGTATGATCGGCGACCCAAGCTTTAAAGCCGCCGAACGCAAACTCAACACCACGGAAACGGTCAACGAATGGGTCGAGAAAATCCGCAAGCAGGTTTCTCCGTTCCTCGATTTCGACTGTGGCAGCAACAGCGCCATTGCGGCCAACAACTACGATTGGTTTGGCGGCATGAACGTGCTGACCTTCCTGCGTGACATCGGTAAACACTTCTCTGTAAACCAGATGATCAATAAGGAAGCGGTCAAGCAGCGCCTGAACCGTGATGACTCCGGGATCTCCTTCACCGAGTTTTCCTACAATCTGCTGCAGGGGTTCGATTTCTCCGAGCTGTATAACCGCCATCAGGTGGAGCTGCAGATCGGTGGTTCCGACCAGTGGGGCAACATCACCTCGGGTATCGACCTGACTCGCCGCATGCACCAGAAACAGGTGTTCGGCCTGACGGTGCCGTTGATCACCAAGTCAGACGGTACCAAGTTTGGCAAAACCGAAGGCGGCGCAGTATGGCTGGCTCCGGAAAAAACCAGCCCGTACAAATTCTACCAGTTCTGGATCAACACCGCGGATGCGGACGTTTATCGCTTCCTGAAGTTCTTCACCTTCCTGAGCATTGAAGAGATTAATGCGCTGGAAGAAGAAGACAAGAACAGCGGTAAAGCACCGCGCGCTCAGTATGTGCTGGCAGAAGAAGTGACCGGTATGGTGCATGGCGCTGAGGGGTTGGCCGCGGCGAAACGTATCACCCAGAGCCTGTTCTCTGGTGCTCTGCACGAAATGACCGAGGCGGACTTTGCGCAGTTGGCGCAGGATGGCATGCCAACCATCAAGCTGGAGAACGATGCGGATCTGCAACAGGCGTTGGTGAATGCAGAGCTGGTTCCTTCTCGCGGGCAGGCTCGCACCATGATCGGTTCCAACGCGGTGACCATCAACGGTGAGAAGCAGTCCAACCCGGAATATTTGTTTACCGACAGCGATCGCCTGTTTGGCCGTTACACGCTTCTGCGTCGCGGCAAAAAGCATTACTGCCTGGTTGACTGGAAATAATCTGTTTTGATACTGACAAGGGGCCCAATGTGGCCCCTTTCTTTTACTCAGTCTTTATAGACCCTCGGCACTCAACGTAGCTGCCACCGCTGGGCGAGCCGCTACGCGATCGAAATAAGCCGTCAGGTGCGCGTGCTTAGTGAGATCAAACTGTAATGCCTTCGCCCAACGCAACACGGTGAACAGATACGCATCCGCCACGCTGAAGCGCTGGCCCAACAGGTAATGCTGCTTCTCCAGCACTGAATCCAGGTAGCTGAACTGGCTAGCCAGTTTATCGCGGACAATCGCTTTGTATTCGTCCGGCGTCTTCGGGTTAAACAGCGGGCTGAAGCCTTTGTGCAACTCGGTGGCCACGTAGTTCAGCCATTCGATCGCATGATAGCGAGAAAGCGTGCCAGCGGCCGGGATCAGGTTACGATCCGGTACGCGATCCGCCAGGTATTGCACAATCGCCACGCCCTCGGTCAGCAGGCTGCCATCGTCAAGTACCAACGCCGGGACTTGCCCCTTCGGGTTGATCGCCAGATAGTCGGCACCACTTTCGGTTTTCTTGTGAGCTAAATCGACTTTCTCTGCGGTGAAATCCAACCCGGCCTCACGTAATACGATGTGAGGGGACAGGGAACAGGCGCCAGCTTTATAGAACAATTTCATCGAAAACTCCTTGATGGTGATGAAGGACAGGCAGGTTTAACTTCCCATCCTAGTCCTAGGCCGGAAAAATTACAGCGGTTTTGCGAACAATATTTTATTACTCCGCCAGGGCGAGAGGTTGCAACTGCGCCAGTAAATCGGCGATCTGCTGCTGCAATGCCTGTGGCGCGGTTTGCATTGGGGAACGAAGCTCGTTTTTTATCAGCCCCTGCTGCGACAGCGCCGCTTTAACCGGGCCTGGGTTAGGGTAGCTGAACATCTGTTGGATCATCGGCAGCAGGGTATAGAAATTGTTGCGTGCGGCGGTCAGATCCCCTTGCGCGACTTGTTCCACCAGAGCTACAAAGCGTTCCGGGTGCAGGTGTGCCGCAGCGGAAATTGCGCCACTGCCCCCCAGACATAGCGTGGTCAGGATCAGATGGTCTTCGCCGGTCAGCACGTCGATCTCGCCGTCGTGGATCAGCGCCATGGTGGCCTCAGGGCAGCCGCCACAATCTTTGATCGCCTTGATTTGCGGGTGACGGGCGAGTTGCCGTAGCGTTGCCAGCTCAAAGGTTGCTCCGGTGCGATAAGGCACATTATACAAAATCACCGGCACGCGAGAGGCATCGGCAAGGCGGGTAAAATACTCCACCAGGCCCGCCTGCGAAGGGCGAATATAGTATGGCGCGGGGATCAGCACACCGGCGATATCGCGCTGGTTGATGGCCTGCTGCATCTGCAAGGTGCTAGCCATGTTATTACCGGAAAGGCCCATGATCACCTGGCGGGCTGGAACCACTTCGAAAACGGCATCCAGCACCGCCAACTGTTCTTCTTTGCTCAGGGCCGCGGCTTCGCCGGTCGAGCCGCAGACCACCACGCCAGCGACGCCTTTGGCGATCAGATGCTGAGCCAGCCTTTTGACTGCCGGGAAATCAACGTCGTCATGATTGAATGGGGTAACCAGTGCTACCCAAATACCGGAAAATGAAGCCATGTAAAACTCCTGCTGCGTGACCGACTAGGAGTCAGATGAAAAAACCAGAGAGGGGTATCGCGTTGCACACCATCCAGTCAGCTCATCTGACGGGACAGCGCGCCCCGGTCAAATGAGCGGCTGTTTCTTCGAAGTAAACGCCAAAGCTTCACCCACGGTCAACGCGGTTTGCTGCGGTGTGGCCTGTTGGATGAAAGGGGACATGGCGATCTCATAACCTGTGAATGTCACCCGATAGTGGACAGGTCACGGTTAACTGTCAATGGATAACCAGATGATAATAGGGATATTAATAATGGCAGGGCGTAGATGAATCTGGCTTATCAAACAGAGACCCCGCCGAAACGGGGTCTGTGATCAACGATGTGGGCGCGTGCTGATGGAGGCAGTCCAACTGAAGGTGGCACCTGTTGGCTGTGCCCGGTTGGCTTTGCGTTCTGCGCGGGTCGCTTTGGCAATCTTTTCACGTGCGGCCATAATGCGATCGATGGCTTCGTCTTTAATTTTATTATGTTCGGAGTTGGTTAACTGGCGCTCGAGGTTTTTGCTTGCTCTGTCCAGATCGGTCTTTACTTCACGTTGTTCGCTTTCTGTCATTTCTTTCAGCGTTAGTCTCTTCATTTTGGCAACCTGTGTTGTGAAGTTGACTTTCAGTGTACAGCATTTATGGCAAAGATATTGCTCTGTAGTTATCAAACTTCTTCCAGCAGTTCGCTGAGAAAGCGACGCATGCGTTCCGTGCGTAATGCCGCCATCCTTCGGCCTGCCGCAGTCTGAAACCCTTCTTGTAGTTTGAACAGCTTGGTTTCGAAGTGATCCAGAGTGAATCGCTTGTCATCATACTGGCGCTGTTGCGCCAGCGGGTCGGCGGCATCGTATAGGGCGCTACGCATGCGGCCACCGATGTAGAAACAACGGGCAACGCCGATCATGCCAATAGCATCCAGTCTGTCGGCATCCTGCAGGATTTTGGCCTCCAGCGTTTGTGGGGGAATAGCGGCAGAAAAGCTGTGGGCTTCGATCGCGTGCGCAGTCTTGTTGATATCGTCAACAGACCAACCAAGGCTTGCCAGCGCGATGCTGGCTTTTTCTGCTGCCATGCGTGAGGCCAGATGGCGCTGAGGAGAGTTTTTCTCTACCGCAACGCAGTCATGCAGTAACACGGCGGCACACAGAATTTGCTGGTCTCCTCCTTCATCCTGACTGATTTGGCGACTATTTTTCCAAACGCGGTGCAGGTGGGCCACATCATGCGAGCCATCATCGCCCTCTAGCGTCAGCGGCAGTAACTCTTGGGCTAATGCCTGAAACGGAGAGAAGGGTTGTAGCAGCTCTGGGGAGACAGTTGGAGAATGCACAAATCGATCCTTATCAATAGGCTGGAAGTGAGGAGGGATTACTCGTGGCGAGAGTTGCCGTATTTGTCGTCGTACTCACGCCGATAGCCGCGCGCTTTATTGCGATCGCGGATCCACAGATAGCCGCAAACCAGGGCCACCAGGGTTGAGAATGAAACATTACGCATATCCCGGTCATAATAAAACACCAACAATGCATCCAGCGACGCCACCAGGGCAATCCACTTATACATGTGCGACTGCCGCCGCGTTGCGGCGTTAAGGCGTTTCAACTGTCTGGCTTCGTGCAAAACCGGCTTTTGCTGCATAGTCACTCATCATCAATCAGTCCAGTTGCTAAATTAGCAGATTATTCCCGACAGCGTCATAGCGGATAAGGGCTGTCATGTCACTTTCTGCATCGGTTTAAAAATCATGCGTTGACGGATTGAAATCGGCTAAAAACATGATAGGTTATTTATTCACTATTTCCGGTTTTATATTCAGTGGGTGGCGATGATTGTTAGAACCTGGCACGGCTGCGTGCCGCTACAACATCGGCAAGGATTTGCCGATCATTTGCATGTCACTGGCGTCAAGCATGCTAAAGAGATTGCGGGCAACCGTGGGGCTTTTGTCAGGCAAGAGGTGCAGGGAGACTATGCGCATTTCTTTCTGGCAACTTATTGGACCTCGCTGGAGGCCATCAAATGCTTTGCCGGTGAAGCCTATCAAGTTGCAGTCACTTATCCGGATGATGAAGCCTTCGCGCTGATCTCCGATCCTTACGTGTTTCACCATCAGGTGGATGAAATCGTCGAGCTTTAACCTCGGATTCAACGTTATGCAGGGGATTACGATGAACAGCAAAACAGTACGCCCAGAAGAGATCGTGCAACAGCAGCTTGATGCCTACAATGCCCGTGATATCGACGCCTTTATGGCCTGCTGGGCCGACGATGCGCTGTATTATCAGCATCCGGATACGCTGCTTGCCCGTGGTAAAGGTGAAATTCGTGAGCGTCATCTTGCCCGCTTCCAAGAGCCTAGCCTTTACGGTGAGCGTATCAAACGTATGGTGGTGGAGAATTTGGTGATAGACCAAGAGGTGGTCACGCGCAATTTTCCACAGGGACGCGGGAAGATGGACGTTATTGCCATCTATGAGATTGAGCAAGGGAAGATTGCCAAGGCCTGGTTCAAAATTGGGCCTTGTGAACTGGATGAGGGCGCGTTATAGCGCCCCCTGATTTACAGTGCCAAAATGGCTTCGATCTCGACGTTGAGATCGGGCGAAAACAGGGCGCTGACGGCAACCAGAGAACTGGCAGGGAGCGCCCCGTCCAGATAGTCGAACAGGACGTCACGGATGGTGGCCAGGTCGGCTATTTCGGTCAGAAAAACGGTGATCTTGATCAGTGATTTAAGATTGGTGCCCTCGCTGGCAGCCACGGCCGCAAGTTGTTCCAGTATGGCGCGAGCCTGGTCTTGTACCGCTTGCCCCTGGGCTTCGGTGGCAAAGGCGGTCAGGCCAGAGACGTACAGCGTATCGGCGTGGCGTACCGCGTGCACATAGGGCCCCCCCGGCTTAGGTAATTTTGCATAGTTGGTACGTTTTAATGACATGATGACCCCACGAGATGACCAAGAGCACGCACTCATCAGCGCGTGCAGCCGAAAGTTTTGCAGGATGCTGCCTGATAATACTATCATCCCAGGCAGTCGTTCACGCAATAAGGGTGCATAAGGGTGATCAACCAGGCATTTATTCCTTATCTGCAACGTTGGCAACTTGAGCCAGACGGGCCAGCGTTTGAAACTCACAGCAGCCTGTTGATGCCGGTACGCTATCAAATGATGCCCGCAATGCTGAAAATTGCCCGCGAACAGGAAGAAAAATTTGGCGGCCTGCTGATGTGCTGGTGGCGTGGAGAAGGTGCTGCGCGGGTGCTGGCCTGGCATGATGACGGCATTTTGCTGGAAAGGGCTATGGGGCCTTTGTCATTGGCACAACTGGTACGCAACGGTGAAGACCAACGGGCAACCGCTATTCTGTGCCAGGTTATTGCCCAATTGCATGCGCCGCGAGATGAGCCTTATCCCGAACTGATCCCCTTGCATCAGTGGTTTAACGCCTTATGGCCCGCAGCGCAGGCTCATGGAGGTATGTTGCGTCTGAGTGCTACCGCTGCGGCAGAACTGTTGACCAGCCCAAGGGATCAAGGGGTGTTGCATGGGGATATTCACCATGACAACGTGCTGGATTTTGCCGAACGCGGCTGGCTAGTGATCGATCCCAAGCGTCTGTATGGCGAGCGTGGATTTGATTACGCCAATATCTTCTGCAACCCCAATTACGGTGTCGCCACCGATCCCGATATCTTCCATCGTCGCGTTGAACAGGTTTGCTCCTTGGCTGGTTTGGAACGTTACCGTCTGCTGCAGTGGATCCTGGCCTGGGCGGGGCTTTCCGCGGCCTGGTTTTTGGAAGATGGTGAGCCAGCGGATATCGATTTTCGTGTAGCAGAACTGGCAACGCGTGCCTTGGGTATCGCGCTGCCGCAGGGTGATAGCGGATTTATCCTGCCAATCGTTGAGAGCCAATAGCGGGATTCAAGGCATTTTGCGCCGTGGTAATGAGAAAATAGCGTAAGCCAGTACACCGCCAATCAGTCCCCAGAAGGCAGCCCCCACGTTTAACAACGTCAGCCCGGAAGCGGTGATCAGAAAAGTGATCACCGCAGCGTCCCGCTGTTTATCATCCTGGAGCGCGCGTTGCAAACTACCGGCAATGGTGCCTAATAACGCCAGCCCGGCGATGGCATGGATCAAGGTTACCGGCAGCGCGCTGAACAGCATGCCAATGGTACCGCCGAACACCCCAGCTAGCAGATAAAAGCCGCCGGCGGCCACGGCAGCCATATAACGGCGCTTGGGATCGGGATGTACGTCCGGCCCCATACAGATGGCGGCGGTGATGGCGGCAATACACACCGTGAAGCCGCCAAAGGGGGCCAGCACCAGAGCCGTCAGGGCAGTCCAACTCATTAAGGGGGAAGTGGGAACGTCATATCCGCCGGCCTTGAGAGTGGCGATGCCTGGCGCGTTCTGCGAGGCCATCGTCACGACAAAGAAAGGAATACCTATGCCCAGCAACGTCGACAGCGTGAAGTGCGGAGCGATAAATTCCGGCTTGGCGAAGGACAGCGTTTGTTGGGTGAAATGAATGTTACCCTGTAACGCCGCGATGATCAGCCCGGCCAGCAACGTCAGAACGATCCCGTAACGCGGCAGATAGCGGCGGGTGAACAGATACACCAGGCACATGCCGGCGCTGAGTGAAAAATTGATCTGCAAGGAAGCAAAGGCGTCCAACCCGAAGCGGAGCAATATTCCGGCCAGCATCGCTGCCGATATGGCCTGCGGGATATGATTCATCAACCTGGCAAACAGGCCGGTGACACCACACAGCAGGATCAACCCGCTGGCAAAAATAAATACCCCGATGGCCTCATTGAGCGGGGTTCCAGGCAAGCTGGTGACCAGCAATGCGGCACCAGGCGTCGACCAGGCGGTTAGGATTGGCGTACGGTAATAGAGCGAGAGCCCCAACGAAGTGATACCCATACCTAGACCAAGCATGCTCAGCCAACCGCCAATTTGTATCGGGCTGGCCCCCGCGGCGGCAGCGGCCTGAAAGATAATCGCCGCAGAACTGGTATAGCCGACCAGTACGGCCACAAAACCGGCAACGATGGCAGAAAAGGATATGTCGCGTAATGAGAGTGCAGGACGCATAACCGCTCCCGAGTCAGTGTGCGTTATAACGTACGAATTGATGGAGCATAGCATCGTGCGTTATAGCGCACAAGGGGCTATAATCGCCGCAGGTTTATCAGGAGAACCGCTATGCAGGATCTTGCCAGCCATTTGGCGCAAACGCTGAAGTCATTACGTACGCAACGCGGTTGGAGCCTTAATCAGGCTGCCGAAAACACGGGCGTCAGCAAGGCGATGCTGGGGCAGATCGAACGGGGTGAGTCCAGCCCAACGGTGGCGACCTTATGGAAAATTGCTACCGGGTTTAACGTGGCTTTCTCTGCCTTTCTGGAAACGGCGCCGTTGCAACCGGCGGCTATGCTGCATCGTTATGGCGAGTTGCCAATCTTCAATCAAGACAATGCCGACATGCGAGTGGTGCCGCTTTTCCCGTTCGACCACCAATTGGGTTTTGATATGTTTGTCATCGATTTAGCCCCTGGCGCGCTCAGTGAATCCTCGGCTCATGAGCCGGGCGTGATTGAACATGTCATTGTCATTAGTGGCCAACTGGAACTGGCGATTAATGGCGAGTGGTACAGCCTTGCCAGCGGCGAAGCCATGCGTTTTCAGGCGGATTGCCCACATGCGTATCATAATGCCAGCGCAGAGCCGGTACGCATTCACGACTTGATCCATTACCCACGGATTTAATCGTAGCCGTGAATTTTGACGTGCAAAAAAGGGTGCTCACGGAACGTCTCCCAGCAAGTTACGGACGGGGCGAACCCCATCCGTGGGATCGCCTTACCGCTGTTTCAGGCAAGACAGAATGGCGGCAATTTCCGTTGTTCCTTGCCTGACACGTAACTCACACAGCGAATCACGTGTTATCCAGGTGAATGCGATCAGCGTCACACAGATAACGATCAGGCATAAAACCAGCAGTTTTTGCGGCATTCTTAACCTCCTTGTCCCTTGATTTCGGGAATTTTAGAGGATAATCTCACCTTGTTAGGGAGTGAGATCGGCCTCGGATTGATGTAAATCGGTCCGGGGCTTTTCTCTTTCCATCCTTTACCAAATGCTCCAGACGGAAAGATCCAGAGCACCCACCTGCAGTCTACTTAATACCCATGCTGTTGAATGCACTCGATTGTTTAGATAGGGAGGCGTTTCGCAATTTTTCTATGCACGTACTGCAAAGCCGGATGCTGATGCTGGGATCGGGGGAGGTGATATGGAAAAGCGTATGGGATGATTTGGCGTGTTGAAAGGTCAAAAAAGGGTGCTCACGGAACGTCTCCCAGCAAGTTACGGACGGGGCGAACCCCATCCGTGGGATCGCCTTACCGCTGTTTCAGGCAAGACAGAATGGCAGCAATTTCCGTTGTTCCTTGCCTGACGCGTAACTCACACAGCGAATCACGTGTTATCCAGGTGAATGCGATCAGCGTCACACAGATAACGATCAGGCATAAAACCAGCAGTTTTTGCGGCATTCTTAACCTCCTTGTCCCTTGATTTTGGGATTTTAAGAGGCTAACCTCACCTTGCTTAGGAGTGAGATCGGCCTCGGATTGATGTAAATCGGTCCGGGGCTTTTCTCTTTCCATCCTTTACCAAATGCTCCAGACGGAAAGATCCAGAGCACCCACCTGCAGTCTACTCAATAGCCACGTTGTTGAATGCACTCGATTGTTCAGATAGCGAACCGTTTCGCAATTTTTCTATGCAACATAAAAAAACGCCGAAGCTAGGCTCCGGCGTTTTTTGAGGTCAGGTTACAGCAGAGATTAGAGAGTTGCAGCTTTCGCTTTTGCTGCCGTATCTTCTGCGGTATCCAGCGTCATGCGGTATAGCTTCGGTGCGGTCAGCATCATCAGTACGGCGATCACCGCCGTGGCGATACCAATCTGCATAAACACGTGGCTATAGATAGCCAAAGAAGCATGCGCATCGTTGATGTCGCTTGGGACAGCGGTCAGACCTGCGACCTTACCGGCGATCAGAGCGGCGGCGGCGGTGGTCAGGAACCATGAGCCCATGATAAAGCCCATCAGGCGCTGTGGCACCAACTGGGCGACCATGGCCAGACCCAGACCAGAGATCATCAGCTCACCGATACTCTGCAACGCATAGCTCAAGATTAGCCAGTTAACGGACACGATGCCCTGGTCGTTGGCGAAGCTTGCGCCCCACGGCAGCACCAGGAACGCCCCGGAACACAGGATCATGCCGAAGGCAAACTTGTGCGGCATCGGCAGACGATCGCCCATCTTGTTATACAGCGCAGCGAGAATAGGGCTGGCCATCATGATCCAGAACGGGTTCAGTGCCTGATACTGCTCCGGTTCAAACGCGATCCCCAGAATATTGTGCTCAACGTTGTGGATAGCAAAGAAGTTCAGTGAGGTTGGCATCTGGCTGTACAACACGAAGAACACCACCGCTTCGAGCATCAGCAGGAAGGCCACGATCATTTTACGACGTGCTGCGCCGTGCAAGGCGAAGGTTTCCTTGGCGAACACGATGACGATACCCACAGAGATGATAGCCAGTGCCCAGCGCGCGATAATCTGGTTGTGCAGCAACCAGCTGGAAACCGCGATCAGTGCTACCACACCAACGATCACCATCAGCAGTTTTTTAACCTGCAGGGGCTTAAAGTCAGGTTTTGAACCGTATTGTTTAACCCAGCCGTGGCACATCATAAAGTTGACCAGGGTGATCAACATCCCCACCACACTCAGTGAGAAGGCGACGCTCCAGCCATACTTGGCCGCAAGCCACGGGGTTGCCAGCATGGAGAAGAATGAGCCGATGTTGACGGACATATAGTACATGGTAAATGCACCGTCCAAACGCGGATCGTCTTTCTCATAGCAGGTAGACAGCAGGGAAGAAGGGTTGGCTTTAAACAGACCGCTACCCACGGCGATGGTGGCCATCCCCAGATAAACCCAGAAGATATCATGACCAGAATAGGCCACCATGGCGTAACCGGCGGCCAGCACGATGGCCCCCAAGACGATCACACGCTTGGAGCCAAGAACTTTATCCCCCAACCAGCCACCAATGGCCACGAAACCGTACACCAGCGCACTGAATGAGGAGAACAGCGTAATCGAGTCGGCTTCACTCAGGCCAAGCATCTTGACCAGATAGACTGCCATGATGCCTTGCAGGCCGTAGTAGCCGAAACGTTCCCAGAGTTCAATCGAGAAGATCAGGTAGAAGGCCTTAGGTTGCTTAAACGCGTTAAGGCTAATGTTTTCCGAAGAATTGTTGTTTGCAGTTGACACTGGTACCTCTGGTTTTTTCACTACCCGTATTGTCAGGACGGGAAATAGCAGAATGTGATGCAGGGCTGCACACTTCTGCATTGTTATAGGATGAATGCCGGCGGTTAATGTTCACTATCTTTGTCAACGTGGCAAGCTTTTTGACATGTTCTGTTACATATAACATAGACAACGCTATACAACTATGTTGCAAATGTTATGCAGTATTAACGTTTGCCATTTTTAAATTTGCCGAGTTTTTGTTTTGATTAAAAGCTATCCTGAATTAATTTAGTTATATCTTCTGCTATTTAAGTCATATCCAGTCCATACCAATGCTCATGATTGATTAGGCCTTGGTTTGTTGTGCATAAGTTGGCTTATGCAAAATTTCTGAAAATGGACAGATCGGTAGTGAGGTTTGTAAATGAGATGTGATCGTCAAGACGTGAAGTTAACCACGATTTTTGACTAATTTTACGGTTGAAAATATCTGAAACAGCGAGTTTGTAGGGCAATCCCGGGTTCCACCAAGGTTAATGCTGCCCGACGTCACATTTTTGATAAAAAACCGGAGGGAAGAGTCGCGGACACGGATCGCCGTGCCCGGTACTCTCAATCAAGCGGATAGACCTTCTCTTTAAACTCGCACAGGTCTTCGATAATGCATGAACCGCAGCGCGGTTTACGGGCGATACAGGTATAGCGGCCATGCAGGATAAACCAGTGATGGCAGTCGACTTTAAACTCGGCGGGAACCACTTTCAGCAGCTTTTCCTCTACCTGCTCCACGTTTTTCCCTGGGGCGAAGTGGGTGCGGTTACAGACGCGGAAGATATGGGTATCAACGGCAATGGTCGGCCAACCGAAGGCCGTGTTCAACACTACATTGGCCGTTTTACGCCCCACGCCGGGCAGGGCTTCGAGTGCTGCGCGATCTTCCGGCACTTCACCGTCATGCTTTTCCAGCAGGATACGGCAGGTTTTAATCACGTTCTCTGCTTTGCTGTTAAACAGGCCGATGGTTTTGATGTACACCTTTAAGCCGTCTACCCCTAACGCCAGCAAGGCCGCTGGCGTGTTGGCAACCGGGTAGAGTTTGGCCGTGGCCTTGTTAACGCTGACGTCGGTTGCCTGAGCGGAGAGCAGCACGGAAATCAACAGCTCAAAAGGTGTGCTATACACCAGCTCGGTGGTCGGATGCGGGTCGTTATCCCGCAAACGGGTCAGGATCTCCAGGCGTTTCTCTTTATTCATAGCGCTTTCTCTGCGTGTCCCTGTTCCATGTTAGCTTCAACTGCCAAGGCCTTGGCTTTACGCGCCTTCATTTTTTCGTCAATCAGATATTTGGTTGCCAGCATCAAGCCCAGACCGATAAAGGCACCTGGTGGCAGCATGGCCAGCAGGAAAGGGGTGTCGAAATGGACAATCTCAATGCGCAACACCTTGGCCCAACTGCCTAGCAGCAGGTCAGCGCCATCAAATAGCGTACCGTTACCAATCAGCTCGCGTAGCGAGCCCAGCACAAACATGGCACTGGTGGCACCAAGGCCGATAGCCATACCGTCGATCAATGCCAGTCCTACCGGTTTTCGCGCCGCTACTGCTTCAGCCCGGCCCACCACGATGCAGTTGGTGACGATCAGCGGGATAAAAATCCCCAACGACTGATACAGGCCGAAAGCGTAGGCGTTGATCAGCATCTGCACGATACTCACCGCGGCGGCAATGATCATCACATAAATCGGAATGCGGACCTCGCTCGGGATCCAACGGCGCAGGGCGGAGATGGAACCGTTGGTAATGGTCAGTACCAGCGTGGTGGCCAGCCCAAGCCCCAAGGCGTTGGTGGCAGTTGACGTTACCGCCAGCAGCGGACACAGCCCCAATAATTGCACTAACGCAGAGTTGTTTTTCCACAACCCCTGTACGATTAACTCTTTGGCTTCACTCATTCGCTGGCTCCGCAGGCAGGCAAGGTATCCAGTTTAGGCGGCAGCGTTTCCATAAACAACGCTGTACGACGCACGGCATTGACCACGGCTCTCGGGGTGATGGTGGCCCCTGTGAACTGATCAAACATGCCGCCGTCTTTCTTCACTGCCCAACGTTTATCATCCGGGCCGTCGATCTTTTTACCGCTGAAGAAGGTGATCCAGTCGGTAATACGTAATTCGATTTTGTCGCCCAGCCCAGGCGTTTCGTGATGTTCTATCACGCGGGTTCCCAATACCGTGCCGTTAAAATCGGCCCCGACCAGCAGTTGGATCGCCCCAGAATAACCGTCTGGCGCGGTCGTTTCTAACGCGGCTGCCACCAGTTGACCATTTTTGCGGGCCAGATACAGATGGTGCGGCGCGCCGTTGCCTAACGCCGGATCGCTGACCAGCAGGCATTCGCTCTGCATATCGTTGTCATAATGTTCCGGTGGGACGACCTGGTCCAGCAGCGCTTTTTGTTGCAACGCCGCCTGGTGGGCAATGGTGGTTTTGGTTAACTGGTACACCACGGCGGTCAGGCCGGTGGTGACCGCGGCAAACACGGCCAGTGTGGTGCCATGCTTTCTCATGGAATTAAGCATAATGACTCCTCAACGGTGGCCATACACGCGTGGCTGCGTGTAGTGATCGATCAACGGTACGGTAATGTTGGCCAGCAGTACGGCAAAGGCTACCCCGTCGGGATAACCGCCATACACGCGGATCAGCCAGACCAGCAAGCCAACCAGGCCGCCGTATATCAGCCGACCTTTGGGCGTAGTAGAGGCACTGACCGGGTCGGTGGCAATAAAGAAAGCCCCTAGCATAGTGGCCCCGGAAAACAGGTGGATCAACGGGGAAGCCTGATGGGCCGGATCCAACGTCCAGGCCAATCCTGAGCACAGGGCAATGACGGCCAACATGCTGAACGGGATTTGCCAGTGGATCAGCTTACGGCCCAGCATAAACAGGCCGCCGAGCAGGAAGCCCAGGTTAATCCACTGCCAGCCGATACCGGCCAGGGTGCCACCGAACAGCGGTTGCTGGAGCACTTGCTCGACCGAGTGGCCGCTGCGTAGGCCGGTTTTAAAACCGTCTAATGGCGTGGCCTGGCTGATGCCATCGACGCCCATCTGCAATTCGTGCAGAGTGGCCCCCTGGGCGGTGTGGCCGCTGAAAATAGCTAGCAGGGTATCCGGTAGAGTCAGGGCGGTTGCGCGCAGCTCTTCCGGCGGTAACCAACTGGTCATCTGTACCGGGAAGGAGATTAACAGCACCACGTAACCTACCATGGCCGGATTGAATGGGTTTTGCCCCAGTCCGCCGTATAGCTGTTTGGCGATCACAATGGCGAAAAAGGTGCCGATAACGATCATCCACCAGGGAGCTAGAGGTGGCAGGCTAATGCCCAGCAACAGCGCAGTGAGCAGGGCGGAATTATCTGCCAGCCGAGCCTTGACTGGCTGTTTACGTAGCGCAAGAATGGCGGCTTCGGCCCCGAGAGCGGTCACCATGGCCAGCGCGGTCTGAATAAGGTTGCCATAGCCAAAGAACCACACCTGTGCGGCCATGCCGGGAATGCAGGCCAGCATAACCCAAAGCATGATGCGGCTGGTGCTTTGCTGGTTATGGGTAAAGGGAGAGCTGGCGATGTGTAAGCCCTTGGGGGCTGCCTGTTGTACCGGCCTGAACTTCATAGAATAACTACCATTTCGTTGCCATGTTAATCAGTGCATTCACGGTGCGGGCACCGGGGGAAATTACAGCGCTGCATTCTACCTCAATCATATGCCGGGTAATACGTGCTAACCATAAGGATATTCAGCTTTTGCGGTGAGAAAAAGCCAGGCTGGATGTAAAACGTGCAGTATGGGTTGTCATACTGATGATCGAGCTGCTATTTTTGGACTGCTTTGCGCACGGAATAACAACTTTCATATAATTAACGTAGGTTACTATCCTGAGCATTTTTGAAGTAGCGAACAATTAATAATGACTAATGAAGATATTTTATTTATTGAAGAACTGATTGAATGGGTCGAAATTCATCTGGAGACTCGGCCAAATCTGGATGAAGTTGCGCGTATCTCCGGCTACTCCAAGTGGCACCTGCAGCGTAAGTTCAAGCGAATCACCGGTATCCAGCTCGCCACCTATATTCGCTCACGCATCCTTACCCGTGCGGCGGTCGCGCTGCGTATCAGCAATCGTACGATTATCGATATCTCCGATGAGTTGGGGTTTGATTCACAGCAGACCTTTACCCGGATGTTTAAGCAACGTTTTGGCATTACGCCAAACCGCTACCGTACCATGGATAAATGGGACGTGAAGAGCCTGATGCCGCGCTTCGACTTCGAAGCCGTGTATGAGGCAGGTTTTTATCCGGAGATACAACGGCTGACGTTACCTGATACGCACCTGGTCGGTTTTACGCGCGAGATGGAGTTTGATACTGCCCAAGAGATGGCAATTTCTTCCTGTATCGCCATGAAGGGGGAAATCTTTAATGACTTCTTCAAAGGGCTGAATATGGAGTGCCACAAGGTTTACAGCATCCATTCTGCCAATGAGCGCGGCGAAGGCGAGTGTTCAGTCACGCATACCATGGCGGTGGAGCCGGAATTCAAGAAGGACATCCTTTCTGGCCACAAGATTGAAGATATTCGCTTGCCAGCACGCGAGTACATCGCCATTACCCATCAGGGGACGGCCAAAGAGTGCGTGAAATTTATCTCTTACCTGATCTCGCACGTGATGCCAGGGCTGCGCAATGAAGTACGCGGAAGTGTAGAGATGGAGATGATCGAAGCTAAGGCGTGGAACCAGGATGCCAAACTGCGGCAGATCGATGTCAATTACACCTACCTGATTTCTATCGATTAAGTGGGGGCTTGCGTTTGGCAAGACCCCATACCGCTTACTCTTTATCTACCGTAGCTAGCTGTTGTGCGGCCTTTTTAGCTTTGACCCGGGCCAGCGCTGCGGCAACCGCAGCCTTGCGCGGATCTTCCTGTTCAGCCGTAGGGATGGGTTCCTCGTCAACTAGTGGTTGAGAACGCTCTGCTTGCTGCGCCGCTTTTTTGGCTTTGACTCGAGCCAGCGCGGCAGCAACGGCAGCCTTGCGTTGATCCTCCGGCTCAGCCGTAGGGATAGGTTCCTCGTCTACTTGCGGTGGTGAAAGCTCGGCTTGCTGCGCCGCCTTTTTTGCCTTCACGCGGGCTAATGCTGCCGCTACTGCAGCCTTACGAGGATCCTCTGAAGCTACCGTTTCCTCCACGCTCTCTGCGTCTTGCGCCTGCGCCGCTTTCTTGGCTTTGACGCGTGCTAACGCCGCAGCCACGGCCGCTTTACGTGGGTCTTCCTCTTGCACCGCTGCCGCCGCAGGCATTTCGTTTGCTTGCTCGCGCTTACGCTCTCTGGCCTGTGCCTTACGCGCTTCGCGGGCAGCTATGGCTGCGCTGTTATCCGGCTCCTGGCCGGTGATAGCAATGCCAGCAGCCTCACTGTTTTTGCTGCGCACGCGAGCCAAAGCCGCCTGAACGGCATCTTGATCGCTGTCGGTCAGTTTCACCGCGGCCTTTTTATGACGCTCTTCGCGCGCCAGCTTCTCACGCTCTAAGCGGGCCAGCTTGGCTTCATAACGTGCCTTGGCTTCGGCGGTACGTGCCGCTTCCTGATCCAACGCGTTAATCTCGGCCTTCTCTTGGCGATAATATTGCACCAGAGGAATATTGCTGGGGCAGACGTAGGCACAGGCACCACATTCGATACAGTCGAACAGATTGTGCTTACGCGCCTTCTCGTGCTCTTCACCACGGCTGAACCAGTAAAGCTGCTGCGGCAACAGCCCGGCAGGGCAGGCATCAACGCACAGCCCACAGCGGATACAGGACTGCTCTGGTTCTTGTACGGCCATTTCGTCAACCGTCGGGGCCAGTAAGCAGTTGCTGATTTTGACGATCGGCACGTCTAACGTTGGCAACGTAAAGCCCATCAGCGGGCCACCCATTACCACCATCTGTTGGGATTGGGGTTGATAGCCGCCAAAGGCCAGCAGGTGTTGCACCGGCGTGCCGAGGCGCGCCCAGACGTTGCCCGGTTGGCTCATGGCCTCACCGGTTAAGGTGACGACGCGTTCAATCAACGGCTCGCCATCGACAATCGCCCGCTTGATGGCAAAGGCGGTGCCCACGTTCTGCATCAGCACGCCGATGGTGGACGAACGCTTGCCGTGAGGCACTTCTTTGCCCGTCAGAATTTTGGTTAACTGCTTGGCTCCGCCCGAAGGATATTTGGTGGGGATTACCCGCAGGGCGATGCCATCCTGCCCGCGCAAAGCGACTTTCAGAGCGGCGATGGCTTCCGGCTTGTTATCTTCGATGCCGATCAACGTCACTTTGGGTTGTAGCAGGTGGCGCAGGATCTGGGTGCCTTCGATAATTTGGGCGGCCTGTTCCTGCATCAGCCGGTCGTCGGCGGTGATATAGGGCTCGCATTCGGCAGCGTTGAGGATCAGAGTTTCCACCTCTTCACGGCCACCTTGCAGCTTACTGGCCGTTGGGAAACCCGCGCCCCCCAGTCCGGCAATCCCTGCCTGATGAATGCGTTGGATCAGCTCTGCCGCATCCAGTTGGCGGTAATCGGCGACCGGCGTCAGTTCACACCAGCGATCTTCACCGTCTGGATCGATAATCACGCACAGTTCCGCCAGCCCTGAAGGATGGGCGGTAACGTGAGGTTCAATAGCGCGGATGGTGCCTGAGGTTGGTGCATGTACTGGCAAAGTGCGGCCTCGGCCAAAGGTCAGCGGTTGGCCTTTCAGTACGTGGTCACCGGCTTTGACGCACAGCTCACCTTCTGGTCCCAGATGCTGTTGCAAGGGGACGATAAAAATGTCGGGCAGGGGAGCCACGCGCAGTGGCACACCGCTGGACTGGGTCTTCATTTCGGGTGGATGAATGCCACCGTCAAAATCCCAAATCCGATCTTTTTTCAAAGCGGCGAACAGATTAAACATGTTGCTCCACGGGGATCACTTGCACCGGAATGGTTTGCATATCCCATTTCCAGCTGGCGGTCGTGGTGGCGACCGGTTTCATTTCAATACAATCGGTTGGGCAGGGCGCAACACACAGATCACAGCCGGTACAGAGATCGGTAATAACAGTGTGCATGGCGCGGGTGGCACCCACGATGGCGTCTACCGGGCAGGCCTGAATGCACTTGGTGCAGCCGATGCAGTTGGCTTCGTCAATAAAGGCGACCTTACGCACCGGCTCGGCCACGGCGGCACCGCCGTCCAGCGGCTGTGGCTCGACGTTGAGTAATTCGGCCAGCTTGAGCATCACCTGCTCGCCACCCGGGGCACATTTGTTGATCATCTCGCCATTGGCAACCGCTTCGGCATAGGGGCGGCAGCCGGGATACCCGCATTGGCCACATTGGCTCTGCGGCAGAATTTCGTCGATCTGTTCGGCAACCGGATCTTCTTCCACTTCAAAGCGGCGCGCGGCAAAGCCCAGCACCAGGCCAAACAGCAATCCCAAGGCGCTTAATGCCGCCACCGCAATCCACAACGCAGTCATTAGAATCTCACCAGCCCGGTAAAGCCCATAAAGGCCAGAGACATCAGGCCAGCGGTGATCAAGGCGATAGAGGAACCGCGAAACGGCGCGGGCACATCGGCGACCGCCAGGCGTTCACGGATGGCGGCAAACAGCACCATCACCAATGAGAAACCTGCGGCGGCACTAAAGCCATAAACCGCAGACTGCAGGAAGTTGTAGCCAAGGTTGACGTTGAGCAACGCCACGCCTAACACGGCGCAGTTGGTGGTGATCAGCGGCAGGAAAATCCCCAACAGGCGATACAGCGCCGGGCTGGTTTTACGCACCACCATTTCGGTGAATTGCACCACGACGGCGATCACCAGAATAAAGGACAGCGTGCGCAGATAAACCAGATCCAACGGGATTAGGATAAAGCTGTTGATTAGCCAGGCGCAGACCGAGGCCAGCGTCATCACGAATGTGGTCGCCATGCCCATGCCGATGGCACTTTCCAGTTTCTTGGAAACGCCCATAAAGGGGCACAGGCCCAGGAATTTCACCAGGACAAAGTTGTTCACCAGTACGGTGCCAACAAACAAGAGCAGGTATTCGGTCATTGCAATGCCTAAAAAAATAAAAGCCGCCTATTATCGGTAATCGGCGGCATAACGACAACATACTAATCGCAAGGGTATTGCGCTTTTTTGCCTGTTTTGTTGAAAATTTACACAGCAGGGCGATCAAATCGTGCCTTGCCGTGGTTACTTCTCGGTGAAGGTGCCTTTCACGCGCTGGGAACGCTTAAAATAGGGCACCAGCAGTGCGGCCATCACCAACGGCCATAGCAGGCTACGCACGGCAAGCTCATCGGGCACGGGGGCAAAGGCGAACGCCTTGATTGCCAATAGCACGGTGATCAGCAACCAGACCAGGAACAGCTTTGGAAAACGTTGTGAACGCTGGCAGAACAGCCACAGCAGGTACAGCGTAAAGCACCACATTACCAGCGTGGTGAGCACCGATAAATACCACTGCGTGGAGAAGGCGTGAGCATTGGTGCTCAGATACTCGCGTGATTCCGGCATAAAAATGGCCATACCGTACAGGGCCAACATCAGGCTGGCGCTGAGCAGGGTAACGATCAGATAGGCCATCGGGGCTAGCAGCCAACCGCCGATGCGCGAATATTCAGCTTGGGTCATACGAGATCCTGAGTGGTATTCCAACGAAGTAAGCGGCATAGCTTACTCAAATATGCGCGATTGCGCGAGGAGAAGGCGATTTCGTTGGCCTAACCTATAAAAATGTTAGTCAGGTTGGGTCGCTGCAGGTAATGGTGCAACAGGTGAGAGTCATACAGAACGCCGACACGCCATGAATCCATCCCTGGAGGCTCGTATCGCGCATCCCTGCGCTCAACGGTCGGCTAACCTGCAATGACTCCCACCTGCCTCAAGCTCGGGTGTTGCAGTATTATGTCCAGTAACAATGGGAATGTGATTAACGTTCCGCACCGTTGCTGGCGATCAGCTTTTGGTACCAGAAGAAGCTTTTCTTACGCTGGCGTGCCAGATCCTTGTTGTGGTCAACGTAGATAAAGCCGTACTGTTTCTGGAAACCGTTGAGCCAGCTCAGCAGATCGATAAACGACCATGGATAATAACCGCGTACGTCGGCACCCTGTTTGATGGCGTCTTCAATGGCACCAATGTGCTGGCGCAGATAGTCGATGCGATCGTCATCAACCACCTCACCGTCGATAATCGGGTCTTTGGCACCCAGACCGTTCTCGGTAATGTAGATCGGAATATCGCCGTAACGCGCCTTGATATTCATGATGCCTTCGGTGAGGCCCTGCGGATAAATCTCCCAGTCCCAATCGGTATACACGCCGTTCGGGTTGCGGACGAACTTGAACAGCCCCTTAAAGCCGAATTCGTTACCCTGCTGGTGGCCGCTGCCTTTCTCACCGGTGGTGTTGATGGTCAGATGTGACTCTTGATTATTGGCCGCGATGGTTTCACGTTTGTAATAGTTCAGGCCAATAAAGTCACAGATATTGTCACGCAGCAGTTGCTCATCACCAGGGGCGAATTGCGGCACGCCCCACAGCGCCTGAGTCTGTTCTAGCAGTTCAGCCGGATATTCCCCTTTCAGCACAGGATCGTACAGCCAGTGGGTAAAGATCCCTTCGGCTAACTGATAGGCCGCCAGATCTTCCGCTGACTGGCTGAGCGGGGTATGGGTTTGCAACACGTTAACGAAGCCGATTTGGCCGGCAATGCCGCTGGTGCGGAATGCGGCTACCGCTTTAGCGTGGGCCACAAAGACGTGGTGGCAGGCCTGGATCGCACGCGCCGGGTTCTGTACGCCTGGTGGGTGGCCGCCGGTGATGTAACCGAAGCCGATAAAGCACACGGTCTCATTGAAGGTAGACCACAGTTTGACGCGATCGCCGTAACGCTGGTAACACAGGCGGGCATACTCTTCAAAAGCCTCCGCAGTGCTACGTGCTTCCCAACCGCCTTCATCTTGCAATGCCTGCGGCAGATCCCAGTGGTACAGGGTGATCATCGGCTCAATGTTGTGTTCCAACAGGGCATCAATCAGATCGCTGTAGAATTTGACCCCGGCCTCATTGATGGTGCCCCGGCCCTGTGGCAGTAGGCGCGGCCAGGAGATTGAGAACCGGTAGCTCTGCATCCCCATTTCGGCCATCAGCGCCACGTCCTCACGGAAGCGGTGATAGTGATCGACGGCAACGTCGCCGTTAGTGCCTTGGTAAGTGGTACCTGGCAGGTGGGAGAAGGTATCCCAGATGGATGGGCCTTTGCCGTCGGCATCGTGTGCGCCTTCAACCTGATACGCCGCGCTAGCCGCGCCCCAGAGGAACTCTTTCGGGAAAGCAGACATAACTATTCTCTCTATACGTTAAATATTGAGTCTAGTTTAGGTCGAGTTGAAATGAGTTTGCAACCGGTTTCTGAAACCGGTTGCAGTTTTTGCGGGAGCGTTTAGCGACGGTTGATTTGGTAGTAGGTTTCATTCCAGCGGATTTCGTTCTTGAACGCTGGCAGGGTGGTGTCGTTGTCGATCAGCAGGAATTCGATGTTGTGCATCTCGGCATACAGGCGCAGGTAGTCGGCATTTAGTGACTGCGAGAACACCGTGTGGTGTGCGCCACCTGCCAGGATCCAGGCTTCCGCCGCCGTAGCCAGGGAAGGTTGAGCGCGCCAGATCGCCCTAGCCACCGGCAGCTTAGGTAATGGTTTAGGCTGCTCAATAGTATCAACCTGATTGACCAGCAGGCGGAAACGATCGCCCATATCGATCAGGCTGGCATTCACCGCTGGCCCTGCCGGGGTAGAGAAGATCAGGCGGGCCGGATCGGCCTTGCCACCGATGCCCAGATATTGAATATCCAGCAGTGGTTTCTGTTCTTTGGCAATGGAAGGGCAGACTTCCAGCATATGGGATCCCACCACCAGATCGTTGCCCGGCTGGAAGTTATAGGTGTAATCCTCCATAAACGAGGTGCCGCCGTTTAAGCCGCTGCCCATCACTTTCATAATGCGCAGCAGGGCCGCGGTTTTCCAATCACCCTCACCGGCAAAGCCGTAGCCTTGCTGCATCAGACGCTGTACCGCTAAACCTGGCAACTGCTTCATGCCATGCAGCGTTTCAAAGTTGGTGGTGAAGGCGTGGAACTTGCCCTGTTCGAGGAAACGTTTCATGCCCAGTTCGATGGCGGCTGCATCAATCAGGTTCTGCCGTTTGGCCCCGTTAACTTTTGCTACGTCGCTCAGCTCATAGCTGGCTTCGTACTCTTCGATCAGAGCATCGATATCACCCTTGCTCACTTCATCGATCACGCTGACCAAATCGCCGATGCCATAAGCATCCACGGAATAACCAAACTGGATCTGCGCGGCCACTTTATCGCCATCGGTCACGGCGACCTGGCGCATGTTGTCACCAAAACGCGCCACTTTCAGCTGTTGGCTTTCCTGTTTGGCGCAGGCAACACGCATCCATTGAGCGATTCGCTCCTGGGCATTTTTGTCTTGCCAGTGGCCTGCAATCACGCTGTGCTGCTGGCGCATACGGGCACCGATAAACCCGAACTCGCGGCCACCGTGGGCGGTCTGGTTCAGGTTCATAAAGTCCATATCCATGCTGTCCCATGGAACCTCGGCATTAAATTGGGTATGGAACTGGAGCAGCGGTTTATCGAGGATAGACAGGCCGGCAATCCACATTTTGGCCGGTGAGAAAGTATGCAGCCAGGTGATGATGCCGACACAGTCCTGGTGATAGTTGGCATCACGGCAGACGGTGGTGATTTCGTCCGGCGTGGTGACCAGCGGTTTCAGCACCATCTTTACCGGTAAACCTGCGTCACGGTTCAGGCTGTTCACGACCTGCTCGGCATTTTCCATCACCTGTTGCAGGGTTTTGGGGCCATAAAGATGCTGGCTACCGATCACGAACCACACTTCACGTTGCTTAAAGATGTTCATCAAAAACTCCTGGATCTAGAGGTTTTATTGAGCCGAGGGAGCTGCCCCGGCGTATTAATTTTTGGTGGTTGCGGCAAAGCGAGGCTCTGCGGCCTGGCACCACTGTTGATAGCGTTCATAAAGTTGTTGGTAGCGCGCGACGTTTGCGGGATCGGGCTGCAAAGTACGTTCAATACTGCAAGCCATATGCTGCTGAGCTTGCGGAACGTCGCTGAAATGCCCGGCGGCCACGGCGGCGAAGATGGCTGCACCCAACGCGCAGCACTGGTCGGAGGCGACAATCTGTAGCGGACGATCCATCACATCGGCGCAAACCTGCATAATCACCGGTGACTTGCGGGCAATACCGCCCAAAGCCAGCACGTTATCGACGGGAATGTCCTGCTGTTCGAAGCACTCCATGATGGCGCGGGCGCCAAATGCCGTTGCGGCGATAAAGCCACCAAACAGCGTGGGCGCATCGGTGCCGAGGTTGAGATCGGTGATCACCCCTTTCAGGCGTTGGTTGGCGTAGGGGGTGCGGCGGCCATTGAACCAGTCCAATACCACTGGCAGATGGTCAAGAGACGGGTTTTTGGCCCAGGCGGCGGTCAGGGCGGCCAGCATGTCATGCTCAATTTGTTGCAGCTGTGTCTGGAGTTGCGGTTGCGTCTTGGCGGCTTCACGCAGCGGCCAGCTCAGCAGGCGGCTGAACCAGGCGTACATATCGCCAAAAGCGGATTGCCCGGCCTCCATCCCGATGGTTTGCGGCACCACGCTGCCGTCCACCTGGCCGCAGATACCGCTGATGGCACGATCGCCCACGCGCTCACGATCGGCGATCAGAATGTCGCAGGTCGACGTGCCAATCACCTTCACCAGCGTATAAGGCTGCGCACCGGCTCCCACTGCCCCCATATGACAGTCAAAGGCGCCACCGGACAGCACCACGCTTTCTGATAGCCCAAGCCGTGTGGCCCACTCTTTGCTCAGTGTCCCTACCGGCAAATCGGCAGTGTAGGATCCGTTGAACAGTGGATAGGGCAAATCTTCCACCAGCATCGGATCCAAGGCCGCAAAGAAGGCTTTCGGTGGCAAACCGTCCCAATCCGGATGCCACAGCGTTTTATGCCCAACGCTGCAACGTCCGCGCTTTAACCGATCCGGTGCAGTAGTGCCAGAAAGCAGTGCCGGTACCCAGTCGCATAGCTCAACCCAAGAGGCGGCTGCGTGGCGTACCGCCTCGTCCTGGCGTGAAACGTGCAAGATTTTGGCCCAGAACCACTCAGAGGAATAAACGCCGCCGATATAGCGCGAATAATCGGGGAAATCACCACGGCGACAAAGCTGGTTAATTTCCTCCGCCTCCTCGATGGCGGTGTGGTCTTTCCACAACACAAACATGGCATTGGGATTGCTGGCAAACTCTGGCCGCAACGCCAACACGTCGCCATATTCATCAATCGGGGCGGGAGTGGAGCCGGTGGAATCAACCCCAATCCCGACCACGCTCTGCCGCTGTTCCTGGCTCATGCGCTGCACCACGGCGACGATGGCTTGCTCCATGGCTTCGATATAGTCGAGTGGATGGTGGCGGAACTGGTTCTGCGCGGCATTACAGAAATCACCACGCTGCCAGCGAGGGTAGTAGACCACCTCGGTATCCAGTTCGTTACCGTTTTGACAGTCGACAGCCAGCACCCGCACTGAATCGCTGCCGAAGTCTAATCCCAGGGCAATAGCACCTGCCGTCATGATGCGGACTCCTTACTTGTTAGGTTGAGGTTAACGATAGGAGCGGGACGGGGAGGCAGGTGAGGAAGCATTGGCTGGAAGTATGCACTTTTCTGCTTGCTACAGTGATTTTGTGATGGGGGTCAAAAGTTATCACTTGGTTAAATTTGCTAAATGTATGCACATATCTGCTGTTATCTCGGGATGTGATAGCGCTCTACATTTAACTAACAAATACCGGCTAAAACTGTTTGCGTCTTACCTGAGTCGACGGCAAGAAGCGAGATACAAGGCCATTGCCGTGACAGGATCTCATAATGATAACGTTTTCACGGCGGCCCGATTTTTCTGCCGATGAAAGCAAAACAGCGGAGAGTACCATGCATAAATTCACTAAGGCGTTGGCAGTGATCGGTCTGACGGCGGTTATGTCACATTCAGCTATCGCAGAGACCATGAAACTGGGTTTTTTGGTTAAACAGCCAGAAGAGCCCTGGTTCCAGACCGAATGGAAATTTGCTGACAAAGCGGGTAAAGACCTGGGGTTTGAAGTGATCAAGATTGCCGTGCCGGACGGCGAGAAAACCCTCAATGCCATCGACAGCCTGGCGGCCAGCGGGGCCAAGGGATTTGTTATCTGCACCCCAGACCCAAAACTCGGCTCGGCGATTGTCGCCAAGGCACGCAGCTACGATCTGAAAGTGATCGCGGTTGACGACCAGTTTGTTAATGCCAAAGGCAAGCCGATGGAGAGCGTGCCGCTAGTGATGATGGCGGCCACCAAGATAGGTGAGCGCCAAGGTGCCGAGCTGTGGAAAGAGATGAACAAGCGTGGCTGGAAAGTGGCAGAGACCGGCGTAATGGCGATCACCTCCGATGAACTGGACACGGCACGCCGCCGTACCGGTGGCTCGATGGATGCATTGAAAACTGCGGGTTTCCCAGAACAGCAGATCTACAAGGTACCAACCAAATCCAACGATATCCCAGGGGCGTTTGATGCCGCCAACTCGATGCTGGTGCAGCATCCTGAAGTGAAAAACTGGCTGATCGTCGGGATGAACGACAATACCGTGCTGGGCGGCGTGCGTGCCACCGAAGGTCAGGGCTTTAAAGCGCCTAACGTGATCGGCATTGGTATCAACGGCGTTGACGCGGTAAGCGAGCTTTCCAAGAAACAGGCAACCGGCTTCTACGGTTCACTGCTGCCAAGCCCGGATATTCATGGCTACAAGAGCATTCAGATGCTGCATGACTGGGTAGAGAAAGGCGTGGAACCAGAGAAATTCACCGAAGTGACCGACGTGGTGCTGATCACCCGCGACAACTTCCAGGTGGAACTGCAGAAAAAAGGCCTGATGTAAGGAGCGTGCCGCCTGTACCAAGCGGGCGGCCATTTATCGCACAGCATTGAGGAAAGCACTATGACTGCCGTCACGCCCTATCTGGCTTTTAAAGGCATCGGTAAAAGCTTCCCTGGCGTCAAAGCGCTGGATGATATCAGTTTCAGCTGTCAGGCCGGGCAGATCCACGCCCTGATGGGGGAAAACGGCGCCGGGAAATCGACGCTGCTGAAAATTCTCAGCGGCAATTACGCCCCAAGCAAAGGGGAGATCCACCTCCAGGGGCAAGCCGTACAGTTTGCCAATACCACCGACGCGCTGAACGCCGGGGTGGCGATTATTTACCAGGAACTGCATCTGGTACCGGAAATGACAGTGGCAGAGAACATCTACCTGGGCCAGTTGCCGACCAAACATGGCCTGGTGGATCGCAAACTGCTGCGTTATGAATCCCGCTTACAGCTGGAACACCTCGGTTTGGACATCGATCCGGATACTCCGTTGAAGTACCTGTCGATTGGCCAGTGGCAGATGGTGGAGATTGCCAAGGCTCTGGCGCGTAACGCCAAAGTGATTGCGTTTGATGAGCCGACCAGTTCGTTGTCGGCACGTGAAATTGAGCAGCTGTTCCGGGTGATCCGCGAGCTGCGGGCCGAAGGGCGAGTGATCCTGTATGTCTCACACCGGATGGAGGAAATCTTTGCGCTGAGTGACGCCATCACCGTGTTTAAGGATGGCCGCTATGTGCGCACCTTCGACGATATGCAACAGGTAAACAATGAAGTGCTGGTGCAGGCGATGGTGGGCCGCGATCTTGGCGATGTTTATGGCTATCAGCCACGAGAGCTGGGAGAACTGCGGTTGCAACTGACCGAACTGCAGGCCGTTGGTGTGAAAACGCCTATCAGCCTTAACGTACGCGCTGGAGAAATTGTTGGCCTGTTTGGTCTGGTGGGTGCAGGGCGCAGCGAATTGATGAAAGGGATTTTTGGCGCTACGCGGGTCACTGCGGGCCAATTGATGCTCGATGGCAAGCGGCTTGATGTCCGTTCACCGATCGATGCTATCCGTGCAGGCGTAATGCTGTGCCCGGAAGATCGTAAGGCCGACGGCATCATTCCTGTGCACTCGGTACGCGACAATATCAACATCAGCGCACGCCGCAAAAGCATCAAGGCGGGCTGCCTGATTGATAACGCCTGGGAAACCAGCAATGCCGATCACCACATCCGCGCGCTGAATATCAAAACCCCCACCGCCGAACAGCTGATCATGAACCTCTCCGGTGGCAATCAACAGAAGGCGATCCTGGGCCGCTGGCTGTCGGAAGAGATGAAGGTGATCCTGCTGGATGAGCCGACACGCGGTATCGACGTTGGCGCAAAACACGAAATCTACCACGTGATTTATCAGCTGGCGCAGCAGGGCATTGCGGTGCTGTTCGCCTCCAGCGATTTGCCCGAAGTACTGGGGCTGGCGGATCGCATCATCGTGATGCGTGAAGGGGCGATCTCTGGCGAGTTGACCCATAGCGAGGCCACTGAGGAAAAAGCCCTCAGCCTGGCGATGTTACGTACCCCCGATATTGCAGCGGCGATGGCCTGATTGCGAAGGAGCAAGAGATGTCGAGCATGACAACCAATTCTGTGAAAAACCGCGGTGGCCTTGGGTTGGCGCGTATCTGGGACAGCTATGGCATGCTGGTGGTATTCGCCGTGCTGTTTGTCGCCTGCGTGGCGTTTGTGCCGAATTTTGGCAGTTTTATCAATATGAAAGGCCTGGGGCTGGCGATCTCTATGTCCGGGATGGTGGCGTGCGGCATGCTGTTCTGCCTGGCCTCGGGTGATTTTGACCTGTCGGTGGCGTCGGTTATTGCCTGTGCGGGTGTCACCGCGGCAGTGGTGATCAACATGACCGAGAGCCTGTGGATCGGCGTGGCTGCAGGTTTGCTGTTAGGTGTGCTCTCTGGGCTGATCAATGGTTTTGTGATCGCCCGGCTGAAGATTAACGCGCTGATCACCACGTTGGCCACCATGCAGATCTTCCGCGGCCTGGCCTATATCATTTCCGATGGGAAAGCGGTGGGGATCGAAGATGAGCGTTTCTTTGCGCTCGGCTATGCCAACTGGTGGGGGCTGCCTGCACCGATTTGGATCACCATTGGCTGCCTGATCCTGTTTGGTTTCCTGCTCAATAAAACCACCTTTGGCCGCAATACTCTGGCTATCGGCGGCAACGAGGAGGCGGCTCGGTTGGCCGGGGTGCCGGTAGTGCGTACCAAGATCATCATCTTTGTGCTTTCCGGGCTGGTATCTGCCGCTGCGGGCATCATTTTGGCTTCGCGTATGACCAGCGGCCAGCCGATGACCTCCATCGGCTATGAGTTGATCGTGATTTCCGCCTGCGTGCTGGGTGGCGTTTCGCTCAAAGGGGGGATTGGCAAAATTTCCTACGTTATCGCCGGGATCCTGATCCTGGGCACGGTGGAGAACGCCATGAACCTGCTGAACATCTCGCCGTTCTCGCAGTATGTGGTGCGCGGCGTGATCTTGCTGGCTGCGGTAATTTTTGACCGCTACAAGCAACAGGCGAAGAGCAGGGCGTGAAGACCCATCACAATTTTGCGATTGCTATGAGCAGCATTTTGCCGAATGGATAAACTTGCTATAGGTGGATAGTGTTTTGTCGTTTATTCAGCAATCTCTATTTTCCCCTCTCCCCAAAGGAGAGGGAGCTGCACGGAGCGCGTGGTTGGCCCGTGCAGCTTCGGTAAGTAGGTAGCAAGAGGAAAGGCAGGTATTACGCAGAAAAATCAACGAACTCGATCGGTTCCCTCTCCCTGTGGGAGAGGGTTAGGGTGAGGGAAGCAGACCACTCATCTTGCCAAGTTTTGGGATAAAGAAACGACACATTCGGAGGCCAGATGTATCATCGCATGGTTCAGGAACCCCAACCGAACCCGCTGTTGCCGGGTTACACCTTTAACGCCTACCTGGTTGCCGGGCTGACGCCGATTATGGCAGATGGGCCGCTGGATTTCTTTATCGACCGCCCCGGCGGCATGAAGGGCTACATCCTCAATCTGACCATAAAAGGCCAAGGCAAGGTGTTTGACGGTGAGGAGACGTTTTACTGTAACCCCGGCGATCTCCTGCTGTTTCCTCCCAAGGCGGCGCATAACTATGGCCGATCACCGGATAGTGACTGCTGGTATCACCGTTGGGTGTATTTCCGCCCGCGGGCCTATTGGGCCGACTGGCTGGAATGGCACAGCAAGGCGCATCAGGTGGGTCGTCTGACGTTGCCCAACAACCAGTTACTGACCGAGTTTGACCGGCTGTTTGCCAACATTGAGCAGACACAACGTTCCGGCCGCCGTTTTGCCGAAGAAATTGGCATGAACCTGCTGGAACGGCTGTTGCTGCGCGCGATGGAGGAGGATCCCCTCAGCCCACAGAAGATTATGGACCCACGGGTGATTGAGGCTTGCCAGTTCATTACCGGCAATCTGGCAGGGGAGCTGCGTATCGATGAAGTGGCCCGCCACGTTTGTCTTTCGCCATCGCGGCTGGCACATCTGTTCCGTGACCAGGTCGGGATAAATATCTTGCGCTGGCGTGAAGATCAGCGAGTGATCCGCGCCAAATTGCTGCTGCAAACTACCCAGGAATCGATTGCCACCATTGGCCGGGTGGTTGGCTATGACGATCAACTCTATTTTTCCCGGGTGTTTCGTAAGCGAGTTGGCGTCAGCCCCAGCGATTTTCGCCGCCGTAGCCTGGAGATCAACTACCCGGTGAACCATTCCCGGGATCGGCCACTGATTGCCGCATCCCGTTAATCGGCCAACGGATACGATCGTTGTTGGGGGCGCCGCGTGCAGCGCCCGCTTTGTTGTATTGCCAGTTTATTATCGATTTGCATTTAGCTCTTGTTCCAGTCCGCATGATGGTGTCAAATCGCATCAATCCCTACTTCATTTTTTCTAGCGGCAACACTCAGGGGTGGCTTTCTTGCCCCAACTTACACGGACGTAGCATTTCAACTGCCTGGAATTGATGCGTATATCGCCCTGTATGAGGAAACAAGATGTCTGAAACAATCCGCGTTGGCCTGGTGGGCTATGGTTACGCCAGCAAGACCTTTCATGCTCCGCTGATCGCAGGAACCCCTGGCATGGAGTTGGCCGCCGTTTCCAGCAGCGACGCCGGTAAAGTCCACGCTGACTGGCCGATGATGACGGTGGTCAGCGACCCGCAGGCGCTGTTTAACGATCCCTCGATTGACCTGATTGTCATTCCAACCCCGAACGATACCCATTTCCCGCTGGCACAACAGGCGATGGCGGCGGGCAAAAATGTGGTGGTGGATAAACCGTTTACCGTGACATTGTCACAGGCGCAGCAGCTACAACAGCAGGCAGCGCAGAGTGGACAACTGCTTTCAGTGTTTCACAACCGCCGCTGGGACAGCGATTTCCTGACCTTAAAAGCCTTGCTAAAAGACGGCGCGTTAGGAGAAGTGGTCTATTTTGAATCCCATTTCGATCGTTTCCGCCCGGAAGTCCGCCAGCGCTGGCGTGAGCAAGGTGGGGCTGGCAGCGGTATTTGGTACGATCTGGGGCCGCATCTGATCGACCAGGCGTTGCAGCTGTTTGGCAAGCCACAAACGCTTTTTGTCGATCTCGGCGAGCTACGCCCGGGTTCACAATCGGTAGATTACTTCCATGCGGTGCTTAATTACGGCCATCGGCGTGTGGTGCTGCATGGCACGGTACTGGCAGCGGCAGAAACCGCCCGTTACATTGTGCACGGTACACAGGGCAGCTTTATCAAGTATGGTCAGGATCCCCAGGAAGACCGCCTGAAAGCCGGTGAGCGTTTGCCGCAGGCCGACTGGGGTTACGACATGCGCGACGGAGTGGTGACGTTGTCACGTGACGGTATGCTGGCGGAACAGCCGCTGTTGACCATTCCGGGCAATTATCCGGCCTATTACGCCGCCATTCGTGACGCAATTTCCGGTGCCGGTACCAACCCAGTTCCGGCCAGCGAGGCGATACAGGTTATGGAAATGATCGAGCTGGGCATTGAGTCGGCTAAACAGCAAAAAGCGCTACCGCTCAGCTAATATCAATAACAACAGTAGGGTTCAGAGCGCTTCTGAACCCTTTTTACGTATTAAATAGCAAGGAATTTTGCAGGATGTCCTGGTTACAACGTCTACGTATCGACAAGTTTTTACTGGTACTGCTGATGGTGGTGCTGTTGGCCTCATTGCTACCCTGTGAAGGGATTTGGCAGACTTTCTTCGAACATTTAACTACCGCCGCGATAGCCTTGTTGTTCTTCATGCACGGGGCGAAACTCTCCCGTGAGGCGATCGTTGCCGGCATGAGCCACTGGAAGCTGCACCTGGTGGTGTTTCTCAGTACCTTTGCGCTCTTCCCCTTGTTAGGGTTGTCGATGAACCTGCTGGTGCCGGGCTTAATGACGCCTACCGTTTATCTGGGTTTCCTCTATCTGTGTGCTTTGCCTGCCACGGTTCAATCGGCAATCGCCTTCACCTCCGCAGCAGGAGGAAACGTGGCGGCGGCGATCTGCAGCGCTTCGGCATCCAGCATTCTTGGGGTATTCCTGTCTCCGCTGCTGGTGGGGGCATTGATGCATACGCAAGGAGGCAATACTGACGTACTGCATGCCATTGGCTCTATTATTCTGCAACTGATGGTGCCGTTTGTTATTGGCCATCTGGCGCGCCCGCTGATTGGCAAATGGATCGATCGCCATCGCAAACTGATTAACCTCACCGACCGCTCCTCGATCCTGCTGGTGGTCTATACCGCGTTCAGCGCGGCGGTGGTTGAGGGGATTTGGCACACCATTGACGGTTGGTCGCTGCTGACGATCCTGGTGATGTCGCTGGTGCTGTTGGCTGTGGTACTGATTATCAACACCTATGCCGCACGTTGGCTGGGCTTTGATACCGCCGATGAGATCACTATCGTGTTTTGTGGTTCGAAAAAGAGCCTGGCCAACGGCATTCCGATGGCCAACGTGCTATTTCCTGCTGCCGCCGTTGGGGCGATGGTATTACCCTTGATGATTTTCCATCAGGTACAGTTGATGGTATGTGCAGTACTGGCACAGCGCTATGCGCGTAAAACAGCACAGCAACGCGAAGTTGCCGTAACTAGATAACAAGGACGTAGCATGAGCAAGGTAGTCGAGATTTTGCAATATCGTTTACAAGCGGGCAGTGGCAGGCGTTTTCACCACCTCATGCAGCATGATAGCGTGCCGCTGCATAAGGCCGCAGGGATCACCGTGCTGGAGTACGGTATTTCACTTCACGATCCCGATGCCTATTATCTGTTGCGGCAGTTTGACGGTATGGCGGAAATGGAACAGGTATTGCAGGATTTCTACCGCAGCCAAGCCTGGTTGGAGGGGCCACGTACCGAGATTGTAGACCTGATCGAGGAGAGCTACCGGGTGGTGCTGCCGTATCAGCCCTGACATGCCGTGGGTTGTGGGCTTAACTGAATTGTCCGGTCGGGGATTTGGCACTGGTGGATATCGGGATCGGTGCCGTCTCCAACTGGCAAACGGATTTCAGACTTTGGATAAATCTCTTATTTTCTTGCATGAGCTTTGCGATACCTGCAAAGCCATTATCTGATTTAATGGTATTCCACTATTGTCACCAGTAAATAAAATGAAAGCAGGGTGTTTATTATTTTTTGATTCATTTTAATTCTACTGAAACAGTTAATGACAATGGTGAGTTTACTATGATAGATACAAGGGTTTACTTTTCGTTAGCCTGTTTGTGTGCCCTGTCTGTGGCGAATATTTATTATAACCAACCGTTACTGGAGTTATTTTCCAGGGAATTCAGCGCTGATGCCAAGACGGTAGGCTCAATTGCGATGGTTGTTCAGTTGTCTTACGCTGCAGGATTGGTCTTTTTTGTCCCCTTGGGCGATCGCGTTGTGCGGCGAAGGCTACTGGGTATTTTACTGGGGATTAATGCCGCTGCTTCACTGTTCGCTGCTATGGCTCAAGATATTGCACAACTACTGATAAGTCATATCGCCATTGGTATGACCGCAGTAGGTGCACAAATAATTATTCCAATGGCGACTTTGTTGGCACCCTCGGAACAACGGGGGCGGGCTGTCGGAATAGTGATGGGTGGACTGATGGCCGGAGTGCTGTTTGCTCGTATCCTTTCAGGCGTTATTGGTGAGCACTGGGGATGGCGTGCTATGTACATCATAGCAGCGGCCATCAATGCGATAATGATCGCGATAATCTATCGCTTACTGCCTCATAACTGCCCATCAAAAAATCCGATGCCTTACCGGCAGTTAATCGTATCGCTTTTAACCTATTTCCGGCAAGAGAGCGAGTTACGCAAAGCCTGTCTGTCTGGAGCCTTAATGTTTGGCTCTTTCAGTGCATTATGGGGGGCTTTGGCTTTGCTTCTGTCTCGTCCTCCTTATCATTTCGGTAGTGATATTGTTGGAGCTTTCGGTTTTGCTGGAATCGCAGGGATCCTGATGACACCGATCATCGGTAATTTGGCGGACAGATATACACCACAGGCGATTGTTTTTTTAGGCAGCCTCTGCGCTATAGTCGGTTTTTTACTCTTGGCAATGTCAGGACACTATTTGACCGCACTCATCATCAGCGTCATTTTTCTAGATGTTGGGGGACGGGCAGGCCTAGTTGGCAATCAGTTACGCGCACTGGCATTGTCGGAAGCCGCCCGCAGTCGGCTCAATACTGTTTTTATGTTTTGCTACTTTCTCGGCGGAGCCTTTGGCACACGTATAGGCGCAGAGCTAAGCCTGCGATTTGGATGGTTTGGCATTGCGTTGCTTGGCGTTATCACCTCCCTGATCGTCATGTTCTTCAACTTCAAAGGGATGCTGTCTTTGTTCCGGCGACCATCTCCCCCTTCGTTATAATATGAGAATTATTCCTAAGGTTTCCCCAATTCGTTGGCCAAGTGTTTATGTAGCGCCTGAAGAAACACTGTCAACCTAGGGGAAATTTTTGGTTCGGCACGTAGAAGGTGGATTTCCTGAGTCTGCCGTTGAGGATCATCAAAGACTTTCACGAGTCGTCCTGCGTTAATATCAGTACCGACCACCCAGTTAGGCAGGAATGCAATACCTAATCCATGGACAGCCGAAATGCGCAGTGCGTCAAAATCATTGCAGCGTAGATAGATATGGTGCTTCCTTGCGGGATCCTGATAGATCACTCTCCGCCAACATATCGAATAGGGATCCTGAAATTTATCTAGCAGATGATGCCCTTCAAGTTCATCAAGCCCGCTTGGATGACCATGGTTCTGCAGATAAAACGGGCTTGCACATGCGATCCAATACTGGTCTGCAATATGCGTGGCATACAGTGCGCTGTCTTTTAGGGGACCAATTCTGATGACGGCATCAAGCCGTTCGATCGAAGGATTGGTCAACCGTTCAGTCAAATCCAGCGCAAGATCAATATCAGGGAAATTTTTCTTGAACTCAGCTAGCCATGGGAATATATGAAGTTTGGCGAAGGTAGGCAAACAGCTAACACGTAAAATTCCTTTCAGCCCTGTATTCATTGAGCCAATTTCACTATACATATCACTGAGAGCATCAAGAATTTTTATTGATCGAAGATATAAGGCCTCTCCGGCATCGGTAAGCATTAGACCACGGGGCGAACGGATAAATAACTTTATCCCCATTACATCTTCAAGCCTGTTTATTTTTCGCATGATCGAGGATGGGTTCACCCCGTGCCTGCGTGCAACAGAAGAAAATGAACCATTTCTGGCAATATCAATAAATAGCGATAAGTTTTCCGTATATCTGTACAAATCCATATGCGCACCATTTATAACTTTAGTTTCTGACGTTTATACTGTTGAGGATAAATGACAAGTTCAAAAATCAACCATAGCACATTTTATTCTGGGGCTATAGTCTGATACTTATGGAGCGAAAACTCATGATTACTGAGTTTTGCGTTTTGAGATGGAAATATCCAGAACTGCCAAGACAAGGTCCTGAGAGCAGACCCAACGGCCAGTGCCGCTGAGCCTGCAGCAAGGGATCAGCCAAGCACTTTCGCGCGTAGAGCCTGTTTTTCCTGCTCGCTGAGGAACGCCATCTTCAGGCCGTTTTCCTGTGCGGTGCGGATTTCTTGCGGCGTTAATCCGGCCTGCGGTGCCGCTACGCGGTATTCGTGTTCAATCTCAATGCCTTGCACAGCTGGATCGTCGGTATTGATGGAAGCTACCACGCCATGGCGCAGGAAGGTGGCCAGCGGATGTTGTGCCAACGAAGCTACAGTGCTGGTTTGTATATTTGAAGTCAGGCACGACTCAATGCCGATGTCATGCTGCGCCAGGTAATCCATCAGTGCCGGATCCTCCACCGCTTTAACCCCGTGCCCAATGCGCTCTGCACCCAACTCACGGATTGCCTGCCAGATGCTTTCCGGGCCAGCGGCTTCACCGGCATGAACGGTAATGCGCAGGCCAGCGTCACGTGCACGGTTGAAATGGCTAAGGAACAGGCTGCCAGGGAAGCCTAGCTCATCGCCAGCTAGATCCAACGCGGTGATGCCGTCGCGATGGGTCAGTAGGGCGTCTAGCTCTTGCAGGCAGGCCGCTTCGCCGAAGGTACGGCTCATGATGCCAATCAGGCGTACGTCAATATCGCGGTCGCGGCAACCAGAGCGAATGCCGTCAATCACCGCTTCCACCACGCCAGCCACCGGTAACTGGTGCTTCATCGCCATGTAGTAGGGGGAGAAACGCAGCTCGGCGTAGTGCAACCCGGCATTTGCCGCATCTTCCACGTTTTCATAGGCCACGCGACGGCAGGCATCCAGATCGCCCAGCACCGCCACGCCCCAGTCAAGCTTTTGCAAAAAGCTCATCAGGTCGGGTTCGGTATGGGTGATTTGCACATGGGGAAGCAGGGCAGCCAGCTCGTTGGCGGGCAGGGCTAGATTGAACTGGCGACCGAGTTCAAGAATGGTTTGCGCGCGGATGTTACCGTCCAGATGACGGTGAATATCGGTAAGGGGCAAGCGGGAGTCAATCATGGCGGCACTCATTATTTTTGTATAGGTAAAGTGCAGAACAGTATAAAAACAAACGAATGAAAATAGCTATTGAGTTGCATAAAAAAGTGATGTTCATCACGTTAAATCGCAAATTCGCCGTTCAGGATAGGGGGAAGATGTATAAGGCGGGTAAGCAGAGGCATGCTCTCAGGTCATGAGTCGATGAAATCAGGTCAATCGCAATGGCTCTGTTTTTAAAGGGTAGCATGACAATGCTGAGGGGAGTTGGCGCTCAATGAAAAACCAGGGGCACTATGCCCCTGGCGATATGACCTATTTTGCGTCCAGGACAAATTGCAACGCGGCGATCAGCTTATCCATCCCGGCCTCAACCTTGCTGCGCGGGCAGCCGACGTTCAGGCGCAGGAAACCGCGGCCCTCTTCGCCATAGGTAAAGCCTGGCATGATGGCGACTTTCTCTCGTTCGATCAGCACCTGCTGCAATTCGCGGTCGTCAATGCCTAACGGGCGTATATCAATCCACGCCAAATAGGTGGCCTGCGGTGGCTGCCAGTTTAGCTGCGGTAACGCCTGGTTGAGCCGTTCGGCCACGTAGGTCAGGTTATCTTGTAGATAGTCGCGCAGGGCGTCTAGCCAAGGCTCGCCGTGGCGGTAGGCGGCAATATGGGCTACTACTGCCAGCACCGCAGGGGAGGATAATCCATCGCGGCTTTTTAGTGCCTGAACATAGCTATCCCGCGCGCTATCATCGCTGATAATGCCATAGGCCCCGGTGAGCGCCGGAATGTTGAAGGTTTTAGAGCCGGAAGTCAGCAACGCCCACGGGGTGGTGGCCACCTGGCTCCATGGCGTATGACGATGTTCTCCCCAAACCATATCCATATGGATCTCATCGCTGATCACTTTCACGTCATGGCGTTCGCACAGCTCTGCCATCTGCTCCAGTTCTTGCTGCGTCCACACCTTACCAGTGGGGTTCTGTGGGCTGCACAGTAGCAGGATCTTGGTTTGTGGACGGGCCAGCAGGGCTTCCAGATGGGCCATATCGCATTGCCAATCGTTATCCACTTTGTGCAGCGGGCAAGGTAACACCTGACGCTGATTACCCAGGATCACCTTATAGAACGCATCATAGGCTGGTGTATGGGTGACCACATATTCCCCCGGAGCCGACCAGATACGCACCAGCTGCGCCACCATGTAAATCACCGAGGGGCCATAGACCGCCTTGGTCGTATCGATGGGGGCATTGAAGCGTTGTTGATACCAATGCCGCACCGCGCCAAGAAAGTCTTCATGCTGCCAGCGGCTGTAGCCCAACACGCCGTGTTGCAGACGCTGTTGCAGGGCTTCAAGAATGCAGGGGGCGGTGGCGAAATCCATATCGGAGATGGTGAAAGGCAGCAGATCTGCGGTGCCAAAACGGTCGGCGATGTAGTCCCACTGGGTGCACCAGGTACCGTGACGATCTACCGGGGTAGAAAAATCAAACATGTGAAACTCCGAACAAGGGCGCAGCAGGCTGCGCCCGGGGGGGAAGGTTATGCGTTGGCCATCAGTGATTCTAACTCATCTTTCACCGATTGCACCTGCGGGCCAATCACCACTTGCAGGTTATGGTCATTAAGGTGCACCACGCCGATAGCCCGGTTGGCTTTCAGCACCGCATCATCCACCTTGCTCATATCGTTAACTGACATACGCAGGCGGGTAATGCAGTTATCCAACGAAACGATATTCTCTTTACCGCCCAACGCCGCCAGGATAGCAGGCACGTTATAGCCGGATTTACCCACGGCACCGACAGGGGCGCTCTGTGTAGCGGTGGTTTCCGCCTCACGGCCTGGAGTTTTAATGTTCCAGCGCTGGATGGCGAAGCGGAAGATCGCATAGTAGGCAACAAACCAGATGGCGGCCACCAATGGCACCAGATACCACTTGGTTGCGGTGCCGTGCAGGATACCGAACACCACGAAGTCGATAATGTTGCCGTCGGTGTTACCGATAGTGACGCCCAGCAAGGCCATCACGGTGAAGCCCAGACCGGTCAGAATAGCGTGGATTAGATACAGGAACGGAGCCACAAACAGGAACAGGAACTCGATCGGTTCGGTGGTACCACCGACCACACAAGCCACCACGCCGGAAATCAGCAGCCCTTTGATCTTGTGGCGGTTCTCCGGTTTGGCACAGTGGTACATGGCTAACGCCGCACCCGGCAGGCCACCGAGGAAGGCAGGCATTTTACCCTGGGACAGGAAGCGGGTAGCGCTTTCGGCAAAGCCGTGGGTGGTTGGACAAGAGAGCTGTGCCTGGAAGATGGTCAAGGCACCGCTGACTTCACGGCCACAAACGTCCAGCGTACCGCCCGCTTCGGTAAAGCGGATCAGCGCTACCAGAATGTGGTGCAGCCCGAACGGCAGCAGCAGACGCTCGCCGGAGCCGAAAATCATCGGCCCAAACATGCCAGCGCCGTTAATCATACGGCCCAACCCGTTAATACCTGCAGCGAACCAAGGCCAGATCAGCGGGATAATCAGGCCGCACAGGCCCAGTACCACAGTGGTGACGATTGGGACAAAGCGAGTACCGCCGAAGAACGCCAGCGCATCCGGCAGCCGGATGGTGTTGAAACGCTCGTGCAGCAGATAAACGATGATCCCGACGATCACCGCACCGAGGATACCGGTATCGATAGACTGAATGCCCAGGATGTTCTGGATGTTATTGGCTTTCAGCACCAGCGGATCGACGGTAGGCAGCACGCCTGACGTGGTCAGGTAGAAGTTGGTCGCCAGATTCAGCACGGCAAAGCCGACAAAACCAGAGAAGGCGGCTACGCCTTTGTTCTCACGCGCCATGCCCAAAGGAATGGCAATGGCGAACATCACCGGCAGGAAGCTGAAAGCAAAGGAACCGATCTTGCTCATCCAGGTGAACAGCAGCTGGAAAGCCGGATGACCAATGAAAGGCAGCAACGTGATCACGTCACGGCTGCTTAGTGAGCTACCGATCCCCAGCATGATGCCGCAGAATGAAAGCAGTGCGACGGGCAGCATAAATGTCTTGCCCAGGCTTTGGAAAAACTCCCAAAGCGTAATTTTTTGTTTTTTAGACGCTGGCATAACCGACGACTCCTGGCGAAAAAGCATGCAATGTTGTGTGTACCTGATTAGGTAAAAATAAGATAAAACGTTTTACCTAGTAAAAATGCGTCCCTAATCACAATTATGAACGGTGCTTTGCGGTGACAATACTTATGTGGGTAAATCGTTTTACTGCATTGAGAGATTCGGTATACCATTTGCTATCAGGGTGAAACTCGCCCTGATAGGGCATTGCAGAGGTTATTACCATTAAAAAGATCACTATCACTGATGTCGCACAGTTGGCAGGCGTATCCGTGACCACCGTTTCCCTGGTGCTGAGCGGTAAAGGGCGTATTTCTCCCACCACCATGAGCCGTGTGAATCAGGCGATCGAGCAGCTTGGCTATGTTCGCAACCGTCAGGCCGCGACGCTGCGCGGTGGCGAATCGGGGGTGGTAGGGCTGATCCTGCGTGATATCTGTGAGCCGTTTTATGCCGAGATGACCGCCGGGGTGAGTGAGATACTGGAAGCCAATGGCAAAGTGCTGTTTCTGACCCAAAGCGGGCGCGAAGGCAAAGGGCTGATGCGCTGTTTTGATATGCTTCTGGAGCACGGCGTCGACGGCATGGTACTGGCGGGTGGGGTACGAACCGCGAAAGGGCTGAAAGAGAAAGCCGAAGCTCAGGGGGTGCCGCTGGTGTGTGCCGCGCGTTCCAATGGGCTGGAAGGTGTAGACGTGGTGCGGCCAGATAATATGCAGGCCGCGAAAATGGCCACCGAATTTCTGATCAAACGGGGGCATAGCCAGATCGCCTACCTTGGTGGACAAAGCGATTCACTCACCCGCGCCGAACGCCTGGGGGGATTCTGTGCCACCCTGGTGCAATACGGCCTGCCATTCCGCTCAGAGTGGATCGTTGAATGCGATTGTCATCAACGGGCAGCGGCTGAAGCTGCTGAAAACCTGTTGCGTCAGTATCCCAATATCAGTGCGTTGGTGTGCCATAAGGCCTCGGTGGCGTTGGGTGCCTATTTTGGTATCGTGCGCAGTGGCCGTAGTATTGGCTCGGAAGGGATGGACAGTTTCTATGGTCAACAGGTGGCGTTGATCGGTTTTGGCGATGTGCCGGAGGCCGAACTGACCGAACCCCCGCTGACCTTTATCTCCAGCTCGGCTCGAGAAGTTGGACGCAGTGCTGCTCTGCGGTTGTTACAACGTATTGGCGATGATTCATTAGCACCGCAGAATGTGATCCTGTCCCCAGAGCTGATCAAGCGCGGATCGGCCTGATCCGCAGCTATATCTCCAATCTTGCCGTTGTCCCAGTATTATAAATTCTCAGGTGTCTCTAAACAGCCTTGCTCTGATGCTTGATTAAATTAAAGCGCAATTTTTGATATAACCGACACGATATGAGATTTAATTTGGGAGCAGCTATGAACAGATATGGGATATTTGGTTTCTGCATGGTGAGCTTCCTGGTCGTTTTTTCGCTGATTCGGTTATCTGAATTTGAACTTTCCGATGATGCGCACCAACGAACTATCAGCTTTGAGCATCATCAGGACATTCTGGAAGGCACATTAATCCTCCCTTCTGGGAAGATATCGCCACCGCTTGTCCTGCTGGTTCATGGCGATGGCGCTCAAGACCGCTGGTCTGAAGGCGGCTATATTCCGTTGGTGAATTTCCTGGTTGCCCAAGGAGTAGCGGTTTTTTCATGAGATAAACCCGGCGTTGGGGCTAGCAGTGGTAACTGGCTGGCACAAACCCTGTCAGATCGTGCAGAAGAAGCAGCATCTGCTCTGAGAAAACTGAAACAGGAACCGGAGTTTAACCACAGCGATATAGGTTTTCTTGGTTTTTCTCAGGCGGGTTGGGTTGTGCCAAAGGCTAGCCAACAGGTAAAAACCGACTTTGTCATTCTGGTGGGGGCGGCGATAAATTGGCGAGCTCAGGGGATTTATTATACGGGGCAACGTCTGCAATCTGAGGGCCTGTCAGCTGAAAATATCGTGAAGGCACAAGAACGTGAAGCCGCCGCTTTTGACAGGCAATTTACGCAGGAGGCAGCCGCATCTCCCTGTATTTCTCGTTGTACCCGGCAGGACTTTGAGCGTCGAAACTCACAGGCCGATGCAAGGAAAGCTATTTCAGCGATGCAAACGCCGGTAATGATCCTGATGGGGGCGGACGATCGGAATGTCGATCCTCACGAAACGATCGCTGTCTGGAGCGAAGAACTACCGGCCAAAACACCTCGCTGTATCAGACGGGTCGCTGATGCTACCCACGGGCTTTTACGGAGCGAATGGTTTGACTACCAGCTATCCTCTCAGTGGCCTTGGTGGAAGCAGGGCGGATTTCTGCTGGCCGGACAACAGGCTTACTCGCCGGGTTCCTTAAGTGCTATTTCTGCATGGATACTTAATCAGCAATGCCATGAGTGAACCGCATTCTGATACCACGCTGAAAGCAAAAAGTGAAAAATCCCTCCCAGGTCTTCAATGACCCAGTAGCTCAAGCGCGGATCGGCCTGATCTGCTGCTCGCGTTTTTCCCGCATAAAATCGATAAAGACGCGCAGCTTGAGCGGCATATGGCGGCCCGCCGGAAAGTAGATAAAGAAGCCCGGTGCGACGTGGCTAAAATCCTGCAGAACCTCTCGCAGCTGCCCGCTCTGCAACTCCTGGTGTACGGCGGCCCGAAAGCGTTGGGTGATCCCTAATCCCGCTATCGCCGCGTCTTTAAGCAGCTGGTTTTCATTGAAGATCGGCCGCCCGTTGACCTCCAGCGTCAAATGCTCAGTGCCGTTGCTGAAATACCAGGGTTCCAGTTTGCCACTGCCGGGAAAGCGGTAGCGCATGCAGTCATGCTGCTGCAACTCCTGTGGCGTTTCGGGCCGGCCGTGTTGTGCCAAATAACCTGGAGAAGCCACGACCACATGTTGTTGGCCGTGGTCGATAGGGACGGCCACCATGTCTTTTTGCAACATCCGCTGCATGCGGATGCCCGCATCAAAATTATCCAGCACCAGATCGGCAAAACGATCGTCGGTAAACAGCTCCAGCTTAAGTTCAGGATAGCGCGCATGGAACTCCGGCAGATAGGGCATGACCAGCATCGATGCGGCCAACTGCGGCAAGGTAATTCGTAATAAGCCGCTTGGCTCACCACGTTGGCTGCTGGCATTCTCTGCCGCGATCTCAATCTGGCCCATAGCGGGGGCGATTTTTTCATAAAATGCCAGCCCTTCATCGCTTAACCTGACTGAACGGCTGGTACGATTGAACAGACGAACTCCCAGGTGGGCCTCTAGCGCGCGGATATTTTGTGAAACCGCAGGCGGTGTGACGCCCAGATGATTGGCCGCCTGGGTAAAGCTGCCCAATTTGGCAACGGCGTCGAAAAATGGCAGTAATTGCAGCAGTGAGCTCATCTATTAATAATTCCAACTTAATGATTCATTAAATTTTAGCCTATTTTATTTAATGATCGAAACCGTAGACTGGCCTGATTACCTTAAGAGGATCACAGTTATGGCTCAGGCATTGACACAACGGATAGAGGCAGTTAATCAGCAGGCGATCGCCGAAGGGCGGATCGTAGGTAGCGTGGTGCTGGTGGCTCAACAGGGGGCGGTGATTTACGCCGGTGCCAGCGGCTATGCCGATCGCGAGCAGCGGCAACCCATGCAGCGTAACAGCCAATTCCGGCTATCTTCGGTCTCTAAACCCTACATCACGCTGGCAGCGATGCGCATGATAGAACAGCAATTGCTGAGTCTGGATGATGCCGTGAGCCGTTGGCTACCGTGGTTTACTCCGGCGTTGCCCGATGGACGTCGGCCAGCGATCGCTATTCGCCACCTGTTAACCCACACCGCCGGGCTGGACTACCGTTTCAAGCAACCAGAGGGCGGGATCTATCAGCGGTTAGGGATCCACGACGGCCTGGAGATGTCCTCGTTAACGCTGGAGCAAAATCTGCGTCGGTTGTCGCAGGCACCATTGCAGACAGAGCCGGGGAGCGAATTCAGCTATTCACTGGCCATTGACGTATTGGGTGCGGTGCTAGAGCAGGTGGCTGGTATGCCTTTGCCACAGCTATTCGAGCGCTGGGTTGGCCAACCGCTAGGGCTGGGGAATACCGGTTTTTATACGTTGAACGCCAATAAGCTGGCTACGGCCTATTACAATGCTGAACCGCAACCGGCAGCGATGTATGACGGTTTTCTGCTGAAGCTTCCTGAGGAGTTTGGTTTTGACGTGGAGTTTGCGCCTTCGCGAGCGCTTGACCGCCACGCTTATCCTTCGGCTGGCGCGGGAATGGTTGGCGACGCTGACGATGTGCTGCGCCTGGTGGAGACGCTGCGTAATGGTAGCGACGCAGTTTTGCAGCCAGAAACCGCCGCGTTGATGCGTCAACCCCATGTAGCAGCGCAGGCAGAAATTCAGGGGCCGGGTTGGGGATTTGGTTTTGGTGGCGCGGTGCTGGTGGATGCTGCATTGGCAGCAACGCCGCAGAATAATGGCACTATGCAGTGGGGCGGCGTATATGGGCACAGCTGGTTTTACGATCCGGTTGCGCAGTTGAGCGTGGTAGCGCTGACCAACACCGCAATTGAGGGTATGAGCGGTTTATATCCCATGCAGATCCGCGATGCGGTTTATGGTTAAAAATAAAGGGCCAGATATCGTCTGGCCCTAGAAGGCTTTTATTGCCCTTGCAGAGTTGGCTGCTCAGGTGCCGGAGCGGCATCCTGCTGATCGGGCTCTGGAGCACTATCTTCTTCTGGTGCGGAAGCGCCGCCCAGCATCCCGAACATACCCACGAACTCCGGCAGCGACATTTTGCTGCCGTTCAGCTCAATCTGGTTATCGGCATACTTGAAGCTGCTGCTTATCACGTTATCTTTCAGCGTGGTGATCTTGAACATCTCGCCCATTGCCGCCAGGCTTTTCACCTGCTGCTCGGCCTGCTGCTGTGCTTGTTGTGCACTGGCACCTTGCAGCTGTGCCGCTTGAGCCATGGTTTCCTGCGCCATAGCGACCGGAATAGTCAACTGCGCGTCGATTTTCTTGACCGAACGGGCAAGCTGTTGGTCCGGTGATTCGGCTGCAGCGCCAGCCTTTGAAGGATCCAGCAGATCGAGGTTAAGGGTAAAGGCACTTTCACCCTTGGCATTTTTCCAGCTCAGTGGTGCGATGCTGATGGTTGGGTTGCCTTTCAGCAACAGCGGCAGGTTTTGCACCAGCATCTCAGCCGTTTGTTGTTGGTAGGCTTCTGGTGACAGCGTTTCTGCCTGTTGCAGCAAGGCCATGGCCTGCTGGTTGTAACGATCGGCAAACTCTTTCAGCCCTTTAGCATCCAGGTTATCGATTTTCAGCAGCAGTTTACCTGCGCCAAAATCGGTGCCCTGAATTTTCAACGCTGCCATGGTGTAATCCAACTGGCCTGCGAGGCTGTTGCCTTTCTCGCCGAACTGGCTGGCCAGGTTGAAGCCTTCCATCGTCATGGCGTCTTTACCGTCGATAGCCATGGTCAGTTGCTTCATGCCCAGCGCTTGCTCACCCAGGCTCAGACCGTATTGGCCCAGATGCGTGTTGCTTTTGAGCGTCAGCCCTTGCATCGTCATCTGTTCGTTCTGGCCGGACTGATTCGGGCCACTGATCACAAGGCTATCACTGCTGGCGTCCAGGACAGCGGTTTGCATATCCTTGCCGATATCCGCGTCAATTTTTGCACCGCTGAATTTCAGTGAGGACTTGTCTTTCTGGTATTCCACCGGGATCACATCGATGGAGCTGGCGACATCGCCGCTGTAAGCAATGCGTGAATCGGCGCTGAACAGCGACTTACCTTTGGTGATTTCAAACAGGGTTTTGACTTTTGGCGTGTTTTCCAGCTCGGTATGTACCGAAGCCATGCTTGGGATCAGGTTGAATTTTTTCAACTGGGCCAGCGGGAATGGGCCGTGATCGACGGTTTCAATAAAGGCCACTTCTTCGCCGGATTTCAGCAGGGCATCGTCGGTGGTGATGCTACCATCGGCACGCAGCACAAAACGGGCCTGGCTGCTGAAAATCCCGCGTTGGTAGTTTTCATAGCTCATCTTGACCCCGGCCTTAGGCAGTATGGATTTCAACTGGCTATTGGCGGTGTCTACCATTTCCCCCATCCGTTGCTCGATAAGCTTGCCGGTGTACCAAGAGGCTCCAGTCCATGCTGCGCCGAGCACCACAATGACGCTGACAGCGACTAACGATTTTTTCATAGTTCTGTTATTCCTTTGTTAAGCCGGTAGAGGGCAGGGCGACCAATTGGGCCTGCGAAAAAACGCCCGTAGGCGTTTTATTGTGTAGGTAAACTAATCATCTTAGCAACTTATTTACCTATATTTTACCGTCAATTAGGACAACTGATTATAAACGCGGGCGATACGGCCGCTTCCGGTGACGTTAACCGGGGATTCAAAGGCGGCAATAAAGCAGGATTCACCTGGCTGCAAGATGACCTGTTGGCCCTGTTTCTCCAGCGTTGCTTCACCTTCTACGCAGAACACGATCGCCGCGCTGTTTTGCGCCAGTGGCTGCGGTATGGCATCGAGATCGTGTAACGCGAAGGCAAAGTCCTCAACGGGGATCGGGAAGAACAGTTCTTTGCCACGTTGCTCTGGCTGAGTCAGCAGGCCAGATGCCGGTTGTGGGCGGAACTGCAGATTGGCCAGCAGTTCAGGAATATCGATGAATTTTGGCGTCAGACCCGCGCGCAGCACGTTATCCGAGTTTGCCATCACTTCCAGCGCGACACCGTTCAGATAGGCATGTGGGGTCTCGGCATACAGGAACATGGCTTCACCCGGTGCCAGTTTGACCACGTTCAACAGCAGCGGAGAGAACAGGCCGCTGTCGTCGGCATAGAAACGAGCGATAAAGCGGATGGTGTCCCAGGGCTCACCCTGCTGGTTGTTCAAGGCGGCTTTCAGCACGCCAAGCGCCAGCGTTTTTTGCTCACCGTTCATCCCCAGCAGGCTGGCAAACAGGGTCGCCAGGTGGGCGGTATCCGGCTGCTGCAGGAAGGCGGCGATATCGTGATGTGCGCCGGAAAGGGGTTGTAACAGCGCAACGATATCGTCCAGTTCGCGGAAGCCATTCATCGCCAGGAACGGCGTCAGGGCAAATACCAGCTCCGGTTTGTGATTCGGATCCTTATAGTTGCGCTCAGCGGCATCAAACGGAATACCGGCGGCATTTTCTTTGGCAAAGCCCACCTCTGCAGCACTCTTGCTTGGGTGGACCTGGATGGAGAGCGGCTGGTCGGCACACAGCACCTTAAACAGGAACGGCAGTTCACCAAAGCGTTGTGCCACTTCGGCACCCAGCTGTTTAGGCTGGTCGGTATCAATCACCTCACGCAAAGAACGCAGGTTTCCTGCCTGATCGGTGACCTGTGAGCTGCTTTTAGGGTGGGCACCCATCCACAGTTCGGCCATTGGCTTGCCTGTCGGGTTGGCAATGCCATACAGCTTGGTTAACGCATCAACGCTGCCCCAGGCGTAGTTTTGGATGGCATTAGTCATTTTTTGCATGATCGTATCCCTGCTTTCTCAAGAAAATTGCGCTAAGTAAACAATGTGGCGCAGGCGCATGCAAGCCAAGATGGCTAAAAATGCTGTTTGCGCAGGACGTTAATGCGAATAGTTATTATCTGGCTATACTGAGGAGGCTCGCCAACGGGCTATCACTCGTTGGCATTTCCCCTTCATTTTAGGAATTGTGCTAAGGAGAAAGTGATGGCAGGCGTTCGGATTGAAAAAGACTCAATGGGCCCCATCGAAGTACCCGCCGACCAACTGTGGGGCGCGCAGACTCAGCGTTCGTTGGAACATTTCCGTATCTCGTCAGAAAAAATGCCCCCAGCGCTGATCCATGCGTTAGCGATGACCAAGCGTGCGGCAGCCAGCGTCAATATGGATCTGGGGTTGCTGCCAGCAGAGCGGGGCAAGGCGATTATCCAGGCTGCCGATGAAGTGCTGGCGGACAAGCACCCCAATGAATTCCCATTGTCGATCTGGCAAACCGGTTCCGGCACCCAGACCAACATGAACATGAACGAAGTGCTGGCCAACCGTGCCAGCGAGTTACTAGGGGGCGAACGCGGTGAAGCGCGGCGGGTCCACCCCAACGACGACGTCAACAAAAGCCAGAGCTCCAACGACGTTTTCCCTACCGCAATGCATGTAGCGGCAGTGATCGCGGTGCGCGAGCATCTGATCCCAGAGCTGAAGGCGCTGCACCGCACGCTGCATGCCAAGGCGGAAGCTTTCCACGATATCGTTAAAATCGGCCGCACCCACCTACAAGATGCTACGCCGCTGACGCTGGGCCAGGAAATCTCCGGCTGGGCGGCGATGTTGGAATATAACCTCAAACATATCGAAGCCAGCATCCCGCATCTCAGTGAGTTGGCCTTGGGCGGCACGGCTGTGGGGACCGGGCTGAACACTCATCCCGAATACGCGGTGCGGGTGGCGAAGGCTTTGGCAGAACTGACCGGGCAGCCTTTTGTCACCGCGCCGAACAAGTTCGAAGCCTTGGCAACCTGCGATGCGCTGGTGCATGGCCACGGTGCCTTGAAGGGCTTGGCCGCCTCGTTGATGAAGATCGCCAACGATGTGCGCTGGCTGGCCTCTGGCCCACGTTGCGGCATCGGTGAAATTTCTATCCCTGAAAACGAACCAGGCAGCTCAATTATGCCGGGGAAGGTCAACCCAACGCAGTGTGAAGCCATGACCATGCTCTGTGCGCAGGTGATGGGCAACGACGTGGCGGTGAACATTGGCGGCGCGTCCGGTAACTTTGAGCTGAACGTATTCCGACCGCTGGTTATTCACAACTATCTGCAATCTATTCGTTTGCTGGCAGACGGCATGAGCGGCTTCAATGAGCACTGTGCGGTGGGGATTGAACCGAACCGCGAACGCATCGGCCAGTTGCTTAACGAGTCGCTGATGTTGGTTACCGCCTTGAATACCCATATCGGTTATGACAAGGCGGCGGAAATCGCCAAACAGGCCCACAAGGAAGGATTAACCCTGAAAGCCTCGGCGCTGAAGTTGGGCTACCTGACCGAGCAGCAGTTTGACGAATGGGTACGGCCAGAAGAGATGGTCGGCAGCATGAGGAAATAAGGCCAAGAAAATCTCAGGCGTACCAAGCTGCGCCTGAGATCGGCTTCGCAGGATGAATATTGGCAAGGTGCCGATATCTAGGTGACTTGACTGCAGGATGTTCATTGACCCTGCGGGTGGATCATCGCCATTACATGTTTAAACATGTTGCTCTGTGTATCTGCCAACTCATTAACCAGCGTGAAATGATTATTTTCCTGGTCCTCAATTATCTGGACGTCTAATCCTTTTTCTTTACAGGCGGCGTAATAGGCTTGAGTTTGATGCTTAAACCCAGTGGTTTCTTTGGCTCCGACGCTGAGTAAAATCTGTGGAGCATGGCGTTTTTCGGGCAGCAGAAACATGGGACTCAGTAATTTGGCCTGCTCAGGCGTCTGGCGCATCCAGTCGTTGATATAAATATCACACAGTGGACGTATATCAAACAGCCCGCTTAATGCTAGCGCTCCCTTGATGACCTGGGGAGGCACCCGATACGATGTCTGCCAATCGTCGGCAATCAACATGCCTGTTAGATGGCCACCCGCAGAGCTGCCACCGATGAAAATCCGCTCGGGGTCGATGCCAAACTGCGCGCTATGGTGATAGAGCCAGGCAATGGCGCTGCGCACCTCACGGACAGTTTCTGCCAGCGTTGCCTCCGGCAGCAGTGTGTATTCCAACGTAGCCAATGCCACATTGTGCTGGGTAAAAGAATGCGCCATCGAGCATGCATCCTCCTTGGTTTGCGAATGCCAGTAGCCGCCGTGAATAAAGACAAACAGCGGGGCGGGTTGCCTGGCTGCCGGAAAGATATCCAGACGCTCCGCTATGCCCATCCCATATTGCAGATCGTAAATACCAGCCGTTGAGGACTTGGCGCGTTCGGCCAGCGCGGCGTATTGCGTCATACAACCAGAAAAATCGCTTACTGACGCGCGGGCATTATATTGAATTGCTCGCTGCTCAAGATTTTCAAAGTTCAAATCAATGCTCATAAATGCTCCTTGCTCTCAACTGGTTCTGTTTTGCATTATTAGATTGATGTCGCCAGGCTGGTTAGGTAATTAGTGGCATGTAATGACGGCAGCTGAATGACCAAATTTTTCATGGAGTCGGTGTATAATCCCTTTTTATGTTTGCAGCGATTTTATTCAACAATGAGTAACCCATGTCCCGCACTCAACGCCTGCTCGATCTGATGCAGATCCTGCGCCGCCATCGTTACCCGGTCGCTGGGCATTCTCTGGCCGAAGAGCTGGGGATCAGCATGCGCACTTTATACCGGGATATCGCCACCTTGCAGCAGCAGGGGGCAGATATTGTTGGCGAAGTGGGGATCGGTTATGTATTACGACCGGGATTTATGCTGCCGCCGCTGATGTTCTCGCAAACTGAGATCGAAGCGCTGGTTCTGGGTATGCGCTGGGTGGAACGCCGGGGTGACAGCCAGCTTGCCGGGGCGGCGACCAATGCGTTGGCAAAAATTGCCGCCGTGTTGCCTGCGGAACTGCGTGAAGAGCTGGATGCCAATACGCTGCTGATCGGCCCGGTGCCTACTGCCTATGTGGCTGATGAGACCCTGGTGGCGATCCGTGAAGCCATCCGTTTGGAGCGTAAGATCAAGGTGGAGTATCGGGATTATGCCGGTAATGGCAGTGAGCGTATCTTGTGGCCGTTTGCCATGGGCTACTTTGAACAGGTGCAGATCCTGATGGCCTGGTGTGAATTGCGTGGCTCGATACGCCATTTCCGCCTTGACCGTATTGGCGGGTTAACGCTATTGGAGCTACGTTACCCGCGCGGCCGCCGGGCATTGATGAAGCTGTGGCGTGAAAGTGAGGGTATTGCCCAATGATCCTGCTGCCATAAACTGACAGTAGGGTGCACTAGAGTGACGTTATCAGGAGCCAGACGGTTCCCATTCAGAGGATAACGTGATGACTACCCCAAGTATGACCATGATTTATGTCGATAGCCCAGAAAAAAGTGCCGAATTTTATCGCCAGCTGTTGGGAACTGAACCTGTCGAGCAGTCTCCCACCTTTGCCTTGTTTATCTTGAATAACGGTTTCAAGCTGGGCATGTGGTCAAAACATACCGTTGAACCTGCGCCAGCGGCGACCGGTGGCGGTACAGAAATCTGCTTTATGTGTGAACAACCGCAACAGGTCGATACGCTCTATCAACAGTGGCGGGATAAAGGATTAACTATCGTGCAATCTCCGGTCGAGCTGGACTTCGGCTACACCTTTGTTGCGGCCGATCTTGATGGCCATCGTCTGCGAGTTTACCAGCTTAACGACGAGTAACGGCTTTCACTGCTCGATTCACCATGCAGGGCACACATGCTGTGCCCGTTCAACCAAATACCCCGATAAGCTGATTTTACGCCCGTTAATCATCCCGCAATATCGGTATACAGATGCAGGCGTTTCACCAGCAGGCGCAGAGGCTTAGCCTCCGGCTTATATTTGTGTTTTACCGCCGTCACGTCGTAATTGAGCAGTTCACCGATCTTCGGCACCTGTGCGCCCATCTCTGGTTGGCACAGGGCAATCAGCGGCAGCGGGCAGGGGTGCTGTACCTGTTTTTGCTGCGGTTGATACCATACGCGCGCGATTGGCTGCACCTTTACCGGCCGTTTGATTTTCAGCGTGGCGTTTTGCGGCAGGTGGCTGACGTCGTCAATTTCGCGGCCCACCAACTCGGCCCACTGTTCGCGGTTGTAGGGCGGGACGGCGCGTCCGGCTTTCTGGCTTTTCTCTAATTGCGCCAGGATATCGTCGCGCTTCACCTTCTTGATGATGTGCTTGTTGGCCCAGCCAAAACGCACCGAGTCCGGGTTGGTGAGCAGGGTAATGGAGCGATAGGCGCTAAGGGTGATCAAACCATGCAGGTGGGTGTGCACAAACTCAAAACGTTGCTCAGGAGCCAGGCCAGACTCGACGGTAATGATCTGTTCTAACTCCGCCTTCAGGCGGTTGATCAGGGCGATCTGCTGTTGTAGTGCCAGATACTCGGCTCTTTCAGTTTCAAGGCAAATGACACCGGGCAATCTCACCGCCGCCTTGCTGCTGATATGCTGGCGGTTGTGGTGGATAAACAGCCGTTGGTAGTGTTCCAGTGCAAGGTCACGGGCAGCCTGGCCCACATGTTGCTCCACGCTGATCTGTTCTATGGCGGTATGTTCCTTGCCTTTCTCGATTTCTGGCAGGCTGAACACCCTCGCTGCCAGCAACCGCAACGGCTGGATCTGCTGGTGGAGTTGCGCCAATGCCTGTTCCAGCTCGCTAAAACGCGCATTCATTCTGCCGATCAGGCTGTACTTATCCATCATCACCTCTCATTTTAGTTACAACATACATTGTAGGGCAATGTAACCAGGGTGGCAACTTCAGCCGCATCATCGTCATTAGCAATAAGTGAACCTGGCTGAACAGGGAGCTAAGGTGGACCCTTCCCTGAGCGGAAAGGGTCTGGAGGTTAGATACGCGCGGCTTCCGGCAATTTCTTCAGGTAATGGCCAACCAGCAGGGCCAGCAACAGCATCACGCTGATAAAGGCGACTACGCCGCCCCAGCCAAAGTTATGCCAGAACACGCCGCCCAGCGTACCGGCAACGCTGGAACCCACGTAATAACAGAACAGATAGAGCGAAGAGGCCTGGCCTTTGGCCCGGCGTGCGCGGCGGCCAATCCAACTGCTGGCAACCGAGTGGGCGGCAAAGAAACCGGCGGTGAACAGCATCATGCCAATAAAGATCACAGTGACAGGGGTCAGGGCGGTGATCAGTATCCCGATCAGCATAATGATAATGGACGCCAGCAGCACCGGGCCGCGGCCAAATTTGGAGGTCAGGGCACCCGCTTTGGGTGAACTGTAAGAACCGGTGAGATACACCACCGACAACAGGCCCACAATTGCCTGGCTAAGATGATAAGGATCGCTCAGCAGGCGGTAGCCAATGTAGTTGAACATTGTCACAAAGCTACCCATCAGCAGGAACCCTTCGGCAAACAGCAGCGGCAGCCCCTTATCGTGCCAATGCAGCTTAAAGTTAATCAGCAACGTTCTTGGCCGCAATGAACTGGCGCGGAAGTGCTTGGACGCGGGCAAAATGCGCCAGAACATGCAGGCCGCCGCCAAGGCGAACACCCCGATCACCGCCAGTGAGATCCGCCAGGAGAAGAAATCGGTGAGTACCCCAGTCACCAGGCGCCCACTCATCCCACCGATCGAGTTGCCGCTGATATAAAGGCCCATAGAAAAGGCCACGAAGCTCGGATGGATCTCTTCGCTCAGATAGGTCATACCGACTGCCGCAACCCCGCTCAGCGAAAGCCCAATCAGCGCCCGCATCAGCAAGATATCGTGCCAACTGGTCATAAAGGCACAGATCAGAGTACAAATCGCCGCCAACAGTAGGGCTACCACCATCACCGACTTGCGGCCGATAGCATCTGACAGCGGGCCGGTAAACATCAGGCCGATGGCCAACATCCCAGTGGAGAAGGAAAGAGAGAGGCTGCTCTCCGCTGGGGAGATGCCAAAATCTTGCGAAAGCACCGGCAAGATCGGTTGCACACAGTACAGCAACGCAAAGGTAGCCAGCCCGGCAGAGAACAGCGCCAAGGTCACGCGCATAAACTGCGGTGTACCGCGTTCGATGTAGGGGAGTTTATTCAGCGTGGTGCGTTTGGTTGTTGGGGCACTGTCAGGGGCAGGCAGCGTTTTTGGCGTACTGGCCGCAGAACGCGAAGCGGTTGTCACAGCGGTTCCTTACCGGGTTCGGGAGATAAAAAATACGTCTTGAGTCACAAAATCATAGGGAGCGGCCAGTTTTTTGTCTAATATATTAATCATCCTAATTAAGACGTTTAAAGTATGAATATCGAGCTCAGACATTTGCGTTACTTTGTGGCCGTCGCTGAAGAACTGCATTTTGGCCGGGCGGCGGAGCGGCTACGTATTTCCCAACCCCCCCTTAGCCAACAGATCCAGGCACTCGAGGATATGGTGGGTGCGCGTTTGCTGGCGCGCAATAACCGTAATGTCAGCCTGACTCAGGCGGGGGAGATGTTCTTGAAAGAAGCCTATCAGGTGCTTGCCCAGGTCAACCGGGCAGCAGAGAAGGCGGCGCGCCTGGAGCGTGGTGAACTGGGTGAACTGACGATTGGTTTTACCTCTTCGGCTCCGTTTATCAGCGTGGTTTCCCGTAGCTTGCGAGCCTTTCGCCAGTTATCACCGGATGTGCATATCAAAATGCGTGAGGTGAACACCAAGCAACAGCTTGAACCGCTGCTCAACGGTGACCTTGATCTGGGCGTGATGCGCAATACCCGCTTGCCGGATGCGCTGCAGCATCAGTTGTTATTACGCGAGCCCTTGCTTGCCGTAGTGCCGAATGGCCACCCGTTAACCCTAAAGGCATCAGGCACGCTGCGTTTCAGCGATTTGGCCCAGGAACCCTTCGTGTTCTTTTCCCGCGAAGTGGGCACCGCGCTGTATGACGAAATTCTGGCTTTACTGGCCAATGCCGGGATCGCCCCTTACATCACGCAAGAAGTAGGGGAAGCGATGACTATTATCGGTCTGGTCGCGGCCGGGTTGGGGATTTCCATTTTGCCGATGTCATTTGGCAGAGTGAAGATCGATGGGGTGACCTATCTCCCCTTAGCCGAGCCGGAGGCGATGACTGAAGTCTGGTTGGTGCATCATCGCAGCAGGCCGTTAACGGCAGCGGCCAAGGCGTTAATGGCGCTGATGCTCGAACCCAAAGCTGGGTAAATAAGAGGCGTTTTTGGCGGAAAGCTCGGTGAATTTGTGCTGTTAATCACATAACGAATCAAATAGTTGACGCTGTATTCCAAAAGCCCCACCATAGCCCCTAATCTTTATTTAGAAGCGCGAAAAATAGCAGGAGCGGGTGTGTGATTGCGGATGGGCAGCCTGGGCATATTGATCAGATCAAGCAAACCAATGCAGGGGCAGTTTACCGGCTGATAGATCGGCTGGGACCGATTTCGCGCATCGAATTATCCAAGCGGGCACAGCTGGCACCTGCCAGTATCACCAAGATAGTGCGTGAGCTGCTCGAAGCGCATCTGGTTAAAGAAACCGAATATCAGGAAGTGGGCAGCCGTGGCCGACCGGCCGTTGGCCTGGTGCTTGACACCGAAGCCTGGCATTACCTCTCTGCACGTATCAGCCGTGGCACCATTACCCTGGCACTGCGCGATCTCAGTAGCAAGATGGTGGTTGAAGAACTGCTGCCGTTAAAAGCCGAACATCCCGAACCGTTATTACAGCGCATCGTTAGTGAAGTCGATCAGTTCTTTATCCGTCACCAAAGCAAACTGGAACGTTTAACCGCCATCGCAATCACACTGCCCGGCATGATTGATACCGCCGCGGGTATTGTTCACCGCATGCCGTTTTATGACGTCAACGAAATGGCGTTGGGGCCAGCGCTAGAGGCACTGACGGGCCTGCCGGTTTATGTTCAGCATGACATCTGCGCCTGGACGATGGCAGAGGCGCTGTATGGCGCATCCCGTGGCAGCCACAACGTCATTCAGGTCGTCATCGATCATAACGTTGGTGCAGGGGTGATCACTAACGGACGCGTACTACACGCGGGTAGCAGCAGCGTTGTGGAGATAGGGCACACACAGGTCGATCCGTACGGTAAACGCTGCTATTGCGGCAACCATGGTTGCCTGGAAACGGTCGCCAGTATTGAAAACATGCTGGAAATTGCCCAGCAACGTTTGGGAGGCTCGATGTCTTCCATGCTGCATGGCGCACCATTGACCGTGGAATCGCTATGCGATGCGGCAATGGCTGGCGATCAGTTAGCCAAGGATATTATTCTTGGCGTCGGGCACAGCGTCGGGCGCATTGTGGCGATCATGGTCAACCTGTTCAATCCGGAAAAAATCCTGGTAGGTTCACCGTTGAACCGGGCCGCTGAAATTCTGCATCCGGCGATTGCTTCCTGCATTCGTCAGCAATCTTTGCCTGCGTACAGCGAGCATGTTCAAGTTGAATCCACCCAGTTCTTCAACCAAGGCACCATGCCGGGAGCTGCACTGGTGAAAGAAGCCATGTATAACGGTTCTTTGTTGGTGAAGTTGCTACAAGGTTGATTTAGCCTGTGGCATTAACTACCCGGGAATTGAACCCAAAAACTACGCTTCCACTGTCTCGTTGGCAGGGCTACGCTTTCGACCGATCCTAAGTGCTTCAAGGACCAACGAGAATGCTGGAGAAGGCTGTTTGCGACTGGGATAATACAGATAGTAGCCGGGGAAGGGCTTGCACCATTGCTCCAGCACACGCACCAGATTACCTTCTTTAATATGTGATCCAAACTCTTCTTCTGGCAAAAAAGCAATCCCGTGTCCTGCAAGCGCCGCAGCAACAATATGTTCAGAGGTATTGAAAATGAGCTGTCCGCTGACGCGAACATTAAGATCCCCCTCATCCTGATCGAAATCCCAGATATACAACCCCCCAGACCTGACCATACGTTGATTTATGCACCTGTGCTGCGTCAACTCATGGGGGGTGTTGGGGATAGGATAACGTGAAAAATAGCCCGGAGATGCCACTGCGGCCATACGTAATTTGGGCCCGATGGGTACCGCTATCATGTCTTTATCAATGGTGTCACCCAGTCGAACGCCCGCATCAAACCGATCTGCCACGATATCGCGAAAACCATGGTTTGCGTCGAACTCGATATTAATATCCGGGTACTCATGCAACAGCGGGGTCAATTTTGGCAGCAGGGTACTGTGTAAAACATTTGGCCCGCAGGTGATACGGACCGTACCTGCAGGCTTATCGCGCAGCTCGGTCAGCATATCCAGTTCGGCTTCAATCTCATCGATGCGATTACCAATAGCCAGTAGCAACCGCTCTCCGGCGGAAGTCGGCGATACGCTACGGGTGGTACGCGTCAGCAGGCGAATTTGCATACGATCTTCAAGTGCAGAAATCGCCTGGCTGAGTGCAGGCTGCGTTACACCCAGCTGTGCTGCGGCACGGGTAAAGCTGCTTTCACGTGCGACCGTGACAAAATAGAGCAGGTCGTTCAGGTTGCGTTTCATCAGGTATGGCCCGTCTCATTAATAAGCTACAGTTATAAACCTATTAAGTATTCATTAGCTAGTAATGATGCACCCTGAGTGTAAAATTTCCAGCAAGAGATTATTAAGCGATGGCGGATAAACGCTGTTGCTCTTTCCATTTTTACTTTCCTGGCGTTATTCCTGCGAATAGCGTTTGGCCGCGGTTTACCTGAAAACTGCCGGGGGTTATTCGGAGTCAGCAATTTATGCCCATCTTGTCGAACGATCTATCACCTCATAAAGAACGCGCATACTGGAGCGGAGTATTTGCCATGACGTTGTGTGTCTTTGCGCTCATTGCTTCGGAGTTTATGCCTGTCAGCCTGCTGACACCCATATCGGGAGATCTAGGCGTCAGTGAAGGGTTGGTTGGGCAGGGGATCGCTATTTCGGGCGTATTTGCGGTACTGACGAGTCTCTCCATTTCTACACTGGCCGGAGGTCTCGATCGCAAGACATTACTGTTGAGCATGACTGCGTTGATGGCGTTCTCCGGATCCATTCTCGCGTTAGCACCCAGTTACCTGATTTACATGGTTGGCCGTGCCCTGATTGGTATTGCTATTGGTGGGTTCTGGTCCTTATCAGCCGCTACTGCTCTTCGCCTGGTTCCGCAACACCAGGTTCCAAGTGCGCTGGCCATCTTTAACGGGGGTAACGCCTTGGCAACCGTTATCGCCGCACCACTTGGCAGTTATCTGGGCTCGATTATCGGTTGGCGAGGCGCATTCTTTTGCCTTGTTCCGGTTGGAGTGATTGTTTTTATCTGGCAGTGGTTCAGCCTGCCTGCAATGAAGGCTGATAAAAGCGATAAGCGTAACGGTACTGTTTTTCGTCTTTTGGCTAACCCGTTTGTGGCAATGGGGCTTGCGGCCTGCGGATTGTTCTTTATGGGCCAATTTGCTTTGTTTACTTATCTACGTCCGTTCCTTGAGAGGGTAACGCAGGTAGATATCACTACGTTGTCGCTTATTTTAATGGCAATAGGAGTTGCTGGCTTTATCGGAACCCTGGTGATTAGCGCATTTTTGGCATCAGGTTTTTACCCCACACTCATTGCCATCCCTTTGCTAATGGCCGCTATTGCCGGAGCACTGATCGCTTTTGGTCACAGTATCTGGATCGTTGCAACACTGCTTGGTTTATGGGGCTTAATCGCCACTGCTGCACCCACCGGTTGGTGGACGTGGATCGCTAGAACACTGCCGGAAGATGCGGAGGCTGGCGGTGGCCTGATGGTTGCCATAGTGCAACTGTCCATCGCATTAGGCTCCACAATCGGCGGGTTAGCATTTGACCACAGCGGTTATCAAAGCACCTTCACCATCAGCGGCATTTTGTTAGTGATAGCGGCCGCCCTGGCGTTATTGACGTCACGTAAAGATATCCACCAAACCCAATGAGGAGTTCTCTGATGAGAAAATTTACCATGCTGTTAGGGCTGTTAATCAGTTCATTTGCGGCAGTTGGCGCCGATATGTCTAACGGAGCCGATAATTTTTACCAAAGCGATAAGGTCACCCAGCAAAAGGTGACCTTTAAAAACCAGTATCGGATGAATGTGGTTGGCAATCTGTTTATACCGAAAGGGATGGATCAGAATGCGCAAAACCCGGCGATTGTCATTGGCCATCCGATGGGGGCGGTAAAAGAACAAAGCTCAAATCTGTATGCCCAGAAACTGGCAGAACAAGGGTTTGTGACGTTGGCAATTGATCTTTCCTTCTGGGGAGAAAGTGAAGGAAAACCCGGCCATCTTATTTCTCCGGAAATTTATGCGGATGATTTCAGTGCCGCGGTCGATTATCTGAATACTCAACCTAACGTTAATCCGGAGAAAATTGGCGTGCTGGGTATTTGCGGTAGCGGGAGTTTCGTTATCAGTGCTGCCAAAATTGACCCGAGAATGAAGGCCGTGGCCACGGTTAGTATGTATGACATGGGTGCGGCTTTCCGCCATGGTCTTCATCATTCCGTTACGCCTGAACAGCGTAAAGCATTCATTAAATCTGCAATAGAACAACGAGCTGTTGAGTTTAATGGCGGAGACATTGCTTATATCCCAGGTACCGTTAACCAGCTTGATGATTCAACGCCAGCAATTCAACGAGAATTCTTCGATTTCTATCGCACACATCGAGGAAGTTATACACCACAGGGTGAGAAAGAAGAGCTGACAACAAAACCTATGTTGAGCAGCATTGGGAAGTTCATGAACTTCTATCCGTTCAACGATATTGAAACGATCTCGCCACGCGCGATGCTGTTCATCACCGGCGATCGGGCGCATTCGAAAGAATTTAGTGAAGATGCTTACAAACGTGCCGGACAGCCGAAAGAGTTGTACATCGTGCCGGGGGCAGGCCATGTCGATCTTTATGACCGTAGCGACATGATCCCATTTGCCAAGCTGACGTCGTTCTTTAAAGCTAATCTCAAATAATGTCAAAAGCCGCATCCTGACGGGTGTGGCTAATTTTTTTGGGTTTATCGCATGAAATATCAGAACACATTAATACCGGGTCTGCTGCTGGCTTGTACTTTGGCAGGCCATGCCGAGATGATCATTAACCCGCCCCTTAAGGAGAGCCCGATGATGGTTAAAATGAATATTGATGACCAACAATTTGAGGTCAAACTTCACGACAATCCAGCGGCTAAAGCATTTGTTAATTCTTTACCATTGCAACTTGGTATGGAAGAGTTGAATGGTAATGAGATATTTGCCGAACTTCCCCATAAGTTGCCTTCAAGCCCTGTACGGCCTGGGACTATTCAGGCAGGCGATCTCATGTTGTACGGTACGCAAACGTTGGTGTTGTTCTATGAGTCATTTGAATCATCCTACCGCTATACCCCCATCGGGAAAGTTATTCACCCAGAAAACCTCTCCACCAGTGTGGACAAAAAGAAAATAGGGGTTAGGTTCAACGACCGTTAGCTCCCTGGATCATGCCGATACGAGGCACTCGGCGCCACAAAAACCTGGGTACGTTTTCGTTCCTTTGACCTTGATACCCCTTATCAGAGTTTCTTATTATTTACCGCCAAAAGATTGAGCTACCTCAAGCCCCCGTTGAGTTGCATCCCCTAGACTTTTCCCGTAGGACGACTCTCGTCGTGATTTACGGCGGTTTTTTAGGTTAACGAGGCATTTCAAGGCAATCTATTCATGTTAAAGCGTTTATTTGTTACAGGCACGGATACCGACGTAGGTAAGACAGTGGTTTCCCGCGGTTTATTGCAGGCTTTCGCCGCGCAAGGTCGCTCAGTGGCGGGTTATAAGCCCATTGCGGCGCGCTGCCATGAAACCGGTGAAGGCATCCGCAATAGAGACGCTTTAGTTTTACAGGCCTCTTCCTCACTGCCGCTGTCCTATGATGAAATCAATCCGATCACCTGTCTGGATGAGGTGTTTCATGCCCATGCAACTCAGGATATTGATTACGGACTGATGAGCCGTGGTTTGCACCATCTCGCCGCCAAGGCCGATACGGTAGTGGTGGAGGGCAGCGGCGGCTGGCGGGTATTGATGAACGATCTCCGTCCTTATGCCGAGTGGGTGGTACAGGAACAACTGCCGGTTATCCTGGTGGTCGGGATCAAACTGGGCTGTGTCAGTCATGCGCTATTAACTGCACAGGCAATTATTAACGATGGCTTACCATTGCTGGGCTGGGTGGCTAATCGTATCAACCCTGGTTTAGCTCACTATGCAGAAACTATCGATGCGATGCAGCAGCGTATTCCGGCTCCATTGCTGGGTGAGATCCCGTATCTGCCGCGCGCAGAACAACGTGAGCTGGCACAATATCTGGACGTTTCGCAGCTGGTTGACCGTTACGCGTTGTGATAAACCGACTGTGGGCGTAGCCCGCGAGCAATGGTAGTGGCGATAACGCAAGCCAACAGAATGCCTGGCAGCAGGGTATATTCCCCGGTCATCTCAAACACCATTAATGCTGCCATAATGGGCGCATGAGTGGTGGCAGCCAGCAATGTCGCCATACCGGTCAGTGCCAGCAGAATGGGCACTGCAGTACCCAACTCTGGCCATAGGCCAAACATCTGGCCCACTACCGAGCCCAATGCGGCCCCCACGAATAATGTCGGCGTGAACACGCCCCCAGGTGCACCTGAGCCACTACTGGCCAACAGGGCTAACAGTTTGCAAATCAGGATCGCACTGACCAGCAGCATCCCTGGTGGTGCCGAGAGTAGAGACTGCACCACGCTATAGCCATTTCCCCAGACTTCGGGATACAACAGGGAAAGTAATCCGACGATCAGCCCGCCAAGCGCCAGCTGTAATGGCGGTATGAGGTTGAGCGAGCGAAATGCCCGGCCGCTGGCCGCCATCGCCCACAGAAACAGCGGGCCACAAACTCCTGCCAGTATGCCCACCAAGGCCATTAACAGATACTGCACCGGCCAGGGAGCAGCAAGCGGCTCCACGAGGTAGAGCGGAGCCTGGCCACCATTCAGCAGATTGGTCATCAGCAGCGCGCTCACGGCGGCGATCACTACTGGGCCAAGCGAGGCCAGCATCAGCGAGCCAAACAGGATTTCCGCGATAAACAGGCTACCCGCCAACGGGGCATGATAGGCGCTAGCCATCCCGGCTGCGGCAGCGCAAGCCACCCACAATTTCCATTCTTTCGCCGGGGTAAAGCGCTGGGCAAATACCGACCCCACCAACGCCCCCAGCAGGATCATCGCCCCCTCGCGGCCAATGGTGCTGCCGCTGGAAACCACCAACAGTGAGGCCAGGCATTTTATCAGGCTGGCATTAACGGCTAGCCGTCCGTCACCGGCTTCAATCGCTTCCATATAATCCGTTGGCGCGATGGGTTTTTGATGTTGGTAACGCTGGTAGATCCACAACAAAAAGCCAGCGGCTAATCCACCCAATGCTGGCGTCAACGCTCTGCGCCATCCGGGCAGTGCAGCGGCAGCGGCCACCAAACTGCCTTCCTCGTGATCCAGCAACAACCATTCAAGCCCGTACATGGCGCGGTGAAATAACCATACGGCCAGCGCAGCACAAATGCCGAGCAGGATGGCAATAAACAGATGGCGCAGCAGGGCGCGATAGTGGTGCAGAGGGACCAATTGATTCATGTGTCGGCAGATGATGAAGAATAAGAGGTTCAGGTGGGCATTGTGCTTGTCTACCCACCTGAAAACCAGAGAATCTTTATCAGAAACCTGGCGTTGTGGCTACAGTATCAACCGCCCGGAGGCGTGGCAGGCTGATATTTACCGCTCATGCCTTCCAGCAGCGCGACCAGATCCTTGATATCGCTTTCTGGTAGGGTAACGCCGACCTGATAGGTCAGCATATCCTTGACCGCCTGGTGCAGCGAAGTCACGCTGCCGTCGTGGAAGTAAGGGGCGGTTTGGGCGATGTTTCGTAACGTTGGGGTTTTGAAGCGGTGGCGATCGCTATCATTTTTAGTGACGTTGTAACGCCCAAGGTCGGCCTCAGTGGGGTTGCCGCGAGCGGCAAAGTAATCCGCTTTCAGCCCCATGACCTCATAGGATTGGCCCCCAAGGTTGACCCCGGTATGGCAGGTACCACATTTGTTTTGCTGGAACAGTTGATACCCGTGTTTTTGCTGCGCCGTCAGGGCGTCGCTATCGCCTTTCAGGTAACGGTCAAACGGGCTATCTGGCGTGATCAGCGTCTTTTCGAACTCGGCAATGGCGTCGGTAATGTTATCGCCGGTGAAGCCGTTAGCATAGACGCGCCGGAAATCGGCCTTCAGCAAGGCGTCCTGATCCAGTTTAGCGATGATTTCATCCCAGGACTCAGAGGCCATCTCGATCGGGTTCATCGGCGGGCCACCGGCCTGGGCCTGTAAATCTGCTGCTCGGCCATCCCAGAACTGCGCCATATTGAAGGCCGCATTAAACACCGTCGGGGCGTTGATTGGCCCAACCTGATCGCCAACCCCCAATGATGAGACGCGGCCATCCACGCCACCTTCGCCCAGCTTATGGCAGTGGGCACATGAGATGCTGTCATCTTTCGACAGGCGCGGATCGTGGAACAGCCGAAAGCCCAGCGCCACTTTCTGCGGATCGGTAGGTAGCGAGGCTGGCACCGGCTGTAAAGCGGCACCGCGCAGTTCGGCTGGCGTATCTGGCAAAGTGTAGAACTGTTCGCGCTGCTGACGGACCCATCTCAGTAGTTCATTACGATCGCCGTCGCTGACGTTTCCCGCCCAGTGGACCATTTTGTACATTGGCGGTGGCATCTCCTGGTTTTGCAGCACGGCTTCCAGCTTGGCCAGATCGACTTCAGGTACCGCGGTTTTTTGTTGCAGAGCAGTGCGGGTAGCATCGAGGTTGAAATGCTGATTTCCATTGAGGATATCCTGCGCCATAATTTGTTTGGCGATCGGCAACTCGGCATAGAAGGGAAGCTTGGCCGAGTTAGAGTGGCAATAGTCGCAGCCATTGCGAGTTAACAGGGTATCGATTTGATTGCTGGCAACGACGGGGTTACGCTGTTGATCGTAATGGTAGACATAGCCGACGGTCCCCAAGTAGCCGACGACGGCGGTAACGGCACATCCCAGAATAATTTTTTTAATCATGTTCTCGCTCCAATGAGTTGACTGCCAGATAACCCTACATATAAAGAGGTAATAAATTGGGCAATCGGATTGTCACGGCCAGGAGCGGTTGGCAACTTGATTAAAATCAATCACTATCATTGGTGTACGCTATCGTTCGGATAGGTTTTAACGATGAGGCAGGCGTGGCGAGGCTCACAGGCCATTTCTAAGAAATACCTTATTATTCAATTAGGTGACGATTTATAGGTGACACCGTCACAATTTGTTCGATTGGTGCGTTGTTGCGGGAATTTGGTGCACAACATCCCCAGACAAACTACAGAATATGCCTTGGCTGTTATAATCCGGGGAAAATAAAAGACATAGGGACACATTTTAAACTGATGACCACTAACACTTCTGCGAGCACCGCCCAGATAGCCCATCGGCCGTTGATTCTGATTGCCTGCATGCTGGCGATGTTCATGTCTGCCATCGAAGCGACCATCGTCGCCACCGCGATGCCGACGATTATTGGCGATCTGGGTGGTTTTTCGTTGCTGGGCTGGGTGTTTTCGGTCTATTTGCTGGCACAGGCCATTACCATCCCGATCTACGGGCGTCTGGCAGATTTATACGGCCGGAAACCGATCTTTTTCTTTGGCGCCACGCTGTTCCTGTTGGGGTCGGTCCTGTGCGGTTTCTCATCGAATATGTATTGGCTGATTGCCTTCCGCCTGCTGCAAGGACTGGGCGCCGGGGCGATCATGCCGATCGCCACCACCGTGATCGGTGATATTTACAGCGCCACCGAACGGCCAAAAGTGATGGGGTATCTCTCTAGCGTCTGGGGTGTTTCGGCTATTCTTGGCCCGTTACTGGGTGCATTTATCGTGCAACACTCGTCTTGGGCTTTGGTATTTTGGGTCAACCTGCCCATTGGCCTGCTGGCGATGTATTTCCTGGGGCGCTACCTGCCAGACCTTAAACAGGGGCGCAAACATGCGCTGGATCTGGCGGGAACGGCCTGGCTGACGATCTTTGTCGCTGCATTGCTGCTTTCACTCTTGCAGGCGGAAATGCTGGGATGGTGGGTCATACCGTTGCTGGCGTTGGCGTTAGTGGCGCTCAACCTGTTAATTCGTCAGGAGCGCCGTGCTCCTGAACCGTTGTTCCCATTGGCCCTGTGGCAAAACCGCGTGATTGTGGCTGGCAATATTGGCGGCGTGGTGATCGGTGCTGCCATGATGGGCATCAGCGCCTTCTTGCCAACCTTTATCCAGGGTGTGAAGGGCGGAACCCCGCTGGAAGCCGGAACCACGTTGGCCTTGATGTCGATTGGCTGGCCGCTGGCCAGTATGCTGAGCGGGCGTTTGATGCTGCTGACTTCTTATCGCACTACAGCTCTGCTTGGTGCGCTGCTGTTGGCGGCCGGTGGCTTTATCCTGCTGCTGTTACAGCCTTCGGGTGGGTTACTGTGGGGGCGGGTTGCGGCGTTTATCATCGGGGTCGGCATGGGGTTGTGCAATACCACCTTTCTGGTCTCGGTACAGAATGCGGCACATTACAGTATTCGCGGTATCGCAACTGCCTGCACGGTATTCACCAGGATGGTCGGATCGGCCATCGGCACCGCCATTCTGGGGGCCACGTTGAATATCAACCTGCATTTGCGCCTACCACACACGGTTGATCCGGTGCAGCAGTTGATGGAGCCAGAGGTTCGCAACACCATGCGGCCAGAGGCGCTGGCGGATCTCATTGGGCATGTCGCCGCCTCAATGCATTGGGTATTCCTGGTCTCGGCGTTGATATCGCTGTTTGCCTTGGGCGCGGCTATGCTGATCCCGGCGCGTCATCGGCCGCAGGGCGAAGGTGAAGAGGTTAAACAGGCGTAATAAAGAGGAGGGGCGCAGTAACAAACCGCGCCCTGAAGGCGGTTACTGCGGGGCTTGGGTATCCTGGCTGGTGCCAGTTTGCGCCGCGTCGCCGCTGTCGTCGCCGTTAATCAGGCGGGTATAGACGATTTTCTGCGTGTCTTGGCCACAATGGCCGACCACCTGTCCACCGGCAAGGTTCGCCTGATCGTTAGGCACGATCTCCAGCTTGAAGCCGGATTCCGGTACGCCGTTATTGACAATCTTCTGGGCAATATCCGCCTTTATGCTCTCACATGAGGCAAAAGCGGCCAGCGGCGCGGTGGCTAACAGCAGTACACCTACTACAAGCGCTTTTTTCATCATTGGATCCTTATTTGAGACGAATGTTCTTTGTCAGGATAGCAGCATCTGGTTGAATAGTTTACCCTCATTGGCCATTACTGAGTGACTGGGCGGCCAGTGGTGCGATCCAGACACTTACGGGTAGAAGGCTCCCAATAAGCATTGACGTTGTAGCTGTTATCACAACGATCTTCGTCATCAATGGCACGGTCAACCTTGTCAAACTCTTTCTCGACACGGGTGTTCACCTTGCTGCGCAGCGATTTGGTTTCGTTCCACTGCTCTTTGCTTTGGCGAGCCTGCTCATTGCTCATGGCTGCGCCGCCGCTGCCATCAACCGTGACGCAGGTGCTGCCTTGGGTGCAAGTGGCTGCCAAGGCAGGGGTTTGCCAGGCACCGGCCAGCAATAACATGGCGACGGGTAACATCAGGCGCGGAAGGGAAAGTAATTTCATCGTTTCATCCTTATAAGTGAGTGCTGCATCCACCAGCAACACTGGCTCTTGCATGAGTTAAATATATCACTGTGCTGTTATATTGCACCAGCGCATCGCCTTGTTCGTTTAATTTACTGAGAGAATAGCGGTAATGTTAAAAACCACTTTACTGTTTTTTGCCACGGCATTGGCCGAAATCATTGGCTGTTTCTTGCCGTATCTGTGGCTAAAGAAAAACGCCAGCGCCTGGCTCTTGCTGCCTGCGGCCCTCAGCCTGATGCTGTTTGTCTGGTTGTTGACGCTGCATCCTGCGGCCAGTGGGCGAGTCTATGCCGCCTATGGCGGCGTTTATGTGGCAACGGCGCTGCTTTGGCTACGGGTGGTAGATGGCGTGAAGTTGTCGACTATGGATTGGCTGGGGGCCGGGGTGGCTCTGTTGGGGATGCTGATTATTGTTTCTGGCTGGCGAACTGCGTGAGCTGAGATGGCAAGGCTGGCTGCCCTGCCACAGAGAAAAACAATTAACCGCGATGAATGCTCAGCCCGGCAAAGGACTGGCTGACCGGCATCATTTCCAAGGTATTGATATTGACGCGGGCAGGCAGCGTTGCTACCCAGAATACCGCTTCAGCAACATCATCCGGCGTCAGGGCATCTACCCCTTGATAGGTTTTATCTACCTTGCCGTCATCCCCTTTGAAACGCACGTTGGAGAACTCGGTGCCGCCAACCATGCCTGGCTCAATATCGGTAACGCGGATATGGGTGCCGTGCAGATCGGCGCGCAGACCCAGGCTGAACTGTTTAACGAAGGCCTTGGTAGCGCCGTAAACGTTACCACCGGCATAAGGCCAGTTGGCGGCGGTGGAGCCGATGTTGATCACGTGGCCAACGTTGCGTTCCACCATGGCGGGCAGCAGCGCACGGGTCATGTTGACCAACCCTTTGGTGTTGGTATCGATCATGGTTTCCCAATCGTCCGCATTGGCTTTGTGTGCAGGTTCCAGGCCTAACGCCAGACCGGCGTTATTCACCAGCACGTCGACGTTGCGCAGCGCTGCGGGTAACTCTTCGATGGCTTGCTGGATCGCCGCACGGTTGCGGACATCCAAACGCACGATATGCAGTGCCTCACCTAATTCTGCCTGCAGCGCCTCGAGGCGCTCCAAACGACGGCCAGTGGCAATCACCTGATGGCCTTCACCGATAAACTTGCGGGCAATAGCTTCACCAAAACCGGAGGTAGCGCCCGTGACAAAAATAATCATGCTGCTGTTCCTTAACTGTTTTTAGCCTGCATCCACTCTAACGCGGTTGCGTTAACCCTGCAATTTTAACCGGTGATGGCCGGTACGTGGTAAACCACACAGTCGTATTTGATATTTTCGCGGCGGCCTTGCACGGTGCCCCCCAGCGATTCGGCAATGCGGCGGCTTGGCGTGTTCTGCTCGGCGACCGGATAAATGAAATACGGCGGATGGTAGCGTTCGCTGGCCCATTTCGCCATGGCATGGACGATTTCGCGGCCGTAGCCGTTACCGTGCAGGCTCTCTTTCACCCAGATCCCGAGTTCTGGTTTTTGCTGGTGCAGATTATGCACGCCGCCCATGCCAACGAACTGCTTGCTATCACGTAACCGGGCCACAAAGATGACTTCTTCACCTTCGCGGATCAACGGCAGCCAGCCTTCCCAGACGTTGGCAAACGCCTCGGGAGACTCTTCTGGTTCAAAGGTCATAAAACGCGTTAGCGTAGGGGTGATCGCCTGGTAAACATCGTCGGCGTCTGCTGCGGTAAAGGGGGCAATCAACAACCGATCGGTGTTCACACGGCACTGAGTAAGGTCACTGTGCATCATTATTATTACCTCGCTTTTCAGGCCTAAAACGGCAAAAATCCGCTCCCGTTAAAACGGGGCGGATCATCGATATTACGTTGATTAGCGGCAGATGCGACTTATTTTTTTACCAGGTGAGGGGCAAGGAGCAAAAGGTCGGCCGCAGAGAGACGATCCGGCGCGGTTGAGGCTTGGTGCCAGTAAGGATAAATCAGCGGCGGGCGGCTCACTTCTTCCAAGCGCTGCAGCTCTTCTTCGTTGAGGATCAGGTTGGCAGCGTGCAGGTTATCTTTGAGCTGTTCCGCATTACGGGCACCGATGACCACCGAGGTTATCGTTGGGCGGGCCAACAGCCAGGCCAGCGCGATTTGTGCCGCAGAGATACCACGTGAGTGGGCGATATCCACCAGCACCTCGACAATATCAAACAGCGCATCTTGATCGCGCACCGGCGGCTCACCCCAGTTGGCCAGATGGCGCGTGCCTTCCGGTGTGGGTTGATTACGGCGGTATTTGCCCGAGAGCAGGCCACCGGCCAGAGGGCTCCAGACCAGCACACCAAGCCCCTGATCCTGAGCAACAGGCAGCAGTTCATATTCCGCTTCGCGCGCCTGCAGGCTGTAATGGATCTGTTGGCTGACCGGGCGCACCAATCCCAACCGTTCGGCACTGCCTAGGTGTTTCATCAGGTGCCAACCGGAGAAGTTGGACAAACCGGTGTAGCGCACCTTGCCGCTACTCACCAGATCCTCCAGCGCCCGCAGCGTTTCCTCTACCGGGGTGATGCCGTCCCACTCGTGTAGCTGATAGAGATCGAGATAGTCGGTATTCAGGCGTTTCAGGCTGGCTTCGCAGGCGCGGATCAGGTGGTGGCGTGACAGGCCCGCATCGTTCGGGCCGTTGCCCATGGGGAAACGGGCCTTGCTGGCGACCAGCACTTCGTGGCGTTTACTGCCCAATGCCTGGCCGAGGATCTCCTCCGATTGGCCTGCTGAATAGACGTCGGCGGTATCGAACAGGTTGATCCCCGCATCAATACACATGGCGATTTGATTGCGCGCCTCGTTAACGTCTGTCGCGCCGGTTTTGGCGAACTTGCCTTGTCCTCCAAAGGTCATGGTGCCTAAACTTAGAGCCGAAACTTTCAGGCCGGACCGGCCAAGTTGACGGTATTGCATCGTTTAACTCCTTACTTTGGTTGCCATAGATTTTTCAGACGTAGGGGCGCTTTTCCTCTGGCGGATTTCATTGCCCGCCTCTGCGCCCAGCGTAAAGCTATCCAGCACCGCCACCAGGGCGATCACGCCAATCACGATAAAGGCCAGTTGGAAGTCGGCCAGCGGCACTGCGCCCTGTTGCTGCGGCATCAGCATCTCCGCCAACCGCAGCGCCAACGCGCCGATGGCGATACCCAATCCGCTGCCCATCTGCTGGGCCATATTGAACAGCGTGTTGGCACCGCTCATGCGCGGTTGCGGCACTTCGGAAAACGCCAGCGTATTCAGCGCAGTGAACTGCATTGAACGCGTCAAGCCACTGACAAACAGCAGCGTCAGGATCAGCCAGGTGGGGGTCTGCGGCGTTAGCAACGCGCAGGCAAAAATGGTGGCGGCATTGAGCAAGCCGTTGACCACCAGCGTGGTACGAAAGCGGAACCGGTAGAGGATGGGTGAGGTGAACGGCTTCATCACCAGGTTACCGGCAAACACCGCCAGTACCAGCAACCCCGCATCGAAGGCATTCAGCCCAAAGCCGATTTGGAACAGCAAGGGCAGCAGGAACGGCACGGCACCGATGGCGATGCGAAACAGAGTGCCGCCCTTAATAGTGACAGCGTAACTTTTTATCCGCATCGCCCAGAGATCCATCAAGGGATAGGTGTGGTGTTTGGCGTGACGTATCGCCAGGCTTCCCAGCGCCAGGCTGGCAGCCAGACATAGCAGAGGTACCAGCCAGGAAAGTTGCGGACTGTTGATCAGATCCAACCCAAACATCAGCCCAAAGCAGGCGACTCCGGTGAGTGCAAAACCTAGCCCATCAAAGGGAACGCCTTTCTGCGCGGGTTCATGAGGGATCAAACGCCAGGCGAAGAACAGGGCCAACAGGCCAAGCGGCACGTTGAGGATAAAAATCCAGTGCCAGGAAGCGTAGGTGGTGATGAAACCGCCAACCGGTGGCCCCAGGACCGGGGCGGCTAACCCCGGCCAGGTGATAGTGGCAATGGCGTTGATCAGATCGGGTTTGGCGGTATTGCGCAGCACTACCAGGCGGCCAACCGGCACCATCAGCGCACCGCCAAAGCCTTGCAGGATACGAGCCGCGGTAAACTGCGGCAAGCTGGTACTGAGGGCGCATAGCACCGAGGCCAGGGTAAAAATAACGATGGCGGCGGTGAAAATATTGCGGGCACCAAAGCGGTTGGCGATCCAGCCGCTGGCGGGGATAAATACCGTCAGGGTAAGAATATAGGCCGAAACCCCGATGTTCATATCTACCGGCTGTACGCCAAAGGCCGCCGCCATTTGCGGCATCGCGGTAACGATCACCGTACCGTCCAGGTTTTCCATAAAGAATGCCCCGGCAACCAGCAGGGGAAGCGCGCTAGCGCGCGAGAACCAACTCATGGACGGCTCCGGCTGGAGTACGGTAAATAGGCTGACATAACAGAAATCCCGTTTCAAAATCACCACGTCGGATTTTTGAGCATAACGCATCACGGGGAGGTTAAAAAGAAGTTAATAAGGTGATTATTAGCGGGCACAGCAAGTGTGCCCATCTAGATGCATCATGTATCCGCCAGCGTGCGGTAATTACCAGGATAAATGGATGATACTGTCGATAAACTCGACTTTAAAACTACTCAGGTCAGCCACGGTAGCCTTGATTTGCGGGGAGGAAATCGGCACGCCGTCACCGATGACGATCACTTGCCCTCCTGCGGCAATGGCGGAGTTCACGCCAGAAATCGCATCTTCAAAAATCACGCATTTCTGCACCGGCAGGCCAAATCCGGCTGCCGCCATCAGATAGGGTTCTGGATGGGGTTTGCCGTACACGATATCTTCCGAAGTGACCATCATGTGCGGGTGTGGGATGCCAGCACTGATCATGCTTTGCATCGACACTTTCTTGGCGCCGGAGGTAACAATTGCCCAGCATTGCGGCGGCAACTGGCGCACCAGCTCAACGGCACCGGTAATGGCACGCACCTTGCTGAGAGCCTCGATGGCGAGCGTTTTGACTTCATCAACGCACTGTGGGTTGTCAAAGTAAGGGGAGACGAGCCGCAGCGTTTCCTCGATGGTGCGCCCGTGAATATTGGCCAGGACATAGTCCACATCCAGATGATGCCGGGTTGCCCATTCAGCCCACAATGTCTCAATACAGGCTCCTGAGTCCACCAGGGTGCCGTCCAGGTCAAACAGTACTGCCTTGCAAGCGATAGCGTTCATAAATCCCTTATGATTTAAAGCCTCGGTTTCCCAATAACAACAGAGTGGCGCTAAGGTCTTGTTGACGGAAATCAAGTGATGGCCTGAACCACCGCCGGAAAGTGAAAAAATGCGGCCCAGGTTGTACCTTACCGAATTAACTTTCTGCCTGCTCTGGGCGTCAACACTTACGTTAGTCATCAAGCCTGACGGCTTTGCTGCCAACATAAGAAATCGATATTGGACGAATAATCGGTCGTTCGCTTTAATAGTGCAAACAATTAAAACCAACCTTTGGAAATGAGTATGTTCACCATCAAAATTGACGATCTTACCCACCATGCCGTGCAAACATTAGTGGCTTATCATATTTCTGGCATGCTGGAACAATCTCCTCCAGAGAGCAGCCATGCGTTGAACGTTCAAAAACTTCGTGACCCTGCCGTGACATTTTGGTCTGCGTGGGAAGGGGATCAATTAGCCGGGATTGGTGCATTGAAAATGTTGGACGCAGAGCATGGCGAGCTGAAATCAATGCGCACGGCGGAGGCGTTTTTACGTCGTGGCGTGGCGAATAAATTCTTGCAGCACATCCTGCAAGTCGCGCGCGCGCGGGGCATTTCGCGTCTTAGCCTGGAAACGGGGACACAACCGGGATTTGCCGCCTGTCATCAGCTTTACCGCAAGCATGGTTTTGTGGATTGCGAACCGTTCGCAGAGTATCAGCCTGATCCAAACAGCAGATTTATGACGCTTTTTTTGTAGTTGAAGCAGGGACGGAACGGATGTATTTCATTTTATGTCTTTATTAAAGAAATGATTGGCAATGTTTTGAAATCGTTTTATTACACTCATGGAGTGAGTAGCATAAGCTTATATAAAGTCAACGTGAGCTATTCACTTTATTAATTGGTGTATCGGTAATGAATTATCAAAATTCCAACCTGTTGCATCAATTATGTTTTTTATCCTGACATAACTCTCCTTTATCCATTACGCCAGTTTAACCCGGTCTTAGACACTCATGCACAATCAAAAAACAACCAGTCGACCTTGCATTCAAGGCATGGCGGTATAAATTAATATCATTACCGCCATTAAAACGGTAATAGACCCACGAGCTAATCATGCTCGTAACAGCAGTGGCTATAGCACGACATAATAATAGAGGATAATCACGATGAAACTTCGAGTACTCTCTCTGATGGTGCCTGCTTTGCTGATGGTTGGCAGCGCAGGCGCCGCTGAAATCTACAACAAAGACGGAAATAAACTGGATTTGTACGGTTTAGTCGATGGCCTGCACTATTTCTCTGATAACAATAGCGTTGATGGCGACCAGTCCTACATGCGTATGGGGTTGCGTGGTGAAACGCAGATTAACGATCAGCTCACCGGCTATGGCACGTGGGAATACCAGGTCAACGTCAATACCCCGGAAAGCGAAAACAATGCCTTCACCCGTTATGGTTTTGCAGGGCTGAAGGCCGTTGATTATGGCTCATTCGACTATGGCCGTAACAATGGTGTCTTGTATGACGTGGCGGCTTATACCGACATGCAGCCGGAATTTGACGGTTCCACCTATGGTGCCGACCAGTTCATGTTCCAACGCTCAAACGGTCTGGCAACCTATCGTAACAACGACTTCTTTGGCCTGGTTGATGGCCTGCATTTTGCTGTGCAATATCAGGGTAAAAACGGCAGTGCGGAAGAAACTAATAATGGTCGCGACGTTCTGGGTCAGAATGGTGATGGCTATGGTATGTCGGTGAATTATGATATTGGCTATGGCATTAGTGCCGCGGGTGCCTTCTTTAATTCCAAACGTACCAGCGAGCAAAATGGCGGTGGCGCATATAGCGGCATCATGGGGCGTGGTGACCATGCGGAAGGTTATTCTGGCGGTCTGAAATATGACGACAGCAGTACCTATGTAGCCGTCATGTTTACCCAGTCCTATAATGCAGCGCGCTTCGGTAGCTCAAACAGTGAGGCTTATGGCTACGCCAATAAAGCGCAAAGTTTTGAGGCTTATGCACACTATCTGTTTGATTTTGGCCTGCGCCCATTTGTAGGTTATAACCAAACCAACGGCAAGAATCTGGGGCAAGCGGCCAACGGCAATACCTACGGCAGTGAAAACCTGGTCAAGTTTGTTGACTTGGGTGCGACCTATTACCTCAACAAAAACATGTCCACCTATGTGGATTATAAAATCAACCTGTTGGATGAAAACGACTTCACCAAATCGGCCGGTATCAATACCGACGACGTGGTTGCTGTCGGCCTGGTTTATCAGTTCTGATGACAGCGAAATAAGTCAGCTAACGCGGCCTTGTGGCCGCGTTTTTTCTTTATTCTTTCCCCTGCTAGCCTGTTTAGCCATTTCCAGTTATTTTTGCTCAAACGACCATCTGAGCCTAAGCTAGGCTATGTTGCTGAATTTGCAGCTTCTATCCAAGTGGACGCAGCGTCCCTAGATTAAGGCATGGAGGAGTTTCAATTTGATGCGTTTATCAACCCTGGTACTGGCGATCGGCGTTGCGTTAAGCATGCCCGCGCTGGCAGAAACCCATACCCAGACAAAGGAGGCGAAAGTGGCCGGAGAAGTTAAACAGGATAAGCAGGGAGAAAACCCGTTCTTTGCCGCCAGTCAGTTGCCATTCCAAGCCCCTCGTTTTGATGTCATCAGCGAAAGCGATTATGCCCCGGCCATTGCCGCCGGTATCCAGCAGAAACTGGCAGAAGTCGAAAAGATCGCCAATAACCCGGCTGAGCCTACGTTTGACAATACCTTCGTGGCGCTGGAAAAAAGTGGCGCACTGCTGACGCGCACCATGAACGTGTTCGGCGAGATGACCTCAGCCAACACCAGCGACACACTGCAAAAGCTGGATGAAGAAACCTCACCGAAGCTGGCGGCGTTAGACGATGCCATCATGCTCAACAGCAAACTGTTTGCGCGCATCAAGGCGATATACGATCGGCGTGATAGCCTCAACTTGGACCCCGAGTCCTTGCGGCTGGTAGAGGTTACCTACAAGAACTATGTGCTGGCCGGGGCCAATCTTTCTGACGCGGATAAAACCCAACTGAAAGCGTTGAACCAGGAAGCGGCGACGCTGAGTACCCAGTTCACCAATAAATTACTGGCTGCCAGCAAAAACGGCGCGTTGGCGATGGGTGATAAAAACCTGCTGGCCGGTCTTTCAGAGGGCGAGTTGGCGGCAGCAGCGCAGGCGGCCAGTGAGCGTAAGCTGGATAAGCAATGGTTGTTGGTGTTGCAGAACACCACGCAACAACCTGATTTGCAAAACCTGCAAGATCGCGATACTCGCCAAAAGTTGTTCGAAGCTTCGATCAACCGCGCAGAAAAAAATGACGCCAACGATACCCGCCAAACGTTGGCGCGGTTAGCTAAAGTGCGTGCCGAGCAGGCTAAACTGCTGGGCTTCCCGAACTATGCCGCCTGGAAGTTGCAAAATCAGATGGCGAAAACCCCGGATGCGGCGTTGGCGTTTATGCGTAATATCGTGCCTGCCGCTACGGCCCGGGCAGAGCGTGAGGCCAAAGACATTCAGGCAGTGATCGATCGGCAAAACGGCGGTTTTCAGCTGGCCGCCTGGGATTGGCAGTTCTATGCCGAGCAGGTGCGTAAAGAGAAGTACGATCTGGATGAATCACAGATCAAGCCTTACTTTGAGATGAACAACGTGCTGCATAACGGCGTATTCTATGCCGCCAATTTGCTGTATGGCATCAGCTTTAAAGAACGTAAAGATCTCCCGGTTTATCATCCTGACGTGCGGGTATACGAGGTATTTGATAAAGACGGCCAGTCTCTGGCGCTGTTCTACACAGATTTCTTTAAGCGAGACAACAAGGGCGGCGGCGCCTGGATGAGCAACTTCGTTGAGCAATCCAAACTCAACGGCACCAAGCCGGTGATTTATAACGTCTCCAACTTCACCAAACCCGCAGCGGGCCAACCAGCGTTGCTGTCCTATGATGACGTGATCACCATGTTCCACGAGTTTGGCCATGCGCTGCACGGCATGTTTGCCGATCAGCAATATCCAAGCCTGTCCGGCACCAACACTGCCCGCGATTTTGTCGAGTTCCCGTCGCAGTTTAACGAGCACTGGGCCAGCGATCCGCAGGTATTTGCCCACTTTGCCAAGCATTACCAAACGGGTGAAGCGATGCCGCAGGCGTTGGTCGATAAAATCAACAAGGCCGACAAGTTCAACAAGGGCTACGCCATGACCGAGCTGTTGGCCGCCGCGCTGCTGGATATGCATTGGCACATGCTGGGCGCCGATCAACCGCAGCAGGACGTGGACAAGTTCGAGGCCGCATCGCTGCGCCAGGACAAGATCGATCTCAGCTATGTGCCACCACGCTATCGCTCCAACTATTTCCAGCATATCTGGGGCAACGGCTATGCCGCCGGTTATTACGCCTATCTGTGGACGGAGATGTTGGCAGATGATGCCTTCCAATGGTTCAGCGATAACGGCGGATTAACGGCAGAGAATGGCCAGCGTTTCCGCGAGCAGGTGTTGTCACAGGGCAACAGTCAGGATCTGGAAAAGCTGTATGTTAAATGGCGTGGGCAGGAGCCGAGTATTGAACCGATGCTGATCAACCGCGGGCTGAAGGATAAGTAACTACGTTTAACGCTCTCCGAGGGCAGGTGACTGCTCTCGGATGGCTATAATCGATGCCATGAAAGAGAATTGTGTGAGGCCGGTCGTTTTTCTATGTAATCGAAATCAACCGTAGTGAGATTAATCCTTGTAATTAACAGGGCTACCAACACGTGTTTGTTTAAATAACCGCGAAATCCATCCTATTGTTTTAATGAGTTTATCTTCAGCATAAAATTTCCCCCTGGTATAAAAACCATAAGGAAAGGTGTTTAACGCCTGGATTAATATGATTAACGTCACAGATTAATCGCTGAAAACGGTGCGGCGACAAGTTACGATCATAATCTCAACTCCGATAGTTGCCGCTTTACTGTTGTCGGGTTCCGATTTAAAACAAACACCTGTTCAAAAACAAACAAGTGTTAATTATGACCAACCGGGAAAAACAGATACTGCAACTCCTTCGGCGGGACCCGTTGATTCAACAACACGAAATCGCCGATATTCTAGGTATTAGCCGTTCTGGTGTGGCAGGCCACATCATGAATTTGATGAATAAAGGTTATATTAAAGGTAAAGGCTATATTCTCTCCGAACATCGTTATGTGGTCACCGTTGGCTCGGTAAACATGGACGTTTGTGGTTATGCCAATACGCAGTTGGTTTATGAAGACTCCAATCCAGGGAAAATAAAATGTACCCCAGGCGGGGTTGGGCGAAATATATCACAGAACATTGCGTTATTAGGGGCCGAATGCCACCTGGTTTCCGTGGTTGGTGACGATTTCTACGGCACGACGCTATTGGAACAGGCAAAACTGGCGGGCGTCAACGTGGATAATTGCCACAGACTGCATGGTGAAAATACCTCGACCTATGTTTCGTTGTTGGATGGCAGTGGTGAAATGCTGGTCGCTATCAACGATATGCGCATCCTGGAAAAATTGACCCCGGCGCTGTTATCCCATTCTAAAGAGTTAATTCAGCACTGTGGTGTATTGGTACTGGACTGCAACCTCACCGAAGATGCGCTGGCCTGGTTATTTACCAATGCCGGTAATGTGCCGGTATTTGTCGATACGGTTTCCGCTTTTAAAGCGCCAAAAATCAAAAACTGGCTATCGCATATCCATACGTTGAAGCCGAATCGGATTGAGGCAGAAATCCTCAGCGGGATGAAAATAGCCCAGGCTAGCGACGCACCGGCGGTGGCCCAATGGTTCCACCAGCAAGGAGTACAGCGTTTGGCGCTGAGTATGGGGAGCCACGGCGTTTATTTCAGCGAAGTAGATGGCCAGCACGGTTGGTCGGCACCGCTGCCGACTCAGGTAGTCAACGTCACCGGAGCCGGGGATGCCATGATGGCGGGGTTGGTGAGTTGCTGGCTGGAGGATTTCCCACTCGATCACAGTATCCGTTTTGCCCAGGGCTGTTCGGCAATGACCCTGGCCTCTGAGTTCACCAATAACCCGAACCTGTCGCAAGGCAGCGTTCAAAAACTTTTGGAATTACAATCATGCAAAATAGCCTAATCACCCATCAATATCTGGATATCGCTCCTGAAGTGGCGCTTGCCTTGGCCGAAAATCGGCCGGTGGTGGCGTTGGAATCGACGATTATTTCCCACGGCATGCCTTACCCGCAGAACGTTGAAACCGCCTTGCAGGTAGAGGAAAAGATCCGTGCCAACGGGGCGGTGCCAGCGACCATTGCGGTGATCAATGGGCGCATGAAGGCGGGGCTATCCCATGATGAGATAGAAACGCTGGGCCGCGAAGGGCACCGGGTCGCCAAAGTGAGCCGCCGCGACTTGCCGTTTGTGATTGCCAGCGGCAAAAACGGCGCAACCACCGTGGCTTCTACCATGATCATTGCCGAACTGGCCGGGATCAGCGTATTCGCCACCGGCGGGATTGGCGGCGTGCACCGTGGCGCGCAGCAGACGTTTGATATTTCAGCCGATTTACAGGAATTGGCACAAACCAACGTGGCGGTGATTTGCGCCGGTGCCAAATCGATCCTGGATCTTGGTTTGACCACCGAATATCTGGAAACTCACGGCGTGCCTTTGGTGGGTTATTGCACCGATAGCCTGCCCGCATTTTTCAGCCGTACCAGCCCTTACTCCGTTAGCGTACGCCTGGATACACCGCAGGAAATCGCACGGGCAATGGCCGCCAAGTGGGCTGCTGGCTTGCAGGGCGGGATGGTTATTGCCAACCCAATCCCAGAGCAGTACGCAATGCCTGAAGAGAAGATCAACCAGGCGATTGAGCAGGCTGTTCAAGAGTCCGTGGAGCAGGGTGTTTCCGGCAAGGAGAGTACGCCATTCTTGCTAGCCAGAGTCGCTGAATTGACCGGCGGCGACAGCCTGCAGGCCAATATTCAGCTGGTGTTTAATAATGCCGAATTGGCAGCCAAGATCGCGGGTCATTATCAGCGAAATTGCGCTTAACGCTTAAATTAGCACTCTACGTTTGTCCTTGATAAATCACTTCTGCCTCGGCAGGCGGCAGGCTATTGCCGTTTGCCGAGTAAAGAAGGAAATAAACAAAATAGAAGGGGGCCTTATGGAGTTGTTGCGCAGTTTGGTAGGTATGTCGATCCTGTTATTCATCGGCTTTGTGTTTTCCGTCAATAAAAGAAAAATAAGCTTGCGCACGGTCGGTGCGGCATTGTTACTTCAGGTATTGCTTGGTGCTATTATGCTGTATGTCCCCGCAGGTAAATGGTTAATTAACGCCATTGCCAGCGGCGTCAATCGCGTGATTTCGTACAGCGATGCTGGGAGTGCATTTATTTTTGGCGGCCTGGTAGGGCCGAAAATGAATGAACTTTTCGATGGGGCAGGTTTTGTGTTCGCTTTTCACGTGCTACCTGCCATCATCTTTATCACCTCATTGATTTCTATTTTATATTACCTTGGGGTAATGAGGTGGGTGATCAATATTCTTGGCTATGTCTTCCAGCGGCTTATGAATATCAGCAAGGTGGAGTCCTTTGCCGCCGTCACCACCATTTTTCTGGGGCAAAATGAGCTGCCTGCGGTATTGAAGCCGTTTGTTAAACACATGAACCGCAATGAACTGTTCACGGTGATCTGTAGCGGCATGGCCTCGATTGCCGGTTCGATGCTGGTCGGTTATGCCGGTTTGGGCGTTCCCATCGAGTATCTGTTGGCGGCTTCCCTGATGGCTATCCCCGGAGGGATCCTGTTTGCCCGTTTGCTCAGCCCGGCGACGGAGCCTTCCCGTGTTGAGTTCAGCGAAATGTCATTCAGTGATAAACGGCCCGCCAGCATTATCGAAGCGGCAGCCAACGGCGCGATGTTGGGGCTGAAGATTGCGGTGGGTGTTGCCACGGTAGTGATGGCCTTCGTTGCGCTGATCGCGTTGATCAACGGCATCATCGGTGGCGTGGGCGGCCTGTTTGGCATTGAAAGCGTCAGCCTGCAAAGTCTGCTGGGCTATCTGTTTGCTCCGTTAGCCTACATCATGGGCGTGAGCTGGGAACATGCCGATCTGGCTGGGGGGCTGATTGGCCAGAAGCTGGCGATTAACGAGTTTGTCGCCTATCTCAGCTTCTCTCCTTACCTGAAAGAAAGCGCGATGCTGCTCGATTCGAAAACCATCGCGGTGATTTCGTTCGCACTGTGCGGTTTTGCCAATTTTGGTTCGATTGCTGTGGTCGTGGGGGCATTCAGTGCGGTGGTACCGGAAAGGGCCTCGGAAATTGCCCAGTTAGGGTTCCGGGCCCTGTTGGCGGCGACGCTGTCCAACCTGATGAGCGCCACCATTGCCGGGTTGTTTATCGGGTTAGGGGGGATTTGAAGAACTGGGGCAATTGCAGGTTAATCCGCCCTCGATTGCCCCTCACCCCAACCCTCTCCCGTAGGGCGAGGGAGCTGCCCGGCTTTTTTGATGAGGTTGTGCTGCTTCGGAAAGTAGGGAATAAAAAACAGAAAGGCCTGTGGCGTAAAAAACCTTAATCGGTATTCGATATTGCTAGACCACAACACAAGACAATTAACGTACTCGATCGGTTCCCTCTCCCTTTAGGTATTACTCAAGACAATCAACGCACTCGATCGGTTCCCTCTCCCTTTGGGAGAGGGTTAGGGTGAGGGGCATCACTACTCCAGCAGTCCACGTTGGCGCAGCGTGAATCGGGTCGCTTCGTTCAGATCGTAACTGGCCAGCTCTTCCTTTCGCACCCAGGCATATTCTTCAAACTCATCGTTAAGCGTGATGGTGCGGTTGGCCGCGTGACAGTCAAAAATAAGGTAAATCATATAGATCTGCTCTTTGCTGCCGTCTTCGTAGGTCTTCACTCGCACGTCATCGCGAAACGTCCAGGGTTGAATGCGGTCCAGCACCAGATCGCTACCCAATTCTTCACTGACTTCACGACGCAACGCCTGCTCGATGGTTTCTCCTGGCTCGGTACCACCGCCGGATAGCGCCCACTGGCCGGGGAAAACCCCTTTATGGGCCGCCATTTTGCATAGCAGATAGGCGTTATCGTTTTCAATTAACGGGCAAACAATAATACGTTGACGCATCGTAACTCCATGTTTCAAGGGCATCATATTGGTGCAACGCATTATACGCCAGTCAGCAGGTGGGAGTTGTTAATTCTCATGAGCGTTAACGGGGATGAGAACCCGATCCTCATCCCGAAGGCTTACAGTTTGGCCCGGTACTCGTCTTCCAACCGGCTCATTGAGGCCCAGAACGGGCTTGGTGTCCGCTCCAGCAGGCGATCGGCCAGCAGATCCAGATGGGTGTGCCAGCCGCTGGCGACGCTGAGCAGGGTCTCGCGGTTGGCCAGGCGGCGATGGGTAAGGGTCAACAGCACCTTATCCTCTTGCTCGGTCAGTTCAATAGTGACTTCAGAAGGGCGGGCTTCCCCTGTTTCTGCCCAGGTAAAGCTCACCAGGCGTGGTGGCAGAATGCAGGTGATATGACCCATCTGGGCAATTTTACCAGCACAGGATTTGTATTTTGCCGGCGGTTTTTCATCCACACCGGCCAAATCGGCATTGCAGAACAGCAGCTCGATCTTGGCCCCGACCTGCATGGGCATCTCACCGGCGGCCAGCCAGCTGGCACGTTTATCCGATTCGATCAGGTAGGCCCAGACGCGTTTGAGCGGGCCGGGCAGCAGCCGCTGGATCCGCAGCGTACCGGTTTCAATAATCATACCGTAGTCGTTCATGGGTTTACTCCGTCGGAGGATGTGAGTCGGCCTGCAGCAGCGCTTGTTCTAGCGCGTCTAGCCGCTCATTCCAGAAATGTTCGTAGGTTTGCAGCCACTGCATGGCCTGCACCATTGGCTCGGGAGCGAGCCGGCAGATATGGTTTCTTCCCTGCACGGTGCGTTGCACCAGCCCGGCAAGCTCCAGCGCTTTGATATGCTTGGAAGCTCCGGCAAACGACATCTCGAACGGCGCAGCCAGTTCACCGATGCTGTGTTCGCCTTCGGCCAATGTGCGCAGAATGGCGCGCCTTGTCGGATCGGCCAGTGCGTGGAAAATGGCGTCCAGCGGTGAGGAAGATAATTTAACCATATGGTTAAATATAGAACGTCAGCGTCAATACTCAACCGATTCGTTGAGTATTTTTTAACCTTGTCACATTAAAAGTGTGGGTAAGGCTTTACGCCGGAGAACGATCGTGCATAGTAAGGGCGACATTCACCGCTTTTTCCAGCCTGGCACGGCTCACGCCATCCCTAGCCTGCACGGACAAGCCATGTAGGAATGCCGCAAAATAATCGCCAAGGCTCTCTGCATCGGTGTTGGCGGGCAGTTCACCAGTCTGAATCGCAGCCTGTAATCTGTCGATAATGCCTTGGGTGCGCTGTTGGCGATGCTCCATCAACCAGCACCTGACGCCCTGGTTTTCTTCACTGACGCTGATCGCAGATGAAACCACCATGCATCCTTGGGGAAGTTCACCGTGGCTGTACAGGGCAACGGCGTCGTTCAGCATCTGTTTGATGGCTTCACGCACGCTGGCCTTTTCTTCGAAAGCGCGCTCGGCAAAACCGCCTTCGTGGGCTTCGTAATGTGCTATCGCCTCACGAAACAGTAGCTCTTTCGAACCAAAGGCCTTGTAGATCCGTGCCGAAGCAATGCCCAGTTCGGCCACCAGATCGGACATCGAGGTGCCTTCAAATCCCTGCCGCCAAAACAGGTTCCGCGCTTGCAATAGGGCCTGTTCACGATCGAACTCTCTGGGTCTGCCTGCCATCGTCATCTTCTCCGGTGATTTATCTGCGGACTACAGGATCGCTTAAATGGCGGATAACGCCAACGAATTTCAAAATCCTCTTGCCGATGATTCGATTTAAGTCTATTGTTTGTCAATCGACAAACAATAGGAAGGACGATGAAAACGATAAAAGGCCCCAGCCTGCACCTAGCCCAATTTAGTGATGCTGCTCCCCCGTTCAACAGCCTGCCAGCGATTGCCGCCTGGGCAAAAGAGACCGGCTTTAAAGCTTTGCAGATCCCCGCGTGGGATAGCCGTTTGTTTGATGTGAAAACAGCGGCGGAAAGTCAAAGCTATTGCGATGACATCACCGGCATGCTGGCGCAGCACGGCTTGGTGATCAGCGAATTGACCACGCATATTTTTGGCCAACTGATGGCAGTGCATCCAGCTTATGATGCGCTATGCGATAGCTTTGTACCGGAGGGGCTGCGTGGCGATCCGCAAGGGCGAACGCTTTGGGCCAAAGAAAACCTGTTGTTGGCGGCAAAAGCATCGGCCCGCTTAGGTCTGACTGAAATGGGCACCTTCTCCGGTTCATTGGCTTGGCCCTACCTGTTTCCATTTCCGCAACGGCCAGCAGGGCTGATTGAAACGGCCTTCGATGAGTTGGCCAAGCGTTGGTTACCGGTGCTCGACGCCTGTGATGAGCAGGGCATCAACCTGTGTTATGAGATCCACCCCAGCGAAGATCTGCATGATGGCATTACCTTTGAAATGTTCCATCAGCGCGTTGCGGCTCATCCACGCTGCCAAATGCTGTTCGATCCCAGCCATTTCGTGTTGCAACAACTCGACTATCTGGAATTTATCGATATCTATAAAGATCACATCCGTATGTTTCACGTTAAGGACGCAGAGTTCAATCCAAGTGGTCGGCAGGGGATTTATGGTGGCTATCAGTCCTGGGCGGATCGTGCGGGGCGGTTCCGTTCATTAGGGGATGGGCAGGTGGATTTCAAAGGTATCTTCTCCAAACTGACCCAGTACGATTATGCCGGTTGGGCCACGCTAGAATGGGAATGCTGCCTGAAGCATCCACAGACCGGGGCTGAAGAAGGCGCCGCGTTTATCCGCAACCATATCATTCCGGTCACGGATAAAGTGTTCGATGACTTTGCCGGTGCGCCGGTCAACCAACAACAAATCAACGCCTTGTTGGGCATTCGCTAACCTCTGGAGCACCTTATGACTATGCTGACTCACGGGCCATTATCCAATGGGCTCGAGGCCGAACACGTCTATATTAAAATCAACGGCCAGCGTATTCACTGCGCCATCGCCGGAAGTGGGCAACCGGTGCTGCTGATCCCTGGCTGGCCACAAACCTGGTACACCTGGCGTTACGTCATGCAGGCGCTCGCCAATGCGGGCTTTCAGGCTATTGCTGTAGATCCTCCTGGTATAGGAGACTCGGACAAACCTCTTGGAGCCTATGACACCGGCAGCGTTGCCGAAAAACTCCATCAGGTCATGGCGCAACTGGGACATCAGCGCTATGCGGTGATCGGCCATGATATTGGCATGTGGTTGGGTTATGCGCTGGCCAGTGATTACCCTCAGGCGGTTAGCAGGCTGGTGCTGACCGAAGCGGTGATCCCCGGTTTGGCAGAAGCACCGCCGATCTTTGTTCCTGCCGAGGACAACATCTTCCTGTGGCATTTTATGTTTAACCAGCTAACCGACCTGCCCGAAGCCCTGACCACTGGCCGAGAGGCTGAGTATCTGGGGTACATTTTCAACCGCTGGTCTTACAGGCGCGATCGAGTCGCCGCAGATACCTACATCGCGGCTTACTCGGTGCCTGGTAGCTTGCGGGCCGGTTTTGATTATTATCGGGCAATTCCTGAGACCATTCGACAAAACCAACAACGGGCTAAAACGCCCCTAACGATGCCGGTGATGACGATTGGTGCAGAACATGCAACACGCGATGCCCCATTCCTTACCCTGGAGGGCAAGGCTCGTCAACTCCAAGGAGAAGTGGTGCCTGGCTGTGGGCATTTCATTACCGAGGAGTGCCACGAGGAATTTATCGCCCTGATCCTGCCTTTTTTACAGGAGGGTAAAGCCCATGCCGCTCGATAAGCAGATCGCGCTATTTTTGCAGCAACAGGCCGATGCACCAGCACCATCCTCACTGGAAGAGCTACGTTCGCAAACGGCAGTTGGGTTACAGCGCTTGCAGGGGGCACCCCAGCCCGTCAAAAAAATAATGGTGTTCCACATCCCGGTTGGCGGCGGGCAAACTATTAGCGTGCGTGGTTATATTCCCCTAAATGCACCGGAGGATATGCCGCTTCCGGCGATGGTGTTCGCTCATGGCGGCGGATGGTGTCTGGGCTCACTTGACGTTTACGATGTACCTTGCCGCGAGTTGGCCAATGCCACAGGGCGAGTGATCCTGTCTGTCGACTATCGCCTGGCACCGGAATATCCTTTCCCGACGCCGTTGCATGATGTTTATCAGGCGCTATGTTGGGCCTCGGAGCAAGCAGCGCAAATCGGCATTGACCCTCTGCGAATTGCGCTTGGCGGGGATAGTGCGGGGGGCAACCTGGCGGCTGCGGCAGCTCTGATGGCCAGGGATCGTTCAGGGCCAGCCGTAGAACATCAATACCTGCTTTACCCTGCATTGGATAGCGAGATGGCAATGCCCAGCTTTGCCGCATATGGTGAGGGTTACTACCTGACGCAGGAGATCATGGGTTGGTGCTGGGCAAACTACCTTGGGCAGGATACTGACCCTCGCGAGCCTTACGCTTCTCCTTGGTATACGTCAACGCTGGCAGACTTACCACCAGCGACGATCCTGGTGTGCGAATACGATCCGCTGCGGGATGAAGGTGAACGCTATGCGCAGCGATTGCAAGAAGCTGGCGTTAACGTGAATTGCCAGCGTTTATCCGGGATGGTGCACGCTTGTATGCATATGACGGGTTTGACCCCGGCTGCCCAGGTTTTATTTACTGTGCTGGAGAAATTGCCTTAGTTCTTGCTGACCGCCAGGGAAGGCGGGACAACGTGGTATTAAAATGATAAACCTAGTGTTGCCGAGTCATTATCAGCCCGGCGTATGCCAACCCTAAAACGTAACAGGAGCCAGGGAATTGCAAGGTGTGCCAGAACAGTTTCCGTTTGAGAAAGATCGCGCCCAGTTCCGGCATTTGCCGCAGTTGCCGGGTGTGGAGCTTTATCAGGCTCATATCGATCGCTATGCGTTTGAGCCACACGCCCATGATGCGTTTGGCATCGGCACGGTGGAAACCGGGGCGGAGCGCTTTCGCTACCGTGGGGCGCAGCATTTAGCCGCTCCGGGTGCCTTGGTGCTGATGAATCCGGACGAGCTGCATACCGGTGAAGCGGAAACGGCAGGCGGTTGGAACTATCGGATGCTCTATCTGGAGCCAGCGACGCTGGAGCAGATTTCCGGTGAGAAGGGCTGTTGGTTCAACGACGTGATCCACCATGATGCAGCGGCGGCCAAGCGGCTTTCACAAACGCTGGCGGCGTTATGGCAAACCCGGGACACGTTGGCGCTCGATAGTTTACTGCTGTCCGTCGTTGATATTTTGCGCCCTCATGCTCGTATTGCTCAGCCGCAGCAGAATGAAGCCGCTCACCGTATGGTGATAGTTAAGGAGTATCTGCGGGATAACTTTGCTTTACCTATTACGTTGAGCGATCTGGCGGCGCTGGTCTCGCTCAGCCCGTATCATTTCCAACGTAAATTCAAAGCGCAATTCCATGTCACCCCACATCAGATGCTGATGGCGATCCGGCTCGAAAAGGCCAAGCAGATGCTCGGGCGGGGAATGCCGGCGGCCCAGGTGGCCGTAGCTGTGGGGTTAAGCGATCAGGCACATCTCACCAAAGCGCTGGTTAATCGTTACGGTGTCACGCCTGCGCGCTACCAAAAGCAGGTGTTGCGTTAACTTCCGCCGCGAAAGCGGCCGTAAAACAGCAACCTGGTACAATATTCTGCCTCCACGTCCCTCTATCCTGACGCCACTTGAGAACTGCTTTTGATGATGGAGTCACTATGTTTGTCGGTGTGATGTTTGCCCTGATTGCCGGGTTGATGTGGGGCCTGATCTTTATTGGCCCGGTATTGGTGCCGGACTATCCAGCCGCGTTGCAGTCCACCGGGCGCTATCTGGCTTTTGGGCTTGTCGTGCTGCCGTTGGCCTGGTTGGATCGTCGCCGCCTGCGTCAGTTGCTGGCAAAAGATTGGCTAGAGGCGTTAAAACTGACCGCGATCGGCAATCTACTGTATTACCTGTGCCTGGCCAGTGCGATCCAACGTACCGGAGCGCCGGTATCAACCATGATTATCGGCACGCTACCGGTGGTGATATCGGTCGCTGCCAATCTGTTTTATGGCCATCACGACGGCCGTCTCTCCTGGCGAAAATTGACTCCGGCCTTGCTGGTGATTGCCCTCGGGCTGGTGCTGGTCAACGTTGCGGAACTGCAGGGCAATAGCGAGCCTATTGATGTCTGGCGTCATACCAGCGGCTTGGGATTAGCACTGTTAGCGGTGGCGTGCTGGACCTGGTTCCCTCTGCGTAACGCGCGTTGGTTACGCGATAACCCGGATACACGGCCCACAACCTGGGCCACGGCGCAGGGGATTGTGACCTTACCTTTGGCGTTGGTGGGCTATTTACTGGTTTGCGGACAATTGGCGCTGACACAACCGCAGTTCTCGCTGCCGTTTGGCCCCCGGCCACAGGTGTTTATCCCGTTAATGATCGCTATTGGCGTTTTGTGTTCCTGGCTAGGTATGTTGTGTTGGAACGAGGCGAGCCAGCGTTTACCGACGGTGCTGCTTGGGCCGTTGATCGTGTTCGAGATCTTGGCAGGATTAGCCTATACCTTTATGCTGCGCCATAGCTGGCCACCACTGCTGACGCTATGCGGTATTGTCTGCCTGACGGTTGGGGTGATTTACGCCATGCGCATCAAGCTGGAACCGATGGTGGTTGCGTTAGAGGAGACACGTTAAAGGCTCAAGGGCACCGCATGCTGCGCCCGTCAAAAAATGAGGCTACGGGTTTCTCCGTAGCCGTTATCATTTAACGTTTGCTGTGGTGGATAATCTCTTCGGCCACATTGCGTGGAGCCTCTGCGTAGTGGCTGAACTCCATGGTGTAGGTGGCGCGGCCTTGCGACATGGAACGCAGGGTGGTGGAATAACCGAACATCTCAGACAGCGGCACCTTGGCATGGATCTCTTTGCCTCCGCCACCGGGGATATCCTCCATCCCTTGCACCATTCCGCGTCGTGACGACAGATCGCCCATCACGTTACCCGCGTAATCCTCAGGCGTTTCTACTTCTACCGCCATGATTGGCTCGAGGATCACCGGGCTGGCCAGGCGACAGGCCTCCTTAAACCCAAAGATAGCCGCCATACGGAATGCCTGCTCGGAGGAATCGACATCGTGGTAGGAACCGAAGGTCAGATGCACTTTGACATCGACCATCTGATAACCCGCCAGCACGCCATTATTCAGCGCCTCCAGAATGCCTTTTTTGACCGCGGGAATATATTCACCGGGGATCACGCCGCCTTTGATCTCATCAAAGAACTCAAAGCCTTTACCGGGCTCATTGGGTTCCACCGTCAACACCACGTGGCCATATTGGCCTTTACCGCCGGACTGACGCACAAATTTGCCTTCTACGTCGGTCACTTTCTGGCGGATGGTTTCGCGGTAAGAGACCTGCGGTTTGCCGGTGTTGGTTTCAACGCCAAACTCGCGCCGCATCCGGTCGACTATGATCTCAAGGTGCAATTCACCCATGCCGTAGATAATGGTCTGGCCGGAGTCTTCATCGGTGCGTACGCGCAGCGAAGGATCTTCCGAAGTCAGGCGTTGCAGTGCAATCCCCATTTTCTCCTGGTCGGCCTTGGTTTTTGGTTCGATGGCCTGCGCGATAACCGGTTCTGGAAACACCATGCGTTCCAACGTGATAATGGCATTGGGATCGCATAGCGTATCGCCGGTGGTCACATCCTTCAGACCCACACAGGCGGCAATATCCCCGGCGTGCAGCTCATCGACTTCTTTACGATCGTTGGCATGCATCTGCACGATACGGCCAATACGCTCTTTTTTGCCTTTTACCGGGTTATAGACGCTATCGCCTTTGGCCACGATGCCGGAATAGACGCGCACGAAGGTCAACTGGCCAACGAACGGATCGGTCATCAGCTTGAATGCCAGCGCCGAGAATTTTTCATTATCATCGGCCTTACGGGTGATAATGTTATCGCGTTCGTCATGGCCTTCCATCGGCGGCACATCCAGCGGAGAGGGCATAAGTTCGATCACCGCGTCCAGCATGCGCTGGATCCCCTTGTTGCGGAATGCCGAACCGCACAGCATCGGCTGGATCTCACCGGCAACGGTGCGGGCGCGTAACCCCTGAACGATCTCCTCATTGGTTAATTCGACCTGATTGAGGTATTTGTCCATCAGCGCTTCGGAGCCTTCCGCCGCAGCTTCAATCATCTTGTCGCGCCACTTTTGGGCCTGCTCGAGCATCTCTGCTGGGATCGCCTCGAAGCGGTAGGTCATCCCCTGAGTCGCTTCATCCCAGAAGATGGCCTGCATGCGGATCAAATCCACGACGCCAGCAAAATGGTCTTCGGCACCGATAGGGATCACCACCGGCACCGGATTGGCTTTCAGGCGCTCGATCATCATATTGCGCACGCGGAAAAAGTCTGCGCCGATGCGGTCCATTTTGTTGACGAAGGCCAACCGTGGCACCTTGTACTTATTAGCCTGACGCCATACTGTTTCAGACTGTGGTTGCACGCCGCCGACCGAGTCATACACCATCACGGCACCGTCCAGGACGCGCATCGAACGTTCCACTTCAATGGTAAAATCGACGTGCCCGGGGGTATCGATGATATTGATCCGGTGCTGAGGATAATTATGCTCCATGCCGTTCCAGAAGCAGGTGGTGGCCGCGGAGGTAATGGTGATCCCGCGCTCCTGTTCCTGCGCCATCCAGTCCATGGTAGCGGCGCCGTCGTGGACTTCGCCCAGCTTGTGACTGACCCCGGTGTAAAACAGAATCCGCTCGGTCGTCGTGGTTTTGCCGGCATCAATGTGCGCCGAGATGCCGATATTGCGGTAGCGTTCGATGGGGGTAGTGCGTGCCATAATCAACCTTTCTTAGCCTTGTGGCGTACGGCTTTAACAGTTTACGTAATGATGATATCCCTCAATGGGTTATCAGCCAGGCCATGCTCGACAACGTTTGACAGCCTCAGAGTAATCGTAGCTGATGGTATTGCCTTTATTAACCTATGACTGTGATAGGTCGTTTAAAAATCAAATACTACAGGCCACAAGGTTGTTCTGCGGGTGGCACTTGCCAGGGTGTGAAGGGGGCAAACTGAACGGTCATACAAGAAATTTCCAGCAAGCCATATAAATAACGCGCAGGTTGCCTGAAAAACAAGCTAACTTGCTTATTGCTATAAATTTTTCTGTAGAGGAATTGATGTTTATGTGAAGTTGAGCGAGACATTCCACAAACTTCATGGTTAAATTCCGAATTCGCTCAAATAGCAAATTATTTTATTGCAGAGCGAATTTTATTGACTCATGGATTAAGAGATTAACATGCAAAAAACATATTTATCAGTACTTCTGGCTGGCGCAATGGCGTTGTCTTTCGGCGTTCAGGCCGCCGGTGAAAGCACCATTTCTTTAGGTTACGCTCAGAGCCACGTGAAGGTTGATGGCAACAACCTGAATGAGAATCCAAAGGGTTTTAACCTCAAATATCGCTATGAAATCGATAGCAATTTAGGCTTTATCACTTCATTCACCTACACCACGCAGTCGTATGATTTCTATTATGGCAGTAACAAAGTAGGCGATGGTGATTTAAAATATTACTCACTGACTGCAGGCCCAGCCTATCGCTTTAATGACTATATCAGCGCCTACGGTTTAATCGGTTTTGGCCACGGTAAGGCGACATCCAATATCTCTATGCGGGGTTACTCTTCTAACACCGACGAAAGCAAGACCAGCGTCGCTTACGGTGCTGGCTTACAGTTTAACGTAACCCCTAATATTGCTCTTGATGCTCATTACGAGTATTCAAAACTGGGTGATTTTAAAGTCGGTACCTGGACCGTTGGTGCTGGCTATCGTTTCTGATAGAAATGTTCTAAAGGGTTTTAAGGGGACAGTACTACGCCATTACTGTCGGTAAAAATGGTCTGGCCTTCTCGAAACCTCGGAGCCGCCGCTACCCGCGTCGGTTCCGGTTTTATCCTCCTTCAAATGCGTTCTTTTTCAATGAACCTTTCCTGCCGTTTGCTATACGGTTCCCTCTATACCCCTTCCATGATCTGTTGGTGGGCGGTTTAATGTATCGACGTTAAAATCCAGAATAACCGTTTGCTGAAAGGACTCGTCATGTCTGCGTTTCGTGTTCTGTTTTTGCTGGCCGTTGCGGTCCAACTGCCAGCCTATGCCAAGCCTTTGGTTAAACCATCCGCAGGTTCTATTCAATGGCAACCCTGCAACAGCACCGCCTTTCAGCACTGGTTCAGCGATGGGCCGCCTCCGGCTGGGTTACAATGTGGCTATGTCGACGCGCCACTGAGTGAACAGAATGCAGCACAAACCGTTCGGTTGGCTCTCACGAGGTTACCAGCGGTAGGCCCAAAAAAAGGCAGTGTGGTGATCATCGCGGATGGACCTGGCTCGCCAGGGCTCAATCCAAAAATTGCCGAGCAGGGTCCTGCCTGGCGGTTGCAAAAATCTTACGACATCATTGGCTATGATCCGCGCGGCGTGGGGCAATCGACACCCAAAATTTCCTGTCAACCAACAGCCAGTGAGGAAACACCTTCACCCGATGAAAACGACATTCCCGGCGCAGAGCAACAGGCACGGGATAGGGTGGCGGCCTGCATCAAGCAGACTGGGGCCGACGTGGTGCAACATATGGGCACCCACGAAGCCGTTAACGATCTTGATACCGTTCGCCGGGCGTTGGGTGAACCCGCGTTGACCGCCGTGGCGTATTCTTACGGTACCAAGGTCGCGGAGTTGTATGCCGAGCGTTTCCCTAAGAAAACCCGCGCGTTGGTGCTCGATGGCGTAGTGAACCTGAAAGAGGATGACTTTAACCAACGCATCAATCAGGAGCGAGGTTTTCAGCAAAGCTTCCTGCGTTTTGCCGATGACTGCGAGAAAAGCGGCTCATGCCCATTAACCAGCGAACCCAACTTGGCGATCCAGCGGTACCACAGGATGCTGCGCCAATTGCACGATACTCCTTTCGTTACTCCGTCGGGTTATGAAATCTCTGCCGATGACGTGATCACTCTGACGCGTAACCTGTTGCCCTGGCGGGAGCGTTGGCCCGAACTGGCCACGGCCTTGCGTAAAATTGATGAGGGCAAAGCCGATGATGCGGTGACCGATCTTATCGACGAAAGCTATACCCCAGACGCTGATGATGCGCGAATGGTGATCACCTGTGCAGATATGGCGAAGCCAGATGCCGACCAGCAGCTGTTACGCCGGCAGCGCCAACAAATCAATACCGCAGCCTCATTTCCCAATTACTTACCGCTGCATGAGTATCCACTCGAGACCTGTGATTTCTGGCCATACCCTGGCCATGTGGAACCGCATGCTCCAGTGCTTTCTACCGCTCTCCCGTCGTTGTTGTTCATTACCCAGCGCTATGACCCGGTTACGCCATATCGTAACGCCCGTGAAATGGCTTCGAGTTTTAAAAGCCCGCTGATTACCCGCGAAGGGGATGGGCATACGCTGGCGTTGACGGGCGTAGACAGCTGTGTGGATGATGTAGTAGTAGATTATCTATTGAGTCCAAAAAAGCCACGACGGGATAAAATCTGCCGTTGAGCGGGGGGCTTTGGGTAATGATATGTGCCTTCACCAGGCTGACAGAAACACGACTCAGTAGCGTTCTAAACCTAGGTTCTGGCCGGGGGGGTATAAGTTATGCCAGTAGGGGGCAGAACTGCGATTTGTACTAAGAGTATTCTGCCCCGTGATGAAGTACAGGATCAGGCTGAATGTCTGGTAGGGATACAGATTTTTCCGTTAATAATGTGCGCATCCCGGCGGATCCACTCATTAACTTTGTAGACACTGGTTCTGTGCAGTTGTGCGAATGTCTTAATATCTCCGTCATGCTTTCTATATATAAACTCTCTGACACTGGTCAATGTACAGTTCTCCATGAAGTGTGGCTTCCTAGGTGAAGGGTATCTGGATATCTATTATTAGGTTGGTACTGTTATAGGATAGAGCGTAACATAAAGTTTTAAATACAGGAATTAAACTTTTCTGTTATATGCGATATTTTATCGATCTGTTTTTTTAATTAGATAACCTTAGGTGATGGATGAATATACACTCAGGGTCAACATAAAAAATAAAATAAAAATTTGTCTAAAATCAGTATCTTAGTGGTATTTACCGTGATCAAACACCACGATCTTAGTGTGTTGCATACTGAAATTGATTAATAATTTATATGGGTTTGTCGATAAAAAATATTTTTCTAACCTGCTTAATTGCAATAAATAATGCACAACAGCAAAATCAAGAATAATCTTAATATATTGAGGTGAGGTTACTCTTGGATAACAATGATCTTTCTGAGTTTATTCCTAGCCAAAAGCAGGTGGAGGGGAGGCCTAACGATTTATCTGAATTTTTCTATCAAGATGTCGTTGATGATCAACTCCATCGTGATTTGTTAACACTCCATGGGTCTGGATAAAACACTCATGGATGGCGCGACCAACAGATGACCGAACTCAATTGGGTTCATACGCTAGTCGCGCCTCTGGTTGGGTTAAATCAAGCCAAGTTTGTCATTAATCTGCGCGATCTCGCGCCGCCATTGCTGCTGCAACTGCGGCTTTTGATGCTTGGGTTTACGTGTTAAATCCTCCTCAAGCTTGTGCTCCAGGGCTACCAGAGCCGCCAGCAGGTGATCTTCATTGGTGGATATCGCAGCTTCAGCGAGCGGAGCGCGTGCAGGGGATACCACCAGCTCAGCATTACCGCCACCACTCAGGATGGTATAGATGGGTAAAAGATCGTGCCATTCGCTCAGTTGGCGATCGTCTATCAACCAATAGCGATTACAGCTTTGCTCCATCAACGTCCGATCGTGGGTAACCAGCAGTACGGCTCCCGCAAACTGTTGCAGCGTTTCGGCCAGCTCTTCCTTACCTTCCATATCTAGATGGTTGGTCGGTTCGTCAAGCAGCAACAATGAGTAGTTGGCCAGGGTAAGCGCAACAAACAGCAACCGTGAACGCTCGCCACCGCTCAGCGTAGACACTTTCTGTTGATGGCGCAGGTAAGGGAAACCGGCACCGATCAGCGCCATCTTCCGTTGATCTTCGGTCAGGGACGCGAAGTGGCACAGAGCATCGCTTAACGAGTCCTCATCGTTGAGCTGTTGCAGACTCTGGTCGTAATAACCTATACGCACGCGAGGGTGAAAAATCGCCCCTTGGCAGCTTGCTTGCTGGTATTGCTGCCATAGGAAGTGCAGTAATGAAGACTTACCACAGCCATTACGGCCTACTAACGCGATGCGATCGCCACTTTTTACCTGGAGATGATCCAGACAGAACAGCACCGGCGCGGTAGGAGCAGGGCGAATGGCTAATTGCTCCAACGCCAGCAGTCGATCGGCAGGCAGTGCTTCACCACTGAGCCGGAGCCGCCACTGGTTGCCAGCGCTCAAGGTGGTTTGCTGGTCCTTTAATCGAACCACCTGTTTCTCCATCTGCTTGGCTTTACGCGAGAGGTCTTCGTTGTCATATACGTGCCCCCAGACAGCCAGGCGTTTGGCACTTTTCTCTACGCGATCAATTTCCTTTTGTTCAGCCTGATGGCGGTGCTCATCAGCCAAGTCCTGCTCTTGGAGGGCGATGCGCGCCTGCGAACAAGGCAAACGGAAATACTGCAGCGTTTTGTCACGCAGGATCCAGGTACAGTTGGTTACGCTGTCCAGTAACCGGCCGTCGTGGGAAACCAGCACGAAGCTACCGTTCCAACCATTGAGGAATTGCTCTAGCCACAGCAGCGTCGGCAGATCCAGATGGTTGCTGGGTTCATCCAGCAGCAGCAAATCAGGTTGGTGGATCAGCGCCCGGGCTAACAACAAGCGGGTATGCTGGCCACCGCTCAGGGTGCCGGCCGTCAGATCCCATGCTGCTCGGTCGAATCCCAGTTCGGCGAGTAACACTTCTCCTTGCCAACGTTCAGGCTGGTGTTGCCCATCAGCCAGGCCTGTGAGCACTGCCTCCAACAGGGTGCAGTGATACAGCGCTTCAGGTAGGTGTTGTTCCACCCGAGCCATCAGGCATTGGTGTGATGGGGTGACGGTACCCGCGCTGGCAGGCAGATCGCCACTGAGAATTTTAAGCAGGGTGCTTTTGCCACAGCCGTTATGGCCGATTAAACCGATGCGGTCGCCTTTTTTCAGGCTAAAGGAAACCTCAGCCAGCAGCGGGCCGAAAGCGGTATCAATACCAACAGATTGTGCAGAAAGTAATGTCGTCATGGTGCTTACTCAAGGTTACAGGCATGCAGATGCCTATCGTCAAAAAATTGCCGACGATAACCCGGTAAGCCGGAGGGAAGAACTTTGATGTGAGTAAACTTCGCTCAAGCTTAGGTTATCGGAGCACGATACCGGTAATGCTTGAGCAGCGACGATCGCCAAGGTGATGTGAAAGTATAAACAATTCACAAGACAGCATTGGGGACCTCCTTTTCATAGTTTTTGGTTGATAGGTGAACGGATTATAAAGGGGATTTGCGGTTTCTGCTACTGGCCTACCTTTAGTTTGAGGTTACTAACAGATCTCCACCTACTTAGTAGGTAGGGGCGCTGCATGCGTCGCCCACTTAGAGAAACAATGGGTTGGGTTACGTTTTGGGCCGTTCACTCATTTTCATTCCCTCTATTAATAAGGGCAAGTGAGGCGTAAGCTAAAATTTCTACTAACCTTCTAGGATTAATGCGCTTTTTCACTGAATAGCTTGTTATTATACTCACCGCTTATTGTTGTTCAGGCGCAATGATATTCATCGTTTCGCCTGTTGCGTTTATCGCCAACCCCATGCTGAGCATTCACCGTTATGAGCAAGTCATTACAGATTTTCCTGTTCACCTTTTTGTTGTTCGGCTTACCGCTGGCTCCGTTAGCCAATGCAGCGCAGCAGAGTGCGGCTGCGGTTGAACTCAGCCCGCAGGAAATAGCGGCCTCACTGAAAAATTATCAAAAACAACTGGATACGATTAAACAGCAGGTCTCAAAGGCGGGCTCAGATGGTCAGTTGAACAAGCTGTTTGAAGCCACGCAGGTCTTGGCCACGGACGCAGAAAAGCTGACCACCGACCTGCAACCCATGCAGGTGAAGTTACAGGCACAGTTAGACGTGCTTGGCCCGCAGCCTGAACCTGGAGTAATGACCGAAACCGCCAGTGTGGTGCAACAACGCAATACGCTCAATAATGCCAAAAAACAGTTGGACGATGCCGTAAAACGCTCGCAAGCCATTAGAACGGGGGCGCTCGACTTAGGACAACAAATTACCGATCTTCGCCGCGTGGCCTTCAAATCCCAGCTGGCGTTGAATACCGGCAGTATTCTTAGTTCGCAATTCTGGTTACCAGAGTCTTCTTCACAGGTTGAGGATTTAGCTCGTCTTAATGACTTTAAGCAGCAACTGGAGCAAACCCTGGAAGCCAGTTGGCAAGACGAATGGCGCTACGGGACGATAGCTTTACTGATCCTGGCTGCGGCTTGCTGGTCTCTCGGGCGTTATTTCGTGGAGCAGTTTTTTGCCTGGGTGTGTATCCGCTATTTACCCGACGGCCGCTTGCGCCGCAGTTTTATGGCATTAATGACCGTGCTGATCACGTTGTTTGCCACCACGCTGGCGCTAAATCTGCTGATTTCAGCGTTTGCTCGTGTTCAGCCGCTGACGTCTCAGGTCCAGGATTTCGCCGATGGATTTATGCAGTTGGGGATTTTCTGCGCGCTGATCGCGGGATTAGGCAGGGCGTATCTTTCGTTGAGCCGCCCATCATGGCGTCTGGCGCAGATGGATGATGCCATTGCGAGCGGCATGCGTTTCCTGTCGCCGTTATTGGCCGGATTGGCCATGGCTTTTGGCACCGTGGAACTGGTTAATAACGTGATTGGTGCCAGTCTTGGCAGCACGGTGCTAGGTAATGGTCTGGCTACCGCATTGATGGCATTAATCTTGTTCGCAATACCGGTTCGGGCACGGCGTATCCGCTATAAGTTAGAGCAGCAGGGGATGCATCTGGAAAAACGCTCGGTGATTGCCGGGATAGTCCATATCGTTATTGTGGTATCGGCAACCGTGATCCTGTTATCACTGTTGATTGGCTATGTGGCTTTCGCTCGCTTCCTGACCTATCAGTTGATTTGGGGGGCACTGGTACTGATGGCGTTCTATTTCCTGGTGATCTTTGCTACCGATTTCTGTACGGCCATCTTTTCCCCCCAAACTGCCAGTGGGCGGGCACTGAAAAAATCGCTCCACTTTAAAGATCGTCATCTTGAGCAACTGACCGTCATCTTCACGGCGTTGTCCAAATGTTCTTTGATATTGTTGATGATTGTTGCCCTGATTAATGGCTCCTTTGGCACCACCACGCCCAACTCCTTGCTGCAAAAGATTGTCGCCATCCTGAGCGGCGAAGGCCTGAAGCGGCTGAATATCGTGCCAAGCAACCTGCTCAATGCGGTGGTTTGCCTGGCGATCGGTATCTATGTGCTGCGGGTCACGCAACGTTGGCTAAGCCATGAGCTGCTGCCAAAAACCATCAGTGATATCGGTATCCGCGCCTCGCTGGTTACCTTGTTCAGCAACGTCGGCTATGTGTTGTTGATCCTGATCACGCTGGCGACGTTGGGTATCCAGTGGAATAACCTGGCCTGGATCGTGAGTGCGCTATCGGTAGGTATCGGTTTTGGCCTGCAGGAAATCGTGAAGAACTTTATCTCTGGCCTGATCCTGTTAACTGAGCGCCCGGTTAAGGTCGGGGATATGATTGGTATCGGTGGGGTTGAAGGGGATGTACGGCGCATCAATGTACGCGCCACCGAGATCCAACTGAGCGATCGCTCGACCATGATAGTGCCAAACTCTCAGCTAATTTCGCAGAACGTGCGTAACGCCACCATGGGGAATGCTCAAGGGGTGGTCACCGTCGCGCTGACTTTCCCCACCGATATCGATCCCGAGCAGGTACGTAACGTGTTGTTGAGTGCCTACCATGAACACGAATCCATTCTGGAAACACCTGCCCCGTACGTTCGTTTCAGCCAGCTCGGCCCAGATGGGATTATCCTCAGCGTGACCGGTTACGTTGCCAGCCCACGCATGGTCGGCTCTACTAAGAGCGATCTGCTGTTCAATATTTTGAAGCTCCTGCGTGCTCATAACGTCAACCTGTCCAGCCCGAAAGAGGTGGTGTTTATGAAGCAACGGGCAAAAAGTCTGGTTGATGAAGAAGAACATTCATCTTGATGAAGGAACGCGGATGAGTAACTCAATGGCCGATAACATCATCGGTATCTATCAACGGCATGCCGGGGCGTTTGAGCAGAAGCGGTCCACCACGCTGTTTGAGCAACCCTGGCTGGAGCGCTTCCTGAGCCTGTTGCCCAACAACGGACGGATCCTGGATATTGGCTGCGGCAACGGCATGCCGATCGCCGACTATTTTATCCGCCAGGGCTCTCAGATAACGGGTGTGGACAGTTCGCAGCCGATGATCGACCGTTGCCACCAACGCTTCCCGGAACAGCGCTGGGCTGTGGCCGATATGAGAACCCTGTCGCTAGCAGACAAATTTGATGGGCTAATTGCCTGGGACAGTTTTTTCCATCTGACGCGCGAAGATCAGCGCCAGATGTTTAACATTTTCCGGCAACATGCCAATAGCCAGGCCGCATTGATGTTCACCAGCGGTACCAGCGATGGTGAAGCGATAGGGACATTTGAAGGCGAAGCCCTTTATCATTCCAGCCTGGCCCCCGAAGAATATCGGCAGCTATTGCAAGAGCAGGGCTTTTGCGTGGTGAAAATGGTAGTGGAAGATCCGGACTGTGGTGGACGTACCGTCTGGTTGGCGCAACGCCGCTAGTGCGATTGGGCGAGATTAGGAACGGATTGACGAAAGGAGAGCTTAGATGATTGAGTTTGTTTATGCCGTCGTGATTAAAACTCCCGCGTGGGTTTATGTGCTTTTCATCTTCCTGCTACTCAGAGGGCTAAAAGCTCGAAAGCCCGCCACAGTTTCCCTCGAAAAACTGGCTATCATCCCGCTCGTTTTTCTGCTTTGGGATATTTATGATCTGGTGGAACGCCATCAACTCACCGTTATCGCCCTATTGATGTGGTGCGGCGGGCTGGCTTTGGGGGCTTTCATCGGCTACAAGCTGGTAAACCCGGCGCGAATCGAAGCGAGCGGTGAGCCGCGCAGCATAAGCCGGCCTGCTGATTATTCGGTTTTACCTCTGATGATGATCGCGTTCGTTACCAAGTATATTCTTGGTGTCATCGCCTCCATATCGCCAGACACATTACTGCAACCAGGTTGGCGCGCTTTGGCGATCGTTTCTGGCGGACTCTTTGCAGGCATATTCGTTGGGAAGTTTATTCATTATTCAAGGTGCTACTTTTTGTTCACCCATCGGGCACGCTAAGTCACAGCCCGCTATAAATAGGCCATCGGCCAAGTCATGGTGTTGAAATGATGAAAGTTATGAAAATCGTGAGAACAATAGAAAAATACGTACCACCAACGTTTATCCTGGCGTTGATGGTTGCGCATAATGGCTACTTGGTACTTAGCCCGATCCTGTGGCACGGGTTGCAGCATTCTCATGATTTTGTGGAAAATTTCAGCACCTGGCAACAGGCTCTGGGCTTTCTTGATGCGATGGATATTCCACGCTTTATGATTGGCACCGTGCTGCTCTTTATGGCGGGGATGTTGCTGTTAAGAACGCGTATTGCCTGGTTTTTCTCGTTACTGTTGCTCAGTTGTATCGTCATCGTTGATATCGCTATCTATAGGCAAATCACTGTGTTGGCAGGGTATTCACTGCTCACCCTATTGGGGATGATCATCTACTGGCGCCGTTTCGACCAACGAAAGCTGGCGAGTACCAGTTTTTTTGCTGTCACTAGCATAGCCTCATTGATTGTCTACAGTATGTTAGGAACGCTGTACATTGGCGATCAATTCACCCCCGCGGTCACCGACCTGCCTACGGCGTTTTATTTTGCCGTGGTCTGCATGTCTACTGTCGGCTTTGGCGATATCATTCCGCATACTACTGCTGCGCGAATGTTCACTCTCACGGTGATTATCTTTGGCATTACGGTTTTTGCCGCTTCTCTGGCATCGGTTGCTGGCGTGCTAATCAGCCAAAATCTTCAACGTATTATCAAAGGGCGGTTCTCTCACATGGTTCGCAAAAATCACTATATTATTGTTGGTACCTCTTCATTGGCACAAAATGTCTATCAGGGATTGATTGAAAGCGGCGGTAACGTGACCATTGTTTGCGAGCCAGGCAATAAGCAACATTACCCTGACCATGCGGATGTGGTTGAAGGCGATCCTTCCGCCGTTGCGACGCTGGCATTAGCCGGGGCAGAAAAGGCGAAATACATTGTTGCCTTGACCGAAAGCGATGCGGTTAACGCTTTCATCATCTTGGCTGCCAAAGAGGTGGGTGGGGCAGACACCAAAACCATCACGTTGGTCAACGAAAGCCAGAATATGAACAAGATCAAACGCGTCAAACCCGATGCCGTACTCTCACTGCAACTGTTAGGAAGTGAGTTGCTGGTGCGATCGCTCAATGGTGAGGTGGTTAATCACGATCTCAATATTGATGCGTTTTTCAGCAACGGTGAGGGCAAGTAACCTCATTTTCCTTGCTACTGGCCAAGCCAGTCAATAGCTCCAGGAGCCTATCACGCCAGCAAATGGGGGTAGGCACCTTGTCGAAATGCTCCATCTAATGTCTTCGCCTTTACTTTTGTAGACACATTCTTACTTACGTACTTTTAACACGGCAAGATAAAAGCCGCATTCTTGTTGTGAGTTATCTTACATAGAGCTATTTTTTTATTAAAAAATGTAATTAACTTCAGTTTGTTTATTGAAATTCAATAATAAAATATAATTTCCACGCAATCCCCTGTTACCTTTTTATAATAATTCATGAATAGGATTAATCTTGATTTTTTATTTGGACTTTATTTTATTTCTCGTGCTAGGATTTCCCTGCGTTATCGGAATCGCAACTTGCTACAGGGAAGTGGTAAAGTGAAAATAAGGCCATTCTTATTTACTAAAATAACTGAACCATCTCTCCTCGATATAAGAAGCTAAGCTTCCGCGCACTAATGGTTTAATGTAATTAACCATTAACAATGCAATCCAGTTTAAAAAATGAAAAAGGCACAGCAAATGATTTGCTGTGTTTATTTAACTTTATGTACACAAGGAATATAGACATGAAAGCAATCTCCATCAAAACTACCCTGGCATCCCTGATCCTGGCCGGTCTGTCCAGCAACGCCTTTGCTTACGATGCGCAGATCAATATCACCGGTGAACTGACTGAAACCACCTGCGTCATCAACGGTAACACAACAGGCCCAGCAGTCCAGAATATCACTCTGCCAACCCTGTCCAAGTCTTCACTGAGCGGTGCGGACTCTTGGGCTGGTCGTGTACCTGTCACTTTCACGTTTACCGATTGTGATGCCACCAACGCGACAGCGACCTTTGAAAACGGCACCAACATCAGCGCTGATGGCAACATGAAAAACTTGGCGACTGCCACCCCGGCAACCAACGTCGAGGTACAGTTATTGAATGCTGCGGGTACCGTGATCAACCTGGCATCAGACACCGTAGCCACTCCAATCGTAAACGAAACCGGGGCCCTGAAGTTCTTTGCCCAGTATTACTCTAAAGATGGTGCGGCTACTGCTGGTAAGGTGGTCTCACACGTTGAATTCTCAATGAATTACAACTAATTCCCCTGGGGGATACCCGCGGTTTTGGTATCCCCTCTTTTTTTAAGGGCATCCGCAATAGGGTGCCCTTAAAAAAATGGAATTTGGTCATTGCTGGTTATCTCTTGACCCCACCAATCTTTGGAGAAATATTCATGCTTGCAGGCTTCCTACACGTAGTGGCCCATCGTCAGACTCGGCGGATCTTTATGACCAGCCTGTTGGCGATGGCGGTAAGTTCGACTGTCCATGCTGCAAACAATGACGCTGCTGAACCGGCAGAATTTGACCCCGGCTTTTTCCGTGGGCTCAGCGGCCAAGCGGTCGATCTCTCTCGCTTCAGCAGAGGCAACACCTTGGCTCCCGGCCACTATCGCTTTGATGTGTACGTTAATGAGCTGTGGGTGGGGCGCCAGGAAATTGCCGTAACCCTGGCCGTCCCAGAGGCGCGGGTGAGTTATTGCTTTACTCCTGAACAGGTACGGCAATGGGGTCTGGATGCCAGCAAACTCCCCGAGGCGGCGCTGGCCCAACAGGCGTTAAAGAGTGGAAAATGCTTTGATACCGATAAATTCATTCCTGGCTTTAAGCTCAGTGCCAACACCGGGGAACTGATGCTGGATATCACCGTGCCCCAGGCGTTTATCGGCTCACGCCGTGGCGTGGTCGCACCCGAGCTATGGGACCATGGCGTCACCGCAGGCTTCGTCGGCTATAACCTGAACACATTCCGTACCAGTAACCGGGAAGCGGGCAATACCACCCAGTATTTTGGCGGTTTTAACAGCGGGGTTAATCTGGGGGCCTGGCGATTACGTCATAACAGCAGCTACACCCGTACTGACGGTAACGGCAGTTCCGGCCACTATCAATCCATCAGTACCTATGCTCAGCGTTCTATTGCACCGCTCAAAGCACAACTCACGGTGGGTCAATACTTCACGCCGGGGGAGCAGTTTGACAGCGTGCCGTTCACCGGCGTGCAGTTGACCAGCGACACCCGCATGAACCCCGATACCGAGAACGGCTTTGCGCCGGTGATCCGTGGGATCGCCAATTCCAACGCCAAAGTCACCATCCGCCAGGGCAACAACGTGATCCACGAGACCAGCGTGCCGCCTGGCCCATTTGCTATCGACGATCTCCACAGCACCGGCTATTCCGGCGATCTGCAGGTAACTGTAACCGAAGCCGACGGCCAGACCCGTATCTTTACCGTGGCTTATGCGGCGGTGCCGCAGATGTTGCGGCCAGGTGTTTCGCGCTTCAGCCTGTCCGCGGGGAAATACCGCGACAGCACGCTCGACAGTGTCCCCAGTCTGTTGCTGGGCACCTGGCAGCACGGGATATCCAACTTGGTGACCGTCTACACGGGCGGCATTGTGGCAGAGAAATATCTGTCGTTGCAGGGCGGGCTGGCATTGAACACCGGCATCGGAGCGTTTGCACTGGATCTCACCCAGTCCTGGGCCAGCGGCCTTAAGGGCAATGCCACCGGGATCGATGAACATATGCAGGGGCAGAGTTACCGAGCGACCTACAGCAAGCTGCTGTATGAGACGCGCACCAACTTTACCCTGGCGGCCTACCGTTTTTCGAGTGAGGGCTATCTGAGTTTCAGCGATTTTGCCCGGGCACGCAGTAGCGAGACGCCCACGTTTAATGAAATGAGCAGTCTGCCCGGCCTGATAGGCAGCGTTGTAGAGTCTGCCCGGCCGCGTAATCGCTATCAACTGAACGTCAACCAGCCGTTGGCCGACGGATACGGCAACCTGTTCTTCAGCGGTTCGGCGCAGAACTACTGGCATAATCGTGGGGGCACCAGCACCACATTCCAGGCTGGTTATGGTAATAGCTACCGTTGGGGGAGCTTCAACGTAGGCATCAGCCGGACTATCGGCTCGGTTGGACAGTCGGATACGCAGTACCTGGCCAGCATCAGCATACCCCTCGGCAGCCGAGCGCGTGCGCCGATGCTGACCACCTCGTTGAACTACAGTGACAGCAAGAACACCACGGCGCAAACCAGCCTGAGCGGTACGATGGGCGAAAATAACCAACTGAGCTATAACGCGTTTGGCAGCAGCAGCCGGGCTGACAGCCACAGCGCCAATTCCCTGGGCGGCAACGTGCAGTACAGCTCACCGTATGCGGTGATGAGCGGCGGTGCCAGCAGCGGCAATAGCACCCGGCAGTTGAACCTGGGGCTGAGCGGCAGCGTGGTTGCCCATCCGGGCGGTGTCAACTTCACACAGTACCAAGGTGAGACCATGGCGGTGGTGCAGGCCAAAGGGGCAGAAGGGGCAACCATCAGCAGCAACGTCGGCGCAGCGGTTCAGGGTAACGGTTTCGGGGTGGTCTCTGGGCTGATGCCATACCGCCAGAACGAAATCGCACTCGATCCAAAAGGGACTTCGCATAACGTGGAGATCCAGGGCAGTTCTCAGCAGGTGGCTCCCAGCGCCGGGGCCATCACGATGCTGAAATACCAGACCGAGAGCGGCACGCCGGTGATGTTGCAGGCTAGCCGTACCGATGGCAAACCGATCCCGTTGGGTGCCGAAGTGCTGAATGACAAGGGACAGTATCTGGCGATGGTGGGTCAGGGCGACCTGATCTTCGTGCGCGGTTTGGATCCTCAGGGGCGACTGGTGGTGAAATGGGGGCAGGACACCAATCAGCGTTGTTCACTGGCGTATCGCTTACCCGCTAATCTGGACAAAATGCAGGGCTACACAAAAGTCGCTGCGAAGTGCGAGCTGTAGACACGATTGCTGCCCGGCTACGCTAGGCAGCAAACCTTATCCTACATAGTTGTTTTTAAGCGCTATGATTATTGCAAGACCTGCTTTTCTCTTACTCTCTTTTTGGAAGATATCAATCATGAACAGATCGCGGATTATAGCCCTTCTTTTTGCCATACTGTGCAGTTGGGTGTTTCAGGTACAAGCCAACGTGGTCATTTCCGGTACCCGGCTGGTTTACCCGGCAAAAGATCGAGAAATCACCGTAAAAACCACCAATATGGGGAAAGAACCCTCAATGGTGCAGGTGTGGATTGACCGGGGCGACCCTAATAGCCGTGCCGATACCGCCAATGCCCCGTTCCTGGTAACGCCACCGCTGGTGCGTATTGACCCCAACAAAGGGCAAGCGTTCCGCGTGGTGTTTACCGGCGCAGCACTGCCTAAAGATCGGGAGTCTATCTTCTGGTTCAACCTGCTCGACGTGCCACCGTTGCCAAAAGATGCTGATGCCAACGTGATGCAGGTGGCTTATCGTTCGCGTATCAAACTTTTTTACCGCCCTGAAGGGCTGGCAGGTAACCCGGTCAAGGCTGCCGAATCCCTTGCTTGGTCACGGGGAGCGTCTGGTAAGAGTGGTGTTGAGCTACAGGTTCGTAACAAGAGCCCGTTCTATGTCTCGTTGTCCACTGTCACCTTGAAAAGTGGCAGCGCGTCATTTAAAGATGCCGAAGGGAAAACCTTGGCACCGTTCAGTACCCAGAATATCACGTTGAAAGGCACGGGGGCGTTACCGGCAGGACAAGCCAACGTAACGTACAGTTGGATCAACGACTACGGCGCGGCCGTTGAGCAGACCACCTCATTGGTTCCCTGAACAGAATACACGTCGGGTTTTACGCACGGGGGCAGCATGCCATGACCAACACGAATAACGCAGGATCCATATGATGAGTAGCAACATTCAGAAAACGATAAAAAAAGCAGTAACGCAGAAGACATCGCGCGCCAGACTGGCTGCGCTCTCGCTAGGCACCCTGGCGCTGGCGGTGCTGGGTATCTCTCAGGGGTATGCTACTACTACTATATGCAATGTGCCGCCGTCGCTCTCCCTCACGTTCCCTGCGCTGGTGTTTGACGGCGGGGCAGACGGCCCTACCATCGGTCAGCCTATAAGCAGCGGCTGGGGAGCCGTCACGACCAACCCCACTTTGTTTAGCGGCGGTGCTGACTGTCTAATTCGCACAGGTATTACATTATTGATGATCTCGCAGGGAGGGTCGCAGCTAATCCCAGGTATTACCTATACCGAGGGCGGACTCACTTACCCGGTATTTTCTACTAATGTACCGGGTATAGGCATCATTATCGGGATAAAGGCGACGTCGGCGGCGAACTACTCGCCGGTAAACCAAATCACTACCTTCGAACCAAACCCTGTGCCGTCACAGGGCATGGGGGTATCCCTGCAGGCCAAACTGATCGTGACCGGGCGCCTGGCTACCGGTGTTTATCAAATCCCCAGTCAGAATCTGGTCCGTGTTTATGCCAATGGTTCTCTGCCGGATACGTCCACCGGTATAAGCGTGATGACGCTTAACACCACTACAGTGACCATTACGGCCAGAACCTGTCAGATGACCAGCGCAACGACGCAGAATGTGCCGCTGCCGCGAGTCACCAAAAACCAGTTCTCCGGCCCGGGCTCATTATCAGCTGTCGGGTATAATTTCACGCTGTCAACGCTATGCGACAGCGGGGTCAAGCTGTATGCCACCATGACCGATGCCAACGACCCGAGCAATACCGGCAATACGCTTTCGTTGGGTGCGGGTAGCACGGCGTCAGGCGTGGGCGTGCAGATACTCAGGAATAACCAGGCGATTGCGTTTGGTCCGGACTCCGCGGCGTCGGGAAATACCAACCAGTGGTATATCGGGACCGCTGGCAGCGGAGGCAAAGAGACCATTAACATCCCGCTGGAGGCCAAATACGTTCAGACAGAGTCAAACATGGTGGCGGGAAACATCAGGAGCAGGGCCACCGTGACTTTCTCCTACCAGTAACAGCATCGTTGCCATAAAAAAACCGGCGAACTGCCGGTTTTTTTATTAGCTGAGGAAAAGATCCCAGCCTGACCACTTTTCGCGTAGTGCATTTAGACCCCGTGAGTAGTAACAAACAAAAACAATAATCCCGCCTTAATAAGGTTTTCCTTATATCAATTTTCTTTATTTAAACAAACAGACTGATGCTGGCATTGTGTTAATAGATTGATATCCTTTTTTCTTTGGTTTTAATTTAATCAACCAATTGATTTTATTTGTATTTAAATTAAAAATTGATTTAAATCATATTGGGAATTTTCTGTTTAGTTTTTGTTTATAATTCTATTGTTATTATTTCCTGGCGTTAAGTGAACAGCCAGTCATCACTGAATGGTAATGAGATAAGGATATCCTTATTTATTTTGAACGGCAATGTGGCAATATATTTTAAATTGTGAAGCATACGAGTTTAGAACTGTTTTTCAATCATGACCCAATGGCGTTAATTACCGCTAACTGAATTTGAATCAACAACAATTTGTTGTACTGAATACTCACTAGTTAAACCAAGGAATTTAAAACATGAAAGCAATCTCTATCAAAACTGTCCTGGCAACTCTGATCCTGACTGGTCTGGCAAGCAACGCTTTTGCCTACGATGCGCAGATCAATATCACCGGTGAACTGACTGAAAGCACTTGCCTGATCAATGGTGCCAGCAGCCCAGCGGTCAAGAACGTCACTCTGCCAACTCTGTCCAAGTCTGCCCTGACCGGTGCAGGTTCATGGGCTGGCCGTGTGCCAGTGACCTTCGAGCTGACTGGCTGTGATGTGGGCACCACCGGTGCAACCGCCACTTTCGAAAACGGCCCGAACATCAGCGCCGAAGGCAACATGAAAAACCTGGCTGCCACCAACGCTGCCACCAACGTGGAGGTTCAGTTGCTCGATGCTGCGGGTACCGCGCTCAACCTGGCGTCAGACACGGTAACGACCCCAATCGTCGGCGAAGCCGGGACCTTGAAGTTCTTCGCACAGTATTACTCCAAGGATGGCGGTGCGTCTGCTGGTCAGGTGGTCTCACACGTTGAACTCTCAATGAACTACAACTAATCCCCTTGGGGATACTGGTAGTCACGGTGTCCCTGATTTTTTAAAGGTATCCACAATGGATACCTTTAAAAAAAGCAATTATTTACTGCTTATTACCTCTTTTAGCACCACCCAACTTCGGAGAAATAGTCATGTTTGCTGGCTTCTTAAACGTATTTACTCCTCGCCAGACTCGTCAGATCTTTGTGACCAGCCTGTTGGCGATGGCGGTAAGTACGGCTGCCCATGCTACAGACCAGGACTCTCCGGAGTTGGCAGAGTTCGACCCAGGTTTTTTCCGCGGGCTCAGCGGCCAGGCGGCCGACCTCTCGCGTTTCAGCAAAGGTAACACCTTGAGCCCCGGCCACTATCGCTTTGATGTGTACGTCAATGAGCTGTGGGTGGGCCGCCAGGAGATCGCGGTAACCCATACTGTCCCCGAGGTGGGGGTGAACTATTGCTTTACCCCTGAGCAGGTACTGCAATGGGGGCTGGATGCCAGCAAACTCCCCGAGGCGGCGCTGGCGCAACAGGCGCTGAAGAACGAGAAGTGCTTTGACGCCGAGAAATTCATTCCCGGTTTCAAGTTAAACGCCAATACCGGTGAACTGATGCTGGAGATCACCGTACCCCAAGCCTTTATCGGTTCACGCCGTGGCGTGGTCGCGCCCGAACTGTGGGATCATGGCGTCACCGCCGGTTTTGTCGGCTATAACCTCAACGCTTTTCACACCGATAACCGGGATGGGGACAATACCACCCAGTATTTCGGTGGTTTTAACAGCGGAGTGAACCTTGGGGCCTGGCGGCTGCGTCATAACAGCAGCTATACCCGGACGGATGGGAGCAACAATTCTGGTCACTATCAGGCTATCAGTAGTTACGCTCAGCGCTCGATCGCACCGCTCAGGGCGCAGTTCTCGGTGGGGCAATACTTCACGCCGGGTGACCAGTTTGACAGCGTGCCGTTCACCGGCGTGCAGTTGACCAGTGACTCCCGTATGAATCCTGATACCGAGAACGGCTTTGCACCGGTGATCCGCGGGATCGCCAATTCCAATGCCAAGGTCACCGTGCGCCAGGGCAACAACGTGATCCATGAGACCAGCGTGCCGCCAGGCCCGTTTGCTATCGACGATCTCCATAGCACCGGCTACTCAGGCGATCTGCTGGTGACGGTAACCGAAGCCGACGGCCAGAGCCGCAGCTTTACCGTGGCCTATGCGGCGGTACCACAAATGTTGCGCCCGGGGATTTCACGTTTCAACCTGTCAGCGGGAAAATATCGTGACAGCACGCTCGACGCAGCCCCCAGCTTCTTGCTGGGCACCTGGCAGCAGGGGATTTCCAACCTGGTGACGGCCTACACGGGCGGCATTGTGGCCGATAAGTATCAGTCGTTGCAGGGGGGGCTGGCGTTGAACACCGGTCTGGGCGCGGTGGCGGTAGATATCACCCAGTCCTGGGCTAGCGGTTTAAAGGGCAATACCGCCGGGATCGATGAGCATATGCAGGGGCAGAGTTACCGGGCGACCTACAGCAAGTTGCTGCCTGAAACGCGTACCAACTTTACCTTGGCGGCCTACCGTTTTTCGAGCGACGGCTACCTGAGTTTCGGTGATTTTGCCCGGGCGCGCAGTAGCGAGACGCCCACGTTTAACGAGGCGGGGAGCCTGCCCGGTCTGGCTGGTGATATTTCAGAGACCTCTCGGCCACGTAACCGTTATCAACTGAACGTCAACCAGCCGTTGGCCGACGGGTACGGCAGCCTGTTCTTCAGCGGTTCGGCGCAGAACTACTGGCATAACGGTGGGGGTACCAGCACCACGTTCCAGGCCGGTTACGGCAACAGCTACAAGTGGGGTAACTTCAACGTAGGCATCAGCCGGACCCTCGGTTCAGCGGGGCAGTCGGATACGCAATATCTGGCCAGCGTCAGCATCCCACTGGGCAACCAGTCGCGGGCGCCGATGCTGACGACGTCGCTGAATTACAGCGACAGCAAGAACACCACTGCGCAAACGACCCTGAGCGGAACGATGGGTGAAAATAACCAACTGAACTACAATGCGTTTGGCAGCAACAACCGGGCGGACAACTACAGCGCCAGCTCGCTGGGCGGCAATGTGCAGTACAGCTCACCCTATGCGGTGATGAGCGGCGGGGCCAGCACTGGCAATAACGCCCGCCAGTTGAATCTGGGGCTGAGCGGCAGCGTGGTCGCCCACCCGGGGGGTGTCAATTTTACGCAGTATCAGGGGGAAACCATGGCGGTGGTAGAGGCCAAAGGTGCGCAAGGGGCAACCATCAGCAGCAACGTCGGGGCTGCGGTACAGGGTAACGGCTTCGGGGTCGTCTCCGGGCTGATGCCTTACCGTCAGAACGAAATTGCGCTCGATCCGAAAGGGACTTCGCAGAACGTCGAGATCCAGGGCAGTTCTCAGCAGGTGGCTCCCAGCGCCGGGGCCATCACCATGCTGAAGTACGAAACTGAGACCGGCGCGCCGGTGATGTTGCAGGCTAGCCGTACGGATGGGAAACCGATCCCGTTGGGTGCCGAAGTGCTGGACGACAAGGGCCAATACCTGGCGATGGTCGGCCAGGGTGACCTGATTTTTACGCGCGGTTTGGCACAGGAGGGGCGACTGACTGTGAAATGGGGGCAGGGAGCCAATCAGCGTTGTTCACTGCAGTACCGTTTACCGGCCAACGTAGCCACCCTGCAGGATTACCCAAAAGTGGCTGCCAAATGCGTGGTGCAGTAAGTCTACTTGCCACAGCGATCCCCGCACCACCTAAAAGGTGCGGGGACGGTTTTTTAGCGATCAAATCCCCATTCGGACCATTTGCTTTTGATTTTCTCCTGAAGCGGCAGCGGATAATTGGTGGCAAAGCTCAATACCTGCTCCAACGGCTGGTTAACCTGCTGCTGGATCTGCAGGCAACTGTAGGCCACCAAGCCGCCGCGCCCGCGTAGTTTGGTGGCCACATCCAGGTAAATCTGTAACCCGGTACCGTCGGAGTCATATTGCGGATAGTGAAACACGCCTTGCACCGGATTATTGCGCGTCGCCAATGCCCAGGTCACTTTGTTGCTGTCATCAGGGGGAATATCTTCGCCCACGATGATCAACTTGGCGGTGGTTTTACCGATATGGTTGGTCCAGAACACTTCGGCAATCTTGTCGATAAAGGCTTTGACCGTCAGGCCGGTGATTTTATGCCAGTCGTCACGTACCCGGATCACCAGCCAATGGGAAGAGGCCTCCAGCGGGCTGAAACAGTCGATGATCGGCAAACCGGACTTTTCAAAATACACTCTGGCGGTGGCAGATAAACAGAAGCAGCCGAGCATCAACGTAGAGTCGATCGGAACACCCGGAATGCAGATCGGCAAGATAGCCTCATCACGGAAGGTGACACAGGTGATTTTCGCCAGTGGTTTCAGGCTGGACTGGTTGGAAAGGTAGCCGGGGAACTCGCCAAACGGGCCTTCAGCCACGGATTTATCCGCGCTGACGTAGCCTTCGATGATGATTTCACATTCGGCAGGCACCAGCACATCGCAAGTTTCCGCTTTCACCATCTCGATGCCGTGGCCAAGGAACGCCGAAGCATAGTTGTATTCATCATGCCAGGCAGGCGGAGCCGCAGAAAGCAGCATGGTGACCGCCGGGGGCACCCCAAGGGCAATCACAAACGGGCAGTCTTTCCCCTGGGCCGTCCACATATTGTAGATCATGCCGTTATGCTGGAAAGGCAACCACAGGCCGACAATATTGTTCTTCGAATAATGCGGGCCATTACCGTGTGGTACGCCGACCGAACTGGCGTGAGGCGGTTTTGGCGTTGGGTTATTCTGCGGCCGCGAACCGGCGATCATCGCCCGGCTGAATGACCAATTGGTCCAGGCGTCCTTATCTACCGTGTAGGCGTCTTCCGGTACAGGCTCACCCGGTGGGGTACGCACCATGATGGCTCCGGCTGTCTGGAAATAGCGGCCACCGTCGCCGTCGTGCAGGATAGGGGCCGGGATTTTGGTCATATCCACCTGATCGCCCACCCATTTGTTTTGCTTGCACGGGGCGGTGGCCGGGTCGACCATCACTGGTGGATGCGGCTCCTGACCGATGGCATCCAGAAAGGCATCCTGGATCTCCAGCAACTGGGCATCGTCCGGCAAACCGAGCATCAGCGCCAGACGCTGCCAGCGTTTACCCGGCACGCGGCTGACCGTCGGGCCCATTTCTGCTGCCCGAAAACCGGGTGCGCCCTTCACCTTGCTAAACAGCGGCATCGGGCTTTCCGTTTCGCAGGAGTGGCGCAGAATGGCACCGATCTCCAGATACCAATCCACCTCGTCAGGGATCGCCACCACTTCGCCCTTGCTGGCCAACAGTTCCAGATAGGCGCGGTAGGATTTGGGGACTTTCTGCACATCAATTTTCAGTTTACGTCGCTTCATTGATTTTGATCCTGATGTGGGCCACTGAGTTCATCGGCCAGGGCGAAAGACTGGGCTACGCCGGTCAGCGTTGGATTCCACGAGCCTGGGCGGGGGAACAACATGCTGCCTAGCCCATATACGTTCGGGTAACGGTGCATCTGACCGTTGAGGGCGGTGACCGAGGTGGCCGGATCATCCCCCATCCATAAGGTGCCAGCTTCGTGCACCAATCCCTGATTGCGAATATTGTCTGGCGGTGAAGGTTCCCAGGTGAAGCTGCCGTCCGGGTTATTGTGCTGGTACTCCAGAGGGGCATCTCCGGCAAGAGCGTACATCACGTCATAGGTGGTTTTATCCATCGCATCCCAGAACTGACGGTCGGTTTCTTTCATCTGGATATACACCTCGGCCTCACCCAGCGGGTTAGTCGTGACGTAATTCCACGAGTTTGCCGAACGTTCCCCCAGGAACTCCCCCATGGAATGCAGCATGATCACCACGTAGTCAGGGTCCTGATAAGTGGCAACGGCTTCTGGTGAAGAAGCATCTGGCAGGATACGGTACAACACGTCGTAGCTTTCTGCCGGTTGCGGGTTATGGACCACGCTGATGTGGGTGTGCATCAGGCGGTTAGTGGTTTTATCGATGCCGGGCAGGTAATAGGCCACGGTTTGCAACTGGTTGGTCAATGCCGGCAGGCTGCTGGCGGGGATACGGGCGGCCAGCCAGGAACGGATATGGCCGCACAGGTTTTTTCCCACCAGCTTATCGTCTGGGAAAGACTTGGTGAGGATAAACCCGGCTTCCAGGGTATTGCAGGCCAAAATCACTTTGGCGTTGCCGACGCTGAGTGACCCTTCTTTAGTGATGATCTCGGTGACAACGTCACCTTTTGTAATCAATTTTTCCACTTCGGCATTAACCACTACCTTGAGTGAGGCGTAAGCCTGCACATCATTCACCAGTACCGAAATAGGCGAGAACTTGGCCCAATCCTCTGGTGCCACTCCCTGGCCAGTTGCCATGGCGGAGTCCAACGCGCTCGGGCTTGGTTGCGGCTTGGCTCCGCTGATATTGGCCAACTGCGAGAATAGACGTTCACCCATAAAACGATTCAGCGACTGGTTGCGATTGCCGGGGATGTCCAGGGAGTAGCGCCTCCCCATAAATTCGCCGGTGGGATACCACTGATTATCCAGACGTTCGATCGCCTGTGGTGGCCAGTCCGGCATTTCGCTGCTATCGGGTTGCGGGGTCCAGGCGTTCCAAAACAGCGCGCGGCCGCCCACATAAGGGATCTGCGGCATAAAGTTGAGGCTGAGTTTCATATCGGCAGAGCCATGATAGGTCCATGGCCGGATACCCACGCTGGTGTTGAGTTTGATGTAGGCCGGTGGAATGTTCTGAATATGGTCGGGGATCAGGTAATCGCCTTTCTCCAGCACTAGAATGCGGGCCTGGGGATTATGTTGCAGCACCCGGTGGGTAAAGCTGGTGCCATAGGCACCGCCACCAATCACGATATAGTCAAAAGACTGCCCCTTGATCTGGGCAAAGCGGGAAAAGTAGATATTGTCGACTTCACTCATAGTTGGCTCCCGGAACGTGACATGCGAAAAATCATCCCCGCCCCGAACCGGCGGCGGGGCAAACGGCTATGGGTAATAGGCGCGGCTTTGGATGGCCGCCGGGGCTGAGTTGAGGGTTTGTACCGCCACCGGGGCACAACCGCCGATCAACTGATCCAGATCTTTACGCATGGGGTGGCTGCTGGTCCCCAACACCAGTTTTACCGCCTCAGCGTGGCCGCCGTTGAGGAAATAGGTATCCATCGCCTGCAGGATGTTCCAGCGACAACCGATCAGTTTGTTGTCGTGAACGCCGTATTCGGTGATTGGCGAGATGTTGCCCGGGATCGCCTTGATGCCCAGGGTGTTGACGATGCAGGTGAAGATCGCGGTGTTGGCATCCTTGGGATCGTCCACCCGGAAGCCCCAGGTTTCCACCCACTCGGGTTGATAGACCGCAGAGTTGGTCCGCACCGGATTTTGCGAGGCCAAATTGACCTTGAAAGTGGTCTGGAATTTAGGCTCGCCAAACAGCTGCTCACCGGCGGCGATAGCGATGGGGGCATCGCAAGGCACCCAGACGCGATGGTTGCCGTACAGCTTGGTTTGATCGCCGTCCTGGATAAACTCCTGATAGCCAATCGGGGCCAACTGGTCTTTACGGTGCTCGGGATAGGCGACAATGTTGAGCTCCAGCTCCTGGGTGATCGCCGCACCGCTGCTGCCCCATTGCTCCGGCGGGGTATTGATGCCAGAGGCAAACTGCCCGGCATACAATTGGAAGTTAAAGCTCACCATCGCCTTATCGCCAAACCGCGCCGGGCTAAGCCCGGTTCCCTGCAAATAAGGTTCCACGCGGCTCAACGGCACCAGATAATACACGCCAACGTTGGTCAGTGAGGCGTAGTAGAACGGCATGGTGAACGGCGACGGGATGCTGGGTAAATCATTTTGCTGATTAGACATGTGCGTGGTTCCTACTGTTGTTGGGATTGAGGTTTGGCCGAGTGTGGGCAAGCCGCCGGTACCGGATAAGGCGCGGCCTTCAGCGCCGAAAGAATGTTCAGTGGGTTGAAGTACTGACGCATCAGGGTGATTTGATGCTGTTCATTGAATTGATAACGGATCGCCCAGTCGTAGCGATAGGGCACGCGGCCGCATTTGGTCGTGCCTTGTTCGCCTCCGTAGGACATTGCCTGATCGCCGCTAAAGAAGGATTTCTCGACGCCCGCGCTGCCAAAATTAACCGTTGCACCGAGCAGCGTCCAAAAACGGGTAAACCCTTCATGGCCGTAGAACACGCCCAGATAGGGGCATTCGCTGGGGCCGGAGATATCCCAGATCACCTCGTCACTCATGCAGGATAGTGCCAACTGCAGGTTACCGGTGGAATAGGCTTGCTGCAGTTTATCCAGAGTGGCCTCATTGCTGGCACTGGCACTGGCACTGGCACTGGCACTGGCATCAGCACTGTCGGTTATGGTTACGGCTGCGTTGGCCGGAGCAGCCATCAACACCTGTTTACCCAGCGGCTGGTGGTTAGCCACGCTGTACTCAAACGTGGGGGCGCAGTGGAATAACTCCTTGCCGGGGAACGGGTTGGCGGTTATGGCGCGGAAATCATCCCGCAGCGCGCACATTGCCACCACGGCGGCCATCAACTTGTCTGGGGCACCGGTAAATGCAGTTTGCAGATCGCCGAGTAACTGACAATAACGCTGGTTAAACCGGATGATGGCGTCACGAACTTCACCGGGTGGATAATCACTGACCTTGGCATTGCTGTCGATCAGCACGCTTTTGTTCCACGGCACCGGGAAGGGGGCGCCGGTAGGGCCACTGGCCACGGTATCGCCTTTTTGATACAGCCGTTCATTGTAGATCTGGCTAAAACGGAAATAGTGGGCCAACTCATCTTCATCCACGACCCAGATATCGTTTTCTGTACCTTCGCCCTGATCGGTGATCAGTTTCATGGCGGCTATCGCGGATTTCAGATCGCTCACTTTCAGTACGTTGCCCCCGCCGCCGTAGTAGAAAACATCCGGCGGGATCTGGCGCTGCGGATCGCCGCAGAAAATCGCCCGTTCTCCATGGGTTTCCACCGCTGCCCGCAGCCGCGATTCGATGTAAAGATAAAACTCACCGATGGTCATATCGCTGGGGACTTCATTGGCGATGGCGCGCGGCCGGACATCTTTCGGATGCTCGATCACCATGCCCTGGAAGATGCCGTTTTTGGAGAAGCCGTACAGATTCACTTCAATATCATCAATATCGTAAGGCAGCCGCGCTGGATAGCTGGGCAGGAAATCGGGCGAATCGACTGCGGGTGTCCCGCCGATGGCGTTGAGCAGGTTGGCCGTCAGGGTGAAGTGCAGCATTTCCTCCACCACCACCGAACGCAGGGTTTCGATGATGCGCCAGTCAACGTCGTCATCCAGGGTATAGAGCATCGTCAGATAGGGGGGAATGGTCGCATGCTCCAACTGCATGGCGTTTTGCAGCAGATTGCGCAGTTCGGTCAGATCCTGCGCCAGGCTTTTTTCGTCGGCAAACTGCACATAGCCGAGTTGGGCAAACGAGGTTTCAGCAAGCTGGAAGGTCTTGGCTTTTGCGGTCATGTTCATATCAATGTTTCCGTCCGAGTATATGGTCGGCAGTGGCGAAGGTCAGGGCCGTCATGGTGAGCGTGGGGTTTGAGGTGCCCAGCGTTGGCATGCTGCCGCAGCCAATAACGTAAAGGTTGGGGTGATCCCAGCTTTGCTGGTGCCGGTTGACTACCGAATTCTCTGGCCGCGTTCCCATCCGGTGGGTGCCTGCCACATGGCCAACGCCCGCCCAGATGTAACCGTTACCTTGCCAGGTGAAATAACCGGGGTTGTCCGACTGGTAGTGGGTAAAATCCTTGATGCCCAGTTGGCTGAACAGGCTGCTGGCCACTTCGCGACCAAACGCCATCCCGCCTTGGCTATAGTCGTCCACGTTGTAGTGGATTACTGGCCGGTAATTACCGAGCGGATCACGCCAGCGATCGTCGATGGTGACGCGATTGGCGGCATCCGGCAGCTGTTCGGTCATCATGTCCAGGCGGATTTGCCGGGGCAGTACCTGCCCAAGCTGCTGGCGTAACTCCTTGCCATACAATCGCTCGTCATCCACCATATCCAGCGTGCTGTCCACCGGTTCGTTGCGTGGCCAGCTCCAGCCCCAGTTGCCGATCTCCAGCACAAAGGCGGCGCGATCGCGGCGGAATTCGCCACCCCGGTAGTTCACCAGCGTTGACGTCAAACCCGGCCCACGAAATGCGCCTATCGCTTCTGGCGCTAACCCCCAAGACAAGATGGCGGGGTGATCCATCAGGTTACGTCCCAGCTCTCCGCTGGACTGACAGGCCTGTGATGCCTGTAATAACACGGCATTTTCGATGGCGTTGGCGGCCAGAATAAACAGCTCGCTGTGTAAGGTGATCGGCTCAAAGTCATGGCTGCTGTCGTTCTTCCACACCTTGCAGTCCAACGCGCTGATTTTCCCCGTTTCTGGCGCGATATGCAGACGAGAGGCAACCGCCTGGGTCAGCAAATCGGCATCCGTTTCCACCAGGGTTTTTAACGCGTTGTAACGAGCCTGGATCGGGCAGATCGGAATACAGCTGGAGTTGCCCATGCAGCGGCGACCCACGGCCGGATTTCCCACCGCACCACGCGGGGTATAACCTGCATTGGGCACGCTGTTTCTGCCTTGCGGGATAGAGCGGATCTGGGCTTTGTCTGCCGTACCGGGTAATTCGGCCTGGGCCAATCCGGCGATCATCCAGCGATCCAGATAGCTCTGGGGGATCTTTTGCATCGGGTACTGATAGCCCTGCGCAAAATGGATGCCGTGGTATTGCTGATCCTGCACATCGGCGGAAACGCCAATTTCCAGTTCAGCGCGTTGATAATACGACAGTAACTCTTCATAGCTCAGCGGCCAGTCCACGCCACGACCAAACAGCGTGGCCATGGCAAAATCCTCCGGCAGCATCCGTGGACAGCTGCCAAACCAGTGCAGCGAAGTGCCACCCAGCCGGCGGGTATAGTTACTTTCAAAGGGATAGGGCCCCATCTGCACGAAATACCCTTTGTGCGAAGGCTTACCGGGCGTGATGGGTTCAACGTCAGTCACTTCCGGCTGTGGCGCGTTAGGGGAGTCGGGATAGGGCGCGTTAGGTGTTTTTGCCACGGCCTGCATAAAGGTTTGCACATGATCCAGGTGCTGGCCAAAGCTGTCGTTGCCCGTCCCGGCTTCGACGATCAGCACCCGGCGACCAGCGCGGGTCAACTGCTTGGCCATGATACAACCGGCAAATCCTGAACCTACGATCACCGCATCATAGGGTTGGGCGGTGGCTTGCTGCCAATCAATCTGCCGCATGATGCCCCCCGTTCAGATCCTGCAGGATATTGTGTGCAGCCCAACAGGTGAGCGCCGACATGGTTAACGTTGGGTTTGAGGTACCCATGTTGATCATGTTGCCGCAGCCCACCAGATAGAGGTTGGGATGCTCCCAGGTGCGCTGGTATTTATTCACCACGGAGCTCTCTGGTGAACCGCCCATGCAGTGGGTTCCGGCAAAATGCCCGGCACCGTTAAAGGTGAGGGTTCTGCCGTCTGGGCAGACGAAGGCTCCGGCATCCTCTTTTGAGTAGGACGAGTAATTCTTGATATCGGCCTGGTCGAAGATTTTCATCGACATATCGTAGGCGCTGGCGAAACCGGCTCGGGTATAGGGCGATAAATCGTAGTGAATGACCGGGCGATAGTTACCCATTATGTCTAGATAATTCGGATCGATGGTGACGCGGTTATCGTACTCCGGCAGCTGTTCCACCAAGATGCCAAAGCGGAATTGACGTGAAACCTGGTCTTTGAGCCTTTGACGTAACTCTTTACCGTGCAGTTGCTCATCGTCTACCAGAGTGATCACATCTTTCGACGGCGCCTGAGCTGGCCACAGCCAACCGTCGTTGCCCATTTCAAACCGATACGGTGCGTGGTGTTTACGGAAGCTGCCACCGCGCAGATCCTCGATGCCGGAGGTCGCTAATGGGCCACGTAGCGGCCACAATGGCGTTTTCTTGGTTAGGCCCCATGTCAACAGCTCTGGGTGATCCATCAGATGGCGGCCAACCAGATCGTTGCCTTTACAGGCACCGGAGGCCAGTAATAGCACCGCGTTGGCGACAGCGTGGGCGGCGAGCACATAGCGTTTGCCCTTCACCGTATGCAGGCTGTAGGAGTCATCGCCAGGATATCGATAGTGTTTGAACTGAACGCTGTTGATCGCCTTGCTGTGTGGGTCGATATCCAATTGGAACGCCACGCTCTGCAACACGATATCGAGCATTTCGTGGTTGGCGGTGTTCAGCGTTTTCAGTGCATTATATTTGGCCTGAATAGGGCAGATAGGCACGCAACTGGAGTTACCCATGCAACGGTGGCCCACTTTGTCGTTACCCACGGCACCTTTTGGGGTATAGCCCCGCCCTTGATCGTAAGCACTATTGGGAACGCTATTGCGTGAGGCGGGCGTTCCGCGCACTTTCAGGGTGTAAGACTTGCCGTCATCTTCCACCTGCATGCCATCGATACGGCTGGCCAGTTGCTTGTCGCTCCAGCTCGCGGGCAGGCCGTGCATTGGGTAGACGTAACCAGGCGGGAAGGTGACACCAAGGTAGGACTGTTCTTCCACATTGGCGGAAACCCCAAGCTCCAGCTCCGCCTTACGGTACCACGGCTCCAGCTCTTGATAATCGATCGGCCAATCGATACCCACGCCATACAGCGACTTCAGGCGAAAATCCTCTGGTAGCATGCGCAGCGAGGTGCCGAGCCAGTGCAAGGTCGTTCCCCCCAGATAGCGGGTGTAGGTTGAACTGAAGGGCAGTGGTCCACGCTGGACAAAGTAACCTTTATCGCTTGGCGTTTTGCTGACTTCGGTTTCCAGCGGTTCCGGGGCATTAGGATTGCTTGGGTAGGGCGCATTGGGGATTTTGATGGTTGCGGTATAAAAGGTGTTGAGGTAGTCCAGATAGCCTTGATAGTCCGTCCCCAATCCGGTACCGGCTTCGACGATCAGGCAGCGTTTTCCCGCCTGCGTCAGGGTTTTGGCAACGATGGCACCAGAGATCCCTCCGCCCACGATCACCACGTCGTACTCGGTTGTCTCTGCTTGTTCAGGAGTGATGATATTCATAGTTTCACCACTGTGGAGGTGGTTACTGGCGGTTCAGCCCAGGCACCAAAACCTTGTTGTTTGGCACCTTGCGGATGGGCATGGATCGCATCCCACACCAAGCCCTGCTGATAGCTGTTAGCGCTGGGGATCTGCGTATCATTGGGATTGTCTGGCGAATACCACTGGCCCAGATACCACAGTTTAATAATGCTGCGCACCAGCGTTGACAACTTCTCAGAACCCAGCAGTTGGGTTTCTACAAAGGACGAGTGCTGTGCAGCATCTGCCGGGAGATCGCCGTACGTTGCCAACAACGTGGCAAAACGTTCTGCCGCGTGCGTTTGTACCCAGTCAAAATAAAAGGCTGCCTGACCCGTACCGAGTAACTCAAAGCGGTCGAAACCGGTTAATAAACGGGAAAGATCGATAAATTGCTGTAGTGCCGCATCGGATGCAAGTTGTTCATCGCTCATAAGGTGCTGCCTGTATAGGTTTTTATGATGGTGGCCTTAATACTGCCACCGGGAAAAATCAATAAAACAGGTTGCATTAGTCATTTTATTTATTGCTATGGATTAATAGGGCGTATTAATCCCTGAGCCTCCAGTAACGTGGATGTTCATGATTTTTGTTTTTTAGATGCACTAAAAATAACGCTATTGTAAAAACAATAACGGTAATTTAATGCATGTTAACCTTTTGAATTTAAGCGAATAGTGTGTGCTGCGCGCAAGCAAGAACGCCGCTGGTGGCGAACAGTTACGTGAGGCTCACAAAGTTTACTTCCCGGGCTAATGATATTAGCGGTGAATTGCTATGCTAAATAAAATGAAATACACAGAGCGGGCCAGCATTGCGCAGGCGCGTGGTATCTCATTAAAATAAAAGCTCGTTCCGAATGTTACGGGTTAAAGTACGTGGCTAAGTTTTTTATTTCACTTAATCCACCACATTCTTCAGAGTGTAATAAATATGGTATGAGAGGCCATATTCCGCAAGCTTAAGCATTAATAAAGTATTTAATGATATATAATCCCCACGAGGGCAATATGTTTAGCTACCAAAAAACCAATGTCAGCATAAAATGCCAATTATTAACATTTAATTCCTATAGATAGAAAGATAATTCTTCTCAAGCTTACTATAACGCCGCGATCTAAGGAGGCGGGCATGCAGGTGGCGTCGGTTTTTATGAAAGTTTATTTAATGTGTTAGATCAAGGTTTACTACGAATTTCGTTGTAAAAATGCAACTTAGGATTAGATTGATTGCGATTATCATTAACTCTCAGTAGGTGCAACATGGTGAATTGGTTTAATCGTGTCATGGATCGTCCGGATCTGGGCAAACTGATACTGCGCTTGGCGTTCAGCATTATGATGATATTCCATGGGTGGCATAAACTGATCGGCGGCATCGATTATATCCAGGGATTGCTGACTCAACATGGGTTGCCTGGATTTATCGGTTACGGCGTTTTCGTCGGTGAGCTAGTAGCTCCACTGTTGATTATTTTGGGGATTTTTACCCGCCCGGCGGCGTTGGTGTTTTCATTTACCATGCTGGCGGCTTACCTGCTGATCGATCCCGGCAAGGCGCTGATGCTGACGAAGGTAGGGGCTTGGGGAGCAGAAGATATGGCGGTGTATTTCTTTGCCGGGCTGGCCATCGCCTTCCTTGGCAGCGGTCGCTATTCGGTAATGAAGGATCCGAATTGGCGCTGAGGTAGGCTAGCCGGTATCGCTAGGGCTCACTCCGTGGCATTCCAGTGCTGAATGCCACTTCAATATTTCTCTACATAGGTTTTTGGGGTGAGGGGACTCACACTATGTGATCCATTTTTGACACCTGTCACAAATAAATAAACCATGGTGTCTATTTTAATACAGCGTTTCTTTTATTTGAATTTAACAGCAAAAGGGTTAGTATTCAATGCGCTGTATACCTATTAGCCTTTCAATCTGCGAGTTTTCGTTTGCCTTGCTCTAGTCGCTATAGACGCTATCTAAACTGAGCCGGCGGGGCGGTTTGCCGTTCAGCTGTTGTTTGCCTGCAACTTGCGATTCTTTGGGTACAGCAACCTTGACTGTTCTTCCAGTGATAAGGGATCCCCATGAGAATACAGCTCTCTCCTTCCTCTATAACGATTAAGACTATGTTTCTGTGTATGGCAACCAGTTTGATTGCAACCACTCCGCAGGTATCTGCCGCTCCACTAAATAAACAAGCACCGCAGCAATTGCATGTTCCAGCCCTGTCTGCTGACGACAGTAGCCTGATGTTGGTGTGGAAAGCGCCAGAAGATACCGGAGATATCGCTGACTATCTGGTTTATTCAGCAGGGAAACTGCTGGGGAAAGCCAGTGAAAACAACGATCGGTTTTCACCTGCCAAGCCTTACATCAATCATTTTTATGCGAATGACAAAGATACTTTTTCGCAGCGGATTGTGATCCAGAATTTCAAAGTAACGGATTTAAAGCCCGAGAGTCAGTATTCGTTTACCGTTAAAGCGCTCTATGCCGATGGTACGCTATCAGATGCGAGCCAAAGCATTACGATAAAAACCACCCCGTTACCGACCGTGGTCAATATCACGGATTTTGGCGCTATAGGGGATAGCACCACGTTAAATACGAAAGCGATTCAACGGGCGATTGATGCTTGCCAACCTGGCTGCCGGCTTGATGTCCCTGCGGGAGTTTATAAAACCGGGGCGCTGTGGTTGAAAAGTGATATGACACTTAACCTGCAAGCGGGTTCTACCTTGCTGGGTTCTGATGACCCGGCTGATTACCCGCCAGCTTACCGGTTGTATAGCTATTCTACCGAAATGCGGCCAGCCTCTCTGCTTAATGCCATCGATTCAGAACACGTAGAGCCGGGAACTTTCCGCAATATACGCATTGTTGGGCCAGGAGTGATTGACGGCAATGGCTGGTTACGCCAGAAAACCGCTGAGATTGTCGATGAGGTGGGAAACCGTCTGCCACAGTATATTTCCAGTAGAAATAGTGAAGTCCATAAAGATGGCATCTTGGCTAAGCATCAGGTCGCTAAAGCGGTGGCCGAAGGCGTGCCGCTACAAGTCGCTTATGGGCAGCGCCGATCTAGCCTGGTGACATTGCGTGGCGTTGAGAATGTGTATCTGGCCGATTTCACCGCACGCAATCCGGCTTTCCACGGCATTATGCTGTTGGAGAATCACAATGTGACGGCCAATAACCTGATCCATCAAACCTTTGATGCCAACAATGGCGATGGCATTGAGTTTGGTAACAGCCAGAATGTGATAGTCATGAATAACTTCTTTGATACGGGTGATGACTGTATTAACTTCGCGGCAGGAACCGGGGAAAAAGCGGATGAGCAACCTTCAATGAAAGGGGCTTGGTTATTCAACAACTATCTACGCCGGGGGCATGGCGCTGTGGTGACGGGCAGCCACACTGGGGCCTGGATTGAGGATATTCTGGCCGAAAATAATGTCATCTACCTTACCGATGTAGGTTTACGCGCCAAGAGCACCACGGATATCGGCGGTGGTGCTCGTAACATCACATTCCGCAATAATGCCATGAAGGATATTCTCCGCCAGCCGGTGATCCTGACGTTGAATTATTCGGATCCTAACGCCAAGATTGATTACCCTGCGGCGAAAAAACCGGCTCAATTTTATAATTTCCTGGTGCAGAACGTCACGGTACAGGGAACGTTGGGGGATAAGCCAGCAATCGAAATCAAAGGGAATAGCGACAAGAATGCCTGGCACCGGCAGATTCGCTTCAACAATGTGCATTTCAATAATGTGCCCCCAACTGCCATCAGCGATTTAGAAGACAGTCAGTTTGACCACGTGACTTTTAGCCAATTACGTGGGGATACACCTTGGCATTTCAATGCGATCAGAAATGTGACCGTCGATGGTAAGCCTGTAGCACCGTAATGAATTTCAGGAGGTTTTAAGGCAGGGATTCCCTGCCTTGGTTATCCGTTGGTATCGCTCAGTGAAAGCCCGATAGAACCACCTGTAAGCCCCTGTGTTAGGCAGGCCGATGATACGCATTGGCGTCAATTTCGTGATATTGACGTTAAACATGATGGTGTCCCTTTGCTTCTTCATGTTGGTCAATTTTTGACAGTTTGCCGTAGAGAGTTTAGTCTGGTTCCGGATGCAACCCATAATAAAACATGGAGTAATGTCATGGAAGAGGCTGACAAAGAGGTTCGTAGGGTATGAGCCGAGGGATGAACTATCAGGGAATATCAGTTATTTGCCAAGGTGATACGACCACCACAGGGGGGCGGGTACTGGAGGGGGTACCGGGAAATCATTACACGTGTGATAGTATTCCTGTCGCTCTGAAAGGGCATAAGGTTTCGTGCCCGGCTTGCGGGAAAATTGGGGTTATTGCCGAAGGGGAAGCAAACTTAAGTTTTTATGGTGTACCAACGGCACTTGACGGCCACCGTGTGGCGTGTGGTTGCACGGCTGGTAGCCATCGTCTTGTTGCGAGCAGTCAGCCGCTCTCGGTTGCCCCATCCATATCTCCGAGCTCAATGCCGATGAATAGCGGACCGGCAGCGGCGCCAGCACAGTATGCTCAAAGCGCTAAGAAACAGGCAGCAGAACCAGAGCAGCACGCGCAGGCGGCCAAAAAGGAAAGGCAGAAGCGGGAAATTACCCTGACCATCGGGGTGTTTTTCGACGGCACCGGCAATAATGCGGATAATACCGCAGCCAGCCTTGATGCCTGCTCCGGAGAGCATTTTGGGATGAACAATGCCGATGCTCAGTCAGCTTATTTCCAATGCGTTCAACTAAAAAGCGGACACAGCGGCTTCGCGGCAGGAAGTCATCTCGGGTATTACACCAATGTGCACTGGCTCAATATTCTATATAACCAAAAACTCACTGCCGATACGGGATACGGCCAGCGTGCAATTTATATCGAGGGGATTGGTACGGAAAGCGGGGAAGGCGACAGTACTTACGGGATGGGCACCGGCAGAGGTAACTCCGGAGTGGTGAGAAAAACCGATAAGGCAGTCGCTATGCTGGTTGCTGCTATCAAAGGTTATCTGGATAACCTGCCTGACGCCAGTTCCTGGATCATCAAAGAATTGCAATTTGATATTTTCGGGTTCAGCCGGGGAGCTGCTGCGGCACGGCATTTTGCCAACCGAGTTTTCAGTCAGGACCAGGCGATTATCACTGCTATCAAGTCCGGTCTGGGAAGTATTGAGTTCTCAGGCACTCCCGGCGGTAAAACCCGTTTTCTGGGGATATTTGATACGGTGGCTGGCATCGGTACGCCGGTCAACGGGTTCAATCCGCACAGCGCCGATACGGGCGAGGTGAATATAGTGCTGCGTCCGGGGGTAGCCGAGAAGGTTTTTCATATCACCGCACAGCACGAATGCCGATTTAACTTTGCGTTGAACAGCGTGAAACCTGCATGGCCGGAACTGGCTTTGCCCGGTGCGCACTCTGACATTGGTGGCGGTTACAACCCTGACGAGTACGAAGCCTATTTCATCACCCGTCCGCAGTTTGAAACCGTACCCTTTTCCACACCTGATACGAAAACGCGGGTTTATCAGCAGGCCTGTGAGCAACTCAGTGCGATGGATACCTGGCCAGCGATTGGCCCTTTGTTGCAGGCATTGGACATTAACATTGATACCTGGCACGACGAGCGGATGCCAGCCGATCGCTACGGCATGCCGCAAAAACGCAGCGGGGCGGCAGCGGTCATTGAGCGCCCGACGCGCAACGACTGGTCGAGGGTGGTGCTACGGGTGATGCTCGATGCGGCGCAAGATGCAGGCGTGGTCTTTGCTCCTATTGATGACAGTGTTCCAGACTTTTCATTACCAGTAGAACTAAACTGCCTTTGTGAAAAAGCGATTGTGATGGGCCGCGCGGTACGGAATGGGGCATCGGATCTCGGATTCATCAGTCAGGAAATCGAAATGCTGGCAGAGAAATATATCCATTGTTCAGCCAACTGGAACAGCGTGGTCAGAGACGGTGAGGGAATGATCGCTGGGGCAGTCAAACCGGCGAAGATGGTGAACTTTACCAACCGTCCGGATGAGCGCTGGCAGCGGACAGTTTACGATATGGCGGGAAATAGAATATGAAAATAATCCGTTTGGCGGGGCTTTTTCCGGTACTGCTTTTGACGGCGTGCCACAGTCACAGTGCGGGCCAGCCCGAGGCTTCAGTCCAAAACGATGTGCCCACTGAGTGGAAATTTAATTTTTTCACGCCCAAGGCGCTACCCGCACTGGTAACGTTTGTCGCTATCCTTGATGCTAACGGTACTGATTACCGGTTTAATACGCTGGACAGCACCCCAGACCTCGATAAAGTGATCGGTAATTGGAATGATACCGATCGAGCACCCGGAGGGCACTGGAATCACGTTAAAAATCCCCCCAGGCATATTCTTTTCTGCTGGGACTCCGTGATTGATAAAAGAGTGTATGAAACTCGCCTGACCCTGTCTGACGCCGTTGTAGAGAAAATGCGCAACCCCAGCGTGTATAAGGATTATCATGGTAATATCGGGTATTACGACAACATACAAATTGGTCTGGCTCCGGGAGGTAAGGTAGCTGTCTGGTTACGAGGTATTGGTAGTCAGCCTAATTATCGCGTGACGCCATCAGTCTTAATGACTGTGTCCGGGGATAAATTAGAGCTTTGCAAAGGGATAACTAGGCACCCCAATGGGTATAAATATTACGGAGATACTCCCGAATTTATCAAAGGGAAAACCTATCCCTACGGCAATTGGTAGCAGACATTGTTCCTAATCCGTTTGGCGGGACTTCTTCCGGTACTGGTGCTGATGGCGTGCCACGGTGCGGGCCAGCCCCAGGAGGCTTCTGTCCAAAACGATGTGCCCACCGAGTGGAGATTTAATTTTTTCACGCCCAAGGCACTACCCGCACGGGTAACGTTTATAAGGATTATCAGGGTAATATGACAGTTTTGCTGTTGAAGCACTTGGGTGAAGAACAGTAACGACGAAGAGGCTAGAACGACTCATTACAGACATACATTTTGGTGAAATCTGCACGGTTAGTGTAGCCATACCATTTCAGATTTCACGTAGCACGATCAATAAAGCAGGGGGTTTTGACCTGTTGATGAGGTAAAAATGGTCAACAGGTTGGTTTTAGGTATCTGTTTGGCCATAGTGTTAACGTGAAGATTACGAAAACGAAATCCTGCCCGATCGCCATTTTGAGGCTCTAAATGCTCTGGCAGAGAAAGTTATGTTTTTGTTGGATAGGCTTCTTGATGGAAAGCTTATCTTTGTGGCTCGTGATGATGGGATGCTGGCCAGGCTTGGCAAGGGTCGAGACAGTTAGGCACTCGAACAACCAGAAATTGTTCCAATGATTTGGCGTGGTCGTAGAATCTAAGGATGGGTGCGAGCAGGAGCGTCAACTAATGAAGAGCAAGCTTTGTCGGTTGCATCAGCGGATTGCTTGGATGAGATTTGCTACTGAAAAATCAGATAAGAGCATGAGGTTGACTGGCCATGTGAATTTTTGACCAGGGCAAATGAAAGATAGCCAGATTCCATGTATCGTCACTTCGGTGCGCATAATGTATATTATGTTAAATGTCGTTTGTTAACAACTTCACATGTGGCCGTAGTTTTGGCACATATCAATGAGTTGTTGATATGTGCCCTGCCTCCTTCCGGCCCTTGGTCAGTTCTTATCGTAGCCGGATAGTCGAGAAACAGCGCAATACTGTCCAGAATACGCGTGACCTGCACGCCTTACACCCAGCCCGTTCAGATGATAAAGGCGATACACGCGCTTGCACATGAAGCCCTGCACGGCGCAGTAACTGCCAGATACGGCGGCACCTGCGCTCCAGTGCCAGCTCAGTGATGCGCCCTGATAAATGCGCATCAGCAGCTGGGCGTCATAGCGGCAGGTCGACACGACCGGATCCTGACATATTGAAAGTCATTTCATTTCCCCAATCATTGCTTCAATTAGCTTAGCTCTTTCTCTTAATGCTTTAAATTTGTCACCGTTAATATTATGAATTAATTTAAATTTACTCATAAACTCGGCTGCACTATCAATCTTACCTTCTGATAATGCAATATTGGCCATGTTAATAAAGGATTTAGCAACCTGCAGTAAAATTGCATTGTCGTCGCTGCCCTCAAAGCGCGCTATCAGCGCATCATAGCCGGCCTGCTTCGCCGCCTCATTCGCTGCATTGTACGCTTTACTGTACATCGCCATAGCTACGCGCAGTAAGATTTTATTGTCGTCGCTGCCCTCAAAGCGCGCTATCAGCGCATCATAGCCGGCCTGCTTCGCCGCCTCATTCGCTGCATTGTACGCTTTACTGTACATCGCCTTGGCAACCTGCAGTAAAATTGCATTGTCGTCGCTGCCCTCAAAGCGCGCTATCAGTGCATCATAGCCTGCCTGCTTCGCCTCACCAGTTGCGTTATAAGCTTTATTGAACATCGCCATGGCAACCTGCAGTAAAATGGCATTGTCGTCGCTGTCCTCAAAGCGCACTATCAGCGCATCATAGCCAGTCTGCTTCGCCGCCTCACTCGCTGCATTGTACGCTTTACTGTACATCGCCTTGGCAACCTGCAGTAAAATTGCATTGTCGTCGCTGCCCTCAAAGCGCGCT
>NZ_BAAKUJ010000003.1:516186-516422 GCF_059697885.1 Serratia sp. NCCP-200
TCAATGCATCATAGCCGGCCTGCTTCGCCTCACCAGTTGCGTTATAAGCTTTATTGAACATCGCCATGGATACCTGCAGTAAAATTGCATTGTCGTCGCTGCCCTCAAAGCGCGCTATCAGCGCATCATAGCCGGCCTGCTTCGCCGCCTCACTCGCTGCATTGTACGCTTTACTGTACATCGCCTTGGCAACCTGCAGTAAAATTGCATTGTCGTCGCTGCCCTCAAAGCGCGCT
>NZ_BAAKUJ010000003.1:516550-656571 GCF_059697885.1 Serratia sp. NCCP-200
TGAACATCGCCATGGCTACGCGCAGTAAGATTTTATTGTCGTCGCTGCCCTCAAAGCGCGCTATCAGCGCATCATAGCCAGTCTGCTTCGCCGCCTCACTCGCTGCATTGTACGCTTTACTGTACATCGCCTTGGCAACCTGCAGTAAAATGGCATTGTCGTCGCTGCCCTCAAAGCGCGCTATCAATGCATCATAGCCGGCCTGCTTCGCCTCACCAGTTGCGTTAAAAGCTTTATTGAACATCGCCATGGCTACGCGCAGTAAGATTGCATTGTTGTCGCTGCCCTCAAAGCGCGCTATCAGTGCATCATAGCCTGCCTGCTTCGCCTCACCCGCTGAGTTATAAGCTGCATTTAACAGCTTTATGGCGGTTTTTAATTCTGAATCACCCTCACTCTCTTTTTTATAACTCCTTGCTCTTGTATTAACATTATCATTAACGGCAAGTTCATCATTCACATTATTATTAACATCAACATCAAATCCATCATTAATGCTATTCACACTTTTGTTATTAGTATCGACTTCATTGTCAATATCACTTTCATTAATTGCATTTTCATTTGATAACCTATCAACCTTCAATATTATTATATTGGTTATTGTTTCTTTGTTTCGTTCAAACCAGTTGTCAGAAGAATTGTTTATTATCTCACAATCATCTTTTTCTAAAATGGAAGTTACCGTATCAATTATTAGCTTGTTATTTTTATTTATATAGTCAGTGGTGAGCTCTATGATTTTATTTTTTATTTCCTTTCTTTCAACTCGATAAGTGTATGTTAAAAAAACAACAGAGCCACTAAATAGAGCTGCAAGCAAGGTTATTAAATAGAAAGATGAATTGGCGGAGAATGAAATACTATCTAGGTCCGCCCTGTTTTTTATTGCGGTTTTATTTAAATCATCAATGCTATATTTTCCATTATTAAGGGCTGACATTTTCTCATTACTTTCCTTTAATAACTTAATGTCATCCATCATTAATAAAAAACGTTCATCCTTACAATCATTAATACTAACGCGAGATAAATCGCGACAATCAATGACACTAGCAGAATATGAATAGCCACTCAAAAACAATAATATGAACAATACAATATAATTACACCCTTTCACTATAGTTCCCCATAAAATATCACTCTACCCTCGAAAAAAAATATCCCCGCACTGGCTTGCCTACCTTGGATGGTATGCACAGCGCCGAATTCTATACTCGTTAACGCTATAATTCTGTATAGCGCCATACCTTACCGTAAGGAAGTAGTTTACGCGCATACTTCACATCACTACGCGTTATACATTATTTGTTTTTTTAGACGCTACCGCCCTCAGGTTCTGTGCACCCTGCATGCAACTTCCAATTCATCAATGAACCTAATGAGTTAAGATTGCCATAAAAGTCAATAAAATCAAGTGGCGGCTTTGAAAATGATGATATGTGACAGCTTTTATCTAAGTTAAGATTAACAAATAATCACTTGAGGACTTTGAGATACTCCAACTCCCTTTTTTCTTTCTTAATGTCGCCTTTGCCCGAAGATTGACACAACTACAAGCTTGTCATTGCTTATTCTCTTCGAGGGTCTCATCTATTGCACTGCGTGGCAGATTGAGCATGCCGGCGAAAATTTTTAGGCGGATCATTTTTTGTTTACGAAAAAATGTGACTGTGTGCTTGCATGATTACCTGGGGCGATATGCTGATGTACAACGTGATTTCACGTGCAAAGACCGTTTGCACAAGCATCTCAACTACATAGAATGGTTCATGAACCAAAACTGCCTGAAATGGGTAAAAAGAGCCAGAAAATGGCCATTCAGAGCTAGTTCATGAAGTGGGTTTGTGTGGGGGGGGTAAAAATACAATAATAACAATATGATAATCGATGAGTAGTCCTAGGCCCGGTTTGAGACAGGTGAGTTATTTGCCTCCAATAGCTAAACGTGGAGTTCGGATTTCCGATCTTCATCACTCGCTTGCAGGTATCCCGCTAGGCTTATCTCACCTCATCTTCACGCTTTGATTGCTTGGTTTTCTAGAAGTTGGTTCAATGAGTGGCGATTATTCGAGTTGATACACAGTCGGCTTCAATCCTCGATCTGTGTGCCTTGATGAAAACTCATCTGCCAATGGCCTCCGCGCTCTTGTGACGATTGCAACCAGATCGAAGAACGCTCGGCACGGCGAACTATGCTGCCATGCACATCACGTTGAAAACTTTTATACCTCAACAATACGGCACCATCGGCAATCTTCACCAGTTTGAACTCTTCGGCAAAAATCTCTGGCTGGCCGCTTTCCAACTTTAGCGCCTCAATGGTTTGCTGTCTGTCATAGTGCAGCCCGGAACAGCCGATCTCTTCAAAATCGTCATGCAGCAATTTTCCAACGAGATTGGCATCGGTACGCGTTGCCGACTGATGGAGTTGAACCTCTAGTGATTGGATTACTGGCAAAAGCTGTGCAATATCGTACAAAACGCCCTCCTTTTTTGATCGCGCTACGTGAAATCTGAGAACTAATGGCTGTCATTACCCAGTAGATTTCATCAGAGGAAGCCTTTCGGCTGCGCCGAATTGACTAGCAACTCGACGCAGTTTCGGCTACTAAAAAGGATTACGCGTTGAGCAATTTTTCAGCCGTCTCTTTCACGCTGGTCAGCAGGATTTTTACGTCCTCCAGACAAACCGTTGGATTCAGCAGTGTCAGCTTCAGACAGGTTACGCCATCTGCTTCTGTTACCCCAACGTTGGCGCTACCTGATGCTAACAGAACATCGCCGATACGTTGGTTCAACAGCGCGATAAAAGCGCGATCGCCGCTTTCTGGGCGGAAACGGAACAGTACGCTTGCCAACTGTGGCTGCATAACCAGTTCCAGATGCGGTTGTGCAGAAACAAACGCAGCAACTTGTTGTGACAGTGTAACGCCATTATCAATGATTGCGGCGTACTGCTTTTTACCTAAAGCTTCAAGACCCATCCACAGCTTCAGAGCATCAAAACGACGTGTGGTTTGCAGTGATTTTGACACCAGATTCGGTACGCCGTGTTCTTCGTCAAAATCAGAGTTCAGGTACGCCGCCTGATAACGCATCAGCTCGTAATGCCGTGCATCTTTCAGCAGGAATGCGCCGCAGCTGATGGTCTGGAAGAACTGCTTGTGGAAATCCAGTGTCACGGAATCTGCGGATTCCAGGCCGTTCAGGTAGTGGCGATACTTCTCAGAAAGCAGTAGCGCCCCTCCCCATGCGGCATCAACATGAACCCAGATATTTTCCTGTGCGGCCAGCGCGGTAATTTCCACTAACGGATCAATCGCACCCGCATCGGTCGTACCGGCGGTGGCCACAATCGCCATCACCTTCTCACCGTTGGCTTTCGCCTGCGCCAGTTTGGTTTTCAGGTCAGCGATATCCATACGCGAGAACGCATCGGTTTTCACCTGGGTGACTGACTGGTAGCCCAGCCCCATCAATGCCATGTTTTTTTGCACGGAGAAGTGCGCGCTTTCGGAGCAGAACACTTTGATTTTGCTCAGATCGCCCGTTAAACCGTGCTGCTGAACGGAGTGCCCCTGACGCGCGAAGAAAGCATCACGCGCCAGCATCAGCCCCATAAGGTTACTCTGGGTACCGCCACTGGTGAACACGCCGGCATCACCGGCGCTGTATCCTATCTGCTCACGCAGCCACTCGATGAGTTTGATCTCAATGATGGTGGCTGACGGGCTTTGATCCCAGGAGTCCATGCTCTGGTTAGTGGCATTGATCAGCACCTCTGCTGCCTGGCTAATCACCAGGCTCGGGCAGTGCAAATGCGCCACACATTGTGCGTGATGTACAGAGAGGCTGTCCTTGAGGAAATACTCAACTGCACGCTCAATGGCGGCCTGGTTACCCAGGCCCTGAGAGGTAAAGTTCAACTGAATGCGCTCGCGCAGCTGGTCGACGGTTTTCCCCTGATACATTTCTGGCTGCTTTAACCATTCGATAACGGCTTTGCTGCTTTGCTCAATGGCATCCTGGTAGGCGGCGATACTTTGCGCCGAACCGGAGAGAATTGGGTTGTTATCAGACACGATCGTTAACTCCGATTAAACCGGCTCCATGCCAGTGGCCAGCAAGGCGTTTTCAAATTTATCGAGGAAAATTTCCAGCTCAGCGTCGGTGATCAGCAGTGATGGCAACAGGCGCAGTACGCAACCATGACGGCCGCCTCGCTCCAGAATCAGACCGGATTCGAAGCATTTTTTCTGCAGCAATGCCGAAAGCTCGCCATCCGCCGGATAGCATCCCATGTGATCCTGTGCTTCGTTAGGCTTCACGATTTCAATGCCGATCATCAGGCCCAGGCCGCGTACATGGCCGATAGCCGGGTAACGTTTTTGCAGTTCGGCCAGTTTGCCTTTCAGCCACTCGCCCTGGGCGGCAACTTTATCCGCAATGGCGTTGTCTTTAAGGTGCTTAAGCGTGGTCAGACCGGTGGCCATTGCCAACTGGTTACCGCGGAATGTTCCGGTATGGTGGCCTGGAGCCCATGCGTCAAACTGTTTTTTGATGCCCAGTACGGCCAACGGCAGACCGCCACCGACAGCTTTAGACATAACGATGATGTCTGGCTCGATACCTGCGTGTTCAAACGCGAACAGCTTACCGGTGCGTGCGAAACCAGCCTGAACTTCGTCGATGATCAGCAGAATGCCATGGTCCTGCGTAACTTTACGGATGCGCTGCAGCCACTCGGCCGGAGCTGGGTTCACACCACCCTCGCCCTGCACCGCTTCGAGGATCACCGCCGCTGGTTTGCGTACGCCGCTTTCCACGTCGTTGATCAAGTTATCGAAGTAGTACGTCAGCGCTTTTACGCCTGCTTCGCCACCGATGCCCAGCGGGCAGCGATACTGATTCGGATAAGGCATAAACTGCACTTCCGGCATCATGTTGCTGACGGCTTCTTTTGGTGACAGGTTACCTGTTACGGAGAGCGCACCGTGCGTCATACCGTGGTAGCCGCCGGAGAAACTGATGATGCTTGAACGGCCGGTTACTTTTTTAGCCAGTTTGAGCGCGGCTTCAACCGCATCAGCGCCAGACGGACCGGTGAATTGCAGGCAATACTCTTTGCCCTGGCCCGGTAATAAAGAGAGTAAATAGGAGGAAAATTCGTCTTTCAGAGGTGTGGTAAGGTCCAGCGTATGTAACGGTAAGCCGCTGTTGATGACACTTTGAATGCTTTGAAGCACGTCAGGATGATTATGACCCAGCGCCAGAGTCCCAGCGCCTGCAAGACAATCAAGATATTGATTATTTTCAACATCAGTAATCCAAACGCCCTGCGCTTTGGCAATTGCCAATGGCAGTTTTCGTGGATAGCTTCTGACGTTAGACTCAAACTCGGCCTGTCTCGCTAAAAAGGTATCATTGCTTTGTGGTAATGAACTAGCACTTAAAGTATCAATACGGACTTTATCCGTCATCATATCACTCCCACAACCTCGGGTATTATTAACGCCGGGTTGAATAAAAGGTTAAGGGGATTGCCTGTAAAAACGCGGCCAATATATAGCATTTTAATGGTGTACTCAATCATTTGTTTTAGCACGCAATTAACCCTTTAAAGTCAAATCATAACAATAACTTACCTTTAATCATGCATTAATTTTTGTTACCACTGTCGCGCAAAGCGTTGCGAATGCCAAGATTGGATACAACGTCATGAAAACCATCGTATTGATATGGTTTTATTCTTTTGTTACACGATTTTACCGTTAAGAATGTTAGGTTCTGGCCTGTAAGGCATTCTTTTTCACTGATTTATTACGAAATAAAATAAAAATGTCGATCCATTAAGATAAATCACTTACTATGGCGCGCTTATTTTACTCTCCGTAAATAAAGAATTAATGCGCATCACACCGGTAACGCGTAAGAGGCAATACACGTTATCGACAACAGGAGGCTTTCCTGGGTTGTCATCAGAAATGTTCGCGGGCGGACATTTCGTAAGGCGAAGCGTGCTTCCCTTATGCCGAGAATGAAAATTTTCTTGCCATTTTTTATGGCGCCCTGATATGAGATTGTTATGACACGCATTTATCCACAATTCGTCGTTGCCAAGTTTGGCGGTACCAGCGTTGCTGACTTTGACGCGATGAATCGCAGTGCCGGCATTGTTCTTGCTGATGACCACGTCCGCCTGGTCGTTTTGTCTGCCTCCGCAGGGGTCACAAATCTATTGGTCGAACTTTCTGAAGGGCTGGAAAGTCGTGATCGTATGGATAAAATTGATACCCTTCGCACTATCCAGTACAACATTATTTCCCGCCTGAAAGCGCCGCTGGTCATCAGCAAAGAAATCGATCAGCTCCTTGAAAATATTGCCCGCCTTGCCGAGACGGCATTGACAATGCCTTCCACGGCGCTGAGTGATGAACTGGTCAGCCATGGCGAGTTGATGTCGAGCCTGTTATTTGCTGAAGTGCTTCGTGAACGTGAAGCGCAAGCGGAATGGTTTGATGCCCGTAAAGTCATTCGAACCAACAACCTTTACGGTTGCGCCGAACCCAATATCAACCTGGTCGAGGATCAGGCAGAAGCCCATCTGCGGCCGCGTATTGAGCAGGCGATTGTTATCACCCAGGGTTTTATCGGCAGTGATGATGCCGGGCATACCACCACGCTGGGCCGGGGCGGTAGCGACTACACCGCCTCCCTGCTTGGGGAAGCATTGCAGGCCGCACGTGTCGATATCTGGACTGATGTGGCCGGGATCTACACCACCGATCCGCGCATTGTGGCGCAGGCCCGGCGTATTGACCATATCTCCTTTTCCGAAGCCAGCGACATGGCTGCTTTTGGTGCGAAAGTGCTCCATCCGGCGACCCTGTTACCCGCGATGCGGAAAAATATCCCGGTCTTTGTAGGGTCCAGCAAAAATACCGCTGCCGGTGGAACGCTGGTTCGCCGTGAGACAGAGAATCCGCCACTTTATCGTGCGATTGCCATTCGCCGTAAACAGACGTTGTTGAGATTGCACGACCTGCATACGCAACCTGCATACAGATTCTTTGCCGAAATGTTCGCGATTCTGGCAGAACATCGGGTTGATGTGGACCTGGTTACCACCTCCGAGAGCTGTATAGCGCTAGCCCTGAATTCCACGGGATCCACTTCGGGAGAAGATCACACCCTGACCACCGCGTTGCTTACAGCACTCTCTTCTCATTGCCGAGTTGAGATTGAAACCGGGCTGGCCTTGGTCACGCTGATTGGCAATCAACTCCATCGTGGCGCGGGCGTATGCCGGGATACATTTGTGGATCTGGATGAGTATGCCGTGCGCATGATTTTCCATGGCGCATCGAATGATAATCTTTGCTTCATGCTACCAAGCGAAGTCGCTGACAGCGCGGTTGTAGCGCTACACCGTAGGTTATTTGAGTAAGTTAAATGGGGCGTTTACGCGCCCCTGAAACGCCTGCCTATTTGCTACCACTGTCCGTGTACTTCCGCTCAATATAAGTTAAATTGAGTGTCGAAATGTTATGTTTGAGAGGTTTTCATGATAGATCACACCGGCATCAACGTTTCTAACGTAGAAAAAAGCAAGGATTTTTATAGTACAGTACTTTCATCTCTGCATTATGAAGTTCGCCTGAGTCTAGGCAGTGCCTATGGCTTCGGAGCAAAAGTTGCAAAAAATGGCGACGACCCAGGCGGGGATTTCTGGATTTCGCAAGGAACGCCTCATACCCCAAGAAACCATATCGCTTTTCGTGCTGGCTCTACTGAGGAAGTCGAACTGTTTTATAAAGCGGCTATCGCCGCAGGTGCACTCCCCAATGGTGAACCGGGTTACCGTCCTCATTATCATCAACATTATTATGCAGCATATGTCCTTGATCCCGACGGTTACAACATAGAAGCGGTTTACCACGGGTAAATCCATTTGGTTGGCTCAACTCTTTGCTACCCTGCCATCCAATCGTCCCAGGCAGGCGTCGATGAGATTTTTTCCACAATAAAATCAATAAAGCTTCTCACCTTGGGGTCTTGATAATGCCCTGGATGGTACAGTGCGAAAAGATGGTACTCATGCTCTTTAGCTTCGTGATCCAGCAAAATGGGGATCAACTCGCCATCAGCGATATGGTCACCCAGCATGTAGGTCGGCAGATTGACGATCCCCTGATGATGGAGCGCAGCCTGTAGCAGCCCCAAGGTACTGTTCACCTCGACGATGTTATTGATTTTTAACGAATGCCCATCGCCGCCAATAAAGTGCCAGTTATCAGAAACGTTTGGATTGATCAGGCAGTCGTGATCCTCCAGGTCTGCCAGGGTTTTCGGCAGGCCACGGCGTTCAAAGTAGCGCCGGCTGGCGCAATAAACCCAGTTGATCTTACAGATTTTGCGCAAAGCAAAATTACTCGGCGGGTGTGCGGTAATACGCAGCGCAATATCGATATTCTCTTCGTTAAGGTTGACGCTTTGGTCATTTAAATCGACAGACAATCTGACGTCGGGGTTGATCTCTCTATAGTCACTGTACAAACGCATCAGATGGGTAACGCCGAAGGCAATTGAACAGGTAATTTTGAGCTGGCCCTGTGGGTGGCTGCGGAAACTGGAGGTATTAACCAAGGAGTCATCCAGATCCGCCAGCAGGTGCTGCGCCCGGAACAGCAGATATTTGCCTGGCTCGGTCAAAATTAGGTTACGCGTGGTCCTTTTCAGCAAAACGATGCCAAGATACTCTTCCAGTTGGGAAATGCTGCGGCTCACCGATGACGGCGTGAGGTTCAACTTCAGCGCTGCGGCAGAAAAACTGTTACATTCAACGACCTTGATAAAGATTTCCAACTGTCGGAAGATGGCGTAGTTGTCGATTTTTGCCTTGAATGAAACGGAACCCCTGGTTGACGACATCATCTGCCGGTACCCCTTTGTGAATTTATACGGCTGCATGGATCTGATATCAGGCTAGCAAAAAAACGCTAAGTTAGTAAAATTCCTATACATTATAATTGACTATACTCACTAGATAGCGACGCTACCAACCCTTTCAGTCAATTTTCATAAAAAGCACATAAAATAAGACAGCCATCAACTTTTGCGTTTCACGCACAAGTATTTTCATTTAATAACACCGCTAGCTGCTTTAAGTTTTACTTACCAGTACGTACTATGTTTCTATGTCAGATAAGGTTACCTCTGGCAAACGCGATGTTTTACATAACTTCTCATTTCGTGAGAACACGGCTGTGATCATCTTGCGACAGGAAGACAATGATGAATAGCATAATAAATACAGATATCAAGTCTAAAGACGCGTATAAAAGCATTCCGTTTACCCGATATGACTTCGGATGGGTTATTCTCTGCATAGGTATGGCCATCGGTTCCGGCATTGTTTTCATGCCAGTTCAAGTGGGCATTAAAGGCATTTGGGTATTTATCACTTCGGTTATCATTTCTTATCCGGCGATTTATTTGTTGCAAAGTCTTTACCTTAAAACATTATCAGAAAGTGAAGATTGCCAAGACTATACTAACGTCATTACGCAATATCTCGGGAAAAACTGGGGGTTTTGGCTAGGTATTGCCTATTTCCTGATGTTACTACACGGCATGTTTTCTTATTCCCTGGCCGTTACTTTTGACAGCGCCTCCTATATTCAGACCTTTGGGCTGACGGAAGGCTTGCTGTCAGACTCCATCTGGTATGGGTTGGTGGTGCTGGTTGCCTTGGTCAGCATTGCCGCTCAAGGGGAACGGTTGTTGTTCAAGGTCTCCGGCCCGATGGTGTGCGTTAAATTTGGGATTATCGTTGTATTAGGGGTCGTGATGGTTCCACATTGGAACTTGAATAATATTACTGCTTTCCCTGAACTGCTGCCATTTATGCGCGACGTGTTTTTGACGTTACCCTTTACCCTTTTCTCCATTCTGTTTGTTCAGATACTTAGCCCGATGAACATTGCTTATCGCAAAGTTGAATCGGATAAACGTATTGCCACCTATCGAGCTATCCGCGCCAACCGTGTTGCTTATATTATCCTGGCGGTTGCGGTATTGTTCTTTGCCTTCTCGTTCACTTTTGCTATCAGCCATGAGCAGGCTGTTTCCGCTTTTGAGCAAAATATCTCTGCATTAGCTATTGCAGCCCAGGTTATTCCCGGATCTGTTGTGAGAGTAATGAGCGCCTTGCTGAATATTTTCGCCATCTTAACGGCGTTTCTCGGGATTTATTTAGGGTTCCAGGAGGCGATCAAAGGGATTGTGACTAATATTATCTGCCGTTTTATTCCGGAAGAAAAAATCAATCAAAAAGTGCTTCACATTGCCATCAGCGTTGGCGTTGTGCTGGGGTTATGGGCGTGGATTTCAACCCGCTTCTCTATCCTGTTCTTTATGCAACTGGGGAGCCCTTTGTTCGGGTTGGTATCATGCTTGATCCCTTGCTATCTGGTGTATAAAGTCGAAGCACTTCATAAGTTTAAGGGGCCCGCCGTTTGGTTTATCACTTTCTTCGGTATTTTGCTTTGCCTGTCCCCCTTCTTTAAATTTTTCGAATAAACGATGAGGTTAGCAATGAGTAAATCACCAAGCTCGGATTTCAGCATCGGCACCCGGATTACACAGATCGGCCGAGATCCTGCCAAACAGGCCGGATTTGTCAACGCAGCGGTTTATCGGGGTTCAACGGTTATTTTTCCTACCGTCAGCGATATTGAGCATAACCGAGCCGAGTTTAACTACGGGACGATGGGCACACCCACGATCGCTAATCTAGAAAATGCGTGGAGCGAACTGGCTGGAGCGGCAGGAACAGTGCTCTCACCCTCCGGGCTGGGCGCAATTGCGCTGGCATTGCTCACCACGTTGAAAGCAGGCGATCACCTGTTAATGCCTGACAGCGTGTACAAACCTACTCGCCTGTTTTGTGCTGGGATGTTGGGCAAAATGGGGATCGAAACCACCTACTATGATCCATTGATTGGCGCAGACATCGGCACCTTGTTCCGCCCTAACACTACCACCCTGTTTTTAGAATCTCCTGGCTCTCAAAGTTTTGAAATCCAGGATATTCCAACCATGGCGGCGCTGGCAAAACAGCAAGGGATCGCCACCATTATTGATAATACCTGGGCAACGCCGGTATTTTTCCGCGCCCATGAACATGGTTGTGATATTTCCGTAGAGGCGGGTACCAAGTATTTGGGCGGGCATTCCGATTTACTGATGGGCGTTGTTTCAGCCAATGATGCCTGGTGGCCTAAATTACGCGAAACCTATGATCTGATGGCGATGTTGCCGGGCGCAGAAGACTGTTTTCTCGCCCTACGGGGTTTGAGGACCATGTACTTACGCTTGAAGGAGGCCGAAAAGCGCGGGCTGGAGATGGCTCATTGGCTAAAATCCCGCCCGGAGGTATTGAAAGTGCTCCACCCGGCCTTCCCTGATTGCCCAGGGCATGAATTCTGGAAACGCGACTTTACAGGTTCTTCGGGCCTGTTCTCTATCATTTTGCAGCCGGAATATACCAAGGCTGGTGTTGATAACATGTTGGATAACATGTCGATTTTTGCGATGGGTTATTCGTGGGGAGGTTTTGAAAGCCTGGTGATCCCGTTTAACTGTGCCGAATACCGCACCGTGACGCAGTGGCAACCCGGCGGCCGGGCGCTGCGCTTGCAGATTGGGCTGGAGGATATGGATGAACTGAAAGCCGACCTGGAGCAAGGCTTTGAAAGATTGAAGCAATTTAGTTGAGTCGTGATTTTTGCCAAGGTGACCGCATAGACGGTCACCTTCCCTTTCCTGCTTATTTCGCGCTTTGCCGCCGAAAGCGTACAAGCCAAACCGCCAGCAAAATGGCCGTTATCGCGATGCCTGTGGCAACGAAACCGATGTTTTCCAATCCCCATTGAGGGATCACCAGGCCACCGATAATGGCGCCAAGGCCCGTACCGGCATTGGCAGCAGAGACGTTCAACGTTCCGGCTAGCGCCTGAGCGTGTGAGGCGGACTTCATCACCCGAACCTGACAGATTGGAAACAGTGCAGTATAGGCAATACCCCAAAGCGCAAGTGCCAAGCATAACAGAATGAGCGAGTCTGCCGCTGGTACGCTGGCCATCATGCCTATGCCCAGCAATAAAGAGAATATGGCAGTAGCGCCCAATGGGCTGCGGTCTACAAAGCGCCCGCCCAGCCAGTTACCGACCAGGCCGATAGCACCGAAGCCCATGAGCCACCAACCGACTTGCGCCGGAGCCACACCGGCGATGCGCTCCAGCATGTCGGCTAGATAAGTGTAAGCCGTAAACATTGCGGTGAACACAACGACCGATAACACAACGTTACCGACAAAATACGGGTCTTTGAGGATGCGAGTCTGTTCTGCCAGCCTAAGCCGTTCGGGGCGTGCCAGAGTCGGCATGAAGATCGCCAGGGCCAATGTCATAACCAGCGACAGCCCGGCCAGTATCCAGAACGTGCCGCGCCAGCCGATAAGGTCCGACGCTAGCGTTCCCAGTGGAATACCAAACAGTAAGGCGGCTGAGATCCCCAGATACACCTGCGATACTGCGCGACCGGCACGATGCGGCCCGGCAATCTGTCCGGCCGTCTCACTGGCCGTCCCCCAGAACACGGGCAGCACCAGGGCGGGAATGAACCTGGCAATCGCAAGCACCCAAACGTTCGGAGCGATTGCGGCCAGAGCGTTTGAGAGGCTAAAGATCATCAGAATCGCAATGAATAGGCGCTTACGTTCAATGTGTGACAACAGCGCAATCAGCACAGGTCCGAACAGCATCACCGTGAAGGCGAACAAGGTAACGAATTGGCCAGCAGCGGAAATTGAAATATCCAAGTCGCGTGCCAATGCTGGCAATAGTCCGACGATCAGGTATTCGGTCGTGACGATGACGAAAGCCGCCACCGCAAGAATGACGATGGAAAGGCGGCTACGACTCGCCGAAATGGCGGTGCCCGGTACGGTAATCGAAGACATCAAAAAGGCTCCTACATGGGGAATTGCTGTTGCCCTTAGTATATTTAAGAAATATATTCTCATTATTGATATATTTTACCGACATTATTGAATTTAATTCCTGAGTAAGTGAGGGCAGCATGATCCCATCGGAGCGGCTTAAGGGCATCGAAACCTTCGTGGCGACGGCCGATGCAGGCAGTTTCACGGCAGCGGCAGAGCAATTGCACCTGACCAGCTCTGCCGTCAGCAAAAGTGTGGCGCGCCTAGAAGATCGGCTAGAGACCCGGCTTTTCGAGCGCACCACCCGCCGCTTGGCTCTGACGGATGCGGGGGCAGCGTTCTACCGCACTTGCGTACGAGTGCTGGCCGATTTGGAAGAAGCTGAAGCCGTGCTCGCCGCACAGCACAGCGAACCGATGGGTCGTCTGCGGCTAGATGCTCCGGCGACATTTGGCCGCCTTCGGGTCTGGCCGCTACTGCTCCAGTTCTCACAGCAACACCCGCACTTACGCCCGCATGTCTCTTTGACCGATCGCTTCGTTGATTTGCTTGAAGAAGCCATTGACGTGGCGGTGCGTATCGGTGGCCCGGATCATTGGCCTACCTCAGTTGGCCATCGCTACCTGGGCTGTGAACGCCTCATTTTCTGCGCCTCGCCCGATTACCTGGCCCGCAACGGGACACCGACATCGTCCGCCGAACTGTCACGCCATGATGCCGTGCTCTATGGTAAGGCCGATGGAACCACGGGCCCGTGGCTGATCGCGCATGATGCTGGAATGATTGAGCGGCGCACGATGGAGGGCCGCATTATTGTCGGAAATGGCGAAGCTCAGGTTGCCGCCGTTAAGGCTGGATGCGGTATCGCACAGTTGGCAACATGGCTGGTCTGCGATGAAATTGCACGCGGTGAATTGGTGCAAATCCTACCGGAACTGACGACTGACGGTCTGCCGCTCAATCTGGTATGGCCTATTGGGCGGCAACTGCAGCCAAAAGTGGATGCCATGCTGGAGCTGCTTGCTGCCGAATTGCGGATCGACTAGCAATGCCAAGCCCTTCACGTTCACCACGCCGTGGTGAATTGCCGGTTACCTTGCATGCGAATAAACAGCATCCCACCAGCGAACATAGTCACAATCTGCGAGGCCACCAGCACGGAAAAGCCTGAAGAGACGGTGCCAAACGACATCATCACCAGCCCCATCAGCAAGGGAATGAATGCCGAAAAGATATTATCCACGCCGTTGATCAGCCCGTAGGCAGAACCAACGCTTTCTGTTTTGGCATGGTGTTGGATCAGGGTGGGAATTGCCGCACCTTGTGCCCCCCAACAAGCGTTGGCCGATAGCAGGAACACGGCCAGCCAGCCACTTTGTGAGCTCAGCATCACGCCTAGCATACAGATAGCCGTTGCTGCCCCGCCAAAGGCAAAAATCAATGGCATCTGCTGTGGCCGAACGCGATCCAGGATCACCCCGCCAAGATACTTGGAGAAGATACTGATAATAAAGGGTAGTGATGCTAGCCAACCCATTTGCTTGATGGAAAAGCCACGTTCATTGGTCAGGTAAGCGGGCAGCCAGGAACTGGAACCCCAAAGATAACTGAGCGTAGCTATCTCAACCAGCATGATCCAGCCGAGCATGGGCGTTTTCCAAGCCAGAATGAAGTTTACCAAACGATCTCTTTGATATTACCGCTGAATAAATTGTTTCAACATTGTTAACATATTGTTTCTTGCAGATCTATATCACAGCATAAGAGAGTATTTAACGGGAAACACATCGGCCCATCGGTAAACGATGAGCCTGCCAGGGATTACTGACACAACGCCACAATCTCTTTATATAACGTCAGCGGTAATGTCACACCGAACTGCTCACTGTGCTGGCGCGCCTTAAAACGCCGCGCCCCGGGGATACGGGCCCCTTGCTCTGCCATATCATTAAAAAGCCCTTCCGCTCTGGCGAAATGCTCTTCCTTCTCCGCCCCCAGAAAACGCTCAGGATCCATGGCAATGATCAGCTCTCCGCCATAAGGTGAAGAGCCTGTTGATTGGTCGTAAGCCAACGATTCTTTGCTGGTCATATCACCAATCAGCGGCCCGGCAATCAGCTCCACCATCGCTGCCAATGCTGAGCCCTTATGGCCACCAAACGTCAACATTGCGCCTTGCAGTACGCTGGCGGCATCGGTGGACGGTTTGCCGTGACTATCGATTCCCCAACCTTCTGGCAGCGGTTTATTCGCTCGGCGATGCAGCTCAATCTCACCGCGTGCAGTTGCGCTGGTCGCCATATCAAACACAAACGGGGCTTGTCCCTGGCGTGGCCAACCAAAGGCGATCGGGTTGGTACCAAACAAGGGCTGGCTCCCCCCGGCAGGCGTTACCCAGGCATGGCTTGGGGTACAAGCCAACGCTACCAATCCCTGTTCGGTAAGCGGCTCGATATCCGCCCATAGCGCAGAGAAGTGGACGCAATGATTGATCGCCAGTGCGGCAATACCACAGTGACGAACTTTGGTGATAAAGGCAGGCAGCGCCGCTTGATAGGCCACCAACGAGAACGCACCCTGCGCGTCTACGCGTAAAATCGCCGGAGCGCTGTCGGTGAACGTCGGTTCGGCATCTGCCATCACTTTGCCGGCATGCAGCGATCGAACACAGCCCAATACACGATACAAACCATGGGAATGGCAGCCATCACGTTCACCGGCGGCGACGTTCTTTGCCACCGCATCGGCATGTCTGGCGCTGAAACCATTACTGTGCAAGGCTCGGTACGCCAGTTGATAGGCCTCTGGCAACGTAAGATTGACGGTGTTGGTCATGGTCGTTTCCTCCTTTAGCATTACTCTTCCTCGTCCCCGACAAAATTTGCCTGAGGTAAACAGGTGTAAGCTCCCCAGTAATAAATCAGCAGCGCGATGGCCGCTACCAGCAGGGTGTCCCATGGGTGGCCAATAGCATTGATGCCGCCAAAACTGCCGAGATAGGAAGCCACGATGATCAAGGCGTAGAAAGCGATCAGCCACAGCGAGGACCAAATCTGCTGCTTCAGGCTGACGGCGTGAGTCGGCACTTTGTTTTTAAACAAAATATAGACAAAGAACATCAGAATTTGCAGGCCAAGCAACCAGGAGACGGTGTTCCAGCCTGACCAGTAAACGATCAATGCAGAAATGATGAATGACACCGGTCCTAACACGCTAAATCCCCAGACAAAGAACGGCCGTGGCAAATTCGGTGCATTGCGGCGTAGCCCGGCGGCGGTAACCGGGGCAATGGCATAGCTAAGTACCAGTGCGGCGGAGACCACTCCGATCAGCTTTTCCCAGGAAGGGAACGGCAAAGTCCAGAAGATAGCCAGCCCGAAAGTCAGCCAAAGTGCAGGACGCGGGATCCCCGACCCACCATCGACGCGGGTAAAAATTTTGAAGAAAGTCCCTGCCCGCGCCCAACCATACACAACTCGCGGCGTGGCATTCATATAGATATTGCCCGTGCCGCTCGGTGAAACGATCGCGTCGCTCACCACCAGAAAAGCCAACCACCCCATCCCCAGCGTAACGGCAATATCGCGGTACGGCAGAGAAAAGTGCTTGCTGATATCTTGCCAGCCACCGCTCAGCATTTCGCTTGGAATACTGCCGAGGAAAGCCAGTTGCAGCAGCACATAGATAATGGTGGAAAGCACCACCGACAGGATCAGCGCGATCGGGATGGTTCGCTGTGGCTTTTGGACTTCGCTGGCCACCGAGATAATTGGCGTCAGCCCCAGATAGGCGAAGATGATCCCACCGGCGGAAATCGCCGCTTCCACCCCGGCGGAACCAAAGGGCGCAAAGCCTTGGCTGTGCAGGTTTTCAGGCTTGAAGAAGGTGAACAGTACCACGATCACCAGCACCGGCACGATGAACTTGAGTATGCTGATCAGGTTGTTGGATTTGGCAAACGTCTTCACGCTGTAGTAATTCAGCGTAAAGAACAAACACAGCAAGATAAATTGCGTCAGCCAACCGATCAACGTGGGATCGCCCGAGCCTGGCTGGCTGAGAGCGGGGAACCAGGCTGCTGCATATTGCCGGGCGGCGACGACCTCGATCGAGATCAGGCTGGAGAACGCAATCAGTGTGATGAACCCCAACAGATACCCCATCAGCTCCCCATGGGAAAACACCGGGTAACGAATGATGCCACCGGCACGGGGAAGCGCGGCACCCAGCTCGCAATAAACAATGCCCAGCAGCAGTACAGCGAGCCCACCGATCAGCCACGAATAGATCCCCGCAGGGCCCGCGATGGCAGCAACATGGCTGGCGGCGAACAGCCAGCCGGAACCAAAAATCGCGCCCAGGCCGATAAACGTCAGATCGGTTAACGTCAGCTGCTTTTTAAATTTTCCCTGTATGGTCATAGCATTACCTTTCGAATTATTTCATTGCCGCAGGTGAATGGAGGGCTGCGCGGGTGTATTCACCGTTGACCAGGCGCAACAGGTTCAGTGGATTGCTGTCTTGTAGCGCAGGGGGTAACAGCGCTGCCGGGTAGTTTTGCAGGCAGACCGGGCGCAAAAACCGCTCGATAGCCAGCGTACCGACCGATGTACCACGGGGATCGCTGGTCGCCGGATAAGGGCCGCCGTGCACCATGGCTTCGCAGACTTCCACACCGGTCGGGTAGCCGTTAAACAGCACACGCCCTGCTTTGTGGATCAGTAATTGCGCCAATTCACTCGCCTCACCAAGATCTTCCTGTTCAGCCAGTAGCGTGGCGGTGAGTTGCCCTTGCAGGTTTTCCAGTGCGGCAAGCAGTTGCGCCCGGTCTGCGACTTCAACAACGATCGCCACGGGGCCAAAGACTTCTTCCTGCAACAGCGGCTCGGCGTTAAGTAACAAGCCACTGTCGGCCTGATAGAGCTGGGCTACCGCCAGATGGGGGTGTTCTGCCCTGCTTCCGGCCAGATGCCGTAGCTGAGGATGTTGATCCCATCTCTGCAAGCCACTCAGATAATGATCCCGCGTACCGGCATTCAGCATGGTTTGTGGCGGGCAGGCATTAACCTGAGTTTGTAAATCGGCGATCAACTGGCTGAAGGCCGGGCTGCGCTGGCCGATAATCAGCCCCGGCTTGGTGCAGAATTGACCGCAACCGAGCGTGAAAGAGGCAACCAGCTCTTGCGCAATTTTTTCACCACGCTGAGCCAATGCCTGTGGCAAGACCACCACCGGGTTGATGCTCGACATTTCGGCAAACACCGGGATGGGGTGTGGACGTTGCATCGCCAAATCAAATAATGCCCGGCCACCTTGCAACGAGCCGGTGAACCCTACCGCCTGGATCGCCGGATGTTGCACCAAATCCGCACCGATGCTGCTGCCGAACACCATATTGAAGACACCCGCAGGCATCTGCTGTTTTTGCACCGCACGCTCAATAGCCTGCGCGGTCAATTCCGCAGTGATCATATGACCACTATGTGCCTTGAACACCACCGGGCAACCGGCGGCCAGCGCGGCAGCGGTATCACCCCCGGCGGTAGAGAACGCCAGCGGGAAATTACTGGCACCAAACACCGCCACAGGACCGATGGCGACGCGATACTGGCGTAAATCAGGCCTTGGCAGCGGTGTACGCTCTGGTAATGCGCAATCAATTCTCGCCCCGTGCACGCGGCCGCTGCGTAGCAGTTCGGCAAACAGTCGCATCTGCCCGCTGGTTCTAGCGCGCTCACCAATCAGACGAGGGATAGGCAGCGCGGTCTCTTGTGTGGCAAAGGCAAAAAACTCCTCCCCTAACGCGTCCAATTCATCGGCTATGGCGGCGAAAAAATCCGCCCGCTGCTCGGCGCTGGTTTGGCTATAGGCGCTAAAAGCTCGGGCAGAGGCCTGCGCTGCGGCATCAACCTCGGCAATGCTGGCCTGATGGAAGCGATAGCCTGTTGGCTGGTTATTATCAGCCCGTAGGCTGATGAGTTCGGCGTTACCGCTAGCTATCCGCTGCCCGCCAATAAACTGTTTGCCGTTAAGGGCGTATGTGTTGTGAGTTGGCATTGGTTTCCCCTGTTCGATTGCCTGTTATAGCCCGACTAAATGCCGGGCTTCCTTGAGAGATCACAGGCCGACATCTGGCAGAGTCGGACGGTTGGCCAGGGCTGTTTTTATAACCGTCGTCACTTCTTGCAGCGTTTCCCCCTGCAATGCCAAACGTGGTGGACGGGTCACCGCGCTGCCACGGCCGACCAGCTCTTCACAAAGCTTGATGCACTGCACCAGGTCTGGGCGCGCATCCAGATGCAGCAACGGCATAAACCAGCTATACAGGGCCAGTGCTTCTTCGAAACGCTTTTGCTTCGCCAGCCGGAACAAGGTTTCCCCTTCGCGTGGGAATGCGTTGGACATGCCGGATATCCACCCTTCTGCTCCTACGGCGAGGCTTTCCAGGACCACGTCGTCCAACCCTGCGAACAACACGAAACGATCGCCAACCGCATTGCGTAAATCGATAAAGCGGCGGGTATCGCCAGAAGAGTCTTTGAAACAGACGATGTTGTCGCAGTCGACTAACGTGGTGAGAATGTCAGGTGTGACATCGTTTTTATAAATCGGCGGGTTGTTGTAGACCATGATCGGCAGATCGGTGGCGGTGGCCACGCTGCGGAAGTGCGCTGCGGTTTCGTGCGGTTTGGATGAATAAACCAGCGCAGGCATCACCATCACGCCGTCGATACCGGCTTTTTCCGCTTCGCGCGCCATATTCTGTGCAAAGGCGGTGGTGAATTCGGCAATCCCGGCGATCACCGGTATTTTGCCTTGTGCGGCGTCTTTCGCCACCTCGATCACCGCCAGTTTCTCCTGCATCGTCAGCGAGGTGTTTTCACCCACGGTGCCGCAGACGACCAGGCCAGAGACACCGTCTTTGACCAGGTTTTTGATCACCGCATGGGTAGCATCAAGATCCAGAGAAAAATCGCTGCGAAATTGCGTACTGACTGCCGGAAATACCCCACTCCAGTTAATCGCTTTATTGCTCATCGTATGGGTCCCTTTTGCTTGAAATGTTAATTGCAGGTTAATTTATGGTGAAATTCAATAACAGATTGACCGGTATTCTCGGCAGCGGCTTGACGGTTTTCACCGAATGCGAGGACGAAATTGGCATAATGAGGGGGAATTGCACGCAGCGAAGCCTGTGACGCAGTTGCATCATAAAATTCATAATTTCAGCTAATTAGGAAACTAATGTGGCCCGAAAATCGCGGGGGCTAGCACCGGTCATGGCCTTGAACTGGCGGCTGAAAGCGCTGTGATCGGTATAACCGCATTGCAATGCGATATCGGTAATTGGCATATCACTGGCCAGGAGTTCTGTGGCTTTCTCTAGCCGGACTTTGTGGATCATCTGGCGCGGCGTCAGGTGGAAAATACGTTTACAGTAGCGCTCGATTTGCGCCACGGAAAGGCCGGTCAGCGCCCTCAACTCTTCCATCGCGATCGGCCTGCCGTAATGCTGGCGGATATAAACATCCAACGCCGCCAATCGCTGATAGGCCGGGTGGTTAGCCTTCGCTTCCTGCAAATCATGTGAGATCCCAGCCATGCCGATAATCTTGCCCTGCTGGTCATACAGCGCCAGCTTTTGCGTCAGGCACCAGCCCGTTTCGCGGCCGCTGTATAGGTGCATTTCAAGCTGATCCTGGATCTGTACTCCTTGGTGTAACACCCGCAGATCTTGCTCGGTATAACCTGAACCCAACTGGGTTGGGAAAACGTCTGCCGAGGTTTTACCCAACAGCGGCGTCACCGTTTTAAAACCACAGCGTTTGGCCAAGGTGAGATTGGCCAGCAGATAGCGGGCCTGCACATCCTTGATAAAAAACACCACATTGGGAATGGCATTAAGCAGCGGCGCAATCAATGCCAGCGAGTTCAATACGCTATGTAACGAATGGGGACGCTGTTGCACCAACCCGTCACAGAACTGGGTGAGGTGTTCGACAGCAAAGCACTCTTGTGGTTGCAGCTCAACGCAAGGAGTGAGCGGAGGAGCCTGAAAGCTTGAGGTTAATCGCATAGCAATACCCTTTTCAGCAAGTGGCCATAATTGGCTATTTTTAACTCACCTGGATCAGTATTAACTTTTCTGTAACTTATCAAGCGCGTTGTTTCTAATATGCGGATCACCGCAAACTTTTGGCAGGTTTCAGGCTATCTAATCAAATTTTGGCGCTGAAAAATAATTAATATTCTGATAAATAAATACTTTTTATTACCCCCTGAATGATGGGTTCGCTCAGGCAATTTGGCACTGTGCTGATTTCGGCATGGCCTTTGCCGAAACAGGTCAAGCCGCAAGGGTAGCTTTCGGTCAGTCTTAGGTGATTAGTAACAATTAATTAACCTTGAGAGGCTCCGATGATACCTGCATCCCCCTTCATCACCTTACGAGCGATCGATTCCCATACCGGTGGTGAACCCACCCGGCTGATTATCGACGGTTTTCCCGACCTGGGCAGTGGCAGCATGGCCGAGCGAAAGGCGCTTTTCGCACAACGCTATGATGACTGGCGCAGCGCCATCATTCTGGAACCCCGGGGCAACGATGTCCTGGTGGGGGCGTTACTGTGCCAGCCCTGCTCACCGCAAGCCGCGGCCGGGGTGATCTTTTTCAATAACGCCGGTTATCTGGGCATGTGCGGCCACGGCACGATTGGATTAATCACTTCCCTGGCTTACCTGGGGCGCATCAGCGCTGGCGAACACCTGATCGAAACCCCGGTTGGGACGGTGAACGCCACGCTACATGCTGATGGCAGCGTAACCATTGAGAATGTCCCCGCCTATCGCTACCGCCAGCAGGTAGCCGTGACCGTTGACGGCTATGGCGAGGTAACCGGCGATATCGCCTGGGGGGGCAACTGGTTCTTTCTCATCAGCGATCATCATTTGGCGATCGACACCCACAATCTGGAAGCGCTAACGGCCTTTAGCTGGGCGGTACGGCTGGCGCTCGAAAACGCGGGGATCTACGGTGAAGACGGAGGGATCATCGATCATATTGAGCTTTTCGCCGCCGATGAACGTGCCGATAGCCGCAATTTCGTGTTATGCCCCGGCAAGGCTTACGATCGCTCGCCCTGCGGCACCGGGACCAGCGCCAAACTCGCCTGCCTGGCGGCAGACGGTAAATTACAGCCAGGTGAAGTATGGCGGCAGGCCAGCGTGATCGGCAGTGAATTCAGCGGATTTTACCAGCCTAGTGAAGACAACTGTGTGACGCCGTTCATTCGCGGGGAGGCTTTTATTTGCGCCGATAGCCAACTGTTGCTGGATGAGCGTGACGCTTTCGCCTGGGGGATACGTTAATGGCAACCGCCGATGTGATTGTCATTGGCGCAGGCATTATCGGTGCTGCCTGCGCGTGGCAGTTAGCACAACAAGGGTTACGAGTGTTACTGATTGACGATCGCCGCCCTGGCGCCACCGCTGCGGGCATGGGCCATTTGGTTTGCATGGATGATAACCCCGCAGAGCTGGCGCTGAGTGCCTACTCCCTACATTTGTGGCGCAGCGTGCTGGGCCGTATGCCGGATAACTGTGCCTGGCGCGGCTGCGGTACGCTGTGGTTAGCGGAAAAACCGCAAGAAATGGCGATTGCCGAAGTGAAGCAGCTGCGGATGGCAGCACTTGGAGTCAACAGTGAACTCATGGACTCACAACAAGTCGTACAGCATGAACCTATGTTGCGTAGCGGCTTGGCCGGAGGATTGCGCGTGCCGGGGGATGGCATTATTTATGCCCCTAATGCTGCGCGCTGGTTGGTTGAAGATGCGGAGGATGCGGTACGGCGAGTTTACGGCGAAGTGGTCGCGTTGGAACAACAGGCGGTGATACTGTCCAACGGCGAACGGCTTAGCGCGCCGGTGATAACGCTAGCTTGCGGATTACACGCCGACAAGCTGTTACCAACCCCGCTGCTCAGAGCGAAAAAAGGCCAACTGGCGATCACCGATCGATACCCGCAACGGGTTAGGCACCAATTGGTTGAGTTGGGTTATGGGGCTAGTGCGCATGCTTCTGATGGGACCTCGGTGGCCTTTAACGTGCAGGCTCGGCCAACCGGTCAGTTGCTGATCGGTTCCTCACGCCAGTTTGATTCGCTCGATCCGGCAATCGACATGCCGTTGCTCGCCACCATGCTCAAGCGTGCCGCAGAGTTTCTGCCCGCATTGGCAACCATGAGCCTCATCCGCTGCTGGGCGGGGGTTCGGGCAGCATCGGCGGATGGCTTACCCCTGTTAGGACCCCACCCGGCTTATCCATGGCTGTGGTTGGCTCTGGGCCATGAAGGGCTGGGCGTAACCACTGCAATGGGCAGCGCCGCTTTGATCGCCGCACAAATCCAAAAGCAGCGCACAGCAATTGATGACTCCCCTTATCGAGCCGCGCGAATGTTCACTACAAACGAGGCCCACCAATGAAACTGAACGCCTTAACCATTGCCGGGCAACCTTATCAGGTACAGGAAGGTATCACCGTGGCCGCCGCACTCAGCTTAAGTGGACAAGATCATTGCCGGATCTCCGTCAGCCAGCAGCCACGCGCGCCCTTTTGTGGTATGGGCGTGTGCCAGGAATGCCGAGTGAGCATAAATGGCGTACAGCAGTTGGCCTGCCAAACCTTGTGCCAACCCGAGATGAGTATCGAAAGGAGCGGGGAGAAATGAACAACCTGCAATGCGAAGTGTTGATTATTGGTGCTGGCCCTGCCGGATTGGCAGCAGCGCTGGCCGCAGGCGAAAGCCGGCAACGCATAGTCATGCTTGATGATAACCCTCGGCCTGGTGGGCAAATCTGGCGTGATGGGACAGCGATCACCTTACCCGCGATCGCCCTACGCTATCGGCAAGCCGTTGAGGCGTTGGATAACGTCACCCTGCTCAGTGCGACTAAAGTCGTGGCGCAAAGCGGCCCGCAGCAACTGCTGTATGAAAATGCCCAGGGTTGCGGGACGATCAACTATCAGCGCTTAATCTTATGCTGCGGTGCGCGCGAGCTGTTATTGCCCTTCCCTGGCTGGACGCTACCGGGCGTAACAGGGGCTGGCGGCTTACAGGCGCAGCTCAAAAATGGCTTATCGCTGCAAGGCGAAAGGATCGTCATTGCAGGCAGCGGACCTTTGCTACTGGCGGTTGCCGATAGCGTCACCAAAGCGGGTGGTAAGGTCATACTGCTGGCCGAACAAGCCCAGATGAAACGCCTGGCGAGATTCGCCAGCGGGTTGTGGCATTGGCCAGCGAAAGTACGGCAGTCATTACGCTTGATTAACCGCCGCTATCGCCTCAATAGCTATGTAGTGGAAGCGCTAGGCGAGCAGCGGCTGACCGCAGTTCGCGTCCAACAAGGGGAGCAGGTTCGTACGATCGCCTGCGATCGGCTAGCCTGTGGATTCGGGCTGGTGGCGAATATCGAATTAGCCATGCTATTGGGGTGCAGAATAGAGAATGCGGCCATTGCCGTTGATGCATTGCAACAAACCAGCGTGGCCAACCTGTATGCGGCGGGTGAATGTACCGGTGTGGGGGGAAGTGAACTTGCCTTGGCGGAAGGTGCAATTGCCGGGTATGCCGCCAGCGGTAATATCGTACGTGCTCAGGCATTGTTGGCAAAACGTAGCGTATGGCGGCGTTTTGCCGCCGCTGTCAGCCAGACGTTTGTACTCAACCCAACGCTGAAAACCCTCGGCGCTGCCGACACCTTTCTGTGCCGCTGTGAGGATATAACGCTGGGGGAAATTGATGCCGAAACGGGCTGGGCAACCAGCAAACTGCATAGCCGCTGCGGTATGGGGGCTTGCCAGGGGAAAATCTGCGCTACAGCGGCCCGACATCTGTTTGACTGGCCCCTACCGCAACCAAGAGTTCCTTTGACCCCGGCACGGCTTGAGACACTGGCTTTACTGGCCCCTCACCCCAACCCTCTCCCACAGGGAGAGGGAGCTGGTAAGGTGTCGTTTTCTGGTGTAGAGGTGATCTGCGATAGAGTTGATACAGAAGAGGAGTTTACTAAATAAATTGTGGCATTTTCGGTCCCCACCAAAGATTTCGTTACCCGCAAAATCCCATTTTGTGCTCCGGGCGTTGTATCAGCCTGGAGCACAGCTCTTTGCATCAAAAATGCAGACTTCAGAAACGCGGCCTGCTATTTATAGCCAGCTGGTGTTTTTCCAACCTTTTTTTGCCATGCAGGCAGTAAATGCAGCTTTCCGGCTATTTATATTCACGTCCAAGGGGTAGCTTTCAACGCCTAATTTATTTTCATATTTATAACCACTACTATTACAACCATCGTCATCTTTATTGCATTTCAATGAAACCTGCTTTTCAACGCTTCTGGTAGCGACCTCATTTTTAACCGGGTACTGAGCTAATGACTCAGTTTCGCAAAGGTTATTCGCCTCTTGCAGGGTCATTGTTGGCGTACCTAACGGTTCCCATGTGGCAGCACAGCCTGAAAGAATAATGGCGGGAAAAACAGCAAATAGGCGTTTGTTCATAAAAGATTCTTTAGTTAAATTGAAGGAGTAATTTGTTAGCAGAGGACGCTTGTAAACATAACTTACTGAAATCGAGGTCTTTATCGGACAAGTTAGTCACTACAACGGTGAAATCCTTGGGATAGAAGACATCATAGTGTAACGGATTTAAACGGCAGATTAACGGGCATACTCCAATCCAACTCCTTGAGAGGAAACGATGCAGCAGGTCACCACAATCAGCTGGCGTCCAATCAATCTGCCCTACCGGTATTGACTAAAATTCGAATAATAAGAGAATGATAAGATTGTGTTGGGGGTTCTCCCCAGTGAGTAATCAATAGAAGCCGGAGCGAATCATCGCCTGTTCTCATAGCTTTACCAAAGTTAAACAGCTAGGCGTACTTCTTGCCGGTGTGCTTTCACTGGCCAGTTGCACCTCCGAACCTGCGAAATCCTTAGTCACTCCGTTGCCTTCGGTGGCAAAACAGCCCCTACCGGGTAAATCACAGCAAAGCCAGGAACCCGTGCGCGGCATCTGGCTGGCAACCGTTTCCCGCTTAGACTGGCCGCCAGTGACATCGGTCAATGCCAGCAGCCCAGACATCCGCATTCGCCAACAGCAAGAAGCACTGAAAGGCAAGCTGGATAAACTGCAGACGCTGGGTATCAACACCGTTTTTTTCCAGGTTAAGCCTGATGGCACTGCCCTCTGGGCATCAAAAATTTTGCCATGGTCAGATGTGTTGACGGGGAATATTGGCGACAACCCAGGCTATGATCCGCTGCAGTTTATGCTGGATGAAGCCCACAAGCGTGGCATGAAAGTCCATGCCTGGTTTAACCCCTACCGGGTATCCGTTAACACCAAACCAGTAACCATTGATAAACTGAACCGCACATTGTCGCAGCAGCCAGCCAGCGTCTATGTGCTACACCCCGACTGGATCCGCATCGCAGGCGACCGATTTGTGCTCGATCCAGGTATCCCTGAGGTGTGGGACTGGATCACCAGCATCGTGGCGGAGGTGGTTGCCAACTATGATATTGACGGCGTGCAATTTGATGATTATTTCTATGCGGAGTCCCCTGGATCCGTGCTCAACGACAGCCAGACCTTCAAAAAGTATGGGCAACATTTTGGATCCAAAGCGGACTGGCGGCGAGACAATACTAAGCAATTGGTTGGGCAAGTTTCTCGGACTATCAAGAAGTTGAAGCCCGACGTTGAATTTGGTGTCAGCCCTTCTGGCGTATGGCGTAACCACTCACACGATGCGGCAGGTTCCAATACGCGAGGGGCTGCAGCCTATGATGAATCTTATGCCGACACCCGCAGTTGGGTACAGCTTGGTTTACTGGATTACATTGCCCCACAGCTGTATTGGCCCTTCGCGCGTGACGCGGCCCGTTATGATGTGCTCGCCAAATGGTGGGCGAATGTGGTGGCCTCCACCAATACGCGTCTTTATATCGGCGTTGCACTGTATAAAGTTGGGATCCCGTCAAAGAACGAGCCGGATTGGATGGTCAACGGTGGCGTGCAGGAGTTACAAAAGCAGCTGGATTTGAACGAGTCCGTATCGCAAATCAAAGGCACGATCCTGTTCAGAGAGAACTATCTCAATCAGCCACAGACCCAGCAGGCAGTCAATTACCTGAAAAGTCGCTGGGGCAGTTGAGAGATTTAGGGGGCAATATGCCCCCTGCTAAAAATTACTTCTGCAACGCATCAAGAATGCGGTAAGCCGCCTCAACCCGCACAGGATTAGGATAATTTTTGTTAGCCAGCATCACGATGCCGAGATCCTGTTGAGGAATGAAGGCTACATAGCTGCCAAATCCACCGGTTGAGCCGGTTTTATGTACCCAAGAGGCGCTTGATAGTGGCGCTGGCGGAGTGATTTTTGTGACGCTCAGCGCTGCCAGTGCGTTTTTATTATCGCTACCCTCGACCACGGTTTTCTCTTTAACCGGCCAGTTCAGCATTTCCCAACCCAGACCTTGATACATATCACCGGCATGCCAGTAGCGCGACTGGGCAAGCATAATCCCCTTCTGCAGCGAGGTATCCTTCACTTTGGCAGGCACCATGTTGGCCTGCACCCAGCTAGCCATATCTTCTATCGACGACTTCACTCCGTAGGCTTCGGCATCGAACATGCCCGGAGAAACGCGAACCGCTTTCCCATCGCGATAGCCCCAGGCATAGTGCTTATCTTCCTGCTGCGGCACGTTTATCCAGGTTTGCGATAGCTTCAACGGTTGGAACACGCGTTGGGTCATCGCCTGTTCAAAACTCATGCCTGACGGTTTGACCATCAGTGCCCCAAACAGGCCAATACTGGCGTTCGAGTAAAGGCGCTTGGTGCCCGGAGCCCACTGCGGTTGCCAGGTTTGATAATAATTCTGCAGCGATGCTTCATCGGTAACATTTTCCGGTATCTGCAGCGGTAAGCCACCGGCGGTATAGGTTGCCAGGTGCAGCAAGGTGATCCCTTGCCATTGCTTGCCCGACAACGCAGGCCAATACTTGCTCGCCGGATCGCCAAGGTTGATTTCACCGCGAGCAATGGCATCTCCGCCCAGTACTCCAGTGAACGTTTTACTGACCGAACCCAGCTCGAATAAGGTCTGCTGCGTGACGGGTTGCTTGCCGGCAACGTCTGCCAATCCCCAGGTGAAGTAGTAAGGCTGCCCCTGATAAATCACCGCCACGGCCATGCCGGGAATGCCCTGTTCTTGCATCAATGGCGCAACGGTGCGATTTACAATGTCGGCTATCTGTTTTTCCGTTTGCGGTGCGGCAAACACTGAACCTGACGTGGCGAGCAACAGCACACAGGATAGGGATTTCTTCAACATTGCTATTTTCCGTAATTGAGGGTTAAGGGGTCTATCAGACGCGCTTAGTTTGTAGAACTTGATGTTGGGCGGCAAACGGTAAAATTTAGCATCTGTTGCAAGTTTTTCTATTGGCTTAGGTGATAACCCTTGGCGTTAAATCAATCTCAATGAGTGCCAACGTATCACAAAACCCAACCATTTTAAGGTATTAGCAATTGATGTCAGTCATTTAATAGCGCTATCATCAAGCCTTGTATCTAGCGGATGACGGCAAATGCTCAGAAAAGATGATGTGAAACCTCGCGCCTACAAACAGGTGGATGTATTTACCACTTCGCCATTGCAGGGGAATCCCTTGGCGGTGATCCTGGAGGCTGAGGGCTTGAATGAAATGCAGATGCTTTCATTAGCTCGCTGGACCAACCTTTCGGAAACGACGTTTGTTTTCAAACCGACTAATCCGCTAGCCGACTATCAGGTGCGCATTTTTACCCCCGAAAAAGAGCTACCCTTTGCCGGGCATCCGACTTTGGGTACGGCCCATGCATTGTTGGAGGCTGGGCTGGTGACCAAACAGCCGGGGGTGGTGATGCAAGAATGCGGGGTTGGTCTGGTTGCGGTCAATATCTTACCTGAAGGAACGCTGGCGTTTGCTGCGCCGGCGGTAACGCTTCGAACGTTGACTACAGCAGAAAGGGAAACGCTAATGGCCGCTTTTCAACCTGCGGTTATTGAAGCCGATACGGTGCCGGTAATTGCCGACATGGGTATTCGCTGGCTTATGGTACGTCTGCCAAGCGCTCAATCCTGCCTGACGATGACGCCGGATCATGCCACGATTAAGAAGCTGCAAACCGATCATGAGGTTGATGGTGTGGTGATTTATAGTGCCTATTCATCGGGGCAGCCAGCAGATTATGAAATGCGAGCGTTTCTAGTTGAAGGGGGTAAGTTGGTAGAGGACCCAGTGACCGGTAGTGCCAATGCATGCCTGGCCCGTTTGTTGAAGGAAAATAACTTCCCCGACGGTGGCTCAACGGCACAGGCGTATCAGGTTCGACAAGGCACCCAACTACATCGCGATGGCCGGGTTAGCGTTCGCTTTATTGACGGTGAGCCTTGGATTGGTGGGAAGAGTTGCACGCTGATTAATGGTGAGTTGCACATTTAGCAGTGGCGATAATTCACGGAGTATCGACATCGTGACCGGGAATGGGTACGGTGCCCTTTCCCGGCATTAATGGCAGAGTGGTACAATCCGACCACTTTGCCTGGTTGTTTTCAGTATCTATCATGATAGAGGTACGATGGCAAAATTTGCGTTCAAGAACTCACCGTTATTGGGAACGATGCGACTTTATTCAACGCATTATACACCAATGTTCCATTCTGGTTTTATATACTCTGAAGTCCAATCAAGTTTCTCTGATATGGCTGCTATTTGAGTGTACTCTCTGAAATAGGCATCAACGATTTTCTTATTGGTTATATATAAAGCATTTTCCAGGGAATGAGTCGCATTCTTGGAAAAATTGAATGAACCAGTCCAAACAGCATATGGCTCTATGACGTGCACTGGATAACCGCAATCATCGACTTGCTCTACATTTGCAAAAACCAAAAATTTATTATGCATTCTTGGCAACACTCCTTTCTTAAATGTGTCGTTATACCCTACACATCTAACCGGATCTAATGGATAATCTTTACTTAAAGACATTGCGCCGAGTATCCAGTATTCAAACTCACCTCGATGAATAGAGCATTTAAGCTTTGAATAACATGAGTGAAGCCATTTCTTCCATTCTTCATATGATTTTTCACTGCGGTCAGGCCTTAAAAAATCCTCTTTTTGAACAACAACTTGGACATGCTCGCGTGATGAAAGTGCATTGAGTATGTTACCGTTTGTTAACCAGGCAATGGCTCCAAAAACAGAGTTGGCACTTTCAATGTGTTCAATAAGCCTCTTCTCAATATCTCTGAAGTAGGCGGAAACACCATTATCATCGATTACGTTATTATTTTCCAGCTTCATATAATCTAAAACGCCATCGTTACTTGGCTGGAAGTCATTTAAGTTCATTGTCATTAACTCTACTCATTTATATTGCCAACTTACGTAAATGTGTCGCGATCCCCCATCGGAGAGTGACGCACTTATCCCCAACCAAGTCTAAAACAGAGTAACATGCGTTCGGTTGAGCATAACGGGGAAAATTGTCGATTCTTCCCTCTTTGAGCAAGGCCAGTACTCCCTGGCTGACTTGGCCGTGAGATACAATGCATATTGTCTGGTGTGGAGCTACCGCTTGCTGGTGGTGCATAAAATTGATAACTCGCAGAGAAGCCTGAGTCAGCGACTCGCCGCCAGGGGGACAAAACTGCGCATCTCGCCCAAATAGCAACTCTGCTTCATTGGGGTGGTCATATTGTATTTGTTCCCGTGTCATCCCTTCATAATGACCGAATGCCTGCTCTTTCAGCGCAGGTTCCGCAACCAACGGGCAGAGAAAACAGTCCGCCAGTGCCTGCCCCATGTGCCAGGCTCGACCAAGGGGAGAAGCGTAGACACAATCTGTAGGGTAAGCGGCGTCTGTTAATGCTGCCAGTAAAGCTGATGTCTCAAGCACACCTCGTTTAGTCACCGGACTGTCCATATGCCCCTGGATAATGCCGCGCTGATTCCATTCCGTTTGCGCATGTCGTACAAGTATCACTTTCATCAAAAATTACCGTTACTCAATCAGGCTAAAGGCCAGATTCGCCAGCCTGCTGAAAATTCGTTATTATCCACATCCACTCTCTATCCGGCAGCATGATGTCTACGATTTTCGATACTTTTATTGCCCCACCGTGCCATGACGAGATAGAGATCCTCTATCAGGACGATCACCTGGTGCTCATCAATAAGCCCGCCGGGCTGCTCAGCCTCTCGGGAAAGAATCCGCAAAATCTCGATTCGGTGCATCATCGGCTGGTAAAGATATTCCCCGGCTGCACCCTGATTCACCGCCTTGATTTCGGCACTTCCGGGCTGATGGTGGTTGCACGCAATAAGGCTATCAACGCCGCTCTCTGCCAGCAGTTCAGCCAGCGCACCGTGACCAAAGTTTACAGCGCACTGCTCTGCGGACACCTGAATGACAACAACGGGTTGATAGACGCTGCGATTGCCAAGGACCCGGCGCTGTTCCCGCTGATGTCGATTTGCTCAATCTACGGCAAGCCCGCTCGCTCCCACTATCGTGTTGTTGAACGCTTTTATCGCGAGTTGGAAGACGGGACTTCACTGCCTTTGACGCGTGTAGAACTAACCCCGGAGACCGGGCGCACCCATCAACTACGCATTCACTGCCAGCAGTTGGGACACCCTATTTTGGGCTGCGATCTGTATGGCGGTCTCCTGCTGCCGGGCACCGAACGGACGCCGCGGTTGATGCTGCATGCCAGTGAGTTGCATTTTGTTCACCCTATCAGTGAAAAGTTAATCAAAGTCAGTAATGCCTGCCCGTTCTGAAAGTGAAAGTATCTCTCACGGTGTCGTGACCTGCACTCCGTTGAGTAATTCAACGTAGTGCTTGCAAAGTTCGTTACCAGCCACTGGGGAGAACTATGTAGGCTAAAAGCGAGGAGCGGAAGTTAGGAATGCATACTTACATCGATGTGTCTTGAATCATGTGGAGCAGATCACCTGACGTTCTTGTTTGTCGGTTAGTGTGACTATTTCTCCAAATATTCAATATGATAACCTTATGCAAATCTATAAATAGCAATTGGTTTAATTAATGTTTCATTCCAGCTTGTAGAATAGAGGCTAACCAAATACATAAGGATTATTCTTCTCATGAAAACATCAATAATTGCTACCACTATTTTAATCGGTGCTTTTTTAAGCGGATGCGCTGTGCAAAATGATAAAACACAGTTTCAAGGCCTGGGTTTGACATATCAGTCTGATGTCAAAAAACTGGATAATGGGGACTATCTCACTGAGGTAGAAGCAGCTCCTGCTGCAGGTCGTATACAGGGAGCTATTGGCACTGCAACTAAAAAGGCTTCTGATTTTTGTAGGGTACAAAATAAATCCATGAGTGAAGTCAAAACTGATATTGATACACACTTACTTGTTAATGGCGTTGCTCGCCTGACGTTCAAATGCGTTTAAATATTCCCAAGTTTTATTACTTTGCATAAAACTGAGAGGGCTGCTGTGAAATATGCTCTCTCTGTGCATATTCTTACGGTGACAAGGTGGCAATATAGTTATCCCCTAAAAACGGCCCTTTCCCTGTTAGAGACCTTCCGATATTCACCTATTAATACCAATCCCTCCATTCTTTAAGGGCTAAGGGGCGGTTTGCTTGAGCTATGAGTAACGTCCGCTCCTGGCACTGAGCGGACGGTCAGATCTTATACAACCCAAAGCAGAAAGTGTCAGATTAAGTATAAAACGCCCTGTTTATCAGCTTTGCCTGACTAGGCTAGGAATCACCCTCCCCACTCTGGTACATTTGATGTCTCACGCGGGGTGGTTTTCTACCAAACAACGGGATTCAGAATGTCAGAGAGTAAGCAAATTCATATAGCTGCAGCCATCATAACCGATCGAGCTGGCCGGGTCCTTCTGGTCAGGAAACGCAACACGGAGTGGTTTATGCAACCGGGTGGAAAAATTGAATCCGGTGAGCGGCCAGAGGTGGCACTTGCGCGTGAACTGGAAGAGGAACTGAATGCCTCCTTCAATCCTGATGAGATGATCCCACTAGGGCGCTTTACGGATCTCGCAGCAAACGAGCCTGGGCATATGCTGATTGCTGACATGTTCAGAGTCAGCACTGAAGAGACACACTTTCTGCCCGCTGCAGAAATCGAAGAAGTGATATGGTTTGAACCCTCTGATAACCAGCCGTTGCAACTGGCCCCGCTAACCAAAAATCATATTCTTTCCTTGTTGGATCGATAATGTGTCGTTCGCAGTATCAGCCTCTTCTCCATAGCAAAACACTATAAAAGGATAATTTCTTGCATTCGATTACCCTGCCATTCTCCACCGAGCGCCTGCGGCTACGCCGTTTTACCCCTGACGATCTCCACGCCTATGCAGCTTACCATCGCCAGCCTGAAGTCTACCGCTACTTGTATGCACCACCGCCGGAGCTGGCGCAAATGGAAAAGCGGTTGGCAAAGGCAGTAGCCTCTCGTTTCAGTGAAGATGGTGACACTTTTTATTGTGCCGTCACATTGAAAGATAGCGGCGAACTCATTGGTGAAGTGTTACTGAAGCTGGCCAGCAGCACGGCGCTGCAGGGAGAAATCGGTTATATCTTCAACCCGGTTTATGCCGGTAAAGGCTATGGGGCAGAAGCGGTACGTTCGGTGCTGGAACGCGGCTTCACCGAAGTGGGTTTCCACCGCATTTTTGCCCGACTTGATGCAGCTAATCGCGGCTCTATCGGCGTGGTCGAACGCTTGGGTATGCGCAAAGAAGCACATTTACGACAGAACGATCGCTTTGATGGTCAATGGGGCGATGAACTGATTTATGCGCTACTGAAGCAAGAATGGCCACAAAACTGATGCCGAGGGGTTACGGCGGATTCGCTGATATCTAGGAGTTGGCCCTTTTATATAAGGAAACAAAATGTGCTCCACTAAAAAAAATATGATTATTGTGGGCGCGGGGATTATAGGGGCCTCAATCGCTTATCATTTGGCCAGCCGTGGAATGAAAGTGACCGTTATCGACCGAGCGCATCCAGCTTCTGGTGCCACCGGCAGCGCTTTTGGCTGGATCCACACCACCGTGAGTGACGATGCCCCGGATGCACTTCTCCGCCAAGCATCGGCGGAAGACTGGCACAGGTTAGAAAAAGAAATTCCGGAGCTTTCTATACGTTGGGCCGGTGCGTTAAGTTATGGGGCCGATTCGCCTTGCGAACAAGATGAGTCGAAAATACTTCAGCAGTCTGATATATCCCTGCTGGAGCCAGCGATGAATGCCCCACCTTCACGGGCGCATTATGCCGATCAGGATGGCGCAATGGATCCTGCAGAGGCCACCCGATCCCTGCTGGATAAGGCCTGCTGTCTTGGCGCGGAGTTGAAAACACAGACGCTAGTCACCGGGTTTAGGAAAGAGGGAAATAGAATCATAGGCATCGAAACAGCGGAAGGCATATTAGAAGCGGATTGTGTCATTCTGGCCTGTGGGACGGGTATAACTTCGCTGCTGAGCATGATAGGGATTACGCTCCCGATCGTGGCTTCGCCAGCCATTCTCCTCCGTTACCGCGTGACAAAGCACGTTGTTAATACCCTAATATCGGGCGATGACATTGAAGTTCGCCATGCATTTAACGGAGATCTCCTGGCAGCCGAGGATTATCCGGTTACGGGTGATACTGAAGCAGTGGCATCTGAAACCCTCACGGCGATAAAAAGCAGGTTACAAGGAACGGCATCGGCCTATCTTCTCAGGCAGTCGGTAGGACAACGACCTGTACCGCAGGACGGACATCCTGTCATTGGGTTTATTGATGATATAACGGGCATTTACGTGGCGGTCATGCACCCTGGCGTAACCTGCGCGGCAACTGTCGGAAGGATGGTGAGTGAAGAACTGACCATCGGTAAAAACCCGGAAATTCCTGAAAGCTATCGACCTACCCGTTTAACGACTCATGGCTAAATTCAGATAACATCTGAAACTTTCATTATTTAAAACGATTAGCATAACATTCGGGCGGGATGCTCTTTCTATCGTGCTTGGCCCATTAGCGCTAAACGAAGATGATGTTCAATGAAGTCCGCTTTAAAGGCGCTATAGCGATGATTATCGCTTTCACTTGCTAGCAACGCAACACGTTTTATCTCGGCATATTGTTCTGCTACTTTCTTGTTTTTTATCAAATAATCACGAAATGCCAGATGCTTTACGATCTGCGCATCGCCTAAAGTGAAAGCATGGACTTGGTGACTACGTTGATCCTCGCCCTTGGTGAAATACCTGCGATTTTGGATACCATTTTCACCCCGCGCAGTATATCCGGCTCGTTCCATTGCAGCGTTTAAGTTATCCAAAGCATTCAGGCTAACAACCTCCATCAATATGTCTATGACTGGTTTTGCTGCCAAACCCGGTACCGACGTGCTGCCAATGTGGTGAATTCGCGAGATCACCTTGCCAATTGTTATCTGCAACATAGAGCTTTCGGTTTCAAATAGGTCAGGCCACTGCTCATCGTAAGGAACAAGAGTCACTTTTCGCATATTCACTCCCTCTCCAGATCTTGGCCAACCACCATTCTGTGGCCATCGGGAGTACCTATGGTGAATTCACGCATGCCATGCGCTTTATCAACGGGGGGCGCCAGTATGATTGCTCCCTTGCTGACAAATTCGTCATAAAGTGTCTGGGCATCATCGACATACAGATATGCAAAATAGTTGTGATCGCCGGTATCCGAGGGTGACATCGCATCTGGTGAATGGCCTAACATGATACGCACGCATCCCCTAGTGGCAAGTTGCCAGCCCATCCCCTCCGGCCATACCAAGTCAAATCCCAGGACATCGCCAAAATAAGCAGAGCTTGTTTTGAGATCGCGAACTGCAATCACAAACGAACTGGACTGAAAGCTGGCGATAGGTTTAGTCATCAGTTGGTTCCACTTCTAGATTTTGTAGACCAGAGAGCGTAGCACAGGTTAGAGGATCTGCTTTGCCTGACTAACATTGATCCCGGCCAGGAGTCACCCTCCCTATTCTGGAAACTTTTCCTATGGCATTTCTTTTTGTTCAAAATTAACTTTGCGCCTAATTTTTCTCTTGGGTTTTTTAACGATAGACGAATGGTTAGTATTCTGGTCACCATGTATGAACTTGGCATAAAGGAATGACATAAATTTAGGATTACTCCAGTCCTTTGTGATTTTATTTTCCAATTTTTTTTCGATTAACAAATGTTGATAATTACTCACGTATTTTTGTTGCTGAATCCCCATTTCTAAAGCTATATGTTTGAGGTGTTCAGAACTACATACGTTCAAGTAAATGTCCGGAAAATAAAGGCTCAATAGCTTGGCCCGAAAACGAGTCCCTTCCCAGCCGCCCGCTAGCCGGGGAAATCTTAAAACAGCCTGAGGTATCCCAACTGCCGTGGATTTTGGTGGTTGCGCTAGATATCATCCTCCACTCGTCCCAAACACTGGCAAAACTTTGCCCACGCTTGTTTGCACTGTACTGGTAATTTTAATGACTCATTGATTATTCTGGCGGGCGCAGCATGCAGCGCCCCTACGCTGTGATTCCGATGAGGGTTTATTTCTTCGCCAACCAAGGAGACGTCGTGCTCCAGAAAATGATATCTGCACCGAGATAGTCTTCTGCGAATTGTACAAACTCGTCCTTGCTAAATGGCTTGCCCGTATTGGGGGTCCTGTAGGTCAATGTCGGCTCCTGCACTGCCATGGCAACGAGTGCCAGCTTATTTTTGTATTTGTTGAAGAACGGATATGAGTTCTTCATTTGCGCCTTACGGTTGGGAACAATATCTGGACCGCCAAGTCCAATATTGTTGGCACTTGCGAACTCAAACAGTCGCCCCATGTAATTGTGGTCGTTGTTCCATTCGCACGGCCAGAAATTTACATATTGCACCACATGTGACCTGGTGAACACCTTGCGCGCAAAGGTGAGATTTTCCATTTCGCCTGCGAAATAGTTATCGCAGGTAAATCCCTTAGGTGGCCTTTTCTCGTCAAGATCAATGGCTGTTTCGGGTAAGTTCACACCATAGACTCGGCCATCGAAACGCTCTGCAAGCGCTGCCAACAGAGCCTGATAACGTTGGCGCACAGCGGGATCCCACTGCTGCGCCACCCAACCCGAGCCAATCGGCTTTCCTTCGCCAGGATTGTCAAATTGTGGCGATATCCCACCACCGTACCTGGCATCATTCATCAGATAATCAGGAACGTATCGGGCATTCTGTTCGAAAAACCGATCCTGGATCTGGATGAAAAGTTTTTTCTTGGCCCCTTTAAGACGAGCCAGATCCTGCTCAATCTGCGAAAAGTTGTACTTGTTCTTCTCAGGTTCGAGTGAGCGCCAATTGTAAACGATCTGCGCACCGCCAATGTCGCTACGCGCCAAAATGACTGACGCCGCTTCAAGATCGCCTGAGCTGGTATAGACAAAGTTTTCTGGCATTTTAGCTAATACAGGCAGTGTCGCAGTAAGCAATGTTAGTGCGACAGTGAGCCTAATGCGTATGGTCAAGAGGTTATCCCTTTTTAATGGTTTGGTTTGCCGTGTGATGCCTGGCCCTTGGCACAGAGCACGAGTTTGCATACATGCAAAGCCTGTCGCTGAAAACTATCTGAAACTCCATTGTGCGCTAACGACAAAGATTGAGGGAAGAATAATACCACTTTCCACCCCAAAGTAGCTGGTAAAGTTGTATTGAACCGCATGATAGATATAGGGAGAGAACCCCACGCCGGTAGTATCCTTGAACTTTTTATATGAGCCGTCATTACCACATTGACTGAAAGCATCAAAAAAGAACTCACCAACATATCCGTAAACACCCTTAAAAACCCATCCAGAGTCATTAGACATCCAGTATCTTCGCAGACCCAGTGCGATACAGCGGTCATTGAAACTGTTTTTCATTGTGCCAACCAAAATACTATATTTTGAATCCTCAGAAAACTTTCGTTCTACGGAGAAAAATTTGTTATCAAAGTTCTCCGTGTATTGTCCCTCATTGTTTATCGTATGATACACAAAGGAGCCGGTGTTAATAGAGTATAAATTTATTTCACCTGCGACACATGCGGGCACCACTGTTAACAAACATACCATAGCCACTGACTTATTAAGCATTTAAATGACCTCTTTAAATATGAGTGGTGCTGTTTGAGAGCCCTCTTCTCCTGAGAGATACGGTGCAGTGACTCTGTACGTTTTTCTCTCAGTAACGCTTAGCGCAAGTAGCGCTACAGCAGACAAAGGGGCTGCAATGACCAGCAGGCACACGGCAATCAAACGGGGGAACGAAGGTTTTGCCATACCAAGCTTCTTCCATCACGGATACATCTATTAACAGTAGTACATTCTTTATGGCGGACAAGCATGAACAAGGTGGTGAAATTCGCCTCCCAGCACCCGGTAGCGAACACGCTCGGAGAATGCAGCCCCCCTCTATTCACCACATCCCCGATCGGATAGTATTTCCCCACTGAAGGAATAATCAAAAGCAGCGATCCATGGACATCTCAGACTTAGGCCAAGCCCGCAGTAATACCGTCAGTAAGCTCCTCAATGCGCCAGGTTTTGCGGCCTTGCTGATTGAACACGGTTGGGCGGCATTCCCAGATCGTTTTTTAAAAGCCGTCGCTAATGCGCAAGATACCGCCACTCAGGTTCTGCTAGATGTGCTGCCCGCCTTGTCGCTGGATGTGAAAATTCAGGTGGCGCAGCAAAGCAAACAGCCGTTTATCGTGCCTTGCATGGTATGGCCAGAGTTGGTCTGGCGTTGGCAACCATGGCAGTATGCCAGCGAGGCATTGGCATGGGAGGCGTTGAATTCCCACTATCCAACGCTGGTAGAGGGGCTTGCCAGCCAATCAATGGCTTCAAGAGCAGACCATGACCGGGCTGCGGACAAAGTGTACTCAGACTATTTTTTGGACCCCGTTGGCCCTATCCTTGATAAGTCGGCAGCCAACCCGGCATGGCCAGCATGCTGGGCAAATATTGCTATTCATCATCCGGATGAGGCCGTGCGTGAAAATATGATTTTCCGGCTGGTCAATCCCTCTAAAGCCCTGTTGCAGTCACTGACCAAAGATCCTTCTCATTTGGTCAGGTGCCGGCTGGTTTCTCACTATCATGAAGATGAAGCGTTGATGATGGAGCTACTGGACGACGTCAATGTATGGGTCAGAGGTGAACTGGCGGAACGTGCCATATCCAGCCATATATTGGCCCAGCTTAGTCAATCGATGGATCTGTTTGTCCTGAGCAGGCTGGCTCATAACCGGCAGTTTTTCCTTAATCCAAATCCGAGCACAGGCGCCCGACTCGTATGGCAAAAGCTGGCGCAGCATCCCTACGTGTTTACCGAGGAGTGCTTTGCCGGTATGGCAGCACTGACGGAAGATGACATGATAGATTGGCCAATCTTTTCTCGTTGGGTGGAACAACTCGCGGTTAGGTGTCCTCAAGTACGCGATAAAACGCCGCCGTTCCGCACCTTTGGCTATGCTGAATTTCCGGCTTCTGATACCAATTTGTACGACACTGCCAGCAGTCTGTTTCAGTTTAACCGTTCGCTGGCACTCAACCCTTTGACTCCAGTAGCGATCCTCCGCTTATTCAGCCAGTGCCCATTTGAGCCGTTGAGGCAGGAGGTTGCCCAGAATCCAGTCTTGCCTGCATGCTAATACGCCTGATGATAAAGTGGTGAAGTTCGCCGAAGAAGCGCAAGTCGCAAGACTGCTGACAACACCCAACAGGCTAAAAACGTAGGGGCGCTGCATGCTGCGCCCGCTTAGCAAACCAAGGATATCGAATGTCGAAGTTAATTTATTATGTTGCAGCATCTATGGATGGCTACATTGCCACCCAGGATCATGAGCTTGACTGGCTGACTAATTTTATTTTAGGCGATGATGCTACACCTTATGATGATTTCTACCAGAGTATTGGTGCGGTGATTATGGGAGGCAAAACCTACAGCTGGATAATGGAAAATTCCCATGGCGACTGACCTTATAAAGATATTCCGGCGTTCATTTTGACAAGTCAGGATCTGGCAATACCGCAAGGCACAGGTATAAGTAAAGTTTGTGGCAATGCTAATGATATTGCCAGGCATGCAAAACTGGCGGCAAAAGGTAAGGATGTTTGGGTCGTTGGAGGGGGTCAGTCCGCTGCATTTTTCGCCGATGCTGGTGAATTGGACCAATTACATATCACAACCATTCCCGTATTTCTGGGGGAAGGGATCAAGATCCTACCAGTCAACCGTAACGTGGTTGTGACACCAGTGACCAACAGGTTTTTACAAAGTGGTGCGTTAGAAAGCGTGTTAACTATAAGAAAGTAGTGCCCATTAGACGCCGTGGAATGTGATCGGCGGATAAAACGCAGGCTATGTACGTCCTAAGAGCTGTAATGGCGGTAGCCCGCATCCGAGCGTATGGCCTAGGGGAGCAAACCGATCTGTTCGTAGTAGCGGATCATTTTGGCTGAAACGCCGGAGGAGTTGGCTGCTTGACCGATATTCATCGTTCACTCCTTCATGGGGCTACAACTGGTCTCCCTCACCCCAGCCCTCTCCCCAAGGAGAGGGAGCTGATTCGGAGCTGCGGTCAGGTGTGGAGATCAACTTACACAGCCTCGAAGCTCCGGAGCTAAGGTAAACACTTGAATCCATTTGTAGCACGGTCGGTCCCCTCTCCCTGTGGGAGAGGGTTAGGGTGAGGGGCATCACCATGGCCCGACATCGGTCATTTACTTGCGGTAACGGGGATAATCTCCGCCCCGCTTTCCGCCGTCCCGCTAGAAGCCTCAACCGTCATCGGAGCCTGGAAGCGCTTAAGCCGCAGCGCGTTGCCGAGAACAAAGACGCTGGAGAGCGCCATCGCCGCCGCCGCGAAGATCGGCGAAAGCAAAGTACCGTTCCATGGATAAAGCGCACCTGCCGCCACCGGGATCAGCACCGCGTTATAGGCAAAGGCCCAGAACAGGTTCTGTTTGATGTTGCGGATCGTCGCCTGGCTGAGTGCGATAGCGTTCGGCACCCCGCGCAGGTCGCCAGACATCAACACTACGTCGGCCGCCTCGATAGCTACATCGGTACCGGTGCCGATGGCTAGCCCTACGTCCGCTTCCGCCAACGCTGGGGCGTCGTTGATACCGTCCCCCACAAAGGCTACTCGCGCCCCGTTGACCCGGAACTTTTTCAGCGCAGCAACCTTGCCGTCGGGCAATACCTCTGCCGCAACTTCATCAATACCGAGCTGTTTGGCGATCGCCGCCGCCGTTGCCGCATTGTCGCCGGTGATCATCGCCACTTTGAGGCCCAGCGCGTGCAGCGCCTTAATAGCCTCTGGCGTGGTTTCCTTGATCGGATCGGCAACCGCAATAATCGCCGCCAGGCGACCGTCGATAGCGGCATAGAGCGGGCTCTTACCCTGTTCACCCAGGCGCTGGGCGGCAGACTTGAAGCTCGCCACATCATGGCCAAGCTGCGTCATGAACCGATCCGCACCGACGGAGACCACCCTGCCATCAACCTTGGCCGTTACGCCAAAGCCCGGCACGGCGTCGAAGCCTTCAACGGGGGCCAGCGTGATGCCTTGCTGTTTGGCGGCCAGCACAATCGCTTCGGCGATCGGGTGCTCAGAGCGGGTTTCAACCGCCGCCACCAGAGCCAGCACTTCACTGTACTCAAAACCCTTGGCGGGAACGAGATCGGTGAGTTCTGGGCGTCCTTTGGTCAAGGTGCCGGTCTTGTCGAGGGCGATAACGCTCACGTCACGCAGCGCCTGCAAGGCTTCCCCTTTACGGAACAACACGCCAAGTTCTGCGGCGCGCCCGGTACCGACCATAATTGATGTCGGCGTAGCCAGCCCCATGGCGCACGGGCAAGCGATAATCAGCACCGCCACCGCATTCACCAACGCAAAGGTCAGCGCCGGATCCGGGCCGAAGATCAGCCAGACCAGGAACGTCAGCGCGGCGGCAGCCATCACTGCCGGTACGAACCACATGGTCACCTTATCAACCAGCGCCTGGATCGGTAGCTTGGAGCCCTGCGCTTCCTCAACCAGGCGGATGATCTGCGCCAGCACGGTATTGGCCCCAACCTTGGTGACGCGGAAGCTGAAAGCACCGGTCTTGTTGATGGTGCCACCCACAACGGCAGCGCCTACGCCCTTCGATACGGGTAACGGCTCGCCGGTGATCATGCTCTCATCCACATAAGATGCCCCCTCGACGACCTCGCCATCGACAGGGATCTTCTCCCCTGGTCGAACGAATACCACATCACCGGTGGTCACCTGATCGAGCGGGATCTCAACGGTCTCGCCGTTGCGTTCAACACGCGCGGTCTTGGCCTGAAGCCCGACCAGCCGTTTGATGGCCTGAGACGTTCGCCCCTTGGCGCGAGCCTCCAACGTGCGCCCAAGCAGGATCAAGGTCACGATGACCGCGGCGGCTTCGAAGTAAACGTTAGCGGTTCCTTTAGGCAGCACCTCGGGAATGAAAGTCGCCACCACCGAATAGCCGTACGCCGCTGCCGTACCCACCGACACCAGCGAGTTCATATCGGGAGCACCACGCAACAACGCCGGGATACCCTTGCGGAAAAAGCGCAGGCCCGGGCCGAACAGCACCAGGGTGGCGAGTACAAACTGTATATACCAGCTCGTCTGTTCACCCAAAACGCCTTGCACCCAATGGTGCATCGGGGGAATAAGGTGCGAGCCCATCTCAAGGATAAAGACCGGCAAAGTGAGAATGCCCGCTATCAGCAAAGAGCGGCGTAAGCCGCGCGCTTCATTCTCGCGGCGTTCAGTATCCTGATCGTTTATATTCGGCGTTTCGGCAGACAAACGACGGGCCTTGTAACCCGCCTGCACAACCGCCGCTTCAAGGTCAGCGGTGGAGATAACCCCGGCGAGGTGCCGTACCCGCGCACGCTCGGTCGCCAGGTTGACGCTGGCAGAGAGGACGCCTGGAAGTTGTGTCAGCGCCTTCTCAACTCTTCCGACGCAGGATGCGCAGGTCATCTCTTCTATCGCCAGTTCGGTAGTCTCTTCACGGACGGCGTAACCGGCACTCTCGATAGCACTAACGGTCGCTTGTAGATCGGCCACGCCGCTAAAGGTGACATCTGCCCGCTCGGTGGCAAGATTGACCGTAGCTGTTTGCACGCCAGGAACGGCTTTTAAAGCGCGTTCGACACGGCCAACGCACGATGCACAGGTCATTCCTTCGACCGGCAGGCTCAGACGAGCCGCTTGATTGGAACCTGATGGGACGAAAACGGAAGCCATGGTTCTACTCCTGGGAAGTTTCGGTAACAAAAAGCTTAAACCTTCCCACAAGGGGAAGGTCAAGGTCTGTGAGCAATCAGTTCCGTGGGGGAGTGAGCAGGGTTATCGCTTTGACCTACATCGGATGCAGGGATGGTAATTATTTAGCCGCTAAATGAGATTGAGGCGATAATATAAGCGAAATAGAAAGCCCCATTAATAAATAGCATCCACACTTTCAGATTTTTGTTTCTGGCGTTGATCCACAGCCAAAATGCCGATGAAAGCGTAATAAACACCCCGATCAGCACTTCATGCCGGGGTTGCCATGGCGTCAATAATATCCCGATGGCGGGTAATATGGTGCCTTGGAAAACCATGGCGCCGGTAATATTGCCTAATGCCAGAGTATCCTTCCCTTTGCGAATCCATAGAATGCTGTTCACCTTCTCTGGCAATTCGGTCGCTATAGGAATGATAATCAATGACAGTAACAACACAGAGATGCCAAGCTTTTCCGATACTGCGGCAACGCCGTCTATAAAACCTAAAGCCCCCGCCACCAATACGCCCAAACCAATTAAAGTTTGCAGGATGATGGTGAATAGCGTGGTGGGCAATCCCACTCGGGATAAGAACATGACGTTATCTGCTGCGGTTCCATTGCCTTCAGCCACTAATTTTTTCGACGCGTGTAAGGTTTTTACAATGTAGGTGACATAAAGCAAGACCAACAACACGCTGACGCCCATCCTGGCGACTTTCATCTCTACAGGAATGAACAAGGCGATTGCGGCTAACACAAAAGCCAGCAGGAAGAAATGCGTATCTCGTATAAACCCGGTGGGCTCTGGGGTGATTGCCCCGTTAATACCCCGCCGTCTTACCACAGCCAGCGCCATCAAAAAGACAGACAGCGTAGACAGCATCAGCGGCGCGCCCAATATCGCCCCCACGCCAATCTCTTCGTTAACATTAGCCGCCGACGTGCCGGCAACCAGAGCCAAAATGGGTACCATGGTTTCAGGCAAGGCGGTGCCAATAGCGGCAAAAAGCGAACCGGTTACCCCTTCAGAGATCTTCAACCTTTCGCCAAGGTGTTCCAGGGCATTGGTGAAAATTTCAGAGGCAATCAATATGATGATTAAGGATATCGCGAGCTGGAAAAATGACAGTGTCATCCTTTAGCCCTCAATTTGCCCGGTTTTTTGCTGAGGTAATTTGAGAATAAAACAGAAAAAAGGGTCATGATGGAAATACCGACTGGACGTTGTAAACCATGGTGTAATATTCCTCGTCCAATCCAAAAGAAATATTACCCCTATGGTCTCGCCAATCTGCTCGACGGATGTGCCACAGCAACTTGCTGAGTATGTTGACACATCCTCCTTCATGATGAAGGAAGGCTACTCCCCAAATGAGTGGGGCAAGCTTAGTCGAACTGTCATGGCACTGTCAAAGTCAATTACTCTGCCGGTCTTTCACCAGGCGCAGCGTTTGATAAATCGTCATCAACCGGTGGACTAATTCTGTGTGGTTATTAGAGCGAATACGCTCGGGTAACTCGTTTAACCCTGCAGACAGCTGCATCAGGCCATAGCCATTTAGCGCCTCGGCCAACATTTCCACCCGTTCAATTCCACGCCCCCCAAGATGCCGGATCCCCTGCTGTAGCCACTGAGCCAGCAACGTTTCGGTGTCTGCCAACGCTTGCTGCATACCTGAACGCTGTTGCAGATCGGCCTGGCGCTCCATCGGGAAAGGTTCAGCCTCATCGGCACACAGCGAGAATATCTGGGTGTCACTGGCTACGGCCAGCGGCTCGATAAACAGCTTGCCTGACTCGATCTTCACCTTGCCTGAAATCAACCGTGGCGGAGTTGCTGGCGTGAGCATTGCCCTGGCCAATACCTCTATAGCCTGAGGGGCGGCACTATCGTAATTTAGTGACACCGTCACAAAATTATCATCACGATCCTCTCCGCTTAAGATATCAATCTGCAAGCACTGTAATGCCGGGTCCCAGCACCAGTCGAGCACCTCGCTAACCGGTAAGATATGCAGCTGTTCGATCGGCTGTCTGGGACGTACAAAATCTGGCAATGCCAGCTGGAGATGACGTTTCAGCGCTGCGGCATCAGACTGCCTGAGCGGTTCCCCCAACAGCCCCCACGCACGGGCAGAGAGCGGCAACACGCTGGTATATTGCTTACCGCTGGCAATGTCTAACGCCCCGTTTGCCCGGCGCTTGGCAGCATTGGTGATCACCTGGCAGGCTGCCAGTTTTTTTACCGGGTGGCCGGCAATCCTGCGGCTGCCTATCGGCGTCGCCACGCCTTGTGGATGGCTATTTTTAGGCCACTGGCGTTCGATCACCATCAGCGCCTGGGAGTCCGGGTCGGTGTAGATCAGATCCACCCCTTCCTGCTGTTCGTCGGCCCAATAACGCGCGCCGAGTGATACCAGTTTCAGATGTTCCAGTTGGATCTCACCTTTGACGCCCAGGCCAAGAATTTCAGCCGCTGGAAGGCGTGGTAAGCTTTGCTGCTGCGCCTGTTGGTCCATGCACCTGGCCGCGACTAACCGGGCGGAAAGCCCGCTGATGCGCTGCAAGAATTCGACCGGATGATAGCGGCTTGAACGATTATGCTGATCGGCCATCCCTTGCTGAATATCTGCCAGGCTTTCGCTAATCCAGCGCCACTGAAGCTGCTGGGCATGGCGACTCACTTCCGCCATCAGCGGTTTGATGGCCCTCTCTGGCTGGCTGCTGCCGTCCGACCACAGTTTGAGCAGCAATTTATCCAACGACGTTTGTAATAGCACCGCCTCTGGCTGGTCAAATAAGGCGTTTGCCTGCGCCTGTTCGACGTTGGGCAAGCGGATTTGCAGCGTTAACTGCTCAAAATCCGGCTGGCTGAGTTCGGCCTGCTCAAACCCCCAGACGGCCATCACAATATGCTCGCAAATCGTCTCCTGAATACAGTCACAGCGCGCATGTGCCAAGCTGCTACGGGAGAAAAACCGCACGTCACACATCGGTAAGCGAGCAGACGGAGTGGCTTGCGCCCCGCTGCCTTTGCTCAATTGCACCACGACGCTGCTCTGGATCAGCTTTTTAGCCCGGCTAATCACCGAGTGCGGGACATCACTAAGCTGTTCACTAAATCTGGCCGGTGACCAACCTGCTGCAGGTTCTGGCTGCGGCGCATCGTCAGCTTCTGGGGACACTCCAGTGGCATGTAACGCTTGATAGGCCAGGACCAGCGTGACCCGATGGCGGCACATGCTGCTGGCCGGGCAGCTACAGGTCGCATCCCGCAAGGTTTTACCTGGCGGAAAAGTGACTTGGTTGCCGTCGCCGAACTTGGCCTCAATACAGCCGTCGTCACGCTCTGTCAGTTCAGGCAGTTTTCCTTCTGCGACTTCTTTCTGCGCGCGCTTGACGAAGCCCGCGTTGCTTAACGCCATCAGGGCTTCCGGCGTGAGTTCGAGTAAATCGGAACGTTGAGTCATCCTTGTACCTTTTCAGCCAGCCAGGCCGCCAGTTCGCCGGGCGTCATGGCGCCAATCTGCGCGCCGACCGCGACCAGTCGGTTAGCCATGTCACGATCGTATTGTGGGTTAGCCTGATGATCTAACGCTGCCAGCCCCAGCACTTTGGCTCCGGCCTGAATGCAGGTGCGCACCCGCCGTATCAGCTCGCTTTCGCTGGCGCCCTCGAAGAAATCGCTCAGCACTACCACGATCGTACGCTGGGGATTGGTGATGCAGGACTGGGCATAGCCCACCGCCTTGGCGATATTAGTGCCGCCACCGAGCTGCACCTTCATCAGCAGTTCAACCGGATCGCTGACGTCTGCGGTCAAGTCCACCACGGCGGTATCAAAGGCGACCAGCCGGGTTTGCATGCCCGGTAAATTCCACAGGCAGGCCGCCATCACGGCGGCATGGATCACCGAATCCACCATGGAACCACTCTGGTCTACCAGCAGGATGATGTCCCAACGTTCACTATGGCGTTTAACCCGGCTCATAAACGCCGGGGTTTCGATAAACAGCTTGCCGTGCTGCGGGCTCCAGCGATGCAGGTTTTCGGCAACGGTGCGTTTAAAATCAAAGTTACGCGCCACTTTGACCTGTGAGGGACGGCGCCGATCGCGGCTACCGGAAAATGACTGGCGCACGTCACGCGCCAGGCGTTCCATGATCCGCCGAACCACTTCCGCCACCAACCGGCGTGCGGCAGCCAACACCTGCGGATTCATCAAATGTTTGGTATGTAACACCGCTTTCAGTAACGCTTCCGAGGGTTCAATACGTTCCAGCACGTCAAGATTGGTGACCACATCGTCAATGCCGTAGCGCTCAACCGCGTCCACCTCCAGCCGTTCGATCACTTCTTTGGGGAACAGCTGATGAATTTCATTAATCCACTCAGGCGTGGTCAGGTTGGATTTACCCAGGCTAGCTCCGCGCTCACCGCGGGCCAAACGTTCCGGATCCCGGCCATACAGCCATTCCAGGGCGCTATCAACTGAGCGATAGTGATCGTCTAGTTCACCCAGCGAGGCCTCGGCGGCTTCACCTAACAGCAAGCGCCAGCGTTGTAACTCTGGAGTTAATTGATTCGCCATTACACCAGCCCCCATTGGCCAAGGATTTCCAGTGCCCGCTTTTCGGCCTGTTGCATTGCAGCAATCTCTTGCGGCGTTGCGGCAGTAATTTCGCGATTTAACGACGAAACCGGCAAATGCCCCGCCTGATGCAGCTCAAGTATCTGGCGGGCAAACTCACCGCGCTCCCTGGGTGGCAGCCAGGCAAATGCACCGCGCATCGCGGGTAAGGCCAACAGGAAGTCTTCGTCGTCCAGTGCGGTAACCAACTGGTTCAGGCCGTCAACAAAGGTTAAATCCTGGGTCAACTGGTGGCGCGCCAACGCAATCAATCCGCTGAGCGCATCACCCATTTTATTGGCTGCCAGGGTGGCCAGCAGCGCTAGCGGTTGTGTCATCACCGATACGGTATCAGGCTGGGTGTCGTTCAGGCTGAGCAACGCGCCCAAAGCCGCACCACGGCTTAGCGGATCGGCATCGGTAGACGCGGCTTTTCTTTGCCAAACGGTGAGCGCGCGATCGGCTTCCAGCGCGGGAAATAACGTATTGCGGTCGGCATCAGGCAGCGCGAGCAGATCCCGGGTCACCAAGCGGATCGCCTGAAATGCCGCAATGTGTCGATGGCTGTCGGCGGGGTTCACGCTGCCATAGCTTTCACATAGCCATAGTGCACGGTCGAAGGTTATCTGGATCACCGTCAACAAGATCGCTGATCCTTGCATACCCACGCTTTCACCGTGGCGATACAGCGTGTGGGCAGCTTCCAACGCGAAGCCGAGGTCCTCAAAGCTCCCTTCCTGGCTCACAGCCGCAGTGAGCTGTTCTACTACCCGGCTGCTGAAATCCGCCAGCCCGGCCAACGCCGCCTGATTCAGTAATTTAACCAGCGCAACCACTATCCCCTGGCTACCGTGCAGCTCCAGCAAGGCTTCTTCCAGCTTGGCCAGTGCGGCATCGGCAAGCGTAGCACCATAGGAGGCCGCCTCAATCAGCGCAGCAACCTGCTCAAGCGGTGCTCGAAGCTGCCAGTGTTCGCTCATTTCACCCGACATGGCTTGCCCAACGCCTTTCAGGCAGTGGATGCCCGGGATCGCCAATAGCGATAACTGATGTAAAGCTCTGCTGCGCTGGCGATCCTCAGGTTTAAGCAGGTCGAGTTTGACCTCCGAGGGGATCGTAATCGCCAACCGTTCAAGTTCGAGCTCCAGCGAAATCAACAACGGCGGACGTGGCGTATTGGCCGCCAATTTACCGTGAGACTCCCCGGCCAATACCGCCATCATCTGTACCAGGATAGGCTCGGTTCCTGGCCGTAAAGGACCGCGATAGGTCCACGGCAGCGGGACATCCATCGCCTCTTTCACCAGCGAACCGGCCATGGCATCCAACCAGTCATTGCGTAACGGCAACTGGTGGCCGCGCAGCCGCGCAAGTGCCTGAACCCGTAGATAAACCGCGCCCATATCGGCGGTAGACGCCGGTAGGTTAAGCTTGCGCAGCCGTTCAAGTATGCGTTGGAAAGCGTATAGCCCGGCCTGCTCCAAGCCAAATTCCCACACCCACTGCTGAAACGCCGGTGACGGCATGCCGGAAGCATAGCCAGTGAAAGCATCCAGCCGCTTATAGCTGTAGGGCACCAAATAAGAGCCGGTGGTGTATTGAGTGTCGCCTTGCCAGTCATCAAAACATTGACTTATAGCAGGCAGTTCAGGCTCATGATCTTCACCGGGGAGGTTATGCCACAGCTTCATCAAGGCGGGTGCGTGATAGCCGCCACACACCACTAACACGGCCCCGTCCCGTTGATCCATGGCCCAGCGGATCCAACGGGCCATCATGGCTTCACGATCCTGGTTGCCCTGCGAACCGGGAACCTCTCCGCGTAACCGTTCGAAATAGTGGCTTAGACGTTGCTCCAGCTCGCGCACGTCGCACTGATCTTCAAATAACCGATCCCAAAGCGCATCGCTCCCCTGAATGCCCAGCTCTTGGCTCAGTGCCTGTTCAAAATCCTCTGCCCGTTGCTGTTGTTCGGCATCGGCTAAATCGGCGTAGCGGTTAGCAATATCGGCAAACGCAACATGCCAGGCCGGCAGATCCATAAAGCGTATTTCCGCCTTGATCGCCCGCGCTTGTTGCAGCGCCTGCCACTCTGGAGAATGCTCGGCAAACGGTGACCAGGAACCTCTGCGCACGCCCTGCCCAGGCTGTTGCGGCACGCCATAGCTATAGATAGCCAGCGGCAGCTTATGGGGCAAAAACAGCTCATCAAGCCGGGAGTTGAAGTCCATCGGCCCTTCTATCAGCACGTAGCGCGGTTTCAGGGCGCTAATTCTCGCCGCTACCAGCCGGGCACAGGCCGGGCTGTGGTGGCGGATGCCAATGATTTCCGGTGATTTATTCATTACGCAGCGCCTTTAAGGCAAACGGTGTCTGGCTTGGTAATAGGCTCGCCAGTGGTTGCCGGGCTTTTTCGCGACCTTTTGCTCAAAATAGCGCCTGAGTTTTGCCCGATCGTCCGCATTGTCTTTAACCACCGTCCCGGCGATACATTCCACCAGATCGGCAGGCTCACCGCTGCGCTGTTCAAGAAACCATGCCCGCACCCCAACCGCATGGGCTACGTTCACCGCCTCGGCGGTCGACATCACGGCAGTTAACCGATCCATGGCGCTGTCGCCACCGCCTTTACCCGCTGATTTCTCACCGCCACGCAGATCGCGGAAGGTGGTGACCAGCAGCTCCAACACCTCGGCGGGGACGGTATGAGGAATGGCGCTCTTTTCCAACAGCCGGTTGGACGCCGTAGCCACCAAATCCAGTTCCTGTTGGAAATCCATGATCGGAAATACGGTCTCAAAATCAAAGCGGCGCTTCAGGGCGGCACTCATTTCGTTCACGCCGCGGTCACGGGTGTTGGCGGTGCCGATAATGTTGAATCCTTCCTGCGCATACAGCAGGTTATGGTCATCATTCAGCTCGGGGATGGTCATCACGCGATCGGACAACATGCCCAGCAGGCAGTCCTGCACTTCCAACGGCGCACGAGTGATCTCTTCAAAACGCACGATTTTGCCGTCGCGCATACCCTGATAAAGCGGTGCCGGAACCAGCGCTTTCAACGAGGGCCCTTCGTTAATCAGCATGGCGTAGTTCCATGAATACTTGATCTGATCTTCGGTAATCGATGCCCCGCCCTGGATCGTCAGGCTGGAAGTGCCAGAAATGGCGGTCGCCAGCAGTTCAGACAGCATGGATTTGGCGGTGCCCGGTTCACCAACCAACATCAGGCCGCGGCCAGTCGCCAGCGTAACCAACATCCGCTCAATCGAGGCCACGTCGGCGACGATTTTGCGCTCAATGCCCAACTTTTCGTCACCCAGAATAAAGCGCCGGGCGGCATTCAGGCTCAGTGCCCAGCCCGGCGGGCGCGGTTGGTTATCCAACTCTGCCAACAGGGCAAGTTGTTCCGCGTATTGAATTTCCGCTGGTGGCCGCTGCATTTTTTGTTGTTGTTCAGACATAGGGATGGATTCTCTTGGTAGGCGGTACGATCCCGACATGCGTCGGGATCAAGGCAAGCTTAGGCGCGCAGGGCTTCCATATCGCGGATCAGTTCGCTGATGACGATGTCATCCACAATAGTGAACGGTTTGCGTTCTTCGGTTCGCTGCCAGTAATACTGGCCGTCGTCGATCACCACCGTCTCCAGCGTCTGTTCAGGGTATTCATCGACCATGCCCACGATAATGCAGGGTTCAAAGGACAGGCTAAACCCTAACCGGCGATCGATGGGTTTGATAAAGTCCATGATTGCGCCGCCGTCTTGGGCATCGCCACGGCGCCAGCCTTTGTTAGCCAGCCCAAGAATACGACCGGTGGGAACTACGGCCCCTTTCCAGCGCAGCAGCTCACGGCTTTCCCGCTCTTGTTCGGTCAGGCTGTAAGTATCGCGGCCTAACTGCACGAACGGTTGCAACAGTTCATAGTCGGCAAACAATTGGCCGAAACCTGCCGCCTGGTGATCAGGCAACTCCAACGCGTGGGGAATACCAATGCGCACGTTATCGCCCTGCGGCAAGCTGTATTCGTCATCCTCTGCGGTGGTCAGGCTGCCGTCTTCGGCAACGCGGAAACAGTCCACCAATTTGCCGCCGTGTGTAGAATCATCGTCCACCAGATAGACGCCCCAAGCCAGGCGTTGCACCAAATGGCGAACCAGCGGATGGCGCACCAAGAACAGTTCGAACAGCTCGGTTGTCCAGCGGCGACGCTGGCACATGGCAATTTCCAGGCGCACCACTTGCTGGGCGGCCACGGTGCGGGCATCTTTTTTCAGCAGCTTGAAGATGTTCACCGCTTCATTGGCCAGTTCCTGATTGTCGGTCTTTTTCGGCTTCGGCAGGTCTTTCAGGCGGGTGCCATCCATATCGCGCACGAACGGTTTCAGGGTTTCATCGAAGCTGACGGTAAACTGGCGATCGCCAAAGTTCAGCCGCAGCGAGCCGTTTTCATCCAGCCCCAAATCCGGCGCTAAACGATCCTCCAACTCCTCAATGGTTAACTCGCGGGCTTCGGCAATGGCCGCAATCTTTTCCCGCGCCCGATCCTGTAAGCCTTTAAATTTGACCTTCTGCGCGATACCGTTCAGCAGCATCAGCGCCACGTCGGAACCAATCTGATTCAGCACTTCCAGGCCGTTAACCGCCCGCTGGTGCTGAGCCTCTCCCGGCCAGGCACGAATAAACGGCGTGAGCTTGCGTGCGGTGTCATCGGTACCAAACAGGCCGAGAGACATAAAGGCCCAGCCCTCTTTTGACGGCGCTGCAGCAAATAACCATGCCGAGAACATATCCCAGGCAAAGTCTGCCAGTGAGTCTGGATCGCAAGCCTGTTTTACCTGATTGATCCCTTCATACTGCCCCTCACTGACCGGGAAGCGCAGCATGGTTCCCAAGTGTTCCAGCGCGCTGTCCGGTAAGGCTTTTTTACTCGTTTTCAGTAACGGACGACGCCAGCCAGCGGGTTGATAAAAGTCAGGAGATTTACTGATTTTACTCGGGAAGCGATCGAGCGGATCTTCATCCAGCATGGCGCGCAGTGCGTCGGTTACCTCTGGATCGGCGTAAGCCTCGCCGGTCTGCATAATCAACGCTTCGTGCCCCTGCGTGGCCAGCATCCGTAACGCCGAGGTGGCGCAATCTTTGGCTTCCCCTTTTTTGCCTAATGCCGCGGGGAGTAAGCCGATAACGCTGTGGTGCGGATATTTGCACAGCCACTGCAGAGCTTCGCTTCGCAGCGTTTTCAGCTTGAGGTAGGCACGGGCAATCAGCGGGGCCAATTCGCTTGCACCCACGTGGCTCCAGACATTGGTCAGTTCTGTTGGGCGAGAGCGCACCGCGTTGATCAGGCCAGGTAACGCTGCTTCACCGAAATTGGCCACCATATACTCCTCACCGCTGCATTGGTGAGCTGACAAACTGTTCCATAAGGCCAGCGCCATCTCATCGGGCAGCAGCGAGGTAAAACGCATACTAAAGTTTGACCAACTGGTTTGTGCAAGCTGGGCCTTCCAGGCGTCGATCAGGCCCTGCGTATCGCGGTTTCTGATGGCAATGGCTGCCGTTTCGTTCTGGCTCTTCCGGTTACCTGATTGATAAATCTGGAAACCCAGCTCATTGGCCAGCGTATTCATATTTTTTGCGGCAGCCTGATAGCGTTTTTCTTCCCAGCCATTCAGCGCTAACCACCGTTTTTTCTCTTCATCGGTTAAATCGAGTACCGGTGCCAACGCCTGTGGCTCAAGTGCCAGGACTGCCGCTTCGCGCTTTTTCTTTTTCTGTAGCCAAGGCGGGCTGACCAGCACCAGGGGTAAATCAGCCTCATCGGCTAATTCAACCGGGCCAGATACGCGGGCAATCAAATCTTGCACCTGGGCTTGCGCTGCCCCGCTCATCCAGGGAAGTAACTGGGCCACTTGCTCAGGATTGGCCAGCAGCAGATTGCTTAAGCAAGCGCTCAGCATGCCGCTGTCTTTATTGTTAGAGGCCAACAGCTCGGCAAGCGCCGGGATCGATGCCAACGGCCAGCGGTGCGCGGCGTCGATAAACCGCGCCAGAAACGCTTTACCCTGGCCGGAAACCTGTGCCAGCGCGGTAATTGCTGCTGGTGTGCCAATACAGGCCAGAGCATCACCGGTAAGGGTTATTTCCGGCTGGTAGGCCAGGATCGGTACCGCGTTAACGCCGCGCTCCGCTATCAGCGTGGCGATACTAAATTCACAGTTAAGGAATGCAGCGTGACGATACACAGAACGGCTCATTGCCCCTAACGACTTCAGGACAGCTTCGTCGGTGGCGACCAACTGTAGCCATGGCGTGACGTCACTATCCCCCTGTTGGAGCAACTCACCGGCTAACCGGTTCGCGATATCTGGGCGTTCAGGCAGTAACAAGGCAATCAACGGCTGGCGGCTAACATGCAGCTGCGGCAAGCCTGCGAGCAGTTTATCCACGCAAATCTGCCATTCGGCCTCATCGGCACAAGCCAGGAACTTACGGAAATGCAGCTCAGCGCAGCTATAAGGGGACATCCACGAGCCGCTTAGCGGATCTACGATATCTGTATTGAGGTAGTAACTGTGCTTTTGCGCATCACTATCCCAGTTTGATTCAACACAGATCCCTTGCGCCAGTAGCAGCACATCAATCGCGTACGGCAATCCCTTTCTGGCCACTAAAAAGTCGGTAATATCTGTCTTGTTATCGCCGTAATAGCGGTTGCTACCGGCATTGCATGCCAGGGCAAACAACACCGCATCTGACTCAATGGTGCCGTCCATCTGTTGATCGGCCAACCGTTGCCAGCTTGCAACATAAGTCTGGCGCAACTCCGCAGACGAGGAGTCAAAGTCAGTCTGAAAATCGTCACTTTTATAGAGGTGGTTGCGAAGCTTGATCCAGCTCTGCTTATCGTTTAGCTCCGGCTTTTCGCCCGAATGGGCGCGGTTGGCCAATGCCTGAACGCTTAAATTCTTCGGTAAGGAAATCGGGTCTCCACTGGCTAACCATGGGGGTGTTTCGCCAGCCGGTTTGGCGATGTCCGTAGAGACAACGGATTGCGAGAGTATGGTGGCAGCAGAGATCTGAGGCGTACTTTCTGCTGGGGTATCGCTTATTGGCTCAGCGCGGGGTTTTTCTGCTGGTTCGACCTTCGGTTTTGGCGCTGTGGTGCCAATGGTGGCGTTTTCATCAACGGCAATTTCAACGTAGCCTTTGCCGGTTTTTTCCTTCACCAGCTTGGTCATGGCAGCCGAGGCCTTGGCTTCGTTATCAAAACTCTTGGTCTGGCTTTGCCCTTGCGTACCAATCTTGCCCCAGCGCAGGTTTAAGTCACTGTCCGACTGCTCGATTTGCCAAAATTTGTTTGATTTATCATCTTTGAATTCGAAATGACGCACCGCTGTCTCCCTGGGGATCAATTATCCATAAAATAACGCGTGGGATTAAGTTATCAGATATTTAGGCTATGAATAGAGGGACCGCATGGAATTTGGGAAAAACGCCATGCGGTAAGATTGATGACAAAGCGATGTGCACACATGCTGCGCCCACGGCCCCTCTAAAGATAACAGTGCAACTTTATGACCCGCTTAACCGTTGTTAATGCCTCACGCAGGGTAGGCAGCGGCAGCGAACCCAACGCCAAACGCAGGGCATGTGGTATATGAACCGAGGTAGCAAAAGGTTCTGCAGTAGAGAGCGAAATACGCTCTTTTAGCAGGGCTGCGGCGATGCGATCCGCCCTGACCTCCTCAGGCAAGGGTAACCACAGAAAATACGAATCAGGGTGGCCAATATAGTTCAGCTCGCTCAGTGCTTCCCGAGCTATTGACTGACGTAATCGGGCATCTTGGCGTTTTTCGTCCTCTAGCCGCATAACGGTGCCGTCTTCGATCCACTCACACAGGATCGCGGTCATGATCGCTGGGGTATTCCAAGTGGTTGCCCTGATGGCTCGTTCCAATGCGGGGATCCATTTTTCCGGGGCGGCCACTATGCCAACACGCAACCCGGTCGCAACATTCTTGGAATAACCGGAGATATATACCGTGGATTCAGGGGCGAGACTCGCTAACGGCAATGGCGGTTTCTCTGCCAGATAGGCGTAGGCGGCATCCTCAATGATTAGCAGCCCATGCTCACGCGCCAGCGCCACCAACCGATGCCTCAGGGGCTCGCTCATCACCCAGCCAAGCGGATTATGCAACGTTGGCATGCAGTAAACGGCCCGCACCTGTCGGCGCTGGCATAGCCGTTCAAGTTCAGTCAAATCAGGGCCGTCGCTTAACGCGGGAATGGCGACCAGCTCAAGATGGTAGCTCTCGGCCAGGATTTTAAAGCCCGGGTAGGTCAGGGCATCAACCGCGACCACGTCGCCCGGTTGCAACATCCCCATCACGGCGACGGTTAACCCTTGTTGAGCGCCATTAACCAGTAAAACGTTCTCTGCCGCCAGGTTTAAGCCACGGTGGCTCAGATGTCTGGCTACGATCGCTCGCTCGTGTGGCCGACCTGCATGGGGTTGATAGCGTAGCAATGCGTCCAGATCGCCGGAGGAAGCCAACTGACGCAACGCTGCTCTCAGCAATTCGCTTTGTGACGATAGCGTCGGGTAATTGAAGTTCAGATCGAGCATGTCCGTGGCGACGGCTTGCTGATCGATGCCCAAACCCGGCGGCAGCGAAATCTCCCGGACAAAGGTCCCCCGGCCCGCTTCCCCGCTGACTAACCCCATCACTTCAAGTTCCGCATACACCCGTGAGGCAGTGACCAACGACATGCGTTCCTGGGCGGCAAGTTGGCGATGGGTGGGTAAACGGGTCCCTGGAGTAAGACGCCCTGCGCGAATATCAGCGGCAAAGCTATCGACCAGCGATTTGTAACGGGCTCGTGCCATAGCAACTTGTATCCATGACAATTTTTTGATTGTCATGATTTTGCGGCATAACATGCCGATCCACAATCCTCCAGCGTCGAAAATAAGGGTGTCCCATGCAGGTGAAGATCGAGCAAAATAGCGCCAGCGGCTGGCTCAATGGCTTTTTGGGCATGGTGATCTTCAGTGGTTCACTCCCCGCCACCAGAATCGCCGTGCTCAGTTTTGATCCTCTATTTCTTACAGTCGCTCGTGCTTCTATCGCGGGTCTGTTCGCGTTCCTGCTGTTAGGGCTGTTTAAACAACAGCGGCCACGAGGCGATCAGGTATTCTCCCTGGTGATCGTTGCGTTAGGCGTGGTGGTAGGCTTCCCACTGTTAACCGCGTTGGCGTTGCAACATGTGACTACGGCCCATTCCATCGTCTTTCTCGGCCTGCTGCCCTTGGCCACCGCGATATTTGGCGTGCTACGGGGTGGTGAGCGCCCTCGTCCCGCTTTCTGGCTCTTTTCCATTATCGGCAGCCTGTTGGTGATGAGTTTTGCGTTTGCTCAGGGAGTTTCCGCTTCACTGACCGGGGATTCCTTAATGCTGGCTGCGGTGGTGGTTTGCGGGTTGGGCTATGCCGAAGGGGCTAAACTGTCGCGTAAGCTGGGAGGCTGGCAGGTGATCTGTTGGGCTCTGCTGTTGGCATTACCCGTTATGCTGGTGACCTCACTGCTGCTGTTGCCCTCTTCTCTGGAGGCTATCCGCCTGCCAGCCTGGATAAGCCTGGCCTACGTTTCGCTGTTCAGCATGCTGATTGGTTTTATCTTTTGGTACCGGGGCCTGGCCCAGGGCGGTATTGCCAGCGTGGGCCAACTGCAATTGCTGCAGCCCTTTTTTGGCCTGGCGCTGGCAGCAGGCTTACTGCATGAACCCGTCAGCCTGCTGATGTTGGCCACCACGCTGGGGATTATCCTCTGCGTGGTGGGATCGCGCCGATTCGCTAAATGATCGGCTCACTTCACCTTGGCCATCAGTGATTCACCGATGGCGTAAAACTGCCCACCGGCAACGTAGTGCAAACTGCGCAGCGCAGGTTCGGCTGAGTCAAAATGCCAGTGGCCATCTTTAAATACCCGCGTATCGGACCAGGCACCGGTCACTTCGCCAATAAACAGATCGTGGGCCTGCTGATTATGTGGCTCCGGGATCAGCCGACACGCTAGCCAGGCGGAGCATCCGGCCACAAAAGGCAGTGGCCGATCGTCAAAGCTGAATAGCTCGACGCCACAGTTTGCCAGTTTGTCGGGTTCGGTATGCAGGCTGCGATTACCGACCTCATAGGTCAGCTGTAGCTGGGCCGCAGTGGGTACCTGGATCACAAAGCACCCACTTTGCTCGATCAGCTCACGGGTTTTGGTCATCTTATCCAGCACGACCGTCAGCTTCGGCGGCGAGAAGTCCAGCGCACAGGCCCAGGCGGCGGCCATCACGTCATTGACACCGTCATGGCTGGCGGATACCAACACCGTTGGGCCGTGATTAAGCAAGCGATAGGCCTTTTCCAAGGCCACGGTGGCAATAGGTTGGTTCATCATTTCTCTCTTAACGTTAGGCTGGGCAAGATATATTATCGTAGCGCGGCCGTGAACCATTGTGAAAGAGATGTTAGTGGCAGCCGAATATGTGACAACGTCACTTTTGTGTGGCAGGCTGCCCTCTGTGATAAAACTGACTCCACAGCGCCATCAACAACCCGAGCCCCGCTAAAACGGCTGCCACCAGATAGGTCAGATGTAAACCGACCGCGCTCCCTAACCGTATATCGCTAGTTGCCGAGGCCAAAGCGAATATGCCCCCCATGGCGGAGGCCCCGATGATAAAGCCAAGGTTGCGCGCCAGATTTAACAGACCAGAAGCTACCCCACGCCGCTCGATGCCAACCTGTTTGATCACCGCCGTGTTGTTGGCCGCCTGGAATAAGGCATAGCCTGCGGTGATCAGGCAGATCGGCAAGATATAGCCCAAAACGCCCTGCGTGGCTGACATCATCGATAAGGTTAATGCTCCCAGGCAAACACCAAGTAATCCCAGGCTAATCATCCGCGGTGCCCCGAAGCGGTCGACCAGATATCCCGATGGCACACCCGCCAATGCGGCGATCAGCGGCCCGGCGGACATTACCAAGCCAACCTGCTGTGGCGCTAACTCTAGCCCGTGTGCAAGATAGAACGGCCCTACCACGAAGGACGTCATGATCACCGTACTCACCAGCATATTGGTTAGCAGGCCGCTGTTCAGGATTGGCTGACGCAGCAGGGTCAGTTGGACCAGCGGGCTTGCCACTTTTCTCTCAACCCAGACGAACGCGCTGGCCGCAACGGCGGTTCCCAACAGCAGCAGGCTATTGAGCGAGCCGAAATGGCCGTGCCCTAACGTCATGGCCAGCGAAAATAGCGCCAGCGTCAAACCGAGCAAGGCCATTCCGACGAAATCAAAACCCCCCGGTTTCGTTACCTGCTGCGGATCGGTTTGCGGGAGATAGCGATAAACGCAAAATAGCGCAACGCCCCCCAGCGGCAGATTGATCAGGAAAATTGACTGCCAGCCGAACCCGGCAATCAAGACGCCACCCAGCGTAGGGCCAAGCGCGGTCCCCACTGCGGACAAGGTGCCAAGCAACCCCATCGCCCGTCCGACCTTATCCTTGCTGATGGTTTCACCAACTAGCGCCAGGGTGATAGCCATCATCACTGCGCCCCCTAGCCCTTGCGCAGCACGGGCCGCAATCAGCCACCAGATGGTAGGAGCGACAGCACAACCCAGCGAGGCGAGCATAAACAGGCTGAGCCCGGCCAGTAACAGCGTGCGACGGCTGATGATATCCCCCAACCGTCCAACGCCCACAATCAGCGTGGTGATCGCCAGCAGATAAGCGATCACTACCCACTGCACATCTTGAAACGAAGCACCGAACACTTGCGCTAATGTGGGTAGGCTAACGTTGGTGATGCTGCTGCCCAGAGAGGAAAGCAGCGTAGGTAACGCAAGGCTGATTAACCCGCCACGCAGGGCCGAGGGTGACAGAGATAGGGCGTTTGATGCGTCGGTTTTCATGGTGGTTGGCTCCTGAATAAATTTTCAGTCAGCCTAAGGCAAACCATAACATGGCGGAAGACGCAGGGTATGCAGTTTATAAGTGCACCAAACGCCATATGTGAGAATCGGGCGCAGCATGCAGCGCCACTACGGTCGAACATGTAATACCTGTGAGCTTTCTCACAACTCCATGACAAAGCCGGGGGCGAGCAAAAAATAGGAACTGTATAAACAACCGCTGGCAAGCCACCCTTGGCGCTCTCGGTATACTCAAGGCGAATCAACCTGAGTGAGTAAGTAAAATGAAAACAACAGAAATCGTCTCAGACAGTTATGTGAAGGTCGGCGTACGGGAAAAGATTGGCTATGGCTTTGGCGATCTGGCCTCCAACCTGTCGTTTGGCTTTGTCTCCCTGTTCCTACTGTTTTTTTATACCAATATTTACGGCATCAGCGCGGTACAGGCGAGCCTGATCTTTGTGATCGCCCGGGTACTGGATGCGATTTTTAATATCTTTGTCGGTTACTTTATCGATAAAACCCAAACCCGGCACGGCAAGCTGCGCCCTTACCTGCTGTACGGCGCGGTGCCCTTGGGGATATTGACGGTCCTGTGTTTCAGCACCTTCGACAGTGACTATAAATTTTATTACGCGCTGATCACCTACACCCTCTATTGCCTGGCCTACACGGCGGTCAACACGCCCTATTCAGCCATGACCAATATGCTGACCCAGCACGAAGGCTCGCGGGCTTCGCTGTCGGTTTACCGCTTTGTGTTGGCCATCGTCGGTTACTTGATTGTCTCGACCACTGCCGACATGCTGATTTCACAGTTTACCGATCAGAAGATGGGCTATGTGTTTGCCGTCAGCTGCTTTAGCCTGTTGGCCACCTTCTTTTTCCTGGCCTGCTTTGGCATGACCAAAGAGCGGGTGAAAAGCCTGCCAGATCAAAAGGCTCCCACGCTTAAAGAGATGATCACCGCCGTTTCCGGCAACCTGCCGTTAATTCATCTTTCCCTGTTCACGGTGTTTTTCTATATCGCCTATACGGTATGGATGGCCATTGCGATCTACTTCATCAAATACACCCTGGGGGATGAAAGCTTTACCGCCAAATTCTTCATCATCCAATCTGCGGCCTATGTGGCGGGTACAGTGATCTCAGAAAAGATCATCAGCCTGATGGGCAAAAAGAAAATGGTCCAGTTGGGGCTGCTGATCGGGATTGTCGGCTTGCTGTTCCAATACTTCCTGGCAGGAGATAACGCCTACCTGATTATGACTGGCGTGTGCCTGTACAGCATTACTCTGGGGATGGGCTTTGTCGCGATGTGGTCGATGATTGCCGATACCGTGGAGTATGCCGAATGGAAACACGGCGTACGTACCGAAGGGGCAATTTATGGCTTCTTTAATTTCATCACCAAAATTGCCATGGCGATTGGCGGCGGCTGTGCCGGCTTGATGCTCGATTACTTTGACTACTCGTCCGAGCATATCAGCGCCAACGCGCTCAACGGCATCAATATGATGATGACGCTGTTCCCTGGCCTGATGTTTGCCCTGGGTATGCTGTTTATCTTCTTCTACAAGCTGGATGAGCACACCTACCGAAATATCATTAAAGACATCGAATTGCGCAAAGCTAGTGCGCAGTAACCAGCAGGTATCACTATGAAAAAAGATTTCCACGCCATCATTGCCGCCATGACTGCCGAAGAGAAAGTGGCGCTGCTCAGCGGTAGCGGCTTGTGGCGCACGGCCAGTTTCCCGCGGCATGGCATTAGCGACATTGTGATGACGGATGGCACCTACGGCGTCCGTTACAGCACCAGCCAAATCGAACAGGGGGAAAATTGGCACATTAGCGATTTTCTGGCCGTGATTGGCCAAAGCGCAGGCGAGGTAGAACAGGAAGAACAAAAAGGCGGCTCTGAGGCGCTGTTCAGCAAATCCAAACCGGCTACCTGCTTCCCTAATGGTTCCACCCTGGCCTGTAGCTGGGACGTAGACCTGGTGTACCAAATGGGCGAGGCGTTGGCCAAAGAGTGCCAGGAGATGGGCGTAGGCATTCTGCTTGGCCCGGGGATCAATATTCGCCGCACGCCTTTGGCAGGCCGTGGCTATGAATATTACTCGGAAGATCCGGTGGTCAGCGGTGACGTGGCCGCAGCTCTGATCAACGGGCTGCAGGACGGTGGCGTGGGTGCCAGCCTGAAGCACTTTGCCGCCAACAACTCAGAATACCGCCGTACCGAAATGGATTCGGTGGTGGAAGAACGGGCGCTGCGGGAGATTTACCTTTCGGGATTCAAGCGGGCAATCGACAAATCCAACCCCTGGACGGTGATGTCGTCCTATAACCGGCTCAATGGCGTGCAAACGTCGCAACACCACTGGCTGCTGACCGAGGTGCTACGCAATGAGTGGCGCTATGACGGACTGGTGATGTCCGACTGGTACGGCATCAAAGACCGCCCCGCTTCCTTGCTGGCGGGCAACGATTTGGCCATGCCGGAAACCCAGCGTGATAAACAGGAACTGTTGCAGGCGATCGAACGCGGAGAAATCCCTACAGAGGTTCTCGATACTGCCTGCTTGCGGATGTTAACGCTGATCGACAAGGTGCAGCGCCACCGCAAACCGGGTACCAAGGCCGATTACCCGCAACATCATCGCTTGGCACAACAGTTGGCTGCCGAATCGATGGTGTTATTGAAAAACGAAGGGAATATCCTGCCGCTGCAACCAGGCAAGAAAACCACCATCGCCGTATTGGGTAAACCGGCGCAGGAGCCGGTGATCCAGGGCTCGGGCTGTGCTACCACCGTGCCTTACATGCTCGATCGTCCGCTGGATGAAATTTTCGAGGTGGCCGGTAACGACTTCCAGATCGGTTATGCCATCGGCACACCTGATGATAATCACGTCGACCTGCAAGCACAGGCACATGCGGTTGAGCTAGCCCGCAAGGCGGACGTTGCCGTGGTGTTCGTCAGCACTGCCATTGGCGAAGATGGCGAAAACGGCGATCGCCGGGATCTGAATATCTTGCCTAGCCATGAAGCGCTGATCCGTGCGGTAGCCAAACGGCAGCCTAATGTGGTGGTCGTGTTGGCTAACAGCGATGCGGTGGTGATGCCTTGGCTATCAGACTGCAAAGCCCTGCTGGAGACCTTCTTTGCGGGCCAGGGCATGGGCCGTGCGGTGGCAGATATTCTATTTGGCCGGGCCAACCCCTGTGGCAAGCTGACGGTTACGGTGCCTAACACTCTGGAAGAAACTCCGGCCTGGCTCGATTACCCAGGTGAAAACCTGCGCCATCACTACAGCGAAGGGCTGTATGTCGGATATCGCTACTACGACCGACGTAAGCTGACGCCGCAGTTCCCATTCGGTTTTGGCCTGAGCTATAGCCAGTTTAGCTATGCCAAGCTGGCGACTTCGGTCACGGAACTTGAGGAGGGGCAGCCCTTAACCGTCAGCGTTGAGGTGACCAACCGTGGCGATCGGGCCGGTAAAGAGATCGTACAGCTTTACCTGACTGCACCGCAGGGAGATCTGGCACGTGAAGTCCTGGCGTTGAAAGCCTTTGCCAAAGTGCACCTTGAGGCGGGTGAAAGCAAAATGGTGACCATGACGCTCGAATGGCCGGACTTTGCCTGTTTCCATCCAGGCATGGCCGCTTGGGTGGTCGATCCTGGCGAGTACCAGCTTCACGTAGCGCGTTCTTCGCGGGATATCGCGCTGAGCACGGTGGTCAAGCTGTGCGCCAAGCCCTATTATTTACCGCTAAAGGTGGATAATTCGTTGCAACAGCTGATCGCTACCCCGCCGGCTTTTGACCGCGTGGTGAAGTTATTGGTCAGCAAAAACGGCTTGCCGGAGGCGCTGATGCGCGAAAAGCTCATCGCGATTGCTCCGGATCTGTTCTGCGGCCTGTTTATCGCCCTGACGGAGTTCCTGGCTATTGCTATTACTCAGCAGGAGTTGGAGGCTGCACTGGCGGAGCCTGCCGCCGTGTGACCCCTCACCCCAACCCTCTCCCACAGGGAGAGGGAGCTGGTACGGTGATGTAATTTGGTTAAGAGCGATAGGTATGAGGTGTTGGTTCGATGCAAAGGTTGAACACAGGGATCACACGGTGGCATGGGCTGTCCCCTCTCCTTGGGGAGAGGGTTAGGGTGAGGGAGAAAGATCCCACCCCCGTATTTTCATCACCAGCCTCTGGGGATAAATAAGCCGATGTTTCCTTTCTCTGTCATCCGGCAACCCAAGCCGCAATCCCATCGGCAGGCGCAAGCAGCGATCCATGAGGGCAGCGGCTATGAGCTGATCTCGTTTGACGCCGAAAAGCTCAACGTTTTCGCCGCCGAGGTTTACTACTGCGAACCCCATTGGCACTCGGCCCCTGAGCTGATCTGCATCTTGTCCGGAGAATTTTCCGTGACACTAGGCCATGCCACCTCGGTGGCCAGTGCGGGCAGCATGTTGTATATCAACCCGGACGAAATTCATTCTCTTGAAGCTCGCGCCCCAAACAGCCAACTGCTGACCATCCAGTTTTCCCCTCATCTGTTTGATGAAACTCATCCGGCCCCGCTGATATTTAATCAGGGCGACCGCGCAGCAGAACGGCAGATTAGCAACGCCGTGATCGCCCTGCTCGATAACCTGGTCACAGCACAACCCTCGTTTACCCGCATTGCCCTGGTTTATCATCTGTTGGGCACGCTTGCCGCCGCAGCGCCAAACCAGGCAGATCAACAGCAGGTTGGCGTCAGGAAAAAAGACCAACAGCTGGTCAAATACGGTATTGAGTTTATCAACCAGCATTTTGACGATGAGCTCAACCTGGCCACCATTGCCGAGCACGCTGGCGTCAGCTACCACCACTTCTCCCGTATCTTCAAAAAGATCAGCGGCTACAATTTTAAAGAATATCTGACCATGATCAGAATTAATAAGGCCAAACTACTGCTGAAAGACACGACTATCCCGATCACCGACATCAGCTACACCTGCGGATTTAGCGGCCACAAACAGCTAATTTTTGCCTTTAACAAATATTGCCGCATGACGCCAACCGAGTTCCGAAAAAGCTATCTTACCACCCTCAATTCGGCGGCAGAGCTGCAGATCATGACCGATTTCCGCTGTCTGCCACTGGATCGGCAGATCGTTGCACGTTTACAGAGCTTCAACGCTGACCCGCAATAGTGAAAATAATCATTGCCCTATACCGCCCATGGCTATACTTACCTCAGTAGCTACCGCAGGTATCGCCGTTGCCTGACCCCTCCTGTCTTAACTGTCTGTGGAGCCGTGCCCATGAGCAAATCAGCTAAAACTCCCCGCCCTGTTAAAGCCCCAAGTTATCTGGATGCTCTACTGCCGATAGTCACGTTGATTTTGCTGGTCGGATCTTCCGTTGCTCTGTTTGGACTTGAAGCCGTCAACGGCCCTTTGCAGGTGGCCATCATCCTCAGCACCATGATCACCGCTATGGTCATCCTGAAGAATGGCCATAGCTGGGAGGAGGTTTCCGAGTCCGGCCGCAAAGGCATTGCCACCATCTCGGGGGCCATTTTTATCCTGTTTTCCGTTGGGGCGCTGATTGGCACCTGGAACATGTCCGGCACCATTCCTACCATGGTGTATTACGGTATTATATTGATCACCCCCAACTGGTTCTATCCGATAGCCTTTTTGGTCTGCGTTGGCGTCTCTTTAAGTATTGGCAGTTCCTGGACCACGGCAGGCACCTTGGGAGTCGGGTTGGTCGGGCTGGCCAATATGCTGGGGTTATCACCAGAAATTACGGCTGGAGCCGTGATTTCCGGGGCTTACGTGGGTGACAAGATCTCGCCGCTGTCTGAAAGTACCGTATTGGCCGCTCAGCTCAACGGCGTCGAATTGTATAAACATATTCGCGCCCAGCTTTGGACCACCGTTCCGGCGGCAGTCATTGCCCTGATCGCTTTTATCCTGTTAGGGCTAAATCAGCACAGCGCCTTTGATGCCACCGTCACCAACAACGAACTGACCCGCTTTAACGAACTGTTCCACATCACACCGTGGAACCTGTTGCCGCTGCTTTTCCTGTTGGCATTATCGGTCGCCAAGGTGCCAGCCCCGTTGGCCATCATGTGCTCAGCCTTGATGGCGGGGATCATGACGTCCTTTATGCAACCACAGGTGATCGATCGCTTTATTGTCGAGCCCGATCTTGCCAGCCCGCTGTTGGCCATCAAGGCGGCCTGGCTGGCGATGGCGACCGGCTTCCAGGAGAACTCAGGTATTGAGCAGATCGACGCCCTGCTGTCACGCGGCGGTATGGACAGCATGTTGTTTACGATCTGGCTGATTATCGGCGCGGTGACGTTTGGTATTATGGTGGATGACTTCGGCCTGCTGAACAAACTGGTTACGCCGCTGCTGCTGCGGGCCAGAACCGTGGGCAAGCTGTTTACCTCGGTGGTTGCTACCGCGATTGGGCTGAATATTGCCGCGGGCGATCAGTATATTGCGCTGCTGCTACCTACCCGGCTATACCGTGCCGAATTTGCCAAGCGGGGGCTGGCGCCTGAGAACCTGTCGCGCATCGTTTCGGATGCCGGGATTGTCACCTCACCGCTGATCCCCTGGAACTCCTGCGGCGCTTATATGGCTGCGGTACTGGGTGTCTCGACCATGGCCTACATGCCGTTTGCCATCTTTAATATTGCCGCACCGCTGATCACTCTGGCACTAGGCATCACCGGCTTTAATATTCGCCATATCCCAGTGGCTGCCCCGTCAGAAGGAGATAATCCGAGCCGTAAATCGGTTGAGTAACAACAACCGTGAAACCAATACCGAGGCCACAAAAACCAGGACCAGTAAGGTAAATTTAAGCGTGGCGTCATTGAAGTCATACAGCGTAGTAATGAAATAGAACACGCTATAGTGAACGATATAGACGCCCACCATCGCCGGGCTAATAAACTCCACGACGCGGGTAAGCAATCGGCTCTTGATGGCGATATTATCAAACAGGATAAACAGCGCCAGGCTCATGCCCAGCAGGTGCAAGTGCTCCAATACAAACCAGCCGGCGACGCTGATCTGGGTATGGGTTGATAGATAAAGCTCGTAGAAATACATGGAGATACCGATGGGGATCACCAGCAGCCTGGCGGCCCACTGCACGTTGGTTTTTTTGGTGAACCTGCGACCCGGTGCTTCCCCCAGCACATGGCCAATAATGTAGTAGCCGCCCCAGACCCATATAAACGAATAACTGGAGATAAACAGCGGGTCATCTTGGGTATCCAGCGGGCTGAAAATGTCCAACAGGGCAATAACGGCAACCAGCCCGGCAAACACGGCCGCAGTGATTTTCAAATGCTTAATACCCTTAAGGATGATAGGGTAAAGTAAATAGATGATCCCCATATTCAATAATATGCCGTTTTGTAGAATATATCCCTGATGAATGTATTGGGTTTTGATCAAGGATGAAACAATGTTCCAGAAAATCATGATCAGGATAATGGATTTTATTTTCACCATGATTTCTTGCCTGGTGAGTTTCTCCACCTCATCCATATAACCGATAATGATAAAAAACAACGGCTTGGCGATAATAGATACAAAGTACAATATGCCCATGGTATTCGCATGGAGGAAACACTCGAAGGCACACATTTGGCTGGTCGAGAAGAAGGTGACGGCGGCAAAACAACTTAAACTCTTTAATGCCTGCTGGCTGACACTGTTGATCATGGTTTTCCATCCATCACCGGGTTGACGTGACACACCCTACTGTTTTTTATAAAAATAATCTTAGTACATTAACACTCACTGCACAACGCGCATCTTTAACCATGATCCGAATGACTACTCATATCATAGGAGTTTTCCTAGAATCAGATAGACAGGTTTTGATATATTAACTATTTTTATACAACCTGCATTTTTATGCTTGAAACACATTGAACCCCAAGCCAGTAACAACCCGTTACTTTTTATCATATGATTGATTTTATTCAAAAAAATCACAAATATAATTATATCTGCAAGTTACAACCCGCCAAAATAAAGCATTATCATTAATTTCATTAGCTTTAAAGGATTGTTAATCAAGAATATTCTCGTGATTGGTTTTTTATTCCGTCAGGCGACAGCATTTCACCTACAATCGGAATCAACAGTGCTGATGTTGAAGAAAAAAGTTATTTGCGACAGGAAAATTTGCCGGTTATGACTATGATTTAATCGTAAGTCGGTTGGTAACGTTATCCTTTAATTACGCAATACTTTATTTGACTTGGTGTCAGTAAGGAAAACCATGACGAGCTCATCAACGAATAAACTGTCCCTATGGTCACTCACCGCACTGGTAGTGGGCTCCATGATAGGGGCCGGTATATTTTCTTTACCGGCTACCTTTGGGCGCGCTACGGGAGGGTTTGGTGCCATTATCGCCTGGTGTATTGCGGGCGGTGGGATGTTAATGCTGGCCTTTGTGTTTCAAACGCTGGCGCAACGTAAACCCGAACTCGATTCCGGCGTGTTTATCTACGCCAAAGCCGGATTCGGTGATTATCTAGGATTTGCCTCTGCACTTGGCTTCTGGGCCGGGACCTGTATTGGTAACGTCTCTTACTTTGTGCTGATCAAATCTACCCTGGGGGCCTTCTTCCCGATATTTGGCGACGGCAATACTATTCCCGCGGTGTTGTTTGCCTCGGTCATTCTTTGGGGATTCCACATTCTGGTACTGCGCGGGGTTAAAAGCGCTGCGGCGATCAACACCATTGCCACCATCGCCAAAATCCTGCCGATCCTCATCTTTATCATTGTGCTGATCTTTGCCTTCAAAAGTGACGTGTTTGCACTCAACTTCTGGGGAACACCAGAGACCGCAGCCTCTGCAGCCTCTTTGGCAAGCGTGGGTGATCTCTCTCACCTTAACGACTACGGCTATGTAGGTCATGCCGCCGCCGCCATCGTCCCGACCGCGGAACCCGAATCCCTGTTCAGCCAGGTGCGCAGCACCATGTTGGTAACGGTATTCGTCTTCCTCGGGATTGAAGGTGCCAGCGTCTATTCCCGCTATGCCAAAGAACGCAGCCACGTGGGGATTGCCACGGTGTTGGGGTTCATCGGGGTGCTGTGCCTGTTGGTGCTGATCACCATGCTGTCTTACGGCGTGCTGCTCCGTCCCGATCTGGCGGCGTTGCGCCAACCTTCGATGGCGGGCGTGTTGGAAGCTATCGTTGGGCGCTGGGGGGCGATCTTCATCAGCGTGGGCCTGATTGTTTCGGTACTGGGCGCTTATCTCTCCTGGTCTTTGCTGGCGGCAGAAGTGCTGTTTTCCGCCGCGAAAAGCAAGAGTATGCCGAAAGTGTTCGCTACCGAAAACAGCAATGCGGTGCCCTCTTCTGCCGTCTGGCTGACCAACATCACCATTCAAGTGTTCTTAATCCTGACGCTGTTTAGTGATTACGCCTTCCAACTGGCGCTCGAACTGACCAGTTCCCTGACGCTGATCCCGTACCTGTTGGTGGGTGCCTATGGGCTGAAGCTGGCCATGACCGGCGAAACCTACGAAACCGACAAACGCGATCATAAAAAGGATCTGATCTTCGCGCTGATCGCCACCTTCTACGCACTGCTGATGCTGTACGCCGGTGGTATGAAGTATCTGCTGCTCTCCGCCATCATCTATGGCCCAGGCACGCTGCTATACATTATGGCCAAACGTGAACAGCACGCAAAAGTGTTCACCCCGGCCGAGATGGGGCTCTTTGTAATCGTTATGGTCGCCGCCGTTGCTGCAATCTACAGCATTGCCACTGGCGTTATCACAATCTGATCGAGGCAAGTCATTATGTCGACTAAAAAAAAGACGCAGTCCAAGTTTGGTGTTCATTCAGAAGTAGGGAAATTACATAAAGTCATGGTCTGCGCCCCTGGCAAGGCGCATAACCGGCTAACGCCGAGTAATTGTGATGAGCTGTTGTTTGATGACGTGCTGTGGGTTGAGCGCGCCAAGCGTGACCATTTTGACTTCATGACCAAGATGCGTGAACACGGCGTGGACGTGGTGGAAATGCACAACCTGCTGGCTGAAACCCTGGCGCTGCCCGAAGCCAGAAAGTGGATCCTGGATCAGCAGATTGTGCCTAATGAAGTGTCACTGGGGATCTTGAATGAAACCCGCAGCTTCCTTGATGGCCTGGCACCACGGGCGTTGGCGGAGGTGCTGATCGGTGGCCTTTCCACTACCGAGCTGGCCAAAGAAGGCTATGCAGACCACGAAGAGCTGAAACTGATCCGCGAAGCGGTAGGCATTACCGAATACCTGCTGCCACCGCTGCCGAATACCTTATATACCCGTGATACCACCTGCTGGATCTACGGCGGCGTGACCTTGAACCCGCTGTATTGGCCTGCCCGTCACGAAGAAACCATTCTGACCACGGCGATCTACAAGTTCCACCCAGACTTTGGCGAAGCCAATGTTAACGTCTGGTGGGGGGACCCAACGGTGCACCACGGTACCGCTACGCTCGAAGGTGGGGACGTGATGCCGATCGGCAACAAAACGGTGCTGATTGGGATGAGTGAGCGTACTTCGCATCAGGCGATCACCCAGCTGGCCGCCGCGCTGTTTGCCAACAAACATTCCGGCGTTGAACGAGTGATGATTGCCGCCATGCCGAAACTGCGTGCCGCCATGCACCTGGATACGGTCTTTACCTTCTGCGACCGCGATGTAGTGACGCTCTACCCGGCTATCGTCAATCAGATCAAAACCTTCTCGCTGCGCCCGGATTCTGGCCCAACCGGCATGAAGCTGAGCCGCGATAAAGGCACCTTTGTTGAAGCCATTGCCGGAGCACTGAACCTGAAAAAACTGCGGGTGGTGGAAACCGAAGGCAACGACTACGACACCGAACGCCAACAGTGGGACAGCGGCAACAACATGGTGGCGCTCTCTCCTGGGGTGGTGCTGGCTTACGACCGTAATACCAAAACCAATACCCAACTGCGTAAAGAAGGGGTTGAGGTGATTGAGATTGTCGGTAGTGAGCTGGGCCGTGGCCGTGGCGGCGGCCACTGTATGACCTGCCCGATTATCCGCGATGCCATTGATTACTAATCGCCAGGCGTGATCGGAAAAGGCCGGATTTTCCGGCCTTTTTTATGCTGAAAAAATCACTGCGCATCTACGCGGTGAATATCCCCGATTCAAAGTCCTGCGGTGACAATTTTGGCGGCCGCAGCCAACACGTCTTTGCGGGCTTCGGCATTCTGCTGTGGCTGCGTGAAATAGGTCACCAACACCAACGGTGCGTGGTTCGCTGGCCAAATCACGGCGATATCGTTAGTGGTACCGTAATCACCGCTGCCGGTTTTATCACCGACCACCCACGTGGTTGGCAGACCTGCGCGAATGCTGGCTCCGCCGGTAGTATTCCCCTTCATCCATTCAACCAGTTGAGCACGCTGTGGTTCACCCAGCGCTTTGCCCAAGGTCAGGTTTTGCAGGCTTTTTGCCATCGCCTGCGGCGAGGTGGTGTCACGCTTATCACCCGGGATGGCGGTATTTAAAGTGGGTTCGGTACGATCGAGACGGAAGGTTTTATCGCCGATAGTACGCGCAAATTCTGTCACTTTTGCCGGGCCGCCAAGATGCTCAAGGATCTTGTTCATCGCCGTGTTGTCACTGTACTGGATAGTGGCGGCGCTGAACTCGGCCAGGGTCATCCCGGTATCCAGGTGTTTTTCGGCGATCGGGTTGTAGTTGACCAGATCGGATTGTTTGATCTCCATCCGCTTAGCCAAAAGATTTTTATCCGTCTCGCTCTGTTTTAACAACGCCGACACTGCCATCACCTTGCTGGTGCTGCACATGGGAAAACGTTCATCCCCACGATACAGGATCTGCGAATTATCGGCGGTATCGATCAGCGCCACGCCCAGGCGGCCACCGGAGTTTTTCTCCAGTTCAGACAGTTGCTGCTGAATATTGGCCTTGGCATTAGCGGGTTGCGCCCATAACGGTGCGCTACCGAACAGCAACGGCATAACCGTAGCGACCATCAGGGTGGTTTGACGTAATGTATTTCTAACCATGTTTTGCCTCACATAAAATGGATTAACGCAGCGGAGTTCTTTTCAGATGGCGGGAAATATCCTCTGTTAGGCCGTTATTGACAAGCGACAAGAATTTTCTCTAGCATAAAGAAAATCTTTTGGATAATACCCATGCGCTCTAATCTTCCCCTGAATGCCCTACGTGCTTTTGAGGCCTCTGCCAGACATTTGAGTTTCACACGGGCAGCGCTGGAGCTCTATGTTACCCAGGCCGCCGTTAGCCAACAGGTGCGGCTGCTTGAAGAACGCCTGGGCATGGTGCTGTTTAAACGATTACCCCGTGGTTTAGAAATGACGGAGGAATCACGGGCGCTGTTTGCCGTGTTAACCGACGCCTTTGGCCATATTGAAAAAGCCTTCCGGCAGTTTGAAGGGGGGCAGTTCCAGGAGGTGCTCACCGTGGCCGCCGTCGGCACCTTTGCCGTGGGCTGGCTGTTGCCGCGTCTTGATCGGTTCAGGCAAGAGCATCCTTTTGTCGAACTGCGGCTGCGCACCAACAATAACGTCGTCAATCTAGCCGCCGAAGGGCTGGATTTCGCCATCCGTTTTGGCACCGGTTTGTGGCCATCAACCCATAACGAGATGCTGTTTGATGCTCCGCTGACCGTATTGTGTACGCCGGCTACGGCTAAGCGGCTCGTTACCCCAGCCGATCTGCTGCAAGAGGATTTGCTGCGTTCTTACCGTGCTGAAGAGTGGGAAAACTGGTTTGCTGCCGCTGGTCTGCAGGCGGTGAGAGTGAATGGCGCCATCTTTGACTCATCCCGTCTGATGATCGAGAGCGCTATCCATTCCGGCGGTGTGGCGTTAGCCCCAGCGAAAATGTTTGCCCGGGAGCTCGCCACCGCACAGTTGGTGCGCCCTTTTGCTACCGAAATCAACATGGGCGGTTATTGGTTAACCCATTTAAAATCGAAGGCAATGACCCCGGCGATGGAAATATTTAGCGAATGGTTACTGAAGGAAGCGGCAGAAGATAATAAGTAGGGGCGCAGCATGGCTGCGCCCCCCGAGTTTCCAGGCTTATTGCAGCTCCTCACGGATCCGTTTGGCCGCGCTTTGTAATAGCTTATAGGCCTCATAGCGGTTAGCGTGCAACTGATGGAAATCCGCATTCGGTTGGTATTGGCTATCCAACTCGGAAAACTGCGCCATCGCTTGCTCCACCGAGGCGGCAACCTTCCCCGCCACAGCGCCCAGGATAGCCGACCCCAGCAATACCGGTTCTTCCGCCTTGGTTGTCAGCACGGCGCAACCACAGCTATCCGCCAGCAACTGCCGCACCAACGGATGACGGCCAGCCCCGCCGCTGATCACGATCTGCTCAACGGTGACGCCCATCTGAGACTGGGCATCGAGGATTTGCCTGAGTCCATAGCCAATCCCGCAAATGCCAGCAACATACAGGGCCACCAGATTATCGAGATTGCTTTCCATACCCAACCCGGCAACCACGGCACGGGAATGGGGATCGGCAAAGGGGGCGCGGTTGCCAAGGAACTCGGGAACCACATGCAGGCCATTGGCGAGTTTTGCCGCTTCCGACGCAGAAACCATTTTGGCCAGCGCCAAATCGGCCAGCAAGGTTGGCAGTGAAATACCCAATGCCTTAGCCTGCTCCGTTGCCTCTGGTGCCGCGGGGTGGAACGAAACCAACTGCTTGATCGCCGCCCCCGCCGCGCTCTGCCCACCTTCATTCAACCAATATTCCGGCACCATTGCAGAGTAATATGGCCCCCAAACGCCTGGAACAAAGGCCGGGTTTTGCGTGGTGGTCATCGTGCAGGACGACGTGCCAAACACGTAAGCCAGGTTATTGGTGACGCCACCGCCGACACCGACGGTACCAATCCCGCCAGCATGGGCATCAATCAAGCCCACGGCGACAGGCGTCCCCGCTACTAATCCCATTTCTTTGGCGGCCTCTGTCGTCAAGCCTTCGCCACAAGGCGTACCAGGCTCTTTGATGCGATCCCCAATGCGGCGGAACGCTTCGTCTGCCAACTCTTCAAGGCCGATGGTACGGAAATAGTCCGGATCCCAACGTTTCTCATGGGCCAGATAGGTCCATTTGCAGGTCACCGTACAGACGGAGCGAGCCAAGTCCCCAGTGGCCCGCCAGGTCAGGAAATCGGCCAGATCGAAGAACTGCCAGGCACTATCGTAGACCGCACGACGATTCTCCTTCAGCCAAAGCAGCTTGGGCGTTTCCATTTCTGGGGAGATTTTTCCGCCAACGTAGTTAAGTACCGGATGCCCGGTAGCGTTGATTCGCTCGGCCTGCTCCGTTGCCCGATGGTCCATCCACACGATAATGTTGCGGTCGGGATCTTCAGATGGCCCTACTGCCAGGGGGTTGCCGTCTGCATCGAGTACCACCAGGGAGCAGGTGGCATCAAAGCCGATGCCTGCCACATTGTCTGGGGCAATACCGGATGCGGCAACCGCCTGCTTGATGCTGGCACACACCGCTTGCCATATCTCACGGCTGGATTGTTCAACATAATTTTCCGGACCGCGGAACAGGGTGATCTCTTGGCTGGCATGCGCCAACATGGTACCCGAGAGATCAAAAACCCCTGCCCGTGCGCTGCCTGAACCCACATCGACACCAATAACGACCTGCTGTTGATTGTTCATCATTTTCACCTATCAGAGATCGACGCTATTTGGCAGGATCACCAGATCACGTACGGTGACATGCTTCGAGCGCGTTACCATAAACAATACCGCTTCGGCCACTTCCCTTGGCTGCATCAGGCTGCCGTTGGCCAGAGCCTCTTCCATCTTGGCTTTTGGCCAATCGTCCAACAGCGCGGTAACCACCGGCCCCGGCAACACGGCGCCAACCCGCACACCATATTGGGCCACCTGGCGGCGCGTGGAATGCACAAACGCCTGAACGGCAAATTTTGAGGCGGTATAAATCGGTTCCCAGATCACCGGGACGACCCCGGCAATCGAACTGGTAAACAGAATATCGCCAGACTTTTGCTCGATCAGATGCGGCAGCACTGCCTGCACAGAACGGAACGCGGCGTTAATATTGAGATTAAGCACGCGATCCCAAACGTCCGGATCCCCTTCTGCCACCGGGCCGCCAATATAGGCGCCGGCATTGGCGTGAAAAATATCGAGTCGCCCGGCCGCCGCTAAAATACCGGGCAGCATGCCGGAAACCTGCTGCGGGTTGAGCAAATCGATGACCAGTGGATACGCGTTTTCGCCAAGTTCATCGGTCAGGCGTTGCAGCTTTTCCTGGTCACGGTCGATCAGCACCACTTTAGCCCCGGCCTGCAGGAAAATACGCGCGCACTCCAGGCCGATACCCGAGGCCGCGCCGGTAATCGCCGCGACCTTACCTTTGAGGGAGAAATTCAATTGGGTGAAATCTGTCATGGTTGGGTTCCTTTATTAAACAAGAGATCAAATTTTCACGACGAAGTCACCGCGTGTGAGTTCATCGAGTTAAGAATTTGGCTGTCGATATTGCCCCTCACCCTAACCCTCTCCCAAAGGGAGAGGGAACCGAGCGTGCCACGGATTGGTTTCCGTACCTGACTTAAGCACCGAATTCGCAAGGGCTAAAACGTACCCCTTTTCCTGACCCAGCTTGTATTTGCAAGGGTTGGAAACGCACTTCCGCACCTGACCTTAACGCCGTACCAGCCCCTTCTCCCTGTGGGAACCGAGCGTGCCACGGATTAGCTCCCGAGCCTGATTTCAGCACCGAATTCGCAAGGGCTAAAACGTACCCCTTTTCCTGACCTAGCTTGTATTTGCAAGGGTTAGAAACGCACTTCCGCACCTGACCTTAACGCCGTGCCAGCGCCCTCTCCCTGTGGGAGAGGGTTGGGGTGAGGGGACGTTTACGCACCGTGTCACACTCTTTGCTCACGGCGCTCAATCGATTGAGCATAATTGCTACTTTTTATTTTTACTGTCAAGATATAGAAAATTGGGGAGCGAAATTTGTGACTGGGTTCAAAGCAAAAAAAACGACGATTTACGATCTGGCCGAACTGGCCGGAGCCTCCTCAAGTGCGGTCAGCGCCGTGCTCAATGGCAGTTGGAAAAAGCGCCGTATCGGCGCTCAACTGGCAGAAAAAATCCTGCGACTGGCCGAAGAACAAGGCTATACCGTCAATCAGCAGGCCAGCCTGCTGCGCCGCCGTAAATCAACCATGATCGGCATGATCGTCCCCAAGTATGACAACCGTTATTTCGGTTCGATCGTCGAGCTATTCGAATCGATGGCCCGTGAACGCGGCCTGTTCCCGGTGATTACCTGCACCAGCCGCGATCCTGAACTGGAAATCGAAGCGGCGCGCACCATGCTTTCCTATCAGGTTGACTGGATCATCTCCACCGGTGCCACCGCCCCCGACAATATCACCGAGATCTGCGCTGCTTCCGGTATTTCAACGTTGAATCTCGATCTGCCAGGCACCCTCGCCCCTTCGGTGATCACCGATAACTATGCCGGTGCCAAAGAGCTGACGTTACGAATTCTGGCCAACTGTGAAAAACGGCTAGGCTACCTCAAGCCGCTGATCTTCGTAGGGGGGCGCGGGGTTGACCATAACACCACGGAACGCTTGCGCGGTTTCAGAGATGCCCACCGGCAGTTAGGCGTTGAGGTCATTGAAGAGAACCTGTTAGCCTGCGGTTATTCTCCAGACAAGGCCGAGCTGGCGATGAAAACCTTTATTGCTCAAGACGGCGATCTGCAAACCGGTCTGTTCGTCAACTCGACGATCTCGCTTGAAGGCGTGATGCGCTGGCTGGTGGCGTCTGGCTATCGCGGTGATAACCAGCCGGTGATGGGCTGCTTTGACTGGGACCCTTTCGTACTGCTGTTAGGCCATGACATCGTGATGGTGAAGCAGGACGTCAACAAGATGCTACAGGCGGCGTTTGCGCTGATCGATGCCAACTCGCAAGAAAAGCAACTGATTGAAATACCGCCGATCTTCCCAGAGATGATTTGAGGTAACTAAGATGGTATTTTTCGAACCGGGGCTTCAGGCAAACGTTTTGGCCCCCCTCCCGTTCCCGTCCTCGATAATAAACAAATAGCTACCATACTTGGTCGTCTGCTATGTGCAATAGCGGACGTTATGCTAATCATTGATGAGATGATTCGGTTGGAGCGTACGCTTAGCCAGTTTCTTTTGCAGAATGATAACCATGACTGGGAACCCTGATGCGGAAATTGCACATACCCCCAGCAACGTGTTCATATTTTGTGGTGCTATGGCGTGCCCAGGTAATAGAAAAGCTGACAGAAAAAATGCGACCGTTGTGATCATGTACATTATTGATGACTGCAATGAAGATAATCCCGCTCGTTGCCTGTCATCAGGAAACTGAATGGTCAGCGCCGAGGAGGAAACCAGCCGACTGTATGATGCACCGAGAAATACAGTAATAAATAGCCCCGCATGCGGATAGCCCAGAATGGGTATTAGCAAACTCACTATAAAGACGATGGATGACCCTGTAGCCAGAACCAAAGCAGAGAAACGGGAAGTTAACGCGCCTGTCATTTTTGTTGACAGGTATCCTGCAATGCCTCCGGCGAAAAACAGCCATGGCAGCAGGTCTTGAGAGGCGCCCAGCAACTGGGTCATTAATGGTACCAGAACAGGAATGATCAGCATCGGGCTAAATTGTACCAGCGCATTACTGGAAGCGAACAGCAAAGTATTAACGTCGAGAGGCAGTGCGTGGGGTGTGTCAAAAGAGAGTGGATCCTGAGGGATGATGGAAACAATCAGTGGCAATGCCAACAAACACAGCGTACTGATAAACCACAAAGCGACATGCCAGCCGTAATGAGCACACAAAAATAGTATCGCGGGCATTCCGACAATGCTTACCATCGAAAATGATGCAATGACCGTCGCCAACATTTTTCCGCGCAAGTTAGCCGGTGCGAGATTTATCAATATACTGATACCCACCCCCATTGTCGTGCCTCCTACCAGTCCTGCGCAGAATCGTAATGCAAGCAGAAGACTAAAACTGGAGGTGAATGTCGTCAAAAATGTCAGTATCCCCAGGAGTGCCATATTGACGAAGATAAAACGTTTCTTATTGGTACGACCAATCCAGTAAAAGGCGATAATTCCCGAGAGGACTGCCCCGGATGTGTACATGCCGGATACGTAGCCTGAGAATGATACGGGAACGACGAAGTCTGCTGCCATAAAAGCAAAAACAGGGTTGAACATCATATATTCCAGTGCATTCGTGAACTGGATAAAAGCCATGACAACCGCTATCCGGATGAGGGCTTTATGATTAAACGTTGTTGTGACCAGTGACATAGCAAGCGACCTGTGGATGAAAGATATCTGAGTTTAACTGCTATCAATGCGGCTCATTAGATGGTAAAACTGACACTTATTGTTATCATTTATGGGATAGTTGATGCGGCCAACTCTTGATTTTAATACCCTGAAAGTTTTCATTGCGGTGGTTGAAAGAAACAGTTTTGTTGGGGCATCGAAAATCCTTGAAATGCCGACATCAAACGTGAGTCGTTGTATTTCTCAGTTAGAAGACAGACTGAATCTTCAGCTTATTGAGCGCAACACCCGACATATGAAACTCACCCAGGCGGGACACCTGCTCTATACCCGGGCGAAGCCATTACTGGAAGCGCTTGAGCAGACTGAAACAGAATTAACGTTGCGGCAAATGCAGCTCAAGGGGCCACTACGTATCTGTATTCCCAATGAAATAGGTCCTGCACTGCTGGGTTCTGTGGTTGCCGATTTTGCCTGCCAGCACCCGGTTCTGGAAATAAGCTGTGTCACAAATTTGTCTGGTTTTGAATCCCTGCGAGACGATCTGGATTTAGCCATCATTGTGAGCCGTGGCCAACTGGATGACAGTGATTACATAGCCCGTCATCTGGTGACAATCCCTTGCACTATCGTTGCAGCCCCCTCCATCATTCAGCGTTATGGCATCCCTTCTCGTATACAGCAATTTGAAGAATTACCCTGTATTACCACGGTAAATGCACTTAAAGGTGCTCCCTGGCAGTTTATGAATAAAAAGGGGGGATTCGAGACGATTAAGGTTAAAGGCCATTACCGGGTAAACAGCGGAGAGATGGCAGGACGCGCGGCGGTAGCGGGTGTTGGTTTCGCCATTCTTTCGAAACAGGCCTGCCAACCCTGCATCGACGATGGACGGCTGATCGAGATTAAGTTTGAACAACCGCCAGCCCCACTTCAATTGTTCGCACTTTATTCTGACAGGCGTTATTTGCCAGCTAAAACGCGAGCGCTCATTGATTATATACAGCAGAATTTGAGCAATACATCCTTAGCAACCTAAGGCTACATTAAACAGCCACAGAGAGTCCTGGTGTTACAATAGTCTCTAAATGCATAATGTCTGCAGTTCGCTCATAGTGGCCCGTCAACGCCTGTCGGCTTAAAAAACCAGGCCTAACGTGGGATGTTTTCCGTTTTCTAAGCGGATCCCTTAAACTACACCGCGCAGGTCACAACATATGGGCAATGACTATAAACGGCTGTAATCCTGGATTTTAGACCCGTGAGTTAAAATCATTGCCAGAAGGTTCTTCAGTGTCTGTTTATAAGGGCCCTCTATTCGGTTCGCGCTGACGCGCCAGGCGGCTCCGACGAACGAGAGGAGGCGCGTTATTCATACGAAGGAATGTAAGATGCTTTTGCCAGATTCAAGCTTTACAAAAACCGTATATCAATCGTCATTTGAAGAATGAGTCGTCAGCTATTTATTTCTCTGGATGGGCCCAAGGGAGCCGGTAAAACCACACTTTTGGAGGCCATTACGAAAGTACTAAGGGCAGACAACAAGAAGGTGATCCGACTTTGCGAGAAAAAAAGCGATCCCTACAGGAGGGAAACAATGGCCCTCGTTAACAAGCTCGCCAGAAATCCCACCCTGGATTTAGAATTGGAGGTTTGTGAGCGCTTTGCTGATAGCCGTGCCTGGATTTCCCAGCAAGTGCTGACTAAACAGCCACCGGACAGCATTATCTTGATGGATCGCTGGTACCCATCGGATGCTGCGTTTCGCCGAATGGTTCCATTTGCAGAGATTTTACAGCTTAACATTGAACGAAACGTGCGAACGCCAGACCTGCATGTCGGGGTTGTTACTGCGCCTGATATTTCATGGGCAAGGGCCGCGGCCCGACCGCGTGGGCTAAGTAGTACTGTGATTCATAAGCTGGAAGATCATGTCGCTTGTACCAAGGCGTTCGAGCGAGAAATTGCCGATAACGGCTGGGTTTTATGCCGAAATGAAGGAACGATCGAAGACGCAACGATGAAGGTGATTTCTGAGATCTACAAAGTAGAGTGTTTGGATGCCCCATAGGCATCGGTTTTGCGGGCTGGGCTCTCGCCGCATGTCGCTGTACGTACCGAGTCTGGGCTTTTCATCTCGCAAGAAAAGTGTTCACCATGTCCTTGAACATCTGTCTCCCCTGTCTGCGGTCTGTACATCATTTTGGTGCGGCGAATAACTTGCCGATTAACTCCGCATACACTTGGATTTCTTGATCCGGTACATGGTGGAGTCCCCTTCTGCCAGCAAGGTTTCCAGGCTGTGGGGCGTGGTGGGATCAAACTCGACGATGCCATAGGAGAACGCCAGTTGGTAAGGGGTGATCTGTGAGGCATTATGTTCATCCACGCAGCGTTGCAGGGCTAAAATCCCCTGTTCGGCTTCGCTTTTGCTACGGCTGCCCATCAGCGCGACAAACTCGTCACCGCCCAAACGGGCTATCACGTCAAAATAGCCAAACACCCGTTTCATCAGCTCGGAAAAATAGATTAACGCCCGGTCACCTTCCCCATGGCCGAAAGTGTCGTTAATCAATTTGAATTTATCGAGGTCGATAAATATCAGGCTGGCCTTAACCCCTTTCATCTGACAATGTTGCAGCATATGACCTGCCAGGGAGATAAAGCCACGGCGATTGGATATTTGCGTCAGTTCGTCAGAAGTTGATGCCTGAAAGGCACGTAGCTCATCTTCGACCATCGAGGCCAGATCGCGCAGCGCCACCGCATCTTCGGCATCAAACTGCCGGGGTTTATCGTCGATCAGGCACAGGGTCCCCATCTTCAGATCGCCGGAGTAGCTCAGTGGACAACCTGCGTAGAAACGGATGTGTGGCGAGTCTTTGACCAGAGGATTATCCGCAAAGCGATCGTCCTGCAGCGTATCGGGAATGAACAATATATCGTTACCCAGGATGGCGTGACCACACAACGAAATATCTCTTGGCGTTTCCGTAGCCGCTCCCAGCCCACAGTTGGACTTGAACCATTGGCGGTTTTCGTCGACCAGACTCACCAAGGCAATGGGGACACCGAACAGCCGGCGGGCCATGCGTGTCACCCGATCGAAGCGCTCTTCTGGCAGAGTGTCCAACAGATGCAGGGAACGCAGAGCCTTCAATCGCTGTACTTCATTCGCAGGTATCTCTGGCGTTTTCATCGCTACATCCACTCCAATTAAACTCAGGGTCTTTCTCGGGAAAGCAAGACAGCTAGTTGCAGGATAATATCGTTCGCCACCGCTGGCAATCCGATGCACAAAACAGATGCCACTTTGCTACTGTTTTCATCCGTTTGATTAGACTATAGCCTCTTAAACTAGACATTTGGCTTACAAGCAAGGCATCCGGTGTGGCAAAACCCTTTTTACGCAGTGGCAATCTAGATGACGTTCTTACATTGGGCGAAAATGGGCAACCTGTTTATGCGTTGGCGTCGCAGTTACGTGAGGCGTTGCGCCTCCAGCAACAGCCAGCCGTAGCGGATTGCCTAGCGATCCCGATCCCCAACGCACAAGGCGACCGCATTGACTGGTATGCGCCCATTGCTGGGCGGGCGATCTCCTGGCCGGCGGCTGATGACGAAGCCCGAGCGGCTGCCTTGCCGCTGTTGGAACATTTTCAGACCACCGCAGAAGCCATCAGTCTACGCGCTCGCCACAGCGGTAAAGCCAACCTGCAAATGTTTGCGACGCTGCTCAGCAAGGCCATGCAGTTCCCGGATCAGAACGCCGTTTTCCTGGTGGATGGCAAACCGGTGATCACCTTCTGGGGCTGCCTGAAAGCCGATGGCAAGATCAGCAACGCGCCTTTGGATTGCCTGCGCCCGAAAGATCGCCCTGCGCCCCCCATCGCCCCGCCAATTATTGAACCCATTGCTGAGCCCATTGCTGAACCGCAACCGCCCGCACCTTTGCCAACCACGGCGGATGACAAGCCTCACCATACCTGGTGGCTGCTGCTACTGCCTGCTGTTTTCATTCTGGCCGCCGCGATTTGGTTGTTGCTCCCTAAACCAACCCCTCAGCCAGCAATAAAAACGGTTGAGCCAGCCAAGGTACAACCCAAACCGGTTATTACTGCGGCCGCTCTACAGTTGCCATTAGGCTATGCGGAGGTACTTCCTCCGCCTATCCTCACGCCGGTAGTGGTCGATAAACTGGCGCTGACGTTACCCGCCGAAGCGGTAAAGGTCGGTTCTACCGCTTTCCTCAACGGCAAATGGCGCGTCACCTTGGCGATCAAGGATCCGCTCACCGGCAAACCGCCGAGCCTGCTATATCAGTTTAACCGTGGCAAGGGCACCGCCAGGATCGTACAGGGTGACAAAGTCACCTGCCGGGTCGAGGTCAACGCCGGCCTGATGCAGTCCGGCAATCTAGTGATCAACAGCCGTACCAAGGCCCGTTGCAGCGATGGTTCCCGTTATCAAATGCCGGAACTGGTGTGTAAGCAAGGTGAAGCTGGCGCCGCCGCAGAATGCAGCGGGCGTTATGGCAACAACGAAACGGTATTCCCTATGACGATCAAGCGCGAGAGTAAATAATGTTGGCGACCCCCATCGCATATCCGCAGCGCGTTACGCTGATACCCAACAGCGGGATCCAATTTCTGGACTTCTCCCTTACGCCGGTGTTGGACGCCGAGCGACCGGGCAAATTTGTCCGTCAGACTGCCAACGGCCCACTGCTGCGGCTGAACTATCATCAGGCCAAGGATCGCTATTTCCTGCCGGTGGCCCCCGGCGAACCGGCCGAAATGGTACGTCCGGAATTCAGCTTTCCTTTGGAGCAGTCATTGCGGCTGCTAGATCGTGTTTGGTTACCGCTGCCGTTCTTGCGCTTCAACCCGCCAAACAGTTTTCTCAGCGGGCCGGAGAACTGGGCGCGTATGCAAATCAGACGGTTGGAGCAGCCGGATCGGCAAGGCCATACGCTGCGCATCACGTTGGCATTTGACACCCAAACCTATCCAGCAGGGCATGAAAACCAACAGTTGGCGCCTAATCAGCAGGACATCGCCACCGGCCTGAGCTTTGCGCTAGCACACCAAAGCCATGATCTGGGTGATTTCCTCGATGCCACCTGGGTTGACGGCTGGCTACGCGAGGTATTTATCCAACAGGCCATCGCCCTGGAGCAGCGCCCGGAACGCAACATCAACGCTTCGCTACGTGAATTTGAATATCAGGCGCACTACCTTAACCTGCTGGAACTACTGGCCAGCCAGCTAAGCGTACCTAATATCACCCTAGGCCGCGATGTGCAGCAACCCGCAGTGAATGTGGATTTGATCCTCGATGTCGGCAACTCCCATACCTGCGGCATCCTGGTAGAAGATCACCCGGCGGAACGCAACGGCTTGAAACACAGCTATGAACTGCAACTGCGCGATCTCAGCGAACCGCATTATCTACACCAAGGCCTGTTTTCCAGCCGCACGGAGTTCGCGCCCGCCAACTTTGGCAAGGCGAATTACTCGTTTGAAAGTGGCCGCGACGATGCGTTTCTCTGGCCATCTCTTACCCGAGTCGGCCATGAAGCCTGCCGCTTGGCTCAGCAGCGGCAAGGCGATACGGCATCAACCGGCCTGTCCAGCCCACGGCGCTATCTGTGGGATGAGGAGAGTTACGGCCCCGGCTGGCGCTTCAACCGTACTGCAGAGCACAGCCTACAGGAGCCGCCTGCTATCGCGACGCCATTGGCTCAGTTGATCAATGACCAAGGCCAGCCGTTATCCAGCCTGCCACCGGAAGAACGCCTGCCGGTTTTCACCCCAAACTACAGCCGCAGTTCGCTGATGGCTCTGATGTTGAGCGAACTGTTGGCCCAGGCGCTGATGCAGATCAACAGCGTGGCTCAGCGCCTCTCTTTGCGTGACAGCGCGGCACCTCGCCGTTTGCGTAATATCATTCTGACCCTGCCTTCCGCCATGCCGGTACCGGAACGTGAAATCTTCCGTCAGCGGATGCATGAGGCGATCGCGCTAGTGTGGCAAGGCATGGGTTGGCATTCGGCAGATGAAAACTTGAACGGCATAGCCAGTTCGGTGCCGGTCCCCGCCGTGCAGATGGAGTGGGATGAGGCCACCTGCGGCCAGATGGTCTATCTGTATAACGAAATCCAGGTCAACTTCGCGGGTCAGGCTGAGGCGTTCTTTAGCGCCATGGCACGTCCGGACTCCGCTGAACCGGGGAAAACGCTGCGTATTGCTTCGGTGGATATCGGCGGCGGCACCACCGATTTGGCGATCACCCAGTACCGTCTGGAAGAGACGGCTGGCAATAACGTCAAGGTGACCCCGCATCTGTTATTCCGCGAAGGGTTCAAGGTGGCGGGCGATGACATTCTGCTGGAAGTGATCCGCCTGTATCTGCTGCCCGCCCTACAGGCCGAATTCAAATGCATCGGCGTGGCGGAACCGGCAGCCCTGATGGCCGAACTGTTTGGCCAGGACGAGAGCCCAGTGCTACAGCAACAAGTGACACTGCAACTTTTCATCCCGCTCGCTCAAGCGATCCTGGAACGCTATGAAAGCTTCACCCCGGTGCAGACTCGCAGCGAGATCGACGCCGTGCTGGGCGAACTGTTAACGCAAAGGCCTACCGATAACGTATTGAAATATATCAATGCTGCGGTACAACGCGGTTTACCGGCAGAGGCGGAACTTTTCGATGTTTTACAGACGCCACTGATCCTGCGGCTGAACCACTTGCACGCCGAATTCCTGGCACCGCGTATGGCGCTTACCCGCAATCTGCGGTTGTTGACTGAAGTGATCGCCCTGCACAACTGCGACGTGCTGCTGCTCACTGGCCGCCCTTCCCGTTTCCCCGGCATCCAGGCCCTGTTCCGGCAGCTACAGCCGGTGCCGATCAACCGCATCGTTTCGCTAGATGGTTATCACACCAGCGGCTGGTATCCTTTCAGCCAGCAAGGGCGGATCGATAATCCCAAATCTACTGCGGCGGTCGGTGCCATGCTGTGCCTGTTAGCGCTTGAGTTGCGCTTGCCGGGCGTTTACTTCAAAGCGGCCGATTTCCGCCCTTATTCAACCGTGCGTTATCTGGGGCGCCTGGACGCGGACAACCGCCTGCCTGCCAATCAGGTTTTCTATGCCGACCTCGATCTGGATACCCCTGATGGCGGTTTGGACAGCAACGTCAGCTTTGCCCTCAACGGTGCGTTGTGCCTGGGATTCCGCCAGTTGAATAACGAACACTGGCCCGCCGCCCCGCTGTTTACCCTGACGATTATCGATCCGCAACTGGCGCGTAACCTGGCTGGCGATAACCTGTTACGGGTTAAAATTGCCCCGCAGCCGAACTCTGCCGCTCACTGGAGCATCACTAGCGCCGAACTAGAAGACGGTAGCCCGGTGCCCACCGAACATCTGCAACTCAAATTGAATACGCTGATCGACAGTGCCACCGGGGCTACCCACTATTGGATCGACAGCGGGAGCGTTTTTGCATGAAGTCAGCCATTCCCCCAATCTCCCCGCTTAGCCAGCGCTGGCCGTTATTAAATCAAGGTATCGCTCAGGCGCTGGCCTGGGCGGATAATGCCCGCCTGCAGACGCCCCGTTTCGCACTGGAAGCGCCTACCTTGATGCTTAATCTACGCCGTTGCCGCATCCGGCTTCAACGGCTGGCGGTTGCTGCTACTCAACGCGGAGCACTGGGCTTTTATGGCCGTTCGCAAGCGGCAAAACATCATCTTATCGCCTCGCTAGCTACGGCCGAACCAGACTGCCTGGCGACTACCTTCCCCGGTAAAACGCTGGATTACCTGACGCATATCCGTCCGGGGCACACCGCCGTAGGGATAGCGATCCGCTTTAGCCACGCCGTACCTCAACAAGATCCTGATTATCCGGTGCAGCTTCAGTTGCTGACGCCGGCAGAGTTAGTGTGGATGCTGGCGCGTAGCAGTCATACGCAACAGACAATAGAAAAGACAGAGGTCGAAGAGCTCATCGCCTCTTTGACAAAACGTTGCCAACCTCAGGCAGTGCCAGGTATCGGTGCCGATGATATCGTCACTCTCTGGGATAGCTTGCGCAGCGCCGACCCACAGTTACAACATCGTTGGGACAGCGAATACTGGCCAAACGCCTTGGCCATCGCTCCCTATCTGTCTATTGACGACCGGGCGTTGCTGTTTGCTCCGCTATGGGGGAAAGCACCGGCATTAACCGCATGTTATCGCCGTCTGGCTTACCGCTTGGATCAACTGGAGGGCGCAGCAAGCGTGCTGGCTCCGCTCAGCCTGCTGACAGATGAAAATCAGCAGCCCAGCTACGGTATCCTGACGCCAGCAAACCTGGAAGAAACCAATGACAAGGTTCAGCTCAAACTCGATAACGGCGTGATGACGATGCCCTTGGCAGACCTCAGATTATTGACCGCAGAGTTGCTGATCCCTTTACAGAGCCACCCGGCCCATAGCGGCTTTGCGTTAACCGACTATCTGGATCTCCCTGCCTATAGGGCTGACGACGAGAGTCTGCAGCAGGCCAAGAGCCTCACGCTGCTGCGACGTTATAGCGACCAACAGGCTATGCAAGCCTTGATCGTCTGCCATGCTGCGGCCTGCCGTGAAGAAGCCACAATGGTCGGCCAGGCGCTGGATCATTGGGTACAACAACATCAGGAAGCCGATAGCCGTGGCCATCCCGATTTGATCTGGGCATTTACCCCGTGCGATCGGCGTTCGTCGGCCCATTTTGACCAAGCCGTCCAACGTTACGTTGGCCAACCCGGCGAGGTTTGGGGAACGCTACTGGCGATGAATGAAGATGAAGTCCGGCGTATGACCGACTACCTGCTCACGTCGGTGAATGTCGCAGCCCGCCATAACCGACTGCAACAACGTTTCGATCGTTATGAGCAAGAGTTACGGCATAACCTGCTTGGCCGCTGGTCCAACGTGGCAACAGAGGATAAAGCGCCCCTCGCCAAGGCTACGGTAAAAGCGTTGCAGGGCCGCACCACGCTGCATGGCGAACTGCTGGAACACCTGTTGCCAGACCGCAACGCCCTACTGCCACTCTTTTGCCAGCAGCAGCAAGATCGCCCACATAACGACGATCCTTTGGCGATCGAGCTAGATCTGTTTGACGAGCAACCTGCAGCGGCATCTCCGCTGGAGTCTGGTGCTAACGTGGTTTTGCAGGTGCAACAGCTATGGATCACCCAACTGCGTAATCTGGCCGATCATCGTGCGTTAATCGACCTGCTGGCGGTTGAAACAGCCACCTTGACCACGCTGGCCGATGAGTTGATCACCGCCAGTTTCCGGCTGGGTATCTGGCAACGCTTAGGGAATGCCCTGGCCGAACCGGGACTCGTGGGCCACAGCAGGGAAAATCACGTCGAGCGGCAAATCGCCTGTACCTTGACGGTGCTGGGGGATTTTGTTGCCTGGCTTGGCTTCCAGCTGCGTCCGCAGGCGCAACGGCCAGAAAGCCGCATTAACCGCGGCCATAAGATCTTTACCAAACCCAGCCAGAGCGCCGAGCTACGCATGACCGCATTACCTGTCGAGCCGATCAATAACACGGCGCTGTATATCTACGATTGGCTGGTGGGGTTATATCAATTAATCACTGAGAATGCGGGCTACGGCGGTGCGCAAGCGCTGAGTGAACAACAGCGTGAACGCTTGGGGAAAATTCTTCAGGGGATGGGTTAGTGCAACAACCTCTCTCCCAACGGGGAGAGAGGCACTTCAATTAAAAACGGTCGATCTGCACAATCTCATCAACCGGCAGCTTACCAATGCGCGGATAAGGTTGGCCGATGCCCTTGCCAATCGCCACCATCAGCGCAATCTGGTAGTGCTCTGGCTTATTGATGATCTTGCCCACGGCGTCAAAATCAAAGCCGTCCATTGGGCAAGAGTCATACCCTTGAGCCTTGGCTGCCAGCATCAACGTCTGAGCAAACAGGCCGCTGCTGCGCATCACTTCATCACGCTGTACCTGAGCCTTACCACGGTAATATTGGTCGACAGCAGGCAACATAAACTGTTGCACCGGTTCTGCCGCTTCACGCCAGATGTTTTTCACCTGGGATTCCCAACTGGACAGATCGCCACACAGCACAACCAGCATCGAGGCATCGGTCACCTGCGCCTGGCCCCAGGCCACCTCGCGGATATGCTCACGCTGGGCACGATCTTCGATCAGCAGCGGACGCCAATGTTGCAGGTTGAAAGCACTAGGGGTGTTTTGCAGGGCAATATTGAGCAGCGCCTTCTTCTCATCCAGCGTCATCACATGCTGGGTATCGAACTGTTTGGTCGCGCGGCGTTGCTCAATAGCGTCAAGTGTATGCATTACTTCATGTCCTTTGATTAAGTTAACCCGCTTATTGTCGCTTTTTCGCAGCCTCTGTCCACCGGGATTTGTGCTCCGTTTAGCTCAGGCATCCCCAGCCGCCGTCAAGTAAAATAGCAACGTCTATTTTCGCATTTTAACCTCCCCCCATCAGGCACAGATAAAAGCGTCAATAACATTCATTTTTATAATGAAACAATGGGCTGATATTTTAATTTTGAATAACAGAAACTGCTGCACAAGCGTTTTTATAGACAACCCCGGTTATTTGTAGGTAATCTGTATTACTGATGGTTCATGACAAGGGAGGTTAGTATGGAAAAAGAATCAAGGACGCTATTCGGTCATAAAACTCCGGCGATGGAGCAACTAGTCGAACAGCTTGAACAGGCTCTACGCGATAGTCCCTTAATACCCGAAGAAAAGCTGGCATTACTGATGCGGATTTGCATTTTATTATTCAGAGCCAATAAGACGGATAGCGCTGAGATGAAGGTTTCAGATGGTCGCATGCTCAAACTCACCCTTGAAAAATTACCCACCACTTCTCATTAATGCCTGTGGTGACTGTTCTTATGAAAGAGGTATGGACATGACCAAGACAAGCAACAATGTCATTAATGACCAAAATGAGTTGGTAGCCAAACTGGATCGACAACTCAATGAAAGCATTAACAATAGTCAACTTGAAACGCTAGAAGTATTATCGGTGGTTATGGAGCGTTTTTTCTCATTGTATGCGGAAAACGAAGGCCATATCGCCGAGGCGAAATTTACGGACTCAAGCGGCGAGCATTTTCGGTTTACGCTCGAACTTACGGTGCCCCCAGCGCCGCCACAGCGGCACTGATCGTGTTTTTAGCGAAGGTATGGACTACATAAGGAAGCGATATGTCTAATTTGATTTACGCAAGTATTAACGGCAAGAGACAGGGCCTAATCTCCGCCGGATGCTCATCGCTGGACTCTATTGGCAACCGGTGCCAGGCCGGCCATGAAAATCAGGTGCAGGTATTAGGCTTAAATCATAGCATCAGCCGCGAACAGAACGTCTCCCACCACCCGGTACATTTTATTAAGCCAATCGATAAGTCATCTCCGTTACTAGGTGTGGCAATAACGGAAAATGAACCGATAGACATCATTTTTTACTTTTACCGTGTCAATCCCGCTGGCCAGTTAGAGCTTTACTACGAAGTTAAATTGACTGACGCCACCCTTGTCGACATCACCTGTATCTACCCCCACTCCATCGATGAGGGTGACAAAATGCCGTTTGAAAAGGTGCAGGTAAAGTATAAGTCCATTAGCTGGAGCCATAAGAGCGCGGGCACTTCGGGTTATAGTATCTGGGATGACAGGGTTTACTGATTATCTAGGCCAGATACCCTCTTATGGGTGTCTGGTATTTTTTATTAACACAATTTTATATCTCTTACATATTCTGTCGGCGCATTCCAAGATTTTCTTGGGCAGGTTTTATAGCCGTTTGCTTTAAGGCTGTAGCCCACATAGAATGAAAAAAACAAACTAACTACTGCCCCTACCATAGCAAGCATGGCTAACCTACCAAATAGTTTATTGTTCACTTTTATCGGCATCCCTCTTAATTGAAAATAAAGCGGCACAGACAAAAAGTAAAGCAGAAGAGGAGTTGCAAACACAATCACCCCTACTCGCCACGAAAAAACGATGACATCACTTAATCTAAAGAAGTCAATATAGCCGTTTAAAGAAAGCCAACAAACCCAACATACAAGAAATAAAAGAAAACCCATAAAAACGCTATAAAACGGTCTGGTTACATCATCCATGACTGATTCTCCCTTGAGTGTTAAAAAAATACTTCTGCTAAACCGCCTCTCCTCGTGTGCTAAGAATTTTTACTTTTGACATAGCTTGATATCTTTTACATATTCATTAGGGAGCATCCAAGAGTTTTTTGAACAAACTTTATACCCCCTACCTTTCAGATCGTGACCGATATATATCGAAGAGAACAGACTAATTACAGCGCCAATCATAGCTAAAATAACCAATGAGTTGCCCAGTTTATTATTCGCTTTTATGGGTTTATTCATTATGGGAGAATAAAACACCACATATAAGAAATACAACATCAAAGGAGCGCCAAATATCATCAACCCAACTACCCAAGAAAAAATAACGATATCGCTTAATCTAAAAAAAGCGACATACCCACTTAAAGAAAGCCAACCGAGCCAGCATGTAAGCAACAAAAGAATAACTGCAAAAAATCCATGAATCGGTTTGGTTACATCATCCATGACTGAGTCTCCCCCAAGTATTGAAGAATTGGTCGGCATGATACGGTGAATTATGTGATTTATATGACTTCATGTTTTTAATTATTGATTCGCTTATTTTATATTTATTATCCAACCAGAATAAAGCAAAAGCAATTCCAACCCCAAATAAAAATATGCCACCTGCAATAATTAAAACGCTAGATCCTGTAAGCATAGCAGCTGTCGCTGTCGTTTTTAACCACCATGTAGCCCCAATTGACACCGCCAATTTAGCCATATCCATAGTTAAATTCACAAAGAAATCGGTTAGACCATATTCGTCTTTTAGCAACAACTCAACGGCACGGTAGGCAGCAGAAAATACGATGCAGAAGCGTGCTCCGTTAACAATGCCAGTTTCAATACCTCTGGTCCCGATGCCTATATCTAATATTCTCTGGTTATCAATCAGGTAGCGGGTAGCATTTAAATACCTTCTGATGCCAGGGTATCCCGACAACCGGATGTAGCGATTGCCATTTCTCCCCACGTACTCGGTTGCCGTTACGCCAAACCCTCTCAGCTCCATCGCGATCCTACCCACGGACAGTGACTCGGCGATATTGCCAGCAAAAGACGACATCGGGTCGGTGCAGGAAAACATCGCATCCTTCCACGACTGGTTGGCATTGGGATCGCATAAGGTTTTTAAGAAATACTGTGCCTCCTCTACCGTGAGCAAGGCATACATGTTCTCATCTTTCATTTCGTTGAGCTGAGCATGCAGCTTTTGATAGTTGATATCCGCGTGTTGCCGCTTAAAATCAAGGTGATCTTGCAGGCGATAATCATCTTCAACAAAAGTTTGCGAAACCGGATCGTATCTCATAAGCCTTCAGTCCCTCGATTTAGCCTAAGTCAGCACAGTATATAAGCTTGCCTGTCACAATCCCATAAATTTCTCTCATCATTGAGAGAGGCGTCAGATTTTTTAATCTTCGAGGGAATTACGTTGTGTGGATGGGGTAAAGTGCAACAGGACGGAGAATAACGATCGGCAATCGAAGCAATAATCGCCTAATTACATTTATGAAGTGAATGAATAAAGTTTAGTTAAATTGATAAACTCTATCCCGCATCTGAGCCTGGGTTCGGTACGAGGTAATCATCATGGCAAGTAACGATAACTGATTCAGCTTATATCGCATGGTGTTCAGTATTCAGTGCCGGGATACGTGGGAGCGCAATATGTGCCCCCACGATGGTACCTACTTCATCGTTTTGGCATCGTTATTGACATATACCTGATGGCGTTTGTGCATTTCCAGCGCGTCATTGTAGTTGTTATACAAGGTCTGATAGCGTTCCGCACAGTAAACGACCAGCAACGGCAACAATGCACAAAGGTATAGCGGGATAAATTGCGCAGTGTTCTGCAATGCCGCAAACACCAGGCAGATCGCAATAGCCCACAGCTGCGAAGCCAGCAGCCAGAGCAGACCACGTTGCCAACGCGTCAGCTTGCCGGTGAACGCCCAGGGAGCAGCAGGCGCAGAGTTGACATCCAGCGTACCATTGAGTAACTCCCCAAACAGCACATAACGTCGTGTCCGGCAGGCAAACGCCAGCATAAACAGCGTCACCGCCCCCATCAAGATCATAAACGCGACGATAAAGGCAGGATCGGCATAGCCGGGAGCCAGGCTAAATGCGGGCTTACGGGCAATCGGCAAGACCAGGGCGAAATTGGTTAGCAAATTCAATAGCAAATCTTCGGCCACCAATCTTGGCAAGCGGCGCTGCCGAGGGCGATAGCTTTCGGGCTCACTGTAGGACTTCAAGGCCAGCAGGATATTAAATGGAGTTGATTTGCCTAGCTGAACCACCATCAAGGCTGGCAGCACCAAGACACCAAGCAGCACAATCAAGGGATAATGCCAGTCTGGGCCGCACAACCATATCAGTCCGCTCAGTGCCGCCGCCAGACACAGTATGATCAAAGAAGCCCAGCCAGGCTGGTACAGCAATTTCGCCATCCCTGCTGTTTTACGCTCTTTATACTGGCCCACGACCGCTTGCGGGTTTTTAAACACCCGCAAGGTAAATACGCTGTACGCCCAGTAACCTTGACCATCGCGCATCATGCTCCAGACAATCGACAGACAGATCGCCCCCAATCCTGCAATCATCTCCGGCAGAGTAATGTCAATGACGTTGCGGATCAATGACGAGGTCAGAATAGCGGAGACCAACACCACGGGGATCACGGCTCCTCGCATGTATCTTTGGCTGAAAGTAGTCAATGTTGGCATCATATCGCCCTTATCCCGCATGCTTAACGCTGCTGCCAACGATATGGTAATAGTGTTGGATATGGTAATCCTCGTCAGCCCCGTAGTGCTCCGCCAACAGGTGGCTGAGGATTTTCTTGTTGCTGATCTCCAGGTAGCGGCGATGTCCCATCAGGGCCCACCGATCCATACTTTCACGCCAGCGCACGGTATGGATAAGGTGCAACGCCAGGTTTTCCTTGATCTGCGCCACGCTATATTCCGCCTTGCCACTGCTGTTCATGATCAGCGGGCAAACCGGCGCAGAAAATGGCAGGTCGGCCAATGCCTGGCGCATCTGTGCCACTCCATCATGCATCAACGGTGTATGCCAGGCGCCATTGACGCCCAACTTGATGGTATTTACCCCGTGGCGCGCCAGATGATTAACCAGGATTTTAACTGCGGTCAGTTCCCCTCCTACCACTTGCTGTTGGTGCCCGTTGTCACAGCACACGTTGAGTACGGTTCCCAACCCAAGATTGTCGATCTGCTCGCGCAGCGCATCATGGCTGTAGGGCTTGACCACATACATCGCCCCTTTGCGCTGTTCGGCCAGGTTTTGCATGATGGTCGCGCGCAGCGTGATCGCGCGGAACAACGTCTCCAGATCCATCACCCCGGCGGCATACAGCGCGCTATATTCACCTGCGCTATGCCCGGCGTAACCGGTTTCCAACACGGGAGTCCGTTCGCGTAACAACGTCAGCATGGCGGCGTTAACGGTGGTGACGGCTAACTGCTGATAAAGGGTTTTGGTCAGGCGTGTCATCGGCCCTTTCTGGCATAGCTTGCGTACATCCAGCCCGGAAACATCGCTGGCACAATCCCACACCGCCTTGGTGCACGGTGAAACATCACAGACATCGCTGCCCATACCGATCGCCGGGGATCCTTGTCCTGGGAAAATCATTATCCAACCGTCCGCGACGTGAGTTGCGGCCGGTGTATTACCAATTGATTCGCATACCTGCATAGATATTTCCTTTTTCTCCGAAGGTGCCAAACTCACTCTCTTTACTGCCGAAGCTGGCGGCAACGCCGGTATAAGCCTCAATGTTGTTTTTGAGCGGCGTGCTCAGGTGTAGATTCAGCACGTTGCTGCCATCCACCAGGTTGACCATGCCGGAGACCGACCAGTCGACACTGCCAACTAGCTCTTTATTGGTGCGCGTATAGAGGGTGAGGTAGTGTTTGCCGAGCAGGTCGCCGCCCCGCCCAACGTTATCGGTTTCTGCCGCCATCATGCGGGAGTACTGCTGATAGGCGTTACGGATATCCGCCATGAACGATGGCGGTAGCGGTGGCAATGACTGCCCGTAACCCCCATTAACGAAGCGAATGGTGTCGACGTTGTCCTGCCACTCACTGCGGCTGTAGCCCTGGCTCTGACCATAATATTCCGCGCCGTATTCGCTTTGGTCGCCAGTGGTGTAACGCAGGCCAACGCCGATATCCGCTTGCACACCATTGGCGCGCATTTTGAACGGCTCCTGCACATTGGCAAGTTGGCGCATGGCACGTGCGGAAGCCATGTCCAGATGACGCCAGGTCTGCCCATGGGAAATCGCCCCCTCAACGCTGAGGATCAGCATATCCGTCAGGTTGCCACTAGTACCTAACGCCACGGTTTTCCGATCGCCAGCCAGTAGCGAAAAAGTCGGGTTGAACGCCTTCAGTCCGGTCGCGGTGTAACTGGCATAGTATCTGTCGGTACTGTTGGTACGCAGGATCGCGTCCCATTCCGAAGCGGCTTCCTGACGCTGGTTGTTGCGCTTGAGGCGCGGAAAGGCCGCTAACGTGAAGGTCCCTTCATTACGGTACCATGAGCTGCTGATGCCATACGCCCCTTCATCGTAGAAGTTGCGCCCGCGCTCCCCCAGGCCAAACACTCGCACGCTACGCATATTGCTGCTGATATTGCGCAGCAGGTCGAGCGGCGCAACCGAGAACAGATAACCACTGGTTTTACGTACCTTACCGGCATCGATGTACCCACTGTCGCTGACCGCCCAACTGGCCGTGGCCTCGTTGAGTATGCCCAGCCCCTGGCGGCGTTGATCCTCCAGAACTCCCGGCTGACGTGCCTGGATAGCGTACTCACCGCTGGCCTGCGCCTTGACGCTGAGGGTTTCGGTCAACGTGCAGCGCGCCACGCCGGAAAGGTACAGATTGGCAATAGCGTTGTTACGAAATGCCGGGTCGTCAAACTGCCATAATGAGTCCGAGGAATGGGACGATATCCCCTCCATGCCTGCGTAACCGCGCTGGATAAGACAGTCAACCGCCCAACTGCTGCTACTATAGGCGCCCACCAGCAGCAGAACCCCGCTAATCGGGGATCGCCTGCTTGCCATCAACCGTTCAACCTCAGCAGATACTCTTTCTGGAAGTTGCTTTCCGGCAACGATTCCAACCGGATGTCGCTGTAACGCATGGTGGTGTAGTTATCCTTGCGCAGCGCGTCTTCCACCACAATGGTAGTTGGCCGCATCTGGCCCAGAACCTGTTGATAATCGCGATAGTACGAACGCTTGATCGGCACACCGTCGGCGGAAAGGAAATCGGCCCGGCTAGGGAAACCGGTGTCTTTTTCTACCCAGTAACTGATCGCTGGATAAGTGACATAAGGCCAACGGCGCTGTAACGAAAGTTTGTAGCAGATCGTCTGGCCACAGGCCTCTTCACCCACCAGCCGGGAGATATAGGAGTAATCAAAGTCTGCGGCAACCACGTCACCGTTAGAGATCTGCCCCACCAGGCGTTGCTGGCGGGAAATGGGGATCGGGCGCCGCAGGTCTGGTGCGTAATACCACATTTTGTCCAGATCGGAGAGCAAGGCTTTACCTTTGTCACGTACCGGGGAGATAAAGCGCACCAGCGCACGCGCATCCCCTTTCTCTACCTGCTCCGAAGGCTTATAGAAGCGCATGGAAATATCCAGCACCTGCTGGTTCTCCGTGACATCACGCCCTCCCTTATGCTCCAGCAGTGTCAGCGTATAGCGGAAAGGCCGGTCGGGTGCCCTCACGCGATCGGCACGACGGATAATCTCACGGGCCTGCTGATCTTCCTGGGTCAGGCTGTTCAGTTGATGACGATCCAACGGTTCTGCCGCCTGGGCCACCCCCGACAGACCCAGTAAAACCAGGCATCCAGCTAATTGATATTTCATGGGAACGGTCCTTGTTTATGGGGCTATATATCCAGCATCATGCCAAGATCGGCAATAAGGGTGCTGCCACGTATCGCACTCGACTGGTCAGAGACCAGAAATGCGGTAATGTTGGCCACCTCTTCCGGCTCCACCTTCCAGCGGCGCGGCGCGTTATTCCAACGTTCGAACATTGTTGACCACAGCTCGTCCAGGTACGGCAGCATATCGGTGTTCACCACCCCGGCGCAGATGCCGTTGACCCGGATATTGCGGTCATACAGTTCCACCTCCAGGTAGCTCACCAGATTTTCCAGTGCCGATTTAGCGATGCCGAGCGGGTATTTTTCCAATACGCGCTGGCTGCCTAGACTGGAAATCACGCAGATCGTACCGCCCTGAGGCATCATCGGTACTACTTCCTGTACGCAGGCGGTGTTGCCGATCAGGTTGGTATTGAGCAACAGCTTCCAGTCGCTGCGCGTCATGTCCATAAAGGCTTTGAACGGCGCGGCGGCGGCATTCAGCACCAGATGATCGATACGTTCGATCCCCTGCTGTCTGAGCTTTTTCACCATGTCACTGATATCGCGCGGTTCGGCGATATCCGCTTTGGCCAAGGTCACCTTCACGCGGGTTTCTGCTGCCACAAAGCGTTGCAGGTTGGCCGCACTTTTCCCCTGATCCTTGCGGTAGTTGAGGATCAGGTCATAGCCCTCTTGCGCCAGTTTTTCGGCGATCGCCATACCAATGCCACGGCCTGCGCCGGTAATGAGTACGGTTTGTCCCTTTGACATATCTCTTCTCTCCCTGAGGGTTTAAACAAAGCGGAATGCTTGCGCTATAACCAATTTCGATGCCCGGCGTGCCGCTGGGTAGACCCCGACAAGGCTTGATAATCACTCAAATGCAGAGCAACGCCCTGGCCTGGTTGCTTCTTGAGGCTCAGGCAACCGACCCGCTCAACGCTAAACTGACTGTTGGCGGGGATCGGCCCCCGTTTGCTGGATGAAGGAAAGTGTTCGGCCTCAGAGAAAACCAACACCGGGAAGCTGCGGAATTGGCCACAGATGATGACGTTATCGGCCATATTACTGTTCAGGCAGTCCTGCGCCATCCGCAACGCACTCAGCAAGCCGTTACGCTCACCGCGCAATTTGCAGGTGAAATCCTTGATGCCGTAATCCCGCACGATACCTTTGGGCAGAATATCGACGCTCAACGAGTCTCGCCAGCTGTTGACCCCTTCAAATACCGATATCCCCCCAGAAATCACAATAAATCAACGCATTACGCTCATTGCGCAGGCGAAACTCCCCCTTGCTCCCCAACTGTGCCACCGCCTGAGCGCAGGCCGCACTCATGTCGTTCAGCCAGCCACGATAATTGGCTTTACGCAGCGCCTCTTCAGGCAGCATTTCACTGTCAATGCCGAAACGACGGAACAACCACTGGTCGCTGCCCGCTTTGGCATTGGCTTGTTTATGCAACCAGGCTTCCCATACGTTGTACCAGCTGGGAAAAAAACGGTGCATCGGCGTGCAGGGTTCCAGCAGGGAAAACCCCACCAGATTGATGGCCGCCGCCGGTATCACTTGTTTAACCGTGTTCATCAGCATCCTCTCTGTTAGCGGAGATCACCATGGCGATGGCCGAACCATCGAGCCCGATGCCAGACTTGAGGATGTGCTGCCGCTTCAGTGCCAACGGTGGGCTATCGGCATGAACATGAATTTGCAGACTGTCGTTAATCGGGTAACGCGTGGTCAGCGCCAGCAGACGACGTTGTTGTAGTGCATCCGCCGCCAGCATCAGGTCCAGCAAACCACAGCAGCTCTCCATGTAACCGACCTGCCCCTTGTAACTGACTACCGGAACACCGCCTTTCCCCCAGACTTTTTGCAGCGCCATAGCTTCTGCCTTGTCGCTGGCAATCACCCCATTGGCATGAGGGAAAACGCAGGCAATATCTTGCGCGGTGAGCCCGGCTTCCAGCAGTGCGCGCTCAAACGTCTGGGCAATAGTGCGGAAATCCGCCGTGAAGGAACTGCTGCCCCTGGCACCACTGCTCTGGCAAAACACTGAGCTGCGCAAATTGACGGGCGCAGTAAAGCTGCGTTGACGAGCGTGTTGCTCGCTTTCAACGATCAGCGCCACAACACCGTTGGTGGGTAGAATGCAGCTGTTATGGCTGCTAAACGGTTGTGAACCCTCTTCCCCCAGCATGTCCTGGCCACCCAGGAAGACAATGTCCTGCGTCAGCGTTTCAAACCAGCCAACGACCAGCACCAAATCAACCTCATTGGCAGCAATGGCCGAGTGGGCCAAATGGACCGCTGCTAAAGAAGAGTTGCTGGCACAATAAAGCGAAACCGGTGGCCAACTAAGCTGATAGCTCTGCGCCAGTTGCCACGCCAGCCGATCCTGACCGTAACTCTTGGCATGCAGCCGTTTGATTTTTGGGAATAACCGCAGTTCTTCCTGGTCGTTGCGATCCTGATACCCCATAAAATCAGCAATGTCGGGCCGTTCACCATGGCCAACCAGATAAACCCGAACCCGCTTTCCCTGCAATTGATCCGTTGTCATCCTAGCTCCGGCAAGCGCCTGATTGATAACCGGCTGCAGGCGGGTCAACATCGTACCGGCCGGCAGAGGGTCAGCAACATGGTGCGGGTTGCAACTCAAACGTAGATCCTGCCATTCGCTTTCGGTGGCAAACCAGGGCTGTGTGCTGGCCAACCTGCTTTCGCTCAGCCCCTTGATCAGCGCCGGAAAATCCGGCGCATAAGCACTGGTGACGCCCCAACCACTCAGGACGACATTCTGGATCACGCCATACCCCTCAGCACCACGGCATAGTGATTGCCGCCTTCCGTTGCACCGAGCACCAGAGCGTTACGGACGGTTTTCTTCAGCGGTTGAGTGACAAAGGCGATATCCTCCGCACAGAAGTTTTCGGTGTAAGGGATCGGCAGGATTTCACCCCGCTTCATAATCTCCGTGACCACCGCGATATTGAGGATACCAACGCAGGACTCCACCAAACCAAACCAGGCGTTGTAGTTAACAAACGGCAGGTTACGGCGAGCTTCACCGAAGGCGCTACGGATCGCCCCAATCTCAACGGCATCACGGGCGGCGGTACCATCACTGGTGCCACAGATCAGATCCACCTCTTCCGGTGCCATGTTGGCTTCGTGCAATGCCTGACGAATGGCCACCGCCATGGACTCGATGCGGGCTGGCATATCATCCTTGGCAAAGTAACAGCCATCGCTGGATTTGCCATAGCCGACAATTTCGGCGTGAATGTGGGCCCCACGATCCTGTGCATGCTGTAAATCTTCAATCAGCAGCATGCCCGAACCTTCACCTGGGATATAGCCTGTGCCGTCCTTGCTGTAGATCTGGAAATCAGCCGGGTCGCGTGTCAGCAGCAGATCGCTGTTCAGCGCCTGCAGACAGATGACGAAGGTGTTCATATTTTCATCCGCCCCCCCTACAATCATCTGCGTTTGCAGATCCTGGCGGACCAACTCGTAGCCGTAAGTCAAAGCACCCAATCCGGCATTGATACCTGTGGCCAGTGAGGTGTTATAGCCCTTGATCCCTTCGGAAATGGAACAGAACGTCGAAATGGCATTCATCAGCGCACCTGGAAACTCGGAGGTCCGCACTTTGGTTGGGTCTGGGAACAGGCTTTGCAGGTAACGATCCACCGTCGAATGCGGCCCTTTGGACATGCCAAGGATCATGCCAATCGTCTGGCCATCCCGTTTGATCTTACGCCCGGCGTCGTTCATGGCTTGGGTAAGAGCCAGTAACGCAAAGGTACTGATGGTATTGGCTTTACGCGGATCAAAGCGGCGTAGTGTCTTACGGGCATCCAACCCTTGCACCTGATGCACCCCGCCCGGTTTGTTCAGCTCGTATTCCACATCCTGTGCGCCGAAGCGGTTACTCATGTAGTTAGCCACACCCTGGTTTTTCAGCATGACATTGAGTAATTCACGAAATCCATGGCGCGTATCGTCATCAAGCTCCGGTGAGAAAAGTTGTGACAGTGGCTCCTGCGCCCACATTTTTTCCAGCATGGTTTGCAAGGTGTGGCCCACGGAGCTGACCGCCCCCATGCCGGTGATCGCGACGCGTTTGGGCTGATAATGCGTTACCGGACTCTGCTCTGGCTTGACGCTGGCAATCACACAGCAGTTGTTACCGCCAAAGGCATAGTTGTTCTTCATGAACATCTTGACTTCGGCTTCCTGGAACTCGTTGGGCACGTAGTTGAGATCGCAGTTTGCTCGCGGCGTAGTGAAGTTGAGCGTTGGCAGGATCTTGTTTTCCGGCAAGGTCAGGAAGCAGGCGGTCAGCTCAATAATCCCGGCGGCGCCGATGTTGTGTCCCACATAAGCCTTGGTTGAACTCACCGGAATAGCCATGATATTCGGGAAGACCTTCTTCATGGCCAGCGTTTCGCAGCGATCGTTAGCGTCCGTGCCGGTACCGTGGGCGTTGATATAATCAATATCCTGCGGCCCGATCTCGGCATTCTGCATCGCATGGCGCATCACCTGTACCGCCCCTTCGGCCCGTGGGTCTGGAGCTGTCTCGTGATAGGCATCGCAAGAGGTGGCGTAAGAGACCATCTCACCATAGATCGTCGCGCCACGAGCGACGGCATGTTCGTACTCCTCCAGCAACAAAGCGCCAGCACCTTCACCAACCGACATTCCTGGTGCACCGGAGAACGGGCTGGACGGCGTACGTTTCATGGCATGGAGCGCGTAAAATCCGGCAAAGGTCGGCAGATAGACAGGCTCGGTGCCAACTACCAGCACCGTGGCATTCTTGCTGTTCTGGATCAGGTCATAACCTATCCCCATCGCATTGGTACTGGCCGTACAGGCGGTAGCGACTAGTTCAAAGCCCCCTTTCAACCCCAGCAGTGAAGAGACAATGGCGCTACAGGAAGAAAAACTGCCGGAGATCATGGCCTTCTTCAACGAGAAGCGCTCCGTCTGGCGTTCGATCAATGGCATAAAGGGCTCGGTACCGGCAGAGGAAACGCCGATGATCAGCCCGGTTTTATCCCGTAGTTCTCCGCGTGGTAACTGCCCTTGCTGCAAAGCCTCATGGCCAACCTTATAGGCCCACAATGAAGCATTATCCAATGAGGCTACGATATCAGCCGGGAGGTCGGGCCAACTCAGAGGCTGTAATACCTCGGAGGCGTTCGCATCCTCGAACCATTCCAGGTACTTTTTGCTGGGCTTGATCCCGCAGGTTTTATTCAGCAGTGCCTGTTTGAACTCGGCAACGTTAGTGGCAATGGAAGAGAGGTGACCCATACCGGTGATCACCACTCGTTTACGCGTGACTGTCATAGTGTCTTCCGTGTCAGCAAACCAGAAATCAAATGTGAGTGCGCCATGCTGCCATGGCGCAAAATAACGTGATGCTTTAGGGGGTGTTTGGCTTACTCGTTCTCTTCCCTCAGCTTTTGCCATTCAAGCTGTTGCAGTAGATTGCGTGGGCGCGAGCTGTCGACATAACTGTGTTCAGAAGGATTAATCAGGAAGTGTAGTTACGGGCGAAAGGCACCGCCGACGTAGTCACCGCCACCGGGCCATTAGCCGTTACCACGTGATAGCCATCAATGTCTGCCCAAGCCCAGGCGTCGGTCAGGAACAAACGGCCCAGACAGGCTTGCAGGTCTGCCGAGTAATCGCAGACGATCACTTCACCGATGCAGTTACCGTCAAACATCACTTTGTCGCCACGCTGCGGGATGGCGTCCGATTTCCCGGCAATGCTCATCCCCACGATACGGTGGCTGCTGCCCTGCTCTACGCGTTCGCTCAAACTCGCCAGGCCGGTGAAGGCTTCTTTGTCGTAACGCACTGCCCACTGCATTTGTAAAGCAATCGGGCAACCGGTGTAGGCGTTGAACATGCCTGGTTCCCAGCAAGGGTTTTCCAGGCGTACTTTCCGCTGGTAGTTCAGCCCGCCGGTACGCATGTCGTACCTTTCGCCAGCCTCCAGCATCTGGGTCCAAACATTGGCCAGCAGATCCTGTGGCCCCATCAGTTTGTAAGAGTATTCACCATGCTTGCCGCTGCGCAGCAGGATCAGATCGTCCGCAACGTGCATGTGCTCCTGGTATGGCAGGCCAATCACGTCCATCCCATAAACTTCAGCCAACAGTTCCCAGGCGTACGGCCCTTCAAAGTGCAACATTCCCCACTCTGGCGTCAGCGATTCGATCGAGTCGATATCCTCAAACTCGTCTTCATTGCCTGCCAGCTTGGCACGCAGCATCTCGCACAGCGTTTCACCGCTGACCCACTCCGACAGCAACAGAAAACGTTCGTCATCACAGGCGATATACAGGTCGGTAATGATATTGCCTGCGTCATCGAGGATCAGGCTGTACATGGCTTGCTCATCCCGGATCGATGAAACATCGCCGGAAACCAGCTGGTTGAGCAACGACCAGGCGCTGTCACCATTGATGGCCGCGATGCCAAAATGGGAGTAGTCGGACAGCAGTATGTGTTGACGTACCGCCTTGTGCTCCTCCTCCGCAGCAAAATAACTAAGGGGAATAGCAACGCCGTTACGCTCCCCCATTACCGCCCCATTCTGCTGATGAATGTCAGTGAGTTTGGTCATTCCTTGTCCGCTCCTGTTGCTGATCCGTTGGTGGTTTCCCCCTGCTTGGCGATAACAAACGAAGTCAGGGTGTTGACGCTACGCATGTAGGAAGGATCGTCACCTTCTGTCACACGGATGCCGAAGATTTCATCGAGCAACACGACGACCTCGGTGGCATCCACCGAATCCAGCTTCAACCCACTACCAAACAGCGGTGTGTCATCGTCAATCTGATTGACTCTCTGATAGAGGTTCAGGCGTTCTATTAGCCCCGTTTTGATTTTCTCCAGCACAGACTTGCGCTGTTCAATCCTTTCAATAAGCGCGATGTTGCTCATAGCGGCATTACTCCCTGTTAGTTAAACGTACATACCTTTGCCTTCAGCCAGAATGCGATCGGTACGAAAATTGACGATCCGCCCGACGCACGCCACATTCCGGCCAACCCGCGCCTCCACTTCGTAGTGGTGGAACCCGTTCATATCGGCGAACGCCAGGCGGCTGTTGACTTCAATGGTGTCGCCTGGCGCGACCATGCTTTTGTACTTGACGTCCTGAGAGGCCAGCACGCCCAACACGCGCGCCCGCTCGGCTATCACTCGTGCCGTGCCCTCTGGCGTCTGCAACGCCCGTGATACCTCATCAAATTTCTTCAACGGTTGCTGGGTTTCACGCTCATGCAACTGGCAGAAATCGTTCAGCAAACTCAGATATTCACTAGACTGGCCGAAGATCTCGGCGATCATCACGCCAGGCATTACCGGGTTGTCTGGAAAATGCCCCGGAATATAGGATTCATTAAAGGTGACGTGCTTGATCACGGTAATCGAGCCCCTTTCTCCCGGTGAAAAGTCCACGATGCGGTCAACCATAAATATCGGTGCACGCCAGGACCCCATTTTCAGCAGCAGATTGGGCTGGACTAAACTCTTGTTATAATTAGCCATACAACATTCCTGTCGGTTAACGCATCACCAGGCCGCCATCGGCCACCAAAGTCTGACCAACGATATAGCTGGATGCGTCTGAACTTAAGAAAGCCACCACGTTGGCGATCTCGTCGACACGACCAAGACGTTTCAACGGAATAGCGGACATGACGTTGCGCACGATCTGGCGCGGCACTTTTTTCACCATTCTGGATTCAATCATCCCCGGTGCCACGGCATTGACGCGGATCCCCTTCGAGGCCATTTCGCTGGCCAAGGTGCGGGTGAGGCCAATAATGCCAGCCTTGGCAGCGCTATAATTGCTCTGGCCAAAGCTGGAGGTGATACCGGATATCGAAGATATATTCACCACCGTTGAATTGCGGGCATGGCGCAATAATGGCAGCAGCCGTTTGGTCATGGTAAAGGTGCCGTACAGATTAACCTTGATAACCTGATCAAACTCTTCATACGTCAGTGCGGAAAATACGTTGTCTTTGTAGATCCCGGCATTATTAATCAGCACATGTACCTCATGAGCCTGTTTCTCGAGCTCATCGGCCAGTCTGGAAGTCTCACTAACATCGGCAACATTGCACTGCAGGATATGCAGATTATCACCTTGCGGATGAGAGGTTTTTAATTTTTCCAGACCGCTATTGTCATGATGGTAAATAGCGAAAACCTTAGCCTGTTGCTCAAGATATTTCTCACAAATAGCTAAGCCAATATCACCACTGGCGCCGGTGACAACCACATTTTTACCCCCGATATCGGGATAGTGAAACATAGATATCCCCTTATTTTATAATTAACCCAATTCCGCTGCGGCAATGGCATGTGACTGACAGTGAGAAATGCTCAGCGTGGCATGAGTCAATTTTTTTCCTGCATCAATCTCGCAAACTCACCGCTAAAAAAATAATAAGGGCAACCCAACTCATCGTGTCTGATTTCGATGTTGTGGAATAGGATCCCCAAACGGAACCCGGTGCCAAGAGCCTTCACGGCAGCTTCTTTGGCTGCCCAGAAGCCAGCCAGTCGTTCGACATTTGCGGCCAAATCCCCCAGTGCCTGCTGCTCTGCCGGGGTTAACAAACGCTGTGCCAGCCGATTGCCACTTCGCGTTAATGCGGTGTTTACCCGTGCGATCTCAATAATATCCACACCAAGATTCATCCTAACTGACTCCCATCGTCAAATCCATTGAAGCAGCTTCGTGTGAAAGCGACATAATACGCAGATACAATATGGCAATAATGGCGGAACCTATAACGCAATAAAATTGCAATAGGGAATTGTCTGCATTGCTTAACGAGAATGTTATCGCGAAATGTTTAAAACAATCAATAAAACCTCAGTAAAAAACACCATCAACAAATAAAATAGAACATTATTCTAATTATTAAGCCAAGATTCAGAATAAAAACCCATAACGACATTTTGGCTGGTCGGATATGTCATTTTTTATTAATTAACCGGAATTTATTTTTGCAAGAATAATCCCACCCATTGGGATTATTCAAAATAATAACAGATTAAATTCAGGTTAATTCAAGAAATAACCTAATTTAAAGTATTTTTACCTTTCATACTATTTAAAAAATGGCCATTATGAAACTTTCATTCCCGCTAATTTATCTGGATGATCGATAAATGTCGGAGAGTTTTGCATCATGTCCTGCATTGCGTTGACGCATAATTTTTAAACAGAAAGCGTTTTCAAACAATAATGCACAGCTGAAATTCAAATTCCGTCCCCAAAAGAGCCATGATCAAACGAACATCACCTTTGGCAAACCAGGGCTTCAGGAGGCGCAACCTTCCTTTCCGCTTCGCTACTCATTTTTTAATCAATAATCTCTTCGGCTTAGCAGGCCAGTCTGTTACTCTGCCCGACAGAGCTGGGGCCCTGGTTCACCAGCAGAATCGGCCAGACTATGAAAACAGCCTAATCAGGCTGAAATATCAGACTTATCCATGTTAGTTTCGTAGTTTAACAAGTTGAACTGACCATACTCTGCGGTGCAGAATACGCGCAGATGAAATGGAGGTTCGAATGTACCAGATGGGAAATGTCATTAACCAGCAGATGGCGGCGATCTCGCCCCAGGTGCTGACGGTGTTGGAACAAAAGCTGGTAACGGCTAAAGAAAAGATCGCGCTGTGCCTTAACGGTATGGGTGCCCTGATCCTGCAAAAGACCCGCGACTACCTGCATCGCAATGACAACTCCCTGCGTTTCCGTCAGTTGGTCGGGCGCACTCCCCCCTTCGAGTTGCGCTTTCTGGATGAAGCACTGGGTAAATTCAGCCCTGCATTGCTGACGATGGTGCTTGGCCACAAAGTGAAGCGCCTCACCCAGCTGTTTGTGAGCTTTTATGTGCTGGAAAAACAGGTCGCCGAGCGACTGTTTTCCGTGGCCTCCGCGGTGGTATTTGGCCTGTTGGGCGAATATCTGCGCCAACGCTCTCTACAATCACCGTCGTTAAAAGGCTGGCTCGAGTGGCAGTTGCCGCAGATTGCCGCAGCCCAGCCAACGGCGGTGCTAAATCAGTTGCCAGCTCTTATCCCCGCCGATCCGGCCGTTTCCCGCACCGGGTCGCTGGTGCCCCCCAAACGTCGTATCTGGCCGTGGCTAATGCTGGCGCTGCTATTGGTATCGCTGCTGTTCTCACTGCGTGGTTTTAGCGTGTTACAACCCATGCAGGCCAGCGGTCAGAGCGATGTGGCCTACCGCCGGTTGGCCGATGGCAAGCAGCTTCTGTTGTCGCAGCGTAGCGTCGAGAACCTGCTGATCACCTATATTGAGAGCAATGCCCCCACCAGCGAAAAACGTTGGTTTACGCTGGATCGCCTGCAGTTTGACACCAACCGCACCGAGTTAACCCCTGCATCACAAGAACAGCTGAGGAACATCGTCGATATTCTGCGTGCTTATCCGGATGTGGAGATCCAACTGGGGGGCTATACCGATAAGTCGGCCAATGAACAGATGGACCGGCGTTTATCGCAGGATCGTGCCGATGCGGTACGCATGGCGTTGGTCAAAATGGGGATTGGGGAAAGCCGTATCAGCGCAGAAGGTTACGGCTCGGCTTACCCCTTGGTGCCTAACAATAGCGAAGCCAATCGTGTCAAGAACCGCAGGATCGATCTGCGGGTAGTCGAGAAGTAATGGCCACTCAGCCCTTACCTACCGCTACTACCTTCAACGGCTGAGCATCTGGCAAGATATTCATATGCTCCAGCACCTGGGCCATAATCTTGCCAAATACCGGCCCCGCCACCGAGCCACCAAAGTGTTTGCCTGCCTTGGGGTTATTGACCATGACCACCAGGGCCACCTGCGGATCGCTGGCCGGTGCCACGCCTGCGGTGTAGTTGATATAGCCACCATCGTACTTGCCGTTTGGCCCCATCTTCTCAGCAGTACCCGTCTTGATCGCCAAGCGATAGCCAGGCACTGCGGCACTGAGGCCGCTGCCCCCAGGCAATGCATCGCTCTCCATCATATGCACCACGGTTTTTACCACCTCGGCAGGCATGACTTGCTGCCCCATGACCGGCGGCGTGACTTTAGTGATGGAAAGCGGACGATAAACACCGAATGAACCAATGGTGGCATATTCGCGTACCATCTGCAGCGGAGTGACGCGCAAACCGTAACCAAAGGAAAAGGTGGCTCGTTCAATATCAGCCCAGCGCGCACGGTGAGCGGGCAAATAGCCGCTACTTTCGTTACCAATCCCCAGATCGGTTGGCCGCCCAAGGCCAAAACTGCGATAAACGGCAGGCAACACCGTGGCAGGCAACGCCAACGCAATATGCGAAACCGCAATATCGCTGGATTTTTGCAGCACGCCGGTAATGGTCAGTTTCGACCAATGGCCTACGTCTTTGATCAGATGGCCGTTCACCGTATAAGGCGTAGTATCCAGCACGGTATCTGGCCGGATCAGTTTGTGATCCAACCCCACCATCACTACCACCGGTTTTACCGTCGAGCCGGGCTCAAAGCTGTCACTGCTGCAGACATTATGTATGTCTTTCACCGGCGTATTGGCGTAGTTGTTGGGGTTGAAAGAGGGATAACTGGCCATGCCGAGGATCTCACCGGTATTCACCTTCACCAGCACCGCACAGCCGGAATCGGCCTGGTTGGCGATCACCCCATCGCGGATCTGGGAAAACAGCACGTACTGAATAAATTTGTCGATACTTAGCGTGACGTTCGGTGGCGGCACTGGGTCTACGCTTTTAATCACGCCGATGACTGCACCGCTGCCGTCTTTCTGATAGACACGCAGGCCGTTTTTACCCTGCAACAACGGGTTGAAACCCAGCTCAATCCCTTCCAGGCCTTGATTATCCAGCCCCACAATGCCAATCAGCCCGGCGGCGTCTTGCCCCATAGGATAGAAACGGCTGAAGTCCTGCTCGGTGCTAACGCCGGTCAGGTGCAGCTTGCTGATATAGGCCGCATTGTCATCCTCCACCTTGCGTGCCAGATAGACAAAGCGCTTACGGGCGTTGGCCTGGATCAGATGCTGAACATCAGCAAGCGGCATTTGCAACACGTTGGCCAAACTCTGCCAGCGCTCGGTGCTGGTATCGGTTTGGGTATCGAGGATATGTTTGGGATCCAACACGATATCTTTGGAAGAGACACTGACCGCCAGCGCCGCATCGTTACGGTCGGTGATCATCGCACGGTTGGTGGGCAACACCTGAGTACGAATGGAACGCTGGTCAGCCTGATCGGCCAACTGTTGGTGTTCCAGCAGCTGTAAATAGCCGACCCGGAACATCAAGAGAAAAAAGCAGACCAAGATGCCCGCGCAAATCCAGCCAAAACGCGCCGTCGAGTAGTTTTTACCGTTTTTCTTGGTTGGAGGAGCCACTGTTAAGCCTACGTTTTTAAACTGATTATTTATCCGCTAAGTCTAACCTGAGTCAGATTGCCAGAAGGTTGCAGTTTGTAAGAAAGTAAAAACAAACGCGTTTAATGTTGCACATCGTCACTGTCTCCCAGCTGCTTCTGGTTACCGTCGTTTTCCCCCAGCGTTGGCGCATTGGCCGGGTCGAAAATATGGTCCAGGATTGCCCTGGCCGTCGGCCCTGCAACTACGCCATCCCCACCCCCGTTTTCCAGAATGAGTGCCATCGCCACCCGCGGGTTTTTATACGGCGCAAACAGAGTGTAGAAAATATGGTCACGCAGGCGTACCGGGATCATTTTGGCATTGTAAGTCTGGTTTTCTTTCAGGCTGAAAACCTGTGAGGTCCCCGATTTGGCCGCTATCTGGTAGGGCGCGGTATGGAACAGCTTATACCCGGTGCCGTTAGGCAGGTTCGCCATGCCATACATACCGTTGCGCACAATTCCCCAATACGGCGATTTGGCCTCGCCAATCTGCACGGCCTGCTCTGGTGGCTGGTAGCGTTTGACTTCCCTGCCCCGTTTCATCGAATACAGCAGATGCGGCGTTTTCACCCTGCCGCTGTTGATCAGCGTGGTCAGCGCTTTCACCATCTGGATCGGCGTAGCGATCCAATACCCCTGGCCAATACCCACCGAGACGGTGTCACCTTGGTACCAGCCTTTTTTATGCACCCGCTGCTTCCATTCCCTGCTCGGCAGCACGCCGCGATATTCCTCGTTCAGATCGATCCCCGTCGGCTGGCCATAGCCAAACTGGCTGAGCCACTGGTGGATCCGGTCGATCCCCATCTCATAGGCAACCTGATAGAAGAAGGTGTCGGCCGACTCCTCGATCGCCTTGGTGACGTTCAGCAGGCCGTGCCCGGTTTTCAACCAGTCGCGATAGCGGCGCTGCGTTCCCGGCAAGGTCCAGGTGGGTGCGCCAAAGAAAGTGGTGGTTGGGGTGATAACACCGGCAAACAGTGCCGATACCGCCATATAAGGTTTTACCGTTGAAGCAGGCGGGTATAGCCCCTGCGTCACACGGTTTATCAGAGGTAAATCCGGGTTGCTGAGCAGCGACTTGTAGGCCTGATAGCCAATACCTCTGACGAACGGGTTGGGATCGTAGCTAGGGCTGGAGACCATCGCCAGAATGCCTCCGTCGCGCGGATCGGCGACCACCACCGCCGCCCGTTGCCCTTTGAGCAAGCCTTCGATGTACTGTTGCAGGTGCAGATCCAGCGTCAGATAGATATCTTTGCCCGCCTGGGGCGGTTGTTCCTTCAGCAGGCGTACGATACGCCCGTGGTTATCCACCTCCACTTCCTGATAACCGGTGGTACCGTGTAGCTGTTTCTCGTAATAGGCTTCCAACCCCTGTTTGCCAATATTGTGGTCGGCCGCATAGTTTTGCGCCTGACCCTGCTGCTCGAGCTTTTTGACGTCGTTATCATTAATTCGCGAGACATACCCCACCACGTGCGCCAACTGTGCCCCGTAAGGATATTGCCGCTGCTGGTAGGTCTCGATGGTTACTCCGTCAAAGCGATACTGGTTTACCGCAAAACGAGCCACCTCGGTTTCACTAAGCCCGGTCTTGAGGGTAACGGGCTTATAGCGACTATTGTGGCGCATATCATCACGAAAGGCGGCGATGTCATCCGGCGTCAGATCAACAATGGGCGTCAGGTTTTGCAGCAGCGTTGCCATATCGGCAATCTTACTGGGAGTCACTTCAATCTGATACAGCTGTATATTGCGCACCAGCGGGATGCCGTTGCGATCGAAGATCAGGCCACGATGAGGGGCAATGGGCAGCATCTTGATGTCGTTTTGATTGGAGCGCGTCTGGTAAAACGCATGCTGTTTGATCTGCAACTGATACAGGTTGAAAACCAGCAAGCCAAAACAGGCGACGACCAGCACCATCGCCACGCAGGCACGGCGAATGAACAACGTTTCTTCGGCGGGATGGTCACGGAAAGGATCTTTTAATTGGGCCATGCGTGGGGTCTTACCTGCCTGACTGATTGCTAAAAAGGGGCGAAAAGCCGGCAAGCATAGCGTTAATAGCCTTGGTACCACATTAAAAGGTTGCTAATGATTTGGCATAAATGTTTCAACATATTGGAATGTTGCTGTGATTTGTCAGACAGGCCATAACGACTATTGAGACGCCAATTATTCCAATGCTATAATGTGACACAGATCACACTAACAACCTAAGCCACCGTCTATCCAATGCGCATTCTGCCCCAAGGTCTGATACCTGGAGCCGGCTGCGGCATTTGTAGCAAAGGATCACCTCCGATGAGTACCATAGCCACTGGCTTTATTATGATGCGCTGGGAATTACTGAGCGCAGTGATGATGTTTCTGGCCAGCCAATTGAATGTGTTGTGCCGCAAGGCTAGCCGTAACGGCATGGCGTTTGTGTTCAGCAGCCTGGGGCTGTTCACTAGCTGCTGGTTTGTGATGGGGCTGATGGGCATGTCCTTCAACCTGGCTGGCATTATGCAATTCTGGGCATCATTCAAGGACGTCTTCATCGATGTCATGAGCCAAAACCCGACCGCCTTCCCCCTGCCATAACCGTTTTTCCAGTCTAGACGGGTGCAGCATATCGCGCCCCAGCAAAGTTAGTGGCGCATCCAGGGCGTTAAGGTCACGCCGACCAGCAAGCCTTCCGGGCTTAGCAGACGGGTGACGCTCTGGCCCCACGGCTCCAGACGGTTGGCTACCAGCAGTTGATAGCCCTGATCCAGCAGCGTTTGGGTGGCCTTCGCCATATCTGCCACGTCAAACTCCATCCACGCCTGCGGCACCGGTAAATCTTGTGGCCATTGAGCCTGACCAAAACAGGATTGGGCAGCCTGCGCCAAAGGCCAAAGCGCAAAGTGCTTCACGCCCGCCAAGGCATCGTGCTCGGTCAGCAGATAGTCCTCATTCCCCTCCATTGGCTTTAGCGGCAACCCCAGCGCTTGCTGATAAAACGCAGCACTTTGGCTCGTGTTTTGGGTTATCGGGCCAAAACCCGCGACAAAAAGTACCTCAACTCCACAAAATGGTTGTTCCATATCCTTTCTCCTCAGGGATTAACGGCTTTGCTGCCGCAGCCATATCGGCGTATGGCCATAGAATGCCTTGAAACGGTGGCTGAAATGGCTGGCCGAGCTAAAGCCGCAATCCAGCGCAATCTGGGTTAGCGGCATCAGCGTGTTGCGCAGTAATTTCTCCGCCTGTTGCAAACGCACCTGCATCACATACTGATGCGGTGCCTGCCCGGTGCTGTGTTTAAACATGCGGGCAAAATGAAACTCGCTCAATTCCACCTGAGCAGCCAGATCGGCCAGCACCAATGGTTGATCGAGATGGTGATAGATAAACTCCTGCACCCGCTTCAGCACGGCCGGTGCCAGCCCACCACGCACGCTGGGCAGCCGCCATTGCAACTGGGTGTAGCGCTGAAGCATATGCGACATCAACAGCGTGGAGGCGCTGCTCAGTGCCAGCTGGTTAGCGGTGTCTTGCCAATTGTGATTAAGTAAAAACTGGCGATACAGCAGCGTGATTTGCGGATCTTCCGCAAACGACAGCGGCTCTACGTTGATGGACGCCGGGCTGCGATCCCAGGTCTGCTCCACCAAATGGCGCAAATGCTGGTCGGTACAATACAGATGCACAAAGGAGAGATTGCTGCGGACATCCCAGGTGGATTCGTAATGACGCGGCATGATGCAAAAACGATCCGGGCCGCCGCCGTTCTGCCAGCCCCCAGGCACCTTCTGATAGCACTCATAACCATCTGCCACGTACAGGCTGAGGGTGTGGTGATCGGCACTTTCCTGGGTGATACGATCGTTGCAGTTGGACCAGGCCGCCAGTTGCACGCCAGATCCCAGTTGCACGCTATTGTGCAACCGGGCTTTATGTTGGTGCAGTGTTTCAAATGCCAGGTATGCCATTGCTGCCCTATTCCTGTGATCCAAGCCGTTTCAGTTTAAAGAGTGCTGGCGCGGGATACCAGTTTTCACCGGGCGCTTTTAACAAAAAAAGCGCAAGAATATGCAATTGGCCGCAAAAGGCTGAAAGCGTTACGGCGCAAAAAGATGAATACTCCCGTCATCATTCACAGGAGAATTTATGAATACGCTGTTGTATCTTGCCGTGGTGCTGATTTGGGGCACCACCTGGATTGCGATTACCCTGCAACAAGGCACGGTGGCGATCCCCGTTTCGATCGGTTACCGCTTCCTGTTGGCTGCCGTCGTGATGTGGCTGGCCATGCTGGCGCTACGCCGTCTGCGGGCCATTAGCCTGCGGGACCACCTGTTCTGCATGTTGCAGGGCTGCTGTGTGTTTGGCTTTAACTTTTACTGTTTCTACCTGGCGGCGGCCTATATCAGCAGCGGGCTGGAATCGGTGATTTTCTCAATGGCGGTGTTGTTCAACGCGGTTAACAGCATGATTTTCTTCCGCCAACGCCCCAACCCCAACCTGCTTCCTGCAGCGCTGTTAGGTATGATCGGCATCGTGGCGCTGTTTTGGCAGGATCTGATGGCGACCCAGATGGCGCCAGAATTGCTTAAAGGTATCGGGTTGAGCGCTCTGGGTACCTACGGTTTTTCGCTGGGGAACATGCTCAGCACGCGCCACCAACGCCGTGGGCTGGATATGCTTTCCACCAATACCTACGCCATGAGCTACGGCGCACTGCTGATGTTTGCCATCGCACTGGCACAGGGCGCTTCATTGCAGCTCGAATTCACCACTCGTTATCTGGGTTCGCTGTTCTATCTGGCGATTTTTGGCACGGTGATCGCCTTTGCCGCCTATTTCACCCTGTTAGGCCGCATCGGCTCAGGCGCCGCTGCCTACAGCACCTTGCTGTTCCCATTGGTGGCGCTGACGATCTCCACTCTGTATGAGGGTTACCAGTGGCATCTGAATGCGGTGATTGGCCTGTGCCTGATCCTGCTGGGCAACCTGGTGATGTTTTCCAAGCCGGGGATGTTCAATCTATATCGATGGAAACGTGGGGTTCAGTGACGGTATTAAAGATAAGCGTCGAGATACCGTTGCCCACTTAAGATAATCCACAAAAATCATTGAGGTGTGATGTAAACTACCTCAATGATTTTCCCCTATCACGAAAGATTACAGCCCATTGCAGTAGGATTCGTATTGACCTTGTTTACTCATACATATTAATGGTTTATTAACTTTCCGCACCTAAAACCAAATTAATGTCATCAAAACTTAAGGCTTTCATTTAAAAACCCCTGTTACTTGATAATAAATAAACATCACGATTGCTATGCCAGTAGAAATAGCCAAGGACTGAAATAACGGAGACGCGTTAAAGCTTCTCGCAATAGAACCTATGACAACCCCAAGAAAAACACAAAAAAAGACAAATAGAATGTTTTTCATTAGCCCCCCTAAAATGTACGTAATGGACCTATTTTTAATAATCACAATATTGATCTTAATCAATAATAAAAACAAGAGAAATTGCTCAGGCATTGTAAAAATGCCTGAAGGTGCTAACACCTACTCACTTCTCAAATGAAGTCATCACAGAATATCCTTCCAGAAATTGATAGCAACTATCATTCTAAATTATTTTATCAAGGCCAGGTTATTTTTATTCGACAGTAAACACCTATTAATCACCCCTATAATATAAACCGTTAAAGCGATATAGTAATTTTATTGGCAATAGTCAAAGTAAGCAGCGGAAAATAAATCGATAGCCATGGTCTAAAATAATACGGGAAAACCGTAATTGTGTTTGATTCCTCCCCCGCCTATGCCTGAGCTGATTTTACGATAAAAGTAGTGACGAAAATCCGGCACCGCATCGTCATTTATGTCGAAAAAGTGTCGAAACATCATCAATCACCCTGCAACCTACTGTTATAAAAAACATTTCCTGGTTGGCATGTTTTATGTATTGCCATAGGCGGAGCATAAACCTTGCCATCCCCGAAGGCTTTTTAGCTGCGCTCAAAAGTTACAGGGGTAATCCGGGAGTTCACCATGAAAAAAATCACTACTGTCTGCCCTTACTGTGGCGCAGGCTGCAAACTGAAACTGGTAGTAGAAAATGGCAAAATCCTGCGCGCCGAAGCGGCAGACGGGGTAACCAATCAGGGGGAACTTTGCCTGAAAGGCTACTACGGCTGGGACTTCCTCAATGATACCAAACTGCTGACTCCGCGCCTTAATCAGCCGCTGATCCGGCGTGTGAAAGGTGGCAAATTTGAAGCTGTCAGTTGGCAGGAGGCGATCCGTTACACGGCACAGCGTCTGAAAGAGATCAAACAGCAATATGGTGCGCGTGCCATCATGCATACCGGATCATCGCGCGGGACGGGTAATGAAACCAACTACGTCATGCAGAAATTCGCCCGGGCGGTGATCGGTAATAACAATGTCGACTGTTGTGCCCGCGTTTGCCATGGCCCTTCCGTTGCCGGTTTGCAAGCGACTCTGGGTAACGGCGCGATGAGTAACTCTATCGGCGATATCGAAAACTCCAAGTGCCTGCTGATCATCGGCTACAACTGTGCAGATTCGCACCCTATCGTGGCTCGCCGAGTGTTGAAGGCCAAAGAGAAAGGTGCACAGATTATAGTATGCGACCCACGCCGCATCGAAACGGCGCGTATTGCCGATCTGCATTTACCAATCAACAACGGCTGTAATATGGCGCTGGTGAATGCATTCGCTCACGTTTTGATTGAAGAAAACCTGTATGACCGCGATTACATTGCCAAATATACCGAAGGTTTCGACGCCTATCGCCAGCAAGTGGCAGACTATTCTCCTGAAGCGGTGGAGCACCTGACAGGGGTCACTGCCCAGCAGATCCGCCAGGCAATGCGTATCTACGCCAGTGCCCCTTCCGCCACCATTATGTGGGGCATGGGCGTAACACAGTTTGGTCAGGCTGTAGACGTGGTGAAAGGCATTGCCAGCCTGGCACTGCTCACGGGTAATTTGGGGCGCGCCAACGTGGGGGTTGGGCCGGTTCGTGGACAAAATAACGTTCAGGGAGCCTGCGATATGGGGGTTCTGCCAAACGAATTCCCTGGTTATCAGGCCGTGACCGACGCCGCAGTACGAGCCAAATTTGCCGCGGCCTGGGGGATTGACGCTGCACAGATGGACGCCGAAGTAGGCTACCGTATCACCGAAATACCGCACCTGGCCCTTGAAGGTAAAGTCAAAGCCTACTACATCATGGGGGAAGACCCATTACAGACCGAGGCCGATCTGAGCCTGGTCCGTCGTGGGTTCGACGCGCTGGACTTTATTGTGGTGCAGGATATCTTTATGACCAAAACGGCCGAACAGGCCGATGTGATCTTACCTGCCACCTCATGGGGGGAGCATGGCGGAGTGTTCTCCTGTGCCGATCGTGGTTTCCAACGTTTTGAGAAAGCTCTCGAGCCGCAGTATAACGTCAAACGTGACTGGGAAATTATCAGCCTGTTGGCGAGTGAAATGGGTTACCCAATGCACTACGAAGATAACCAACAGATCTGGGACGAGATGCGCGAGCTGTGCCCACTGTTTTACGGAGCCACTTACGAAAAAATGGGTGAGCTCGGCCATGTGCAGTGGCCTTGTACCACCTTGGACAGCCAGGGGACACCTTACCTGTATCAGGGGAACCAATTCACGACCCCTTCCGGCAAAGGTCAATTGTTTGCTACAGCCTGGCGCGCTCCCGCAGAAATCCCTGATGAAAACTACCCTCTCGTGTTGTGTACCGTGCGCGAGGTCGGCCACTACTCATGCCGCTCAATGACCGGCAACTGTAAGGCACTACAAACGCTGGCGGATGAGCCTGGTTTTGTGCAGATCCATCCGCAAGACGCCGCTGAGCTGGGCATTGCCGACCAACAACTGGTTTGGGTGGCCTCCCGCCGCGGCAAGGTGATTTCCCGAGCCAACTATAGCGAGAGGATTAATTTGGGCGCGGTTTATATGACCTACCAGTGGTGGATTGGCGCCTGTAATGAACTGACCCAGGATAACCTGGATCTGATCTCGAAAACGCCGGAAACCAAATACTGTGCGGTGAAGCTGGAAGCCATTGCCGATCAGCAATGGGCAGAAAACTATGCTCAGCAAAGTTACTGCACCATGAAGGCCCGCCTGCGCAGCGCCGTGGATGACTTGCTCTTGCCGTTAGGAGCTTAAGTTAATTAATGGATTAAGACGGTAATCATTGAGGTGCGGTGTGCCATCCCACCTCAATGATTTATTTCACCGGTCTTGACCTTATTTACTCATGCAAATTAGCGGCTTATTAGGCCGAACAATCCACATTGTCCGCACTTTAGATCGCCTTGTCAGGCCTGTCGCAAGAAGTTCTCTATGCTCGTTGCCAGCGCGAGCGGTACTTCATTCATTGGGTAATGACCTGCATTTTCAAGTATTTCCAGTTCAGCCCTCGGATACCATGCAAGGTAGGTAGAACGCATCAGATCCGTGTTGAATGTCGGATCATGCTCCCCGATCAGCACCTTAACCCTGTGTGGTAAACCCTGTACCTCCGCGCTGAAATCAGTGTTGCTCCATGCATACTTCATTCCGGTTGGACAAGTATCCGCGACGTTATTAAGCCCTTCGGTTTGACGTTCGAAGCGGATCTTGTTGGCGGGTGCATCGTGGTTAATGGTCAGCACATAGATACCGTCAAAATCACTCCCAGGCCATTTGGTAACCTGTTGTGGGTCACCTCCCTCGGCGGTGATGATATTTTTTACCACCTGCACCAGATTATGATGTTCCCAAGAGACGAACACCACGGCGTTGCGGAAACGTTCGTCCAACAGGGCCGTCTGCAAATCAGCAATGTCATCGGCGTGATACTGGATATTCACCGGCAGCGAGAGCCGAATGGCCGTTGGGGTGATGGTGGTCAATGCCCGCATGGAGTTGCCCAGCTTATTTTTCTTGGGGCCAGCGGCATAAATGGCCTCAGGTTTACCGAAGCGGGAGATCAAGACCTCCGGCAGTGCCAAGGCGCGGTTAAAACCTTTGCAGGTCAGCTGACCACTGTTGTTATCTGGCTTCTCTCCGTGGCGAACGAAAACCAGGGTTTGCTCACTCCAGGCGGCCCCTGCCACGCTGGACAACAGTAACGCTAATACGCCGTTTTTAAATGCTTGCTTCAATGTTCTTTCCACCCATATTTACCCTTAAGAACGTCGCCAGGTAAGGCCGCGAACCTGCAGGTCAATGTCGTGACTAATGAATTATTTGCATAGGTGTATGCATATTTGGCTACCTTATCATTGAATTGGCCCTGTAATACACTCCCTCCTGTCAGCCATAAGCACATCGGCCACCCTTTTGGTTGCTTCCTGAAAGCAGGCGTAATTTGACGGCGAAGACGAAATGAACGAGAAATTTGACGGTAACGGTATTTTCCCCAAAGGGCCAAAAAATGACGCCTATGCGCAATATTTCACCGGCACCAGCTACCTGAACATGTTGACCACCGAAGGGGTAGCCATTGGCAATGTGGTGTTTGAACCAGGCTGTCGGAATAACTGGCATATTCACCATCAGGGCGGCCAGATCCTGCTGGTCACCGGGGGGCGCGGCTGGTATCAGGAGTGGAATAAACCGGCTCGCCAACTTACCGCCGGAGACGTAGTCAATATCCCGGCAGGAGCCAAACACTGGCACGGTGCAGCCCAGGATAGCTGGTTTGCGCATATTGCCGTGGCGGTCCCGGTCGAGGGTTCCTCCAATGAGTGGTTGGAACCGGTATCCGACGAGGATTACCGTCAACTGCCATGATAAAAAAGCCACCTGCCCAAACGGGTGGCTTGAGATTAATGACCAAGGGCGCAGCATGCAGCGCCCCTACGTGCTGAACCGGTTACAGCTTACTACTTCGGGTAGAAATAGTTCACTACACAAAAAACCAATTTCGCCACTACATAACAGCACGAGAGAGAAACCAGTAAGTGAGAAATATTGGCTGGTGCAGCATACCAACCCAACGACCACACGCAGGCCCCTTTTAATAAAGCTGCAGTCAGATAAAAGCTAACTAAAGAGGCAAGTATACGTACCAGTGTTTTCATGAAATGGGTCCAGATAGATATAACCTGTGTGCTTTATTTAAAAGGTTAACTTTAGCCTACTACCATGAACATGAAGTTTTGCCACAGTAATCGGTACGGTCACCGCGATTATCCCCTCACCCACCAGACATCTGGCCAAAAAATGCAAGCTCTAAGCGTTCCATAGACAATCCCCTTGTCATTGATAATGTAAGAGAGTACAGCAAATTGATTATTACCCAATCACCATAAAGTTATCAATGTAAAATAAACGTGTGGTTTTTATTTTCCAGAGTCTAATCACAGAATCATTAAGTGTTATTAGTCTTTTTACTCGGGCAATTAAATTGATTTAATTACTCGACCGATTAATTAAAATAACTATAATGTTCTATATCGCTGCGCAGGGGCGCAGCATGCGGCCCCTTTTAGAAAGTTAAGGCGTCACCCAATCACTAATCCCAGAACCGCACCGCCCGCCAGGATCCATAATGGATGAATACGTTTATTCATACTCAGCAGCGTCGCTAACACAATTAATATCGCCAATCGCCAGTTGGTCGCTGAAGCCTGGGCAATCAGCACGCCGCTCGCGGCAACCAATCCGACAGTGACCGGCACCAGCCCAACCTGCACGATACGCCGCCAGGGTTTATCTTTAAAACGCCGCCATGCGCCCATCACCAGGATGGTGACAATGGACGATGGCCCAAACTTGGCTACGGAGGAAACCAACAGTCCGGCCCAGCCCGCGACGTGCCAACCAATCAGCGGCACGATCATCATATTGGGTCCCGGTGCCGCCTGTGCCATGGCGAACAGCGCGCTAAATTCCTGTGCGCTCATCCATTGATGCACCTCCACCACCTGGCGCTGCATTTCCGGCAGGATGCTAAAGCCGCCGCCAAACGCCATCAGCGAAAGCTCGGTAAAAATGATCGCCAGCGAGATTAACATCGCCATCATGAAGGTTTCCTCCACGCCAGCAGAATACTTAGCGGTGCCAGCACCAGCATGGTGGGCAGCAATGGCAAACGTAGCCAGGCAATCGCCACCAAAGCAATGGCGACAATCGCTAACGGCAACCATTTTCCCCACAGTGGCAGCAGCATTTTCAATGCGGTAGAGAGCAGTAAGCCCGCCGCCGCTGCGGCTAAACCGGCAAACACGTGCTGCACATGAGCATCGTCTTGGTAGCGGGCATAAATCACGCCTAGACCAACCACAATTGCCGTTGGGGCGCAGATCAGCCCGAGCAAGGCCGATAGCGCACCACGCAATCCGCGAAACTCCATCCCCACCGCCACCGACAAGTTTATGACGTTGCCACCCGGCAGGAACTGGCACAGTCCCAGCAGTTCGGTGAACTGTTCAGCGGTTAACCAGCGGCGTTGTTCCACCAACATACTGCGCGCCAGCGGCAGCACCCCGCCAAAGCCGATCAGGCCCAGCATCAGAAAGCCGGTAAACAGTTGAGTATTGCTCGGCGGCTCGGCGATCTCCTGGCCCTGTAGCACATTAGGATCTGACATGGCGTTTCCCACATTATCTCAGTTGTTATCTGGCATAATGCACGCGGCCAAGCCATGATGTCTAATGCATTTCAGAGCCATTATCACTACGATGAACGCGCCGTAGAACAAGCTTAATCGTCCCGTTCGACAATCCGCGTCAGGTGGATGACCAAGTACAGCAGCTCGTCGTTGGACATCTCCATTTCCAGCAGATTTTTCACATAGTCACGGATCACCAGAGCGCAACGATAGGCCTCGGGATACTCTTTCGTCGCCTGAGAGAACAGGAAATCGTCTTTCGACTTTACCTGTTTGTCATCAATCATGCGTTGAATGAAAAACTGCATATGCAGCAGGAAACGCGAGTAATTGAGCGAGTCTGTGGCGATATCGATGCGGAAATGGTATTTGATGATGTTGAAGATATCCTTCAGCATCTTCACCGCCAGCAGCGTGTGCTCCATGCTCTGCACGTCGGTTTGGCCATTGACCAGATGAAAGGCAATGTTCCCCGCCTCTGCCTCCGGCAACAGGATATCCAAGCGCTCGTTGATCTGCGCCAGCGCCTGTAATGCTACGGCAAACTCCTGCGGATAAAAGCGTTTTACCTCATGCAACAGCCGGTTCTGTATGACGATGCCTTTACGGCAGCGCTCAATCGCAAAACTGAGATGGTCCACCAGGGTGAAAAATATCTGTTCGTTGACCCGGCCGCCAAGCTGGCTGTTGGCCAGCCTGAGGATCATCTGCACCAGTTCAATATGCTGCTCCGGCGTGGCTTCTATCAGGCGCAGATGGTCGTGGCCGGTTTGACCATTCTGCACCACATAGACTTTTTCTATGCTGGCCGCAGCCAGCACATCTCCCACTTTGCTGTTAAACCCGATGCCCTTGCCCATCACGATAACTTCGCGGTTATCGCTGTCGGTGGACAGCACCAGGCTGTTATTGAGCACCTTGATGACTTTCATCATTAAACTGTGTTATCCACGTTGTTGGCCGTTCGAGGCAATCAGGCGCTGATACCAGGCGAAACTGTGCTTCTTGATACGCCGCAGATCGCGCAGATCCTGTTCACCACGGTTGACATAGATAAAACCGTAGCGCTTGGCGTAGCCCTGATGCGTGCTGACCAGATCGATCGCCGCCCACGGGCAGTAACCCAGCAGATCGACACCATCGTTAATCGCCAATTGCATCTGTTCGATATGCGCACGCATAAAATCGATGCGGTAATCATCATTGATGATATCCCCAGACAATAGCTGGTCCGGCGCGCCGATGCCATTTTCAGTAATTAAAATCGGCAGATGATAACGTTCATAAACCTTGCGCAGCGTCAGCCGCAGGCCCACGGGGTCGATCACCCAACCATAGGGCGTTTTGTCGACATACGGGTTTTCCGCTGCCCGATATACGCCCGGTTCACCCAGCATGATTTGCTGATCCCCCGCTCGAGCCGTAATATCCGAGGCATCACCACGGCTGGCTGCGATAGTGGCAGTGGAATAGTAGTTAATCGCCACATAATCCGGCCGCCCTTGCAGCAGTAGCTCCGCATCTCCGTCTTCAATCACAGGGGCAAGGCCACGATCCTGCAAATATCGCCAGGCCAACGCATTGTATCGGCCATGTACCGCGACATCCAGAAAGCTCCAGCAGCGCAGCGTTTCCCAGTTGTGGGCGGCGATGGCATCCAACGGGTGGCAGGTTTCCTGATACATGGAAGTGGTATTGATCGCCGGGCCGATTTTCCCCTTGGGGCAACGCTGATGGCACAAAGCCATGACCCGCGCCTGCGCCACCAGCATATGGTGGCTCTGTTGATAAAGCACTACCTTGGAAGGCAACTCGCCGCCCTTCGGCACACCGATGGCTCCAGGGTGCAGGATCATGGTGTTCTGCTCGTTGATGGTCAGCCAATATTTGACCTTATCGCCAAAGGCAGTGAACAGCACGTCCGCATACTCGACAAAGGCATCGATGGTCTGCCGATTGCTCCAACCGCCCTGTTGTTCCAGCACATAGGGCAGATCGAAATGGTAGAGTGTGACCACCGGTTCAATGCCGTGCTTGAGCAGTTCATCGATCAGGTCACGATAAAACGCCAGGCCAGGCTGATTCACCTCACCCGTGCCGTTGGGCAAAATGCGCGTCCAGGCTACGGAGAAACGGTACGCCTTCAGCCCTAATTCGGCGAACAGCTTAACGTCCTCACGAAAACGGTGGTAATGGTCGCTGGCCACCTTAAAATCCGCCGTCTCGGCGGGATGATCGAGCATATCAACAATGGAAGGACTTTTGCCGTCCTCGTCCCATGCCCCCTCAACCTGATAAGCCGAGGTTGAGGCCCCCCACAGGAAGCCTGGTGGAAAATCGTTCAGCTGTTGGTAAATCATACTTTTTGCTCCTGAATATTCAGCGCGACAATTTGCTCACCAAAGTTCACCGGGCCAGGTTGCCGACAGCTCAGGTGCGGATACTGCTCACTGTTGACCACCAGCACCGGGGTGATGATGTCGTAGCCCAGCGCGGTAATCGCAGCAATATCAAAGCGTACCAGCTCATCACCGGTTTTCACCCGATCGCCCACCTGCAGTTGAGAGCTGAAATGCTCACCGTTGAGATTGACGGTATCGATGCCGATATGCATCAGCACTTCCATGCCGTTATCGGCCTTAATGCCTACGGCATGCTTTGAAGGCAGGAAGGTCACAATTTCCCCGTCCACGGGCGCGCGCAACACGCCTTGCTCAGGCACAATCGCCACGCCCTTGCCCAGCAACCCTTGCGAGAATACGTCGTCATTCACCTGTTCCAATGCCACCAGTTGGCCTGCCAACGGGCTGTGTAGCAACGCGGCGTCACCAGATGGTGCGCTGTCTGTCACCGTTGCCTCTTCTTCATCAACCGGATCCTCAAAGCCCAGGATCCAGGTCAAGGCAAAGGTCACGACGATGGCGATGACGCAGGTGATGAGGGCGTGCACGATATTCATCGGGTTTTCGCCGATAAAGGCCGGTAATGCCGCCAATCCCGGTGAAACAAAGGCATAGCGCACCAAACCGCTGACACCCGCGTAAACACCGGCACAGCCACCGCCAATCATGGCCGCGATCAGCGGTTTACGCAGTTTCAGCGTGACGCCGTACAGTGAAGGCTCGGTGATCCCCAACAGCGCGGTGAAACCGGCGGATGAGGCCAACTGGCGCAAATTTTTATTCTTGGTGCGGAACGCTACGCACAGGGTTGCCGCGCCCTGGGCAATGTTGGAAGCCAACATGCCGGGGCCATTAATCATCTCAAAGCCGTTTTTACTCAACTGGCCAGTAGCGATAGGCGTCATTGCCCACGCCGTGCCGGTGATCACCAGGAACGGTTGCAGCCCGCCCATTAACATCGGGATCAGCCAACTGGCCTTGCCATCGATGATCGCCGCGCCGCTGGCTACCAGATCGTTGAGGAAAATGCCGAACGGCCCCACCGCCACCAAGGCTAGCGGCGTGGTCACCAGCAGGATGATCATCGGTTTGGTGAAGAATTTAATCATGGTCGGCGAGACTTTTTCGGCAAAGCGCTCGATATAGGACATCAGCCACACCGTGAAGATGATCGGCAGCACTGAACCAGCATAATCGGCCAACCGTACCGGGATGCCAATAAAATCGATTGGCGAACCGGCAGCCAGCATCTGGGCAAGATTGGGGTGCAGCAAGGCTCCCGCGATGGTCATGGCCAGAATAGGATTACACTCAAACTTGATTGAGGCGCCGTAGGCCAGCAGCACCGGCAGGAAAAAGAAGGCGGCATCGGCGATGGTATCCAGCAGATGGTAAGTTGGGCTGGCCGCGCTGATCGCCCCAGTTAACTTGAGGATCGCCAGCAGCGCCTTGATCATCCCCGCGCCGGTAATAGCCGGGATCACTGGCGTAAAGGTGGTCGAAATCACGCTGATAATCTGCGTAAAGACACCGCCCTTGGCCTTGTTTTTCGGCTGTCCGTCAGGTTTGCCCAACGGTTGGCCAATCGCTTTTTGCAACGCGCGGAAAGTCTGCTGCACGTTGTTGCCCACCACAATCTGGAACTGTCCACCGCGCTCGACTACGCTGATCACGCCGGGCAAAGCTTCAATCGCCTTCGCATCTACCCGACTGTCGTCGTTAAACTCCATCCGCAGGCGGGTGGCGCAATGCGTCAGCTTACTGACGTTACCCTTCCCCCCAACCAGTGCCAATATGTCCAAGCCCAACTTGTTATAATCCATAGGTTTTCCCCGGCAAAAAAAGCAAAAAAAAAGACCAAAATGAAAATGCTCCCCTTCAGCAGAAGAAGTGCATTTCTATTTTGGTCTTGCCTGCTTGCGCAGTAACACGCCATCATAAAAATGAATGAGTAGCTTATTAGGCTACGGCGCAAGTAATACCGCGGACGCGATCGCCAGGCAACCGGCAACGGCAAGCTTTGTGATTCGCATCACGATTAGCCGCAGGAAAACTCGCAAGCGATCCAACGAAAAATCATCAAACTCTCCCGCGACATACTGTAGCCATGCCCTTCAATAGGTTAAACTTCCCTACCTCGGCGAGTTACCTCTGCCGACCGTTGCGCTTGAATAACAATGAACCAAGGAAGTCTACATGCAACAAGGCTCTAAACTGCGGCCACCACCCATTGATGTGATCACCATTCAGTCGCAGGTGGTCTACGGTAGCGTGGGGAATGGCATTGCCTACCGCACGTTGTTGAAGAAGAACCTGGAGGTGTTGCAGGTACCGAGCGTGTTGTTTGGTTGCCCTCCCTATTACGGCGCGCCGCACGGGGGAGCGATCTCCAGCGAATGGTTCAGCGGTTTTCTGGAAGATTTGATCGCCCGTCAAGTCGTGTGCCGCGCGCGGGCCATCATTATCGGTTACCTGGGTGACGTGGCGCAGTGCCATATTCTGGCCGACTGGTTGCCACGGGTGATTGCCCTCAATCCAGGTATCAAGATCTATATCGATCCGGTGATGGGAGACTATGGCGAAGGGGTTTACGTCGATAAACGTCTGGTTGAAAGCTATCGCTCGCCATACCTCAATCTGGCCCATGGCCTGACGCCAAACGGATTCGAACTGGAGCAGCTGTGCGGCATGGCGCTGAGCACGCGTGAGCAAACCGAACAGGCTGCGCGGGCGCTACTCAAAGGTAATACGCAGTGGGTGCTGGTCACCAGTGCACCTGGCGTGGCAAACGGCGATAAAGAAGTTGGCCTGTTGCTGGTCACTGCCGATGAGGTGCAAAGCTTCACCCATGCCAAAATCGATTCGCCGGTGAAGGGTACGGGTGACATGTTCACCGCGCTGTTAATTGCTCATTTGCTGCAGGGGGAACCTTTCAGCAAGGCAGTGCCCACGGCGATCCATGAGGTGTGTGCGGTACTGGAAGATGCGGCGCGTCACGGTTGGCAGGAGATCGGCCACCTGCGGGCGCTGAAATAACGGCAGACGGCGCAGGTAGCCCCTGCGCCATGGCCACTCAACGCTTTTTCTTCTTGTTGAAATCCAATTCAAAAGCAAAAACCGCGCTTTGAATTTTGCGTTCGGTCAGCATTCCCATCTTGAGAAAACGGCAGGACAGGCGCATGAAATGCTGCATTTGGTCTTCATCAATATCGTGATCTTGATTCACGGCAATCAGTTCCATATTCACCTTGAACTTGCCGTAATCTCCCAAATCCAACTGAGCCTTATTGAACACCAGCCCCGGCTGCATATAGTCGGGTACCGCGCCATCAATACGCAAACCAACGCCACCCGGCGAAAGATCGTGGATACGCAGTTGGTAAGGGGTGCCATCGCTGTGTTCACCGTTACAGAAGAATTCACGCCAATAAGGCGTGGTGATACGTAACTGGCGGCGGCGCTGGATATAAACCAGTTGTTTCGGCAGGCACGCCTCGTAAACCGGCATGGCGTTATGCTCGGTCAGTTGCGCCTGGTCAACGGAGAATTCGATTTTTGCATCGTGGTTTTCAATCACAATGCTGAATTTCCCACCGGAGATCTGCTCTGGAGCATCGCAATCAAAGACGATGTTATCAGCGCCAACGCTTAATAATTGGCCAATGAATTCATGTTGTTGATTAACGACACGCAGCGGCGTTCTTTGCTTATAGATGTCGCGCAAGATTGCCAGAACTTCAAAACGCTCCTGCTTGATAAACCGTCCGTTATCAATATGTTCCACCCGTCACTCCCAGCATTGTCCATCGACGCTAACGCTTTCCTTACGCAATCATCACCGCCATCAATACTAAAGTCAAATTTCCCAGCGTTGCCATAATAATGGCAATAGTCGGCCAAAACGAGCCGCCCATGCTGCCTGGCCTGCACTATCCCCGATGAGGTCTTGGCGGATCTCGATGCCAACATAGGGTAATTCATGGCGTTCCGCATGTACCGGCAGCGTGTAGTCGGTAGCATCAGTCATCGCATAAGGCTCGTTAATACCGACCTGTAAATCCCCTTCTTCACGCAGCAACTCCGCCAACAGCAGGGCAAATTGTGGATGGCGGTTAAACAGCAGCCCAACCTGCCACGGCCGCGCATCGCCTTTAAACACCGGCGTAAAGCTATGCATAGCGATCACCGCGCTGGGTTGGTTATTGGCGCGGCGAGCTGCCAGCGTGTGATTGATAGCCTGGTGATAAGGCTGGAAAATTTCCTGTTCACGGGCGCCCGCTTCAGCAGCGCTGATCCCTTGGTTGCCAGGTATTGGCGTAACTTCCGATAACGATGGGATCGAACTGGCAATCCCCGGCGTACGGTTACAGTCGATCACCAAACGTGAGTAGTGCTGATGGATCAGTGTCGCATCCAACTGCTGAGCCAGCAGACGGGAAACCGCCAGCGCACCGATATCCCAGCCGATATGCCGATCGATATCGCCGCAGGCCAGACCAAGATCGCCCAAACGTTTTGGGATGGCCTGCCCCGCGTGATCGCACAGCAGTAAGAAAGGAGAAGTCGCCTGTGGCAGCTCAACGTTCACGGCCGCAGGCTCATCGGCAGACAACAAGGTTGGGGTATAGGGGTGATACATTAGGCACTCCGGCGCGAGAAAGCGCTAATTCTAGGCGATCCTCTCACCGGCTACCAATATCCCATGGGAGAATTTGGCGCGGCCGCACTTTCGGTCAAAGCGGAGCCGGTTTCATGACCCATTGATTTTATGAATGGGCGCAGCATGTGCCGCCCTCACGTTGTTAGCCGATCTAAAGATGAGCGGCAATATAGCGCTGATAGCGGGCAGGCTTCAGCCGCGTCAGATCGACCAACACTAAACCATCGATACAGTGGTTAAACGCCGGATCGGTACCGAAGTCGATAAACTGCACGCCACCGGGCTCACACAGCTCGGTGTATTGCTTGTACAAGGTCGGGATCGAACAGCCGAGGTTGCTCAACAGACTTTTCAGCAGCAGCAAATCTTGCTGATAATCATCACCGGCAAACTGGGCCAATACCTGCGGTAAAGAGGCCGGATAAGGCTGCCGTGACTGGGCCATGGCATGGTCTGGAGCGAAATAGAGGCGATAGAAGGCAATCAACAAATCGCGGGCGGCAACCGGCATGCCTCCTGAAATGGATACCGGGCCGAACAGATAGCGATACTGTGGATATTTGGCGAGATAGGCACCAATACCGAGCCACAGGTAATCCAGACCGCGCTTCCCCCAATAGGCGGGTTGAATAAAGCTGCGGCCCAACTCAATCCCCTGTTCAAGGATCGGTGTCATATCGCGATCGTAATGGAACAAGCTGTTACTGTAGATGCCTTCCAGTCCTTTGCTGGCCAACTGCGGTGCCGTGGGGATAAAGCGGTAGGCACCGACAATCTCCAGTTCCTCCTCATCCCACAGCACCAGGTGATAATAGTCGTCGTCATAGCTGTCCAAATCGCGCCGCCGCCCCGAGCCTTCGCCCACGGCACGGAAAGCGATCTCACGCAGGCGGCCAAGCTCCCGCAGGATCGGTGCTCTGGCCTCCCCCTGGCGGCGATAAAGGAAAATGATTTTGCCATCCGGCGTAATACCCAATCGCTCGCAGGCCGCCAACGCTTTTTTCAGCTCGAGGCGATCTTCCGCCAAGGCGATGGCCGATTCGCTGGTAAACAGCCCTGGCTTACCCTGACCCAGCCGATAGACATGGCGACGGTAACGCTCGGCGAGATCGCGTGCTTGAGTATGGCCATCATGCCAATGGGCAAACGGAATGCGCCCGCCGATGCGGATTTTGATCCGTCCGCCCTGCTGTTTGAACATCTCTCGCACCAATAACAAGGTGGATATCGGGCGATAAATCAGCGAGGTCAAATAGAACAGGCCGCTGTTTCTGGCGCTGATATGTATCGGTACGATCGGCGCCCGCGCCTTTGCGGCCAGCCGCAGAAATCCGGTATGCCAGTGGCCATCGCGTATCCCTTTGGGACTCATACGGGACACTTCACCCGCCGGAAACAGGATCAGCACGCCCTGATTATCCAACTGGGCCTGCATGGCTTCTATCTGTTGGCGGTTGGTCCGGTTGCCCAGGTTATCAACCGGCACAAACAGATGGCGTAAAGGTTCGATACAGCTCAGCAACTGGTTGGCCACTACCTTGACGTCTGGCCGTACCGCCGCCACCGTCCGCAGCAGCACCAAGCCATCCAGCGAACCAATGGGATGGTTGGCAACCAACACCACCGGGCCTTGGCTGGGGATGTTTTCCAGATCCCCATCCACCAGTTCGCAGCTCAAATTAAAGTAGTCCACTACCTGCTCGATCAGATCCAACCCTTTCAGGTGCGGATAGTCGGCGGCAAACTGACTGAATTCTTTTTCACGCAGTAAGCTTCTTAGCAGGCTACGCTGCCAGGCGGGGGGAGAATGCTGTGGGAAGACATCTTGCAGCAGGCTATCCAAAGTAAACATCGGGTTATCTCCTGGCCTAGTCGCTGCAAACTTAAGCCAGCGTCATGACCTGAACATGACCGTTTGATGACGAAAAGATGAAATCAGGCGTCAGGGACGAGAATGCTCGCCCCTCTATTCTCTGGTTTACAGAGCCGCCTCTATACGGGCGTTGACCTGTTCCCGCAGCCGCAGTAGCACGGAAGCTTGATGAGGGTAACGTTTGAAGGTGATGCGCATCCCCAGCTCTTGATCGATCAACTGCTCCACCGTGGCGCGATCGGTCAGGCTCTCCAACAACTGCAAGGCCCGCAGATCCTGCAACCCCTGATGGAATACCCGCAAACGCAGCGACTCTATCGGCATGAAATTCGGCCCAGGGTAAACCACAAAAGGATCGCCAGAGGGGAAGGCGTTGCCGCTGTCGGTAACCGCATAGGGATTCAGTTTCTCCCGGGAATGGCTACTGTTATAGAAGTTGTAGCCCCAGTGGAGGAAACCGCTGATGTTATAGAGATAAAGCTGGATACCCAGAATGCGGTTGCGGGCCGAAGGCTGAGCAAAGAAGCGGTTGGCCACCTCGGTTCTTTGCACACAACAGTAATAAGCCCACAGTTGCGGAGTTTGATGCTCGAGGAACGGCTCGATATGATCGGTCGCCACCACCGGGGTTTCCACCAACCCGCGTTGATAGAAGTCAAAGTCCGAGAGCGCATCGAAGGTGCGGAACCCTTCCAGCAACGGCCGCAGTGAATCGCTGGCACGTTGGTAGGCGGCGATATTCTCCAGTTTAGGTTCATCCGAGATATGAAACCACACCTGCCGTTGCAGATCCCGTGCCCGGAACCAGCCGGTCAACGCTGGCATCAATGCCTGCAGAAACTGCTGATATTCGCTGCCGTGGGCATCGGTATGCCAACCAAACAGCGGCTGCATTTCCCCCGCGACCTCAACCATAATTTTGGGCGCATGCGCTGCGCCCCATTGGGTAAACAGGTGGGCAATTTCGAAGTGTTCGATCCCCTCCTCCTGCGCCAGCGCTACCCACTGCGCCAATCGTTCAAAATCGAATTGATAACCCGCTGCGCTACGTTTCACCCCTACCAACTGCACGGTAGTGCGTTCGCCACCGATGGCGGTATCCAGCGGCGGCGTAAAGATCGGCGTTAGCAGCATATTCACGCCATTTGCCACCGCGTTGCGGAGCAAGTTACGCACCGCCTGCCAGTATTGCGGGCTGAACACTGCAATCTGGTAATAGTCCGCCAAACAGTCGGTATGTAGCCATTCGGTATGCAGCAGCCTCTGCTTTGGCAACGCGGCAGGCACCACATGCAGCGTCATACTGGCTGCGGCCAGCTCTTCCCCCGTCTCTTGATCAAACAGCCGCAGCGTTAGCGGATAGTCGCCACCGGCAATACCCTGTGCTGGCGGCGTAAAGGTCAGCCACAGGCTAGCGTAATAACGGCAGGCGGCAAAAAAACGCCGATCCTGGATGGGCATCAGCGGGTCGGGAAATAGGCCAGGCTCGGTCGTCAGATAGTTCTCATCGGCCTCGGCATAACAGGGAAAATGGCTGGGCACCGACTGCACATGGCGCACGCTGATATCATCGGCCAATTGCCCCTCAAGTTGATAACGTAATTCCCGGCGGGTTTCATTATCCTCGCGGTACAGACAATACACGCCTTGCCATGAGAGGGTTTCATTATTCAGGCAGCTGAATTGGTTTTGCTGTTCTACCTGCGGTACGGCTTGGCGATGAAATACCTTCTCCAGGCAATGGGTAAATAGTAGCGTGAGACGCATAATAGCTGCCCTGTTTTATTTTACGGTGGGATTGAATTAATTTCAGGCTAGCGCGTTTTTTCACCGCAGACAATATAGGCCAACGAAAAAAGCCAGCAAACGCCCTCTCGCCCGGCAAAAAATTAATTTTTTTGTTTATTTGCATCACAAAAATGAAAGATGCCGCGGCCTGCACAATAAAAACGTTTTTAATCCCCATTATGGTGCAAGGGTTATCAGTTAATCCTATGACCCCAGTAAGCCATAACTGCCGCCCGACAACGGATTTTCGCCGTTCGACATTAACAATTCATCAACAAAAAAGCCTTTCGGTTGGTGGCTTTGACCTTTCGTTGTTAACAACAGTGAAAGATACGCGCCCCATTTTTGGGCAAAATGACCGCATTGACACATTGAAAGTTAAGGGATAGAAAGAAATCACGTTCACAAAAAATGTATTCGCCGACACCGAGGGAAAAGCAATGTCACCTAGAAAAAACGCCGGACGTTTTCTGTTGCATTCCGCTGTTGCAGCCGCTTTATTGTTGCCGACCATGTTATATGCCGCCGACCAGATAACATTACGTTATGCGGTTTGGGATCGAAACCAATTACCTGCCGAACAGGAAATTGCCAAGCGATTTGAGCAGGCCAACCCGAATATCAAAGTGGAAATAGAATTAACGCCCGCCGCACAATACTTTGTTAAATTAGACTCCGCCGCCGCCGGCGGTGTCGCACCGGATATATTCTGGATTAACATGCCCTATTTTGTGCAATATGCCAAAAACGGCATTATGCAACCGCTGGGCGATTATTTAAAAGACGGTACGGTCAATCTGGATAATATCGTTGCCAGCTCCGTTAAGGCTTATCAATACGACGGCCAGCAGATGGCGATCCCGCGCGACGTCGACTCCATCGCCGTGTGGTACAACAAAAAACTGTTCGATCAGGCTGGCGTCAGCTATCCCACCAGCGACTGGACCTGGGATGACATGAAGAAAAAGGCCGCCGAATTGCAAACCGGCCTGAAGGGCAGCGCCTTCCCGCTGGTGATGGATCTCAGCATCGACGGCCAGGACAGCTATATGAACCTGCTGTTCCAGAAAGGCAATCATATCGTGCCAAAAGATGGCCAACCGACCGATATCGCCAACGACAACGCCATCTGGGTCTACCAGCAGTTACAAGGGATGATGAAAGACGGCCTGATGCCGACCGCCCAGCAGATGAGCGAAGTGAAGACCGAGAACATTTTCCAGTCCAACCGCGCCGCCATGGTGTATGCCGGTTCCTGGCTGGCCGCACCGTTCGCCAACAATCCGCTGATCAACGACCATATCGGCGTGGTGATGATGCCGAAGATCGAGCGCCAGTCTGGCGTGGCTCACAGCCTGGCCTATGCCATGTCCGCCAAGAGTAACCACAAGCCAGAAGCCTGGAAGTACATCGAATTTATGAGCAGCGAAGCCTCGCAAGCCACTTTAGCGAAAGTGGTGATCCCGGCCAACAAGGTCGCGGCTAAAGCCTGGGTAGAGGAAGTCAAAAAGGTTGACGTCAGCCCGTACATCCAAACGCTGGAAGTGACCGAGGCCTATCCAACCGCAGGCACCAACACACCGAAGTGGCAAAACATGTGGATCGGCAGCCTGAAGAAAATCTTTATGGGCGCGGATGCCCGTACGGAAATGGATAAATCGATCAAGAAGATCGAACGCATCATGGAGCAGTAATTCCCCCCGCTGCGGCCAGCCTACCCGAAGGCAGGTCGCAGCGGAAACACTGAGCAGTCAAAGGTGAGGAATGGCGACATGTCGCTGGCAGAAACGGCTACGGCCAACATAAAACAGGCAAAGAGCAGACCTCGTGCCGCATTAAGCCGCCTGGAGCGAGCCGAACGCTTCTGGGGCTGGGTGATGATCCTGCCGCTGGTGATCGGCCTGACGGTGTTTTACTTCATCCCGTTTTTACAGAACATTTTTTACAGCTTTACCGACCTCAACCAGTTTATGAGCTGGACGACCATCAGCTTTGACAACTACATCAACCTGTTTGAGGACGATGACTTCTATACCGCCGCCTTCAACACCCTGTTTTATGTGGTGGTGTGCGTGCCGGTGATCCTGCTGCTGTCGTTGCTGCTGGCGATTGGGCTTAACCAGAACATTCGTGGCAAAGCGCTGTTGCGCACCCTGCTGTTTCTACCGGCGGTAACCATGCCCGCCGCAGTGGCAATGGTGTGGCAGTGGCTGTTCAACAAGGATTTTGGCCTGATTAACCAGGGGCTAAACCTGCTTCATATTGCGCCGGTCGCCTGGCTCTCCGATCCGGACGTGGTACGCATCAGCGTGTCCATCATCATTATCTGGTCGTCGCTGGCGCTGAAAATCATCATCCTGTTAGCCGGTTTGCAGAGCATCCCACGTCAGCTGTATGAAGCCGCCGATATCGACGGTATCAGCACCCTGCGCCGTTTCTTCTTTATCACGCTGCCGATGATGGTGCCGACGCTGTTCTTTGTATCGGTGATGAGCTTTATCGAGATCCTGCAAATCTTCGACGTGGTGTTCCTGATGTTCGACCGCGCCCTGGTGGAAGGTGACGTGATGACCATCACCAACCTGTTCTACAAATACGCCTTCTATCTGCAAGAGAAAGGTTACGCCTCTGCCATTACCGTGGTGCTGTTCGCCGTGACGCTGGTGATCACACTGGTGCAGATGGCGATCGGCAAACGCCTGAGAGTGAGCTGAGGAGCCATTGATGACGATAAGCAAACGAGCCCTGGTCTATCTGTTTATGACGCTGGCGGCGCTGGCCTCGGTGGTACCCTTTATCTGGATGCTGGTGACTTCGCTGAAAACCCAGGCCGAAAGCATTCAGATCCCGCTGACCCTGCTGCCGGAAAATCCGAGCTTGCAGGCCTACGGCAAGATCATGCGCGAGATCCCTTTCGCGGATTTTTATATCAACTCGCTGCTGGCCACCTTCTCCACCGTGACGCTGCAAATGGTGATCGCCACCATGGCCGCGTATGGCTTCTCCCGCCTGCACTTTCGTGGCCGTGACGCGGTGTTTCTGGTGTGCATCTCGATCCTGATGGTGCCCGGCCAGGCATTTCTAATCCCGCAGTTCCTGGTGGTGCAGAAAATGGGGCTGGTCAACAGCATTACCGGCCTGGTGCTGCCGGGGATCTTCAGCATTTACGCCACCTTCCTGCTGCGGCAGTTCTTCCTGGCGGTACCTAAGGAAATGGAGGAAGCAGCGCTGATCGACGGTTACAGCTACTTCGCCATCTTCTGGCGCATCATGCTGCCGCTGATCCGCCCCGGCATCATCGCCTGCATCATCATTAACGGCTTGTGGAGCTGGAATAACCTGATGTGGCCATTGATCGTCAACACCACCACCGAAAAATTGACGCTGCCGGTGGGGCTGGCTTCGCTGTCCAGCCGTGCCGGAGTGGAATACCCGCTGCTGATGGCCGGTGCCTTGATGGCGGTGATCCCGATGCTGATGCTGTTCATTCTTTTCCAACGTTATTTCATCCAGGGCATCGCCAGCGCTGGCGTTAAAGGCTAACCGCGAACAATAAGGTAAACAGACATGGCCGGTATTCAATTAAACAGTGTGAAAAAGGTCTATCCCAACGGTTTCCGGGCGTTGCATGGCGTGGATCTGGATATCAAGGACGGTGAGTTTATGGTGTTTGTCGGCCCGTCCGGCTGTGCCAAATCCACCCTGCTGCGCATGATCGCCGGGCTGGAAAGCGTCAGCGAAGGCCAAATCATGATCCACGACCGCTGCGTTAACGACACCATGCCCAAAGATCGCGGCATCGCCATGGTGTTTCAGAACTATGCGCTCTATCCACATATGACCGTCTACAAGAACATGGCCTTTGGCCTGATTGGTAAAGAGAGTAAGGCTGAAATCGACCGGCGGGTACAGGATGCCGCCGAGAAGTTGGAAATCACCAATCTGCTGCATCGCAAACCCGGCCAGCTCTCCGGTGGCCAGTGCCAGCGCGTGGCGGTTGGGCGTGCCATCGTGCGTAAACCCAAGGTGTTTTTGTTCGACGAGCCGCTCTCCAACCTGGATGCCAAGCTGCGCGTTTCCATGCGCGTGCAGCTCATCGAACTGCACAACCGACTGAAACAGGAAGGTGCTGCCGCCACCATGGTGTATGTGACGCACGATCAGGTTGAGGCAATGACCATGGGCGACCGCATCTGCGTGATGAATCGGGGCACCATCATGCAGGTAGACAAACCGATCAACCTGTACCACCACCCCGCCAACCGCTTTGTCGCCGAGTTTATCGGCAGCCCGTCGATGAACCTGCACGATCTGGACTTGCTGCGTAATGCTCAGGGAACACAGCTGCGTATCGACGATCGCTATCTGCTGACCCTGCCGCCCGCGCTGGAAAAACAGTTGGAAGACTATCCGCACCAGCGCGTTTGCCTGGGTATTCGCCCTGAAGCGCTGCGCCTGTGTGCTGCCGGTACCCAAAACTGTTTCCCGGCCCGTATCGCCACCATTGAACGCATGGGCAACGAAGAGTTGCTGCACTGTGAACTGGCCGGATTACGCTTCGTGCTGCGGATTGCGTCTCAGCCAGACTGGGAACCGAGCATCGGCGAACAGATCCATTTGACGTTTGATTTGGCCCGCGCCCACCTGTTCGATCAGGCCAGCGGTGACAACCTGAATAATAACGCTACCCAGTCACTGGGATAATTTGGGAGTACTTTGCAATGTCTAATGACTTTACTGGCCGTCCGGTACGCGTGTTGGTGATTGGTGCCGGTGCTCGTGGGGAGATTTACTCTCGCTATGCATTGGCTCACCCAGAACTGATGCAGGTGGTGGCGGTCGCTGAACCGCGCGATACCTATCGCCAGCAGTTTGTGGCTCAGCACGGCATCTCGCCCGAAAACGTCTTTACCGACTGGCAGCAGGCCGTGGCGGCAGGCAAACTGGCCGATGCGGTGATGATTTGCACCCAAGATACCCTGCATCTGGCACCGGCCCTGGCCTTCGCCAAACAGGGTTATCACATGCTGCTGGAGAAACCGCTGTCACCTGATGCCAGTGAGTGCCGCACCATCGTTGAAGAAGTGGAGCGCCAGGGGATCATCTTCTCCGTCGGGCACGTGCTGCGCTATACCCGCTATACCCAGAAACTCAAGCAACTGCTGCGCGATAAGGTCATTGGCGACATCGTTAGCCTGCAACATCTGGAGCCGGTGGGCTATTGGCATCAGGCCCACTCTTTCGTGCGTGGCAACTGGCGCAACGACCAGCAGGCAGCCTTTATGCTGCTGCAAAAATCCTGTCACGATATTGACTGGATCCGTTACGTGATGGATACGCCTTGCGAGCAGGTCAGCTCATTCGGTGGATTACGCCACTTCCGCCAGGAAAACCAACCTCAGGGCGCAGCGGATAACTGCCTGGACTGCGGCGTTGAGGCCGAATGCCCCTATTCGGCCAAACGCATCTACCTTGGCGATAATCACAAGGCAACGCCTGGCTTCCTGCGGGTGCTGACGCCAGAAGTCGATCAGGAACATCTGGTCGCCGCTCTGCGCAACGGCCCTTATGGTCGCTGTGTCTACCGCTGTGATAACAACGTGGTGGATCATCAGGTGGTGAATATGCAGTTTAGCGGTGGCCGCACCGCCGCCTTTACCATGACCGCCTTTACCAAAATGGAAGATCGCAAAACGCGCATTTTTGGCAGCCAGGGATGCCTGGAGGGCGATGGCCGCTATATCCGCATCACCTCCTTCCTTGACGACAACGAAACGCTGTATGACGTGGACGAGGCCGAAGACCTGCACACCATGTCTGGCCACGGCGGCGGCGATTATTATCTGATGCAGCACTTTATCGCTGCCGTGCGCGCCAACGATCCTTCGCAGGTGCTGTCTGGCCCGCAGGAAACGTTGCAGAGCCACCTGATGGTCTTTGCCGCCGAACGCGCCCGCCGGGAAAACGCCGTCATCACCTTGGGTGAGGAGTAAAGCCGTGGCTACTCATGCTATGCGTTACGGTTTTGATATTGGCGGCACAAAAATCGAAATGGCCGCCTATGATGCCCAGTTGAATCAGGTGCTGTGCCAGCGCGTCAGTACACCCACCGGTGACTATCGCGAGTTTCTCGCCTGTATCGCGCAACTGGTCAGCCAGGCCGATCGCAGCCTGCACACCCAAGGCAGCATCGGCATTGGCTTGCCGGGGATCACCGACCCACGCAGCCGCAAGCAGTTGGCGGTAAACGTGCCCTGCCTGACGGGCCACTGCCTGGCGGACGATCTCACTCAAGAGCTGTCGCGACCGGTAGAGATTGAAAACGATTGCCGCTGTTTTGCACTTTCGGAGGCCAGCACGCCCCAGACCGAACGGTTGGAAGTGGTGTTTGGTGCCATCATCGGTACCGGCGCTGGCGGTGGGCTGGTGATGAACAAACGGCTCCACAAGGGCCGCAATGGGCTGGCTGGGGAATGGGGGCATACACCCATCTCGGCCCAGTTGGCTCAGCGTTACGATCTGCCGCTGTTTGTCTGCAACTGCGGCCTGACAGGCTGCTTTGAGCGTTATGTCTCCGGCAGCGGTCTGCTGGCCCTGAGCCAACACTTTGGCCATAGCGCCGCCAACGTCCCGGCCCTGATCGCCAGTTACCGTCAGTGCGATCCGTTAGCGCAACACCTGATGGGGATCTACATCGATATCCTGGCCAGCGCGTTGGCCAACCTGCAACTGCTGCTGGATGTGGACGCTTTCGTGTTAGGGGGCGGGCTTTCTAACGTGAGCGAACTCTATGCACAGCTGCCCGCCGCCATGTGCCGCTGGCTACTGCCAGGGACGGAACCGGCGATGGTTTATCCCCCGGTGTATGGCGACAGCAGCGGCGTACGCGGTGCGGCACTGTTGCGCCAAAGCTGGCAATAAAAAATTTAAGGAAAGCTCACCCGCATTATTCATCGTGGGTAGCTTTCATCCACGGCGGAATTAATTGGCGCGGCAAAAGGGATATTAGCCGAATAAATAAGGCATTACCGGTTTTCAGTTTATTTCCATGCGGCTTTCGGTTGATGACCAACCGAAAGATATGGCAACAATAACCGGTTGAAATATAAGATTATATTTAAATTTTCGATTGCGTTGCGCGGTTTCGTTTGCTGTAATTTGCAACGAAAGACTGAAAATACGCCTGTAACGATTGCTGTGGCCCCTATGCCACGGCCGGGGTTTGCTACGGGTAAATCAGGAGTCAGCTATTCATGATCAATACCGTTAAACGGCGAGAATTAATTATCGACCAGCTGTGTCGTGAAGGCACGGTGCGCGTGGAACAGTTGAGCAGCCAATTTGCCGTCTCTACCGTCACCATTCGCAGCGATCTGCGCCATCTGGAAAAAAGTGGCTGTGCGGTACGGGCCTACGGCGGCGCGATGCTCAATAAACAGTTCGCCTTCGATCGCCCGCTCCAGGACAAGGGACGCATCAACCGCGATGTGAAATTCGCCATTGCCTGTGCCGCAAGCGCGTTGGTGAACGACGGTGACGCGATCATTCTCGACTCGGGTTCCACCACTAGCCAGATGGCTACCCAGTTGGCCGGCAAGAAAGACCTGGTGGTGATGACCAACGCCTTGAATATCGCCTTCGAATTGGCCAGCAACGAACAGGTGGATTTGATGGTGGTCGGCGGCAGCGTGCGGCGCAAGTCTTGGTCGCTGTATGGTCCCGCAGCCGAGCAGCACATCCGCCAATATCGCTTTGATAAATTTTTCCTCGGCGTTGACGGCTTTGATTTGGTGGGCGGTATCACCACGCCAGATCCCGGTGAGGCCCAGCTTAACCGCGCCATGTGCGAAGTGGCCCGCGAAGTGATTGCGGTGGTTGACGCCAGCAAGTTTGGCCGCAGCAGCTTCTGCATGATCCGCGAGATCGGCCAGATCCACCGATTGGTGACCGATAGCCGCATTCCAGCCAATTACCTGCATGCGCTGCAAAACCTGGGGGTCCAGGTGATTATCGCCGACCGTTGAGAATTGGTGATTGTCCCCTCACCCCAACCCTCTCCCTCAAGGGAGAGGGAGCTAGTGCAGAGCAGCAGTCAGGTACAGAGGCTACTTCGAAAGCAGGCAGTAAACGGAACGGCGGTCAGGTTCAGGCGTATTAGGCATCCGCGATCGCCCCCTCACCCCAACCCTCTCCCACAGGGAGAGGGAGCTAGTGCAGAGCAGCAATCAGATACGGGGACCACTCCGAAGGAAGTTGGTATGGAGTAGCAATCAGGTACAGGAACTGGTTTGTGGCGAACGTAGGAGTTGGCCGGTGGCACGGTTCGATCCCCTCTCCCTTTGGGAGAGTGAGCTGGTGCAGAGCAGCAGTCAGATACGGGGACCACTCCGAAGGAAGTTGGTATGGAGTAGCAATCAGGTACAGGAACTGGTTTGTGGCGAACGTAGGAGTTGGCCGGTGGCACGGTTC
>NZ_BAAKUJ010000003.1:656581-951142 GCF_059697885.1 Serratia sp. NCCP-200
TATCAGGTACAGGAACTGGTTTGTGGCGAACGTAGGAGTTGGCCGGTGGCACGGTTCGATCCCCTCTCCCTGTGGGAGAGGGTTAGGGTGAGGGGCAATTACAGCACCGGACCATCCGCATCCACAGGTATTTATTAGGTATCAACCGTTTTATTTTTTAAGGAGTTACCATCATGACAGGTTATTTTTCTTACGATGCGGACTGGCTGGAGCAACATCATGCGCTGCATACCGCCCGTGAGATTTGGCAGCAACCGGACCTTTGGGCGGCCTTGCACCAGCAGTTGGTCGCCCAACAGGAGCAATGCTCCGCTTTCCTGACGCCTCTGCTGCAAAACCCGCGCCTGCAGATTGTGCTGTGCGGTGCTGGCAGTTCAGCCTTTGCCGGCCGGGCCTTGGCCCCATGGCTGAGAGAAAAAACCGGCCGGGATGTTGCGGCCTATGGCACCACCGATATCGTCGCCAATCCGCAGCAGTTTCTCGACCCATCACGCCCGACGCTGCTGGTCTCTTTCGCCCGTTCCGGCAACAGTCCGGAAAGCGTCGCCTCGGTAGCGCTGGCAGATCAACTGCTCCCCCAATGCTATCACCTGATGCTGGTGTGCAACCCAGATAGCCAGTTGGCTAACTATGCCCACGGCCGTAAAAACGTCTGTGCCCTGGTGATGCCACAGGGTTCAAATGACCAGAGCTTTGCCATGACCTCCAGCTTCAGCTGCATGATGCTGAGCACCGCGCTGCTGTTAGGCCCTTATTCCCTGAACGCCGCCCAGCAACCGCTGGCGCAGATGATCGAGCGCTGTAGAGAACTGCGTGAAACGCTGCAATCCCAAGTAAAAACCCTGGCCAGCAGCGGCTTTAGCCGTTACATCGTGCTCGGCAGTAGCTGTTTCACCGGCCTGGCGGAGGAAGCCTCGCTGAAAATGTTGGAACTGACCGCCGGGCAGATCGTCACCCGTTATGACTCGCCGCTAGGCCTGCGTCACGGCCCTAAATTTATGGTCGATCCACAGACGTTGGTACTGCTGATGCTCTCCAGCAACCGCTATACCGAGCGTTATGAGCAGGATCTGTGGGACGAACTCCAGCGTGACGGTTTGGCCAAGCAAATGGTTGGCCTGGGTAACTCGCCAACGGAGAAAACGGGCCAGTCCGATTTGCATCATGCCGACGACGATATCTGGCTGTTGTTCCCTTACCTCCTCTTCGCCCAAATGCTGGCGTTTGAAACCTCGCTGGCGCGCGGTCTGACGCCGGATAACCCTTGCCCAACCGGGGAAGTCAACCGCGTGGTAAAAGGCGTGACCATTTATCCCTACTCTGCTACCGAGCTGTGAGGAGCCGTTATGTACCTGATATCCAACCGTGAAATGCTGTTGAAAGCACAAAGGCTGGGCTATGCCGTGCCAGCGTTCAACGTACACAATCTTGAAACGGTGCAGGTAGTGGCAGAAACCGCCGCTGAACTGCAATCCCCGGTGATCATGGCCGGGACCCCGGGCACCTTTAGCTATGCGGGTACCGACTATCTGGTGGGAATTTGCCGCTCGGCAGCCCAGCGCCATGACCTGCCGCTGGCGTTGCATCTAGACCATCACGAAGAACTCGAAGATATCGCCACCAAGGTCAGAGCCGGGATCCGCTCGGTGATGATCGATGGCTCGCACCTGCCTTTTGAGCAGAACATCGCGCTGGTTGCGCAGGCCGTCGCGTTATGCCATCGCTATGGGGCTAGCGTAGAAGCGGAGCTGGGCCGCCTGGGTGGCCAGGAAGACGATCTGATTGTCGATGCCGCAGACGGTTTTTATACCGACCCAAAAGCCGCCCGCGAGTTTGTCGCGGCTACCGGCATCGACTCCCTAGCCGTCGCCATCGGTTCGGCTCATGGGCTGTACCACGGGGAGCCCAAGCTGGATTTTGACCGTCTGGCGCTGATCCGCGAACAGTTGGAGATCCCGTTGGTGCTGCACGGTGCCTCCGGTATCCCGGAAGCGATGGTCAAGCGAGCCATCTCGCTGGGGGTGTGTAAGGTCAACGTGGCAACCGAACTCAAAATCGCGTTTGCCGATGCGGTGAAGAGCTATTTTTCGCAACATCCCGAAGCCAACGATCCGCGCAAATACATCGTTCCGGGTAAATTGGCGATGAAAGAAGTGGTAGCAGAAAAGATCCGTATCTGTGGCAGCGCAGGGATGCTGTAACTCCAAAGCGTTAGATTAAGGGCCGCAGAATAACGATGAATATGCGGCCTTAACATTAATATCGCTATTTAAAGTCACACCTGTTATTATAAGCAGCATCAAAAGTAATAATCCTCACATCGCCACCTGAATTCCCCCCACTATGATCTAAATCATGGTTTTACTGCCTGACCATCCCTACTATTAAATTCAATTAACGAACGATTGCTGTTATTATTATTTACTCAATACATTATAGTCACGTTGGAAATTAAATCACCAGACAATGGAAGTTTGTTTTTTAGACAATAATCGACTTTTTTGTTAATGGATGGTTTTACTTTATGCTAATAGGAATAGCTTATGAAATCTATTATTACGGCTTTGGCCATGCTGGCAGCATTACCCCTTTCAGCTCATTCAAAACAAGAGGTTAGCCACAACGCCATCTCAGGGAGCATCCAGTTTTCCGGCAAAATCAGCGCCCCAACCTGCGAGATTTCGCGCAATGATGGTCAATACATATCCAGTTGCTATCGTGAAACCGCCTTCAACACCAATGAATTTATCCAAATGCCATTGGATAATATGGGTTCGGAATTAATGGGAAAACCCATTCGTGAATCAGTGTTTAATGACCCTTCTCTACAACGAATTACGTTAATTTACAATTAATCCTAATCGACGGAATTATGTCATACAATTAGTCATCGAAAATGACTTTGTGTTTTTACTAACATTTTGGCGTTTCACCTCTCGGGGTATACCTACTTGGGTGTACCCTGTTTTTCCCTATAGCCCCCGCCCCATCAGCATGTCCGAAATCCGCCATCACATCCGGCTCTTTCATGTAATAATCGCCCTATCAAACGCAAGGAGTGAACAACATGCTGACCTTTTTTATTGATCGTATGCCGACGCCGGTCGGTGAACTGGTGTTGATCGGCGATGAGCAAGGACGGATGCGCGCGCTGGACTGGACCGATCACGAGGCACGCCTGATGAAGCTGCTCAACAGCCATTATCGAGCCTCTCCCTTCGTGATACAGGAGCAAGCCAACCCCGGCGGCCTGACGGAAGTGATGCAGCGCTATTTTGCTGGCGAGTTGGCAGTCATCGACACTGTGCCGGTGATGACTGCGGGCACCGAGTTCCAACGCACCGTTTGGCAGCAACTCCGGCAAATTCCCTGTGGGGAGATCATCACCTACGGGGAATTGGCCAAGCGCATTGGCAGGCCAACCGCATCACGCGCAGTTGGCATGGCTAACGGCACTAACCCAATCAGTATCGTAGTGCCCTGCCACCGAGTGATCGGCTCTCAGGGAGCGCTGACCGGTTACGCCGGAGGGGTCCAGCGCAAACAATGGCTGCTGAAACATGAAGGTTTCCTGCCCCAGGATCTGATTTAATCGGCCAGCAGCGCCAACGCGCTTTCCTCATCCGTCACCAGGCCGTTGATCCAGCGGCCTAGTAAGGCCGCACGAATGGCCTGATGTTTTTCCGCACCACCTGCCAGAGCAATCACCGGTTTTTCCGGCCGTTGGTGCAGATTAACGCTGGTTAGCCGCCGATCGAGTTCGCTGGCCACCCGCTGGCCCTGCGGATCGATAAAATGGCCCAGCATTTCTGCCACCGCGTTAGATTCGCAAAGACGATCGACATCTTCTGCGGTGATAAATCCATCCTTGTGCAGTGGGCAGTGGTATTCGATAGTGCCAATGCCAATAAAGGTCACATCGGCCTGGCTGGCCTTGTCGTTCACTGTGCGGTAAATGCGGTGGTTGCACCACAGGGCGCGATCCTGTTCGCTATCGGCAAACAGCGGTGCGGGCAGGATAAAGTAGCGGCCCTGGGTTTTCTCTGCCATCCACAGCGGTACGTCATAACGGGTACAGGAGCCATCAGCCGCGATCGCCCCGATCAGCGAGACGCAGCTATGCTGCGGCCGCTCCAATTCCGGCAGCTCATCGATCGCCGCCTTCAGGCTGCGGCCTGAACCCACCCCAATGTTCAGTGGCTGTTCACTGCGCAAAAATTGTGCCATCACTTCAGCCCCTGCTACCGCCACCGCGCGGTTGATGCCTGCACTCTCCATTCCCTGACTTGGCACCACCTGACACAGCGTTAAGCCATAGCGATCGCTAAGGCGGGCCGATAATTCCATACAGCGCCCAACCGGGTGGGAAATATTGACGCTGATCAGACCGCTGTCGATCGCCAATGCCACCAACCGCTGTGCAACCTGGCGCGATACGCCCAACGCTTCAGCAATTTCATTCTGAGTCTGTCCGGCCACGTAATACATCCAGGCGGCACGTGCCGCCTGATCCAGCTTCTTATCGTGTTTGACCATGTTGTTTCACCTGCTTCCCCTGATGGCGCCATTTTACCGGCATTCCACCTGCCCGCAGAGGCCGATTTACACATTTGTGAGCTAAAGCCCATTTAAAGGGCAAAAGTTTATTTAATCTATCGCCATCAATGGAGCAAATGCCCAACAAAAGGGCTAATGCCCTAAAATAACCTTTAGTGGAGAACGTTATGAGCAAACCAGTGAACTCTTCCCAGGCCATTTGGCTGCATATTGGTGCCGGATCTTTCCATCGTGCTCATCAGGCCTGGTATCTACATCGCCTGATTGCAGCGGGCGATAGCCGCTGGTCGATTGCGCTTGCCAACATTCGCGATGACGCCACGCCGTTACTGGATACGCTGGCTGAGCAACAAGGCCAATACGTGCTGGAAACCGTCACCCCACAGGGCGTTCGCCAGTACGAAACCATTACCTCCATCAGCAAGGTCATTCCCTGGGATAACGAACTGGCCGCTTTGACAGCGCAAGGGGCCAAACCAGAAACCCGCGTCATTTCCTTCACCGTCACCGAAGGTGGCTATTATCTGGATAACCAGTTCAACCTGGATCATGCTAACGCCGATATTCAGGCCGATCTGCTGGGTGCCTGCCGCACCATTTACGGCACCATGGCACAACTGCTGGCACGCAGAAAACAGCTTAATGGTGACCCTGTCACGTTATTGAACTGCGATAACCTGCGCCATAACGGTGAACGCTTCCGTCACGGCCTGATGCAGTTCCTGCAACTGCGTAAAGAACCAGAGCTGATCGCCTGGATCGATAGCCACACCCGCTGCCCCAACACCATGGTTGACCGCATCACACCGCGGCCAGCGCCGGAAGTTGCCGAGCGCGTTGCCGAAGCCACTGGCTTTCAGGACCGTGCGCCAGTAATGGGGGAAGCCTTTATCCAATGGGTGATCGAAGATGATTTCATCAACGGGCGGCCAGCGTTGGAGAACGTCGGCGTCGAAATGGTTGAATCCGTGCTGCCCTATGAAGAAGCCAAGATCCGCATCCTCAACGCCAGCCATAGCTGCATTGCCTGGGCCGGTACGCTGATTGGCCAAAGCTTTATTCATGAAAGCACCGGCACCCCAGCCATCCACCAGTTGGCTTATGATTATGTAACCCAGGACGTGATCCCTTCCCTGACGCCGAGCCCGCTCGACTTGGCCGCCTACCGTGACGTGGTTCTGGAACGCTTTAGCAACCCCTATATTCGCGATACCAACCAGCGCGTCGCCGCCGACGGTTTTTCCAAAATCCCCGGTTTCATTACCCCAACGCTGCAAGAGTGTTATCAGCGCGGCCAGGAACCGAAAGCCACAGCCATGCTGCCTGCCCTGTTCTTTGTCTTTATGCAGCGCTGGCACCAAGGCCAACTGCCTTATGAATATCAGGACGGTATTCTGGACGCCGCCGCAGTCCATCAGATGTTCGCAGCGGCCGATCCGGTGGCGGTATTTGCCTCAGATGAGAAATTGTTCAGCACCTTGGCTCACAGCGGTGCCTTTAGCCAACTGCTGCGCCAATCCATCGATCGGGTTAATCACTGGCTGGCGCAATAAAGGGAGCGAACCATGTATCTAGGACTCGATTTAGGCACCTCAGAAATCAAAGCCGTGGTGATTGATGACAACGGCACCCTGATCGCCAGCGCCGGTGAGCCGCTGGAAGTACAGCGTCCGCATCCTCACTGGGCAGAGCAGGACCCGGCCGATTGGTGGCGAGCAACGCAGGCGGTAGTGAGCCGTTTGCGCGCCAAAATTCCGCAACAGTGGCCGCAGATCCGCTCGCTGGGGCTTTCCGGTCAGATGCACGGAGCGGTGCTGCTCAACCGTGATAATCAGGTTTTGCGCCCGGCGATTTTATGGAATGACACTCGCAGCGCCGAACAATGCAAGCAGTTGACGCAGAACGCACCGGAGTTGCATGACATTGCCGGTAACCTGGCGATGCCGGGATTCACCGCGCCCAAACTGTTGTGGGTTGCCAGGCATGAACCAGAAATCTTCTCGCAAATATCCACCGTGCTGCTACCCAAGGATTTTCTGCGCTGGATGATGAGTGGCGACAAGGTTTCGGATATGTCGGACGCGGCCGGCACGCTGTGGCTCGACGTGGGCAAGCGGGACTGGTCAGACTCCTTGCTCGCTGCCTGTGGCCTCAACCGCGATCAGATGCCGCGTCTGGTAGAAGGCAGCGAAGTCTCCGGCCAGTTGAAAGGCGATATTGCCCGCTCCTGGGGCCTTGCTGACAATATTATCATTGCCGGTGGCGGTGGAGATAACGCAGCCAGCGCGGTGGGCATTGGCGCGGTTAATCCAGGCGATGCGTTTATCTCGCTGGGGACCTCCGGCGTGCTGTTCGCCGTGAACGATCGCTTCCGCCCCAATCCACAATCCGCCGTCCATGCGTTTTGCCATGCCTTGCCTGAGCGCTGGCATCAGATGAGCGTGATGCTTACTGCCGCCAGTGCCCTGCGCTGGTTCTGCCAACTGGTGGGCAGCAATGAACCCACGCTGTTGGCCGAAATTGCCCAGATGAACCTGGCGGAACAGCGCCTGGCCCCGGTATTTTTGCCCTACCTGTCCGGTGAACGGACGCCGCACAACGATCCGCTGGCGACCGGCGCGTTCCACGGTCTGACACACAGCCATCAGCGTGCATCAATGGGCTATGCGGTGCTGGAAGGCGTGGCATTCGGTATGGCGGACGGCCTGGACGTTCTTTCGCAAGCCGGAACCCGGCTGGAACAATGTTCACTGATTGGCGGTGGCGCTCGCAGCGAACATTGGGCGCAACTGATGGCCGACGTGCTCGATCTGCCGGTGGTCACCCATCTTGGCGGTGAAGCCGGTGGCGCTTTGGGCGCGGCGCGGTTGGGATGGCTGGCAGCAGGTGGAACGGTGGAGCAGGTTTGCCACAAACCCGCCATCGATCGGCGCTTCCTGCCGGACGGCGAACGCCAACCTCTGCTCGCGGAACGTCTGGCCACCTATCGTCAGCTCTACCAACAACAATTGGCCCTGCGCCGGGCATGATCCCGGCGCGGTAAAAAATAATAAGACTGTACCCTTACACCTATCCTGGAGTTTGTTATGCCACAAACACATAAACACTGGTTCGGCCTACCGATGAACCTGTTCTGGGGCTACATCGCCATTGCCATTTTCATGAGCGGCGACGGCTTTGAGATGGCCTTTCTGTCTAAACACATCACCGATATGGGGTTCACACCGGCACAATCGGCGCTGGTGTTTACCGTGTATGGTCTGGCAGCGGCGCTGGCGGCCTGGAGCTCCGGCGTGGTGGCCGAAATCATCACGCCACAAAAAGCCATGCGCATCGGCTTTATCCTGTGGCTGGTGATGCACGTGCTGTTTATGCTGCTGGGACTGGGGATGCGTAACTACCCGCTGATGTTGCTGTTTTACGGCATTCGTGGCCTGGCCTATCCGCTGTTTATCTATTCGTTTGTGATGTTGGTGGTGCAGAACGTCCCTAAACAGCAGCTCTCTTCCGCGATGGGCTGGTTCTGGGCGATGTACTCGATCGGCATCGGCTGTGTCGGCAGCTATCTGCCCAGCTTTACCATTCCGTTGATGGGCGAAACCGGCACTCTGTGGTTTGCCATTGTCTGGGTGGCTGCCGGTGGCTTGATGGCGATGTTCCTGCTGCGCAACGTGGGTGAAGCCAGCCCCAAGGCCGACCTTTCACCGCAGGAGAAACTCAAAGAGCTTTCCCGCGCGGTGACTATCCTGTTCACCAACCGCAATATCTTCCTCTCCTGCCTGATCCGCATCATCAACACGCTGTCGTTGTTTGGCTTTGCGGTGATTATGCCGATGCTGTACGTAGGCCGGCTGGGCTTTAGCATGTCCGAGTGGCTGCAAATTTGGGCGGTGTTCTTCTTTGTCACCATCTTCACCAACATTATGTGGGGCATTCTGGGGGAGAAAATCGGTTGGCTGCGCCAGGTGCGCTGGTTTGGCTGCATCGGTTGCGCCATCTCCAGCCTGGCGTTTTACTACCTGCCGGTGCATTTTGGCCATAACTTCTGGATCGCGCTGGTGCCCGCAGTGATGCTTGGGATCACCGTTGCGGCCTTCGTCCCTATGACAGCAGTGTTCCCGGTACTGGAACCCAACCACAAAGGTGCAGCTATATCGATCTATAACCTTTCCGCTGGCCTGAGCAACTTCGCGGCCCCGGCCATCGCTTCTATAGTGCTGCCCTTCTTTGATATCGAAGGCGTAGTGTGGGTGTATACCGGTTTGTATCTGGTGGCAGCGGTGTTGACGCTGATCGTCAAAGTCGACCAGCCAGGACATAACAACGTCCCGCGCTATGTTCCGGCTAATGATGCTTTGGCTAAAAATAGCGCCTGATTTTAAAGCTGGGCGCAGCATGCTGCGCCCGTTCGCTCCTGCACAGTACCGTCATCACTGGCGGGCTCATTCACCGCACAGATTTGTGTAGAAATATTTATTCATTATCCTACGTTACCATCACGGATGAAAGCTATCTGCCCATCTATATCCCTACAATCGATAAGACTAATCGCAAAAAGCCGATGATAATGCGAGATTTATTCGTTTTTCATATGGTTTTAGTCAATATCAGCCAGCCTTTTCCGAAGTCAATAAATCACTAAACATCAGTATGCTACGGAATGATGAGCAATAGACCTGTTTAAAAATCACACAAAATGTCGCCATTGTTGTTCTTGCTGTACTTATCACCTGCCGCAAAAGATGTTAAAATTGACTCATATCAATTATTGCGTGAGCTTAATCTATGATCCCGGAAAAACGCGTGATTCGTCGTATCCAGTCTGGTGGTTGTGCGATCCATTGCCAAGACTGTAGCATCAGCCAATTGTGTATTCCTTTTACGCTGAATACGCATGAGCTGGACCAACTCGACAACATCATCGAGAGGAAAAAGCCGATCCAGAAAGGCCAAACGCTGTTTAAAGCCGGTGACGAACTGAAATCACTGTACGCCATCCGCTCCGGGACCATCAAAAGCTACACCATCACCGAACAGGGTGACGAACAAATTACCGGCTTCCACCTGGCGGGCGATCTGGTGGGCTTTGACGCCATCGGTGGCCTGAAGCACCCAAGCTTCGCTCAGGCGCTGGAAACCTCCATGGTCTGTGAAATCCCGTTTGAAACGCTGGACGATCTCTCGGGCAAAATGCCTAATCTGCGCCAGCAAATCATGCGTTTGATGAGCGGTGAGATCAAAGGCGACCAGGATATGATCCTACTGCTGTCAAAGAAGAACGCCGAAGAGCGCCTGGCCGCTTTCGTCTATAACCTGTCGCACCGCTTTGCCGAACGTGGCTTCTCACCGCGTGAGTTCCGTTTGACCATGACCCGTGGCGATATCGGCAACTATCTGGGCCTGACGGTGGAAACCATCAGCCGCCTGTTGGGGCGTTTCCAGAAAAGCGAAATCCTCAGCGTGAAAGGCAAATACATCACCATCGAAAACGCAGACGCCCTGTCACAACTGGCGGGTGCCGCACGCATCAACGTCTCCGTAAGCGCCTGATCCCCTACTGGGCCAATAATTCGCTGAAATTGTTGGCCCAGCCCCCCTCTGCCGCTGTTCTGTTTTTCAATGTTGGGTTACTCTGTATGTGAACAGACTGTTGATCTACAGCTGTAAGGAGGCCCTATGGCGAAGTATCAGAATCTACTGGTGGCTATTGACCCCAATCAGGACGATCAACCGGCGCTGCGCCGGGCAGTTTACCTGATCAAGCGGAACGGCGGGCGGATTAAGGCCTTCCTTCCTATCTATGATTTCTCTTACGAAATGACCACCCTGCTTTCCCCTGACGAAAGAACGGCGATGCGGCAAGGGGTGATTAGCCAACGGGCGGCGTGGATTAAAGAGCAATGCCGCTTCTATCTTGAAGACGGTGTCCCCATTGAAATCAAAGTGGTGTGGCACAATCGTCCCTATGAGGCGATCATTCAGGAAGTGCTGAGCGGCAAGCACGATTTGCTGTTGAAAATGGCCCATCAACACGACAGGCTGGAATCAGTGATTTTCACCCCTACAGACTGGCATCTGCTGCGCAAATGCCCTTGCCCAGTGTGGATGGTGAAAGACCAACCCTGGCCTGAAGGGGGTAAAGCGCTGGTGGCGGTCAACCTCTCCAGCGAAGAGCCTTATCATGACCCACTCAATATCCGGCTGGTGCAAGAAACGCTAGAACTGGCGCAAAACGTCGATCAAACCGAAGTGCACCTGGTGGGTGCCTACCCGGTTACCCCGATCAATATCGCCATCGAACTCCCCGATTTTGACCCCAGCATCTATAACGATGCAATCCGCGGGCAGCACCTGATCGCCATGAAGGCGTTAAGGCAAAAATTCCACATCAACGAAGAGTTCACCCACGTGGAGAAAGGCCTGCCGGAGGAAGTGATCCCGGATTTGGCCGAGCATTTGCAAGCGGGTGTGGTGGTGTTAGGTAGCTTGGGCCGCACCGGTATTTCTGCCGCGTTTATCGGCAATACCGCGGAACAGGTGATCGACCATCTGAAATGTGACCTGCTGGTGCTCAAGCCGGATGACTTCGACTGCCCGATCGTGATGGATGAAGACGACGAGCACGACGATGAGGATTGATTTCGGTGCGTTATAAAACAAACAGGGCCCAATTGGGCCCTGTTTGACATTCTGGGGTAGGAAATTAAAGCTCTACCACATCGAAACGCACGTCAGGATTAACGTCTGCGTCATAATCCACTTCTTCCAGACCAAAGCCGAACAGGCGCAGGAACTCCTGCTTATAGCCGGTGTAGTCGGTCAGTTCACTCAGGTTTTCCGAAGTGATTGACGGCCACAGATCGCGGCAGGCCTGCTGCACATCATCACGCAGTTCCCAGTCATCCATACGGATACGGGCATGATCGTCCAGCGGCATCTCTTCGCCGTACAGACGGGTGTGCATCAAACGGGAAACCTGTTCCATGCAGCCTTCGTGAATGCCCTTCTCTTTCATGATCTTGAAGGCCATGGAGATATACAGCGGCATTACCGGAATGGCCGAAGAAGCCTGGGTGACCACGGACTTCAGCACGGCAACGTGAGCAGTGCCGCCCTTGGCAGCCAGATCGCCACGGATAGCGGTAGCTGCGCGATCCAAATCTTCTTTGGCGCGGCCCAGCGTACCATGCCAGTAGATTGGCCAGGTCAGGTCGGTACCGATATACGAGTAAGCAACGGACTTGGCACCTTCGGCCAGCACGCCCGCTTCTTCCAACGCCGACATCCACAGTTCCCAATCCTGACCGCCCATCACGGTGATGGTGTTCTGGATCTCTTCTTCGCTCGCCGGTTCAACCGTAGCGGTGATGATTTGGTCTTTGTTGGTGTCGATAGCGGTGGTGGTATAAACCTCACCGATTGGCTTCAGTGCGGAACGCACTACTTCGCCGGTATCTGGCATTTTACGCACCGGCGAAGCCAGTGAGTAAACCACCAAATCAATTTGGCCCAGGTCAGCTTTGATCAGCTCAATCACCTTGGCACGGCATTCGTTGGAGAAGGCATCGCCATTAACGCTTTTCGCGTACAGGCCAGCTTCTTTAGCGGCTTTATCGAAAGCGGCCGAGTTGTACCAGCCAGCGGTGGCGGTTTTGCTTTCGCTGCCCGCTTTCTCGAAGAAGACGCCAATGGTGGCGGCGTCGCTGCCAAAAGCGGTGGCAATACGGGAAGCCAGACCATAACCGGTAGATGCACCGATCACCAGCACACGTTTAGGGCCATTGGCAATCTTGCCCTGTGCCTTGGTGTAGGCAATCTGACGACGAACATTGGCTTCACAACCGACCGGATGAGTGGTGGTGCAGATAAAGCCGCGAACCTTAGGTTTGATAATCATATGGGTCTAGGATCCGTTAAAGGGATGAAATCGGGACATAAGATAACTCATTGTGTCCCTTTTTTGTGATCTGATGTGTTAGATTGCACAAATGTTGCGCAAATCTTGTTAAATTAAGCACAAATTCCGTCAGGGATCTGCCTTGTTTAGCAAAATCACTCCTGCGTCACAAACCCCAATTCCTGAGAGATGCGCCGCGTGGTCTCCAGCAGCGGTTTCATCAACGACTCTACGCCAACCTGTTGCAGCTTGGCCGTAGGCAGCGAAACCGAAACGGAATAAGGCACCCGTTGCTGAATATCGAACACCGGGGCAGCAATACAGGACACGCCCAGCTCGTTTTCTTCGCGATCCATCGCCACGCCCTGCTTGCGGATATCCGCCAACTCCTCATACATCTTCGGCAATTCGGTAATGGTATTACGCGTCAGTACCTGGATCTCCTGCTGGTGAGTTTGCCAGTAGTGATCCGGATAGTCGCTCTTGCCATAGGCCATAAAAATTTTACCCATCGCCGAACAGTACAGCGGCATATGCTGGCCGATATAGGCACGGGTACGCATCATGCCGGTGGTCGGTTCCAACTTGTAGATCAGGATCACATGATCGTCTTCCCGGCTGGAGAAGTTGACCGTTTCCCCCACTTCCAGGTTCAACTGCTCCAAATGCGGCGCAGCCACGTGGATGATGTTCAATGAGGAAAGCGCCTTTTGACCAATAGAAATAAATTTGGTGGTCAGGCGGTAACTGCCTGGGGAAGGCGCCTGCGTGACATAACCACTGGTATGCAGCCCTTGTAACAGGCGGTGCACGGTGCTTTTGTTCATCTCGGCCAGCTCGGACAGGTGCGCCAGCGGGCAACCATTAGGGAAATTACTCAGTATTTCAATCAGCTGCAAACCACGAAACAGGCTTTGGCTGCCCAGGGGTTTGTCTTTTTTGTCATCTTTTTCGTCAACAGCTTTCAGGCTCATAGCGAAGTCTCTCCATTGTTGAGCCGCCAGCCGTTGCCACGGCGTAAGAAGCGGACCTACAGGGGGAGAATGTTACTCCAAGGGCCGCATCAGGTGAAGTTGGAACGCCGTATCATTTTCAGTAGTGAGGTTAAAACCCGCAAAATTCCGGCAACCTTATAAGTGAGTTGTGCGTCACAAATTGACAAAATTAAAAATAATCCATTGTTTATTAAGGAGAATTAAAACCGTCCCGGCTTTGCTTTAGCTCGACGTTAGGCATATCATTTTTGAAATCTGATTTCGCATATTGAAATTTAAGGTTGATTAAAACAGCAGGACTTCATTTATTGGCATCGCGCTGATGGCGCGAACCGACACAGGGGCGCATCACATGACTCAAGGCAATGCGGATCAACCCATTCTTACGCTCAGCCATATCGTCAAGCGTTTTGGCGGCAACATCGCGGTTAACGACGTCAGCCTGCAGGTGATGCCCGGAGAAGTGCTGGCACTGCTAGGGGAAAACGGCGCGGGTAAATCCACGTTGATCAAAGTCCTGGCTGGAGTGTATCCCCGCGATGGCGGCGATATCCACTTTCAAGGTAACAGCATTGCCTCGGCGGCGGCGATTAAAAGTGATAGCCGCCAGCCGATTGCTTTTATCCATCAGGATCTGGGCCTGATTGAATGGATGACGGTAGCGGAGAACATGGCGCTGGTGATGGGGTTTCCCCGCCGTTTCGGGCTGATCGACTGGCGAGCCATTCGCCGCCGTGCGCTGGAAGCCTTGCAGGATGTGGGGATTGCCCTGGACCCAGACGCACGTGTATTTGAGCTTTCCCGCACGGAAAAGTCATTGCTGGCCATTGCCAGGGCGGTGGCGGTGAATGCCGAACTGCTGGTGCTGGATGAACCTACCGCTTCCCTACCCGCCAACGATGTACGCCACCTGTTTGCGGTGATCAACCGGCTGCGTGCCAAAAAGGTCGGCATGATTTACGTCACCCATCGCCTGGATGAAGTGATTGAAATTGCCGATCGGGTTTGCGTGATGCGTGACGGGCGCTACGTTGCCGGGGGCAATACCGCCGATTATTCCCTGCGCGATCTGGTGCAGATGATCGTGGGTGAAGCGATGGCGGAAGATCAGCGTGAACCGCTGCCGCAGCACCAGCCGCCGGTATTGCAACTGCATAACATCACCGTCGGGGATATCGGCCCGGTCAGCTTTGAATTGCAGCCGGGTGAAATGCTCGCTCTTGCCGGGCTTCGCGGCGCTGGCCAGGAGGAGATTGGCCGCCTGCTGTTTGGCCTGCGCCAACGGGACAGCGGAGAAATCCAGTTTCGCGATAAACCTTACTCAGCCACCACGCCGCAGCAGGCTATGGCCTGTGGAGTGTCGCTTGTCGCTGGCGATCGCACCGGCGAAAGCCTGGTGATGTCGATGAGCGTACGGGAAAACCTGTTTATCAACCCCTGCGCCAGCGGCCATAAGCTGTTCTCGCGCTATAGCCGCCGAGCCGAAATCGGTGCCAGTTGGTGGAAGGTGCAGCTGTTCGACGTGCGGCCCAAAGACGTCAATATCGATATCAGCGCCCTGTCCGGCGGCAATCAGCAAAAAGTGGTGATGGCCCGCTGGATGCATCTTGCGGCACCGTTGCTGATCCTGGAAGACCCTACTGCCGGGGTTGACGTGGGCGCCCGCGCCGAAATCTATCATCTGCTAAATAAATCCCTGGCAGCCGGCGTGGCGGTATTGGTGATCTCCAACGATTTTGAAGAGATCGCGCATATCTGTAACCGCGCCCTGGTGTTTAACCGGGGGAAAGTGGTGGGCGAATTGAAGAACCAACAAGTCTCGTTCGCCAATTTATTGGAGCTGGCCTCTGCAAGCGCCGGGGAAGCCGTTGTGGAGGAATACCATGTCGAATAAAACGTCCGTCAAATCAACGGCGCTGGAACAGCGCGTCAGCCTGGGACAGGACGGCGTTGGCCCATGGCTGATGCAAATCATTACCCGTTATGGCCTGCTGCTGCTGTGTATTGCGTTAGTGATCGTCTTCTCGCTTACCACGCCGTCGTTCGCCTCGATGCTGACGGTACAGGCGATCCTCTCCAGCAAGGCCAAGATCGCCCTGCTAGCGCTGGCGGCCACCATTCCGATGATCGTCGGCAAGATCGACCTGAACGTCGGTTTCGGTATCGTGCTGTGGCACATCCTGGCGATCACCTTACAGGTGGAATATGGCTTCTCCTGGCAGATGGCGGTGTTGACCGTGCTGGTCATTTCCGCGCTTTATGGCCTGCTTAACGGCATCCTGGTAGCGTTGGCGGATATCGACAGCTTCGTGGCCACCCTGGGTTCAGGCACCGTGCTGTATGCGCTGGCGCTATGGCACTCCGGCGGGCGGCAGATTGTCGGCGACCTGCCCGACGCCTTTATCGCCCTGCATCACACCGAAATCGCCGGGATCCCGATTGTGGCCTTCTACGTGCTGATCGTCGCCGTCATCCTGTGGCTGATCACCGAACATACCCCGCTGGGCCGGTGCATGTATGCGGTAGGCGGCAATCCGGCTGCGGCGCGGCTCAACGGTATTTCGGTCAATCGCTTCACCATTGGCGCCTTTATCGCCTCGAGCGTGCTCACCGGTTTTAGCGGCGTGCTGATCGCTGCCGAACAGGGCGTAGGCCAGGCCAGCGTCGGGATGGATTACCTGTTACCCGCCCTGGTGGGCGCATTTCTCGGCAGCACCACCATTCGCCCAGGGCGTGTGAACGTCTGGGGCACCGTGGTCGGTATTGCCATTCTGGCGATCGGCATCGCGGGGATCCAACAGTTTGGTGGAGAGTTCTGGGTCGAACCGTTATTCAACGGCGCGACGCTGCTGCTGTCCATCACTCTGGCGGGCTATGCCCAACGCCGTCGGTTACTCAATCAGAAAGCAGTACAACGCAGTCAGGCGGCATCTGCCGACAACAACAACCAAAAAGCGATCAATCCTTAATCAGGAGCACAGCCATGAAACATTGTTGGATTTTGCCCGGGATCACCACTCTGCTGTTGGCCACCTCACCGGCCTGGGCAGATGCCTATCTCGATCAGGCCACGGCGGCGGTAGCCAAAGCCACGGCCAGCAGTACCCAATGGGATGGCCCTACCAGCGGGCCGCAGTTGCAGGCGAACAAGAAAATCATCTTTATTGCCTCTGACATGAAAAACGGCGGCGTGCAAGGAGTGCAACAAGGGCTGAGCGAAGCAGCCAAGGTGGCGGGCTGGCAGTTGGAAACGCTGGACGGCGGTGGTTCGGTGAAAGACCAACTGTCGTCGCTGAATCAGGCCATTGCCCAAAAGCCGGACGGGATCGTGATCGGCGGCTGGAACCCCAACGTGGCTAAAATCCCGCTGAAAAAGGCGGTGGCTCAGGGGATCGTTCTGACGGCCTGGCACGCAGTGCCGGAGCCCGGCCCCATCGCCAAATACGATGTGTTTTATAACGTCACTTCCGATTCCAATGAGGTAGCACGCATCGCCGCACAGTACGCGGTCGTGAAATCCGGTGGGCAGGCCAGCGTGCTGATCTTTACCGATTCGCTGTACCAAATCGCTCTGGACAAGGCCAACGTGATGAAAGAAGAAGTGGCCAAATGCAGCGGCTGTAAGCTGGTGGAGTTTATCGACACCCCGCTGGCAGACACCGCCAGCCGCATGCCAGCCATGACCTTCAGCCTGTTGCAGAAATACGGTGACAAGTTCCAGTACGCGTTGGCGATCAACGATCTGTATTTCGATTTTATGGCTCCGGCGCTGAAAACTGCCGGTAAAGGCGGCAGCAATGCGCCGTTTAATATCTCGGCCGGTGACGGCTCTATTTCTGCCTATCAACGCATTCGTTCCGGTGACAGCCAGTCGGCCACCGTGCCCGAGCCGCTGAAGCTGCACGGCTGGCAGTTGCTGGATGAATTTAACCGTGCTTTCTCCAAGCAGGCACCTTCCGGTTACGTGACCCCGGCCCATCTGGTCACCCGCGAGAACGTCGCCAATGACGGTGGCCCAAATAACATGTATGACCCGCAAAATGACTATCAGGGCCATTACAAAACGATTTGGGGCGTGAAGTAATCAGGAGGCTGAGATGATCGAACAACGACTGGAACGTTTGTGCTCCCCCGCCGTTTGGGCCGAAGGCCCGGTATGGCTCCCACAGCAGGATGCTGTGATATTCAGCGATGTAAAAGGCAACCGCATGTTCCGCTGGGCCCGTAATGGCGAGCTCAGCGTATGGCGAGCGGCATCCAACTATGCCAACGGTAACGCCCGTGATGCCGAGGGGCGAGTCATCAGCTGTGAACATGGGCGACGGGGTATCAGCCGCACCGAGCACGACGGCAGTGTCCAACTGCTGGTCGACCGGGTGGATGGTAAGCGCTTCAACTCACCAAACGACATCGTGGTGCGCTCCGACGGCACATTATGGTTTACCGATCCGCCGTACGGCATCATCGGCGATGAAGAGGGCTACAAGTCCGAAAGCCAGGTGATCGGCTGCTATCTGTATTGCTTCGATCCCCGTGATGGCTCGCTGAACATTGCCGCCAGCGATCTGCAGCGGCCCAACGGCCTGGCCTTCTCTCCGGATGAAAGCCTGCTGTACGTGGCGGATATGTCGATTATTGACTTCCCTACTCTTGGACGTCGCGAACTGCGGGTGTATCAGGTGGAAGGACGGGAGTTGAAGGCTGGCAGGCATTTTGCGCAGGTCGCACCGGGGATCCCGGACGGCTTCTGCCTGGATACCGCCGGTAATCTGTTTTGCAGCTGTGCCGACGGCGTGATTATCTTTAATCCTCAAGGGGAACAAATTGGCAAAATCCCGGTGCCGGAGTGCGTTTCCAACTGTACCTTCGGTGGGCCGGAAGGCAATGAGCTCTACATTACCGCCACCACATCGCTGTACCGCATTGTCCTGAATACCCACGGGTAATCATGGGCTGGTCATCACGCAGGGGGAGTTCGCCTCTCCCTGCTTTGTCACGTCTGTAGCACGTCATCACCCTCAAACTGTGTTGCCGATCACATAATCGCCAGGTTAATTTAACTGACTGTTTTTCAATAAAAATTTACTTCACTCTGGCTTTGACTTCATCCCGACAGGGGTATAGCATTTATTTGAAATGCAATTTCGCATATTGAAATTAAAAGACCATAAAACACTCAGTTCACCATAAAGGGGAAGCAATATGAGAGTGAGCTATACCGAATTAAAGCAGCAATTCAAACGCGTGTTGCTGGCACGGGGAGTGGCGGAAACCACGGCAGATGAGTGTGCCACTCTGTTTGCCGATACCACCGAAAGCGGCGTCTATTCCCACGGGGTCAACCGCTTCCCACGTTTCATTCAGCAGTTGGACGCAGGTGATATCGTGCCTGACGCCGAACCGAGCAAGCTACTGTCGTTAGGCGCCATCGAACAGTGGGATGCCCATCAGGGCATTGGCAACCTGACCGCCCGTAAGATGATGGATCGTGCCATGCTATTGGCGGATCAACACGGAATTGGCCTGGTGGCGTTGCGTAATGCCAACCACTGGATGCGTGGCGGAGGTTACGGCTGGCAAGCGGCAGAAAAAGGCTATATCGGCATTTGCTGGACCAACTCGATCGCCGTCATGCCGCCTTGGGGGGCTAAAGAGTGCCGTATCGGCACTAACCCGCTGATCGTTGCCGTGCCAAGTAACCCGATCACCATGGTAGATATGTCGATGTCGATGTTCTCCTACGGCGCGCTGGAAATGAATCGCCTGGCGGGCAAAAAACTGGCGGTAGACGGCGGATTCGATAACGACGGCAACCTGACGCGCGATCCGGCCACCATTGAGGAAAATCGGCGTATCTTGCCAATGGGCTATTGGAAGGGGTCTGCGCTGTCGATAGTGCTGGATATGATCGCTACCCTGCTCTCTGGCGGTTCATCAGTCGCAGAAGTTACCGAAGATAACCGTGATGAATACGGCATTTCGCAGGTGTTTATCGCCATTGAGATCGACCGCCTGATCGACGGCAAAACCCGTGATGAAAAGCTGCAACGCATAATGGATTACGTTACCAGCGCCGAGCGTGATAACCCAGAAGTCGCCATTCGCTTGCCTGGCCACCGCTTCCCGCACGTCCGCGCCGAAAATCAACGCGATGGCATCCCGGTAGACGATCGCGTCTGGGCCCGCATTCAGGCACTTTAAGGAGCTGTTTATGATCTTCGGCCATATTGCTCATACGGCAGCAGAACACTATCCCCCGGCGATTGCCAAAGCCGTGGCCTATTTGCAGAACACCGACTTTACCATTCTGTCTGCCGGGCGTTATGAGGATCCGCAAACCGGTTATGTAGTGCAGGTGCTGGATCTTCACACGCAACATAAAGATGAGTTGCGCCCTGAAGTACACCGTAAAAATATTGACGTGCAGTTCCTGGTAAGCGGCACTGAATTAATAGGCGTTGCGGCGGACAGAGGAAACAACCTTATTCATCAGGAATTATTAGCGCAGCGTGACATTATTTTCTATCAGGACGTAGAAGACGAATCCTGGTTAACCATGCAGCCCGGTAATTTTGCGGTATTTTATCCGCAGGATGTCCATCGCCCTGCCTGCATTAATCAAACGTCCTGCGACATCAGAAAGGTGGTAGTAAAAATACCGATAACATTACTTTCCAGTACGATGAATTAAAGACTGTCTCATAACGTGAATTTAGCCGTTTCATTGATTGCGATAATATCAGGTGAAAAATATGGAAAACACAACGCCGGGCTTTATTATTGGTGCTTATCCTTGCGCCCCTTCATTTCATCAGCTCGAACGTGAGAAGGAAGTTCAATTCTGGGATCGGCTGGCTGAACTGCCGCTGATCCGTGGGCTGGAGCAGCCTTGCCTGGACGAACTGCATCCTTATGGTGACGATTTCTTGCTTAAGCAGATCCCCAGCCACTGGCAACTGGTGCTTACCGCGGTAATGGGGACCATGCAACGACGCGGCAGCGGGCGGGATTTTGGTCTCGCCGCCCGTAATGAGGAGGAGCGCCAGGCAGCGGTGGATTATATCCGTTCAATACATGACAAAGTTAAGCGCACCAACGATCGCGCCGGTCGCCAACAGGTGGTAGCCCTGGAGCTTCAATCGGCCCCCAACCTGCTGGAAAAAGACAGTGCCGCGGCGCGGCAGGCCTTCATTGCCTCATTGGAAGACATTGCCGGTTGGCACTGGGAATGCGATTTGGTGATTGAGCACTGCGATGCACTGACCGGGCCCAAGCCACGCAAGGGTTTCCTGACGCTGGAAGATGAGATCATCGCGGCGCAGGCGATTAACCGCCACTTTGGCGATACGCTAACCCTGGCCATCAACTGGGGCCGCTCTGCTATTGAGGGGCATAATGACCTCCTGCCTTTACAACAGGTGAAACAGTGTCAACAGGCAGGGTTATTGAGCGCCCTGATGTTCTCCGGCACCGCCAGCCACGGTGCTTATGGCGAATGGGAGGATACGCATGCGCCCTTTGCCCCATTCGATGGGAGCCATTATGTTTGCCATGAATCATTAATGACGCTGGACAGTGCTCGGCAATTATTTAATCAGGCTCCGCTGGCAGAATTAAACTATGCAGGTATCAAATTACTGTCCACCTCGGCACAAGAGAGTGTCGAACAACGGATCGCTATTATCAAGGATGGTATCAACGCCTTGGCGTTAAGCAGTGGCCTAATTACGACACCAATAAGATAGAACATCACATAATACCCATAAAACGGTAAACAATAATACGGATTTATTCCGAGCCCCCTACATATGCGAAGGTATCAATAACATGAATACTGCTTCTGTTGCTGTTAGCCAAAGTCAGGCCATACCCAAATTACGCTGGCTGAGAATTGTGCCGCCTATTCTGATCACCTGCATTATTTCTTATATGGACCGCGTTAATATCGCCTTCGCCATGCCTGGCGGCATGGACGCCGAATTAGGGATCACCGCCTCCATGGCCGGCTTGGCAGGCGGCATCTTCTTCATCGGTTATCTGTTTCTGCAAGTGCCCGGCGGCAAGCTGGCGGTTAACGGTAACGGCAAAAAGTTTATTGGCTGGTCGCTGCTGGCCTGGGCGGTGATCTCGGTGCTGACCGGTTTGGTGACCAATCAATACCAACTGCTGTTCCTGCGCTTTGCCCTGGGTGTTTCAGAAGGCGGTATGCTGCCGGTAGTGCTGACCATGATCAGCAACTGGTTCCCGGACAAGGAACGTGGCCGCGCCAATGCCATCGTGATCATGTTCGTGCCGATCGCCGGTATCCTCACCGCCCCGCTCTCCGGCTGGATCATCACCGCCTGGGACTGGCGCATGCTGTTCCTGGTGGAAGGTGGCCTGTCACTGGTGGTGATGGCGTTGTGGTGTTTCACCATCAGCAACCGCCCGCAGGAAGCCAAGTGGATCTCGCAAGCTGAAAAAGACTACCTGATCAAAACCCTGCATGACGAACAGTTGCTGATCAAAGGCAAAACGGTGCGCAATGCTTCGCTGCGGCGCGTACTGGGTGACCGTATCATGTGGCAACTGATCCTGGTTAACTTCTTCTATCAAACCGGGATCTACGGCTACACCCTGTGGCTGCCCACCATTCTGAAGGGCCTGACCAACGGCAATATGGAACAAGTGGGCTGGCTTGCCGTGCTGCCCTACATTGGCGCCATTTTCGGCATGCTGATCGTTTCCACCTTGTCCGATCGCACCGGTAAACGCAAAGTGTTCGTTGCCCTGCCGCTGGCCTGCTTTGCGATTTGCATGGCGCTTTCCGTACTGCTGAAAGATCACATCTGGTGGTCTTATGCCGCGTTAGTCGGCTGCGGCGTGTTTATTCAGGCGGCCGCAGGCGTGTTCTGGACTATTCCCCCCAAATTATTCAACGCCGAAGTGGCCGGTGGCGCACGGGGTGTGATCAATGCCTTGGGCAACCTCGGCGGTTTCTGCGGCCCCTATATGGTCGGCGTGCTGATTACTCTGTTCAACAAGGACGTTGGCGTTTATAGCCTGGCAGCCTCACTGGCGATCGCCGCAATGCTGGCGCTGATGTTACCCAACAAATGCGACCAGGTCGCCGGGAGCGAGCAATGAAATACTGGCTCGGGCTCGATTGCGGCGGCACCTTTATCAAGGCCGGATTGTATGACGCCGAAGGTAAAGAACTGGGCATTGCTCGCCGTAATTTGGCGATCGTCGCCCCACAGCCTGGCTGGGCGGAACGGGATATGCCCGCGCTATGGCAAACCGCCGCCAGCGTGATCCGCGAGGTGTTGGAACATAACGGGATCTCCGCGGCAGCCGTTCAGGGGCTGGGGATTTCGGCCCAGGGCAAAGGCGTGTTCCTGTTGGATAAACAGGGAAAACCGCTGGGTAACGCCATTCTATCTTCCGATCAACGGGCACTGGCTCAGGTGATGGCCTGGCAACAAGCGGGCATGCCGCAAGCGCTGTACGAGCAAACTCGCCAGACGTTATGGACCGGCCATCCGGTTTCGCTGCTGCGCTGGATCAAGCAGTATCAACCCGAGCGCTACGCCCAGATCGGCAGCGTGCTGATGGCTCATGACTACCTGCGCTACTGCCTGACGGGCGAATTGGCCTGTGAAGAAACCAATATCTCCGAATCCAACCTGTATCAGATGGAGCGCGGCTGTTATGACCCGGCGCTGGCACAGTTGCTTGGCATCGACGAGATCGTGCCAGCCCTACCGCCGATTGTCGGTTCTGCCGAGATCGCCGGGCGCGTTAGTGCTGAAGCCGCGGCGTTGACCGGCTTGCAAGTCGGCACCCCGGTGGCGGGCGGTTTGTTTGACGTGGTATCCACCGCACTTTGTGCCGGGTTGCAGGATGAAACCCGGCTCAACGCGGTAATGGGCACCTGGTCGGTCACCAGCGGGATAACCGCAACGATCGCTTCCGACTCCGGCTATCCGTTCGTTTATGGCCGCCACGCTGAGCAAGGCAAATACATCGTCCACGAAGCCAGCCCTACCTCCGCTGCCAATCTGGAGTGGTTTTGCCAGCAATGGGACCTGCACGACTACGCGCAGCTCAACCGCTGGGTGGCAGACCTGCCCAAGGCTGGCAGCCAGTTGCTGTTTGCCCCCTTCCTTTATGGTTCCAACGCCGGGCTGGGATTGAGTGCCAGCTTCTACGGCATCCAGGCCTTCCATCAACGCGAACATCTGGTACAGGCGATTTTCGAGGGCGTGGTGTTCTGCCATATGACCCACCTGAACCGTATGCGGCAACGTTTCCCTAAGACCAAGGCACTGCGCGTCACCGGGGGGCCTGCTAAATCGGCACCCTGGATGCAAATGTTTGCCGACGTCAGCGGCTTACCGGTCGAGCTGCCGCAGGTGGAAGAAACCGGCTGTCTGGGCGCGGCGATGGCCGCCATGGTGGGCACCGGTGCTTTCAGCGGCTTTGCCGCCGCGCAGCGGGCATTGGCTCCACGCATCGAAACCGTTCTGCCAGATCCCGCCGCTCAGGATGTTTACCACCGCAAATACCAACGTTATCAGGCGCTAGTTGCCACGCTACAAACGCTGCAACACGGCGACTTTAAGGAGGCTTTATGACCATCAAACCGCGCCTGCAACTGGCGCTCGATCACACCCGGCTGGATGCCGCTCTGCAAACGGTCGACCGTCTGCATCCGTACGTCGACATCATCGAGGCGGGCACCATTTTATGCATCAGCGCCGGGATCCTGGCAGTGAGCGCCCTGCGTGAACGTTGCCCGCAGCATACGCTGGTCGCCGATCTGAAGGTGGCCGATGCCGGAGCGACCCTGGCCGAACAGGCTTTTTCGCAGGGGGCCAACTGGATGACTGTGATATGCGCAGCCCCCCTAGCCACCATGGCTAGCGCGCTGGAGGTGGCCGAGCGCTACCGGGGTGAAATCCAGATCGAACTGTTTGGCCGCTGGACGCTGGAAGATGCCAGAGCCTGGCGCGATCTGGGTATCAAACAGGCGATTTACCACCGTGGCCGCGATGCTCAGGCCAGCGGGCAAACCTGGGGTCAACAGGATCTGGACACCATGAAGGCGCTGTCCAATCTGGGGATTGAGCTTTCGGTTACCGGCGGGATCGTCCCGGCCGATTTGCCGCTGTTTAAAGACATCGCCGTGACGGCGTTTATTGCCGGGCGTGCGCTGGCCGAGGCTGCCGATCCGGTGGTGGCCGCACGTCAGTTTCATACCGCCATTGATGACATTTGGAGATCTTGATATGCGCCAGCATCCGTTGGGAATTTACGAAAAAGCGCTGCCGAAACACCTGAGCTGGCCAGAGCGGCTGGCATTGGCCAAAGCCTGCGGCTTTGATTTTGTCGAGATGTCGGTCGATGAAAGTGATGAGCGGCTGGCACGTCTGAGCTGGAGCAAAGAGCAGCGTCTTTCGCTGGTCAGCGCCATGTTGGAAACCGGCATCAGCATTCCCTCGATATGCCTTTCCGGCCATCGCCGTTTCCCGTTCGGCAGCCATGACGAGGCCACGCGGCAACAGGCCTATCTCATCATGGAACAGGCGATCAAGCTGGCCAAAGACGTTGGCATTCGCACCATTCAGTTGGCGGGTTATGACGTGTATTACGAACAGCAGGATGAAGGGACTCTCGCCCACTTTACCGAGGGTATGCAATGGGCGGTGGAGCGTGCCGCTGCCGCACAGGTGATGCTGGCGGTCGAAATTATGGATACCGAATTCATGAGTTCCATCAGCAAGTGGAAAAGCTGGGACTCCCTACTGGCTTCCCCTTGGTTCACGGTATATCCAGACGTTGGCAACCTTAGTGCCTGGGGTAACGACGTCGCGCAAGAATTGCAGCTCGGCATTGACCGCATCGCTGCCATTCATCTCAAAGATACCTTCCCGGTCACTGAGACTTCACCGGGTCAGTTCCGCGATGTGCCATTCGGTGAAGGCTGTGTGGATTTTGTCGCCCTGTTCCGCACGCTGAAACAGCTCAACTATCGCGGTGCATTTCTGATAGAGATGTGGACCGAAAAGGCCGACGAACCGGTTGCCGAGATCGTGCAAGCCCGCCGTTGGATTGAACAACAAATGCAGCAAGGAGGAATGACATGCTAACTCTGCCACAGCTCAAACAGCAGGTTTTGGAGGCCAACCTCGACCTCCCGCGCCACAAGCTGGTGACCTTTACCTGGGGCAACGTCAGTGCCGTTGACCGTGAACGCGGATTGGTGGTGATCAAGCCTTCCGGCGTGGAATATGCGCATATGCAGGTGGAGGATATGGTGGTAGTCAATCTGGCCGATGGCCAACGAGTTGAGGGTAACAAGAAGCCTTCTTCGGATACCGCTACCCATCTGGCGCTGTACCGCGAATTTGCCGACATCGGCGGCATCGTGCATACCCATTCACGCCATGCCACTATCTGGGCACAGGCCGGGTTGGATATCCCTGCCTGGGGCACCACTCATGCCGACTATTTCTACGGCGCGATCCCTTGCACCCGGTTGATGACCGCAGATGAAATCGAGCACGATTATGAACTGGATACCGGCAAGGTGATTATTGAAACCTTCCGCCAGCGCGGCATCAGCCCAAGCGCCATTCCGGCGGTGCTGGTCAATGCCCATGGGCCGTTTGCTTGGGGTAAGGATGCGCATGACGCAGTGCACAACGCGGTCGTACTGGAAGAAATTGCTTATATGGGGATTTTTTCGCGGCAGTTGACGCCCGGAATTGGCAACATGCAGCAGGTGCTGTTGGATAAGCATTACCTGCGCAAGCATGGCAAGAACGCCTATTACGGGCAATAGCATCCCCTCACCCCAACCCTCTCCCACAGGGAGAGGGAGCTGTTAGCCCCTGGGCTTTTGGAAGTAAAGAGGTCATCTCAGCAAACTCGATCGCTCCTCATTCAAAGTGGGTTACTACAATTTCAAACACTCTCGAACGGTCCTCATTCAAAGTGAGTTACTACAATTTCAAACACACTCGATCGGTCCTCATTCAAAGTGGGTTACTACACTTTCAGCCCAACTCGATCGGTCCCCTCTCCCTGTGGGAGAGGGTTAGGGTGAGGGGTCAGTTCGATAAAAAAATGCCAGCCACTGAGAAATGGCTGGCATTGTGTTTTTCCTACAGTGATATTACAGCGCGCGCAGGATCGCTTCCACGCTGGCCTTGGCATCGCCAAACAGCATCTGGGTGTTCTCTTTAAAGAACAGCGGGTTCTGCACACCGGCATAGCCGGTATTCATCGAGCGTTTGAACGCGATAACGTTTTGCGCTTTCCACACTTCCAGCACTGGCATACCAGCGATTGGGCTGCGCGGATCTTCCAACGCCGCCGGGTTCACCGTGTCGTTGGCACCAATGACCAGGACGGTATCAGTGTCCGGGAAGTCATCGTTGATCTCGTCCATTTCCAGCACCACATCGTACGGCACACGGGCTTCCGCCAGCAGCACGTTCATGTGGCCCGGTAAACGCCCCGCCACCGGGTGAATACCAAAGCGCACCTTGATGCCGCGCGCACGCAGCTTCTCGGTGATTTCCGCAACCGGATACTGCGCCTGCGCCACCGCCATGCCGTAGCCTGGGGTGATGATCACCGAGGTGGAGTTACGCAGCTGTTCGGCCACTTCTTCCGCCGTAGTTTCGCGGTATTCGCCCATTTCTTCTGCGTCGCCGGTTGAGGAACCATCGGTACCAAAACCACCGGCAATCACGCTGATAAACGAACGGTTCATCGCTTTACACATGATGTACGACAGGATCGCACCGGAAGAACCGACCAATGCACCGGTCACGATCAGCAGATCGTTGCTCAGCATAAAGCCTGCCGCCGCTGCTGCCCAACCGGAGTAGGAGTTCAGCATCGACACCACCACCGGCATGTCTGCCCCACCGATTGACGCAACCAGATGCCAGCCGAAGCCAAGAGCAATCACGGTCATGATCAACAGTGCGAACACTTCCCAACCAACGCTGTTGGTACGCACGAACAGCACCATCAGCAGGAAGGAAACTACCAGGGCAGCCAGGTTCAGCTTGTGACGGTTAGGCAACATCAGCGGCTTGGAAGAGATAATGCCGCGCAGTTTGCCAAAGGCAACGATAGAACCGGTAAAGGTCACCGCACCGATGAAGATGCCGAGGAACACTTCGGTAAGATGGATATTTTCCATCACCGGCTCCATGGCGACAGTGCCGTGATCCAGGTAGCTGTTGAAGCCGACCAGCACCGCCGCCAGACCCACGAAGCTGTGCAGCACCGCCACCAGCTCTGGCATTTCGGTCATTTCGACCTTCTTGGCCAGATACACGCCGATGGAACCACCGATGATCATCGCGATAATGATCCAGCCCACGTTACCGGAATCCGGCCCGAGGATGGTGGCGATCAGCGCGATCGCCATCCCAGCCACGCCGAACAGGTTGCCCTGCTTGGACGTTTCATGGCGCGAAAGACCGGCCAGGCTGAAAATAAACAGAATAGCGGCAACAATGTATGCAGCTGTAACTAATCCACCAGACATTTTTGCTACCCCTTAGTTTTTGCGGAACATCTTCAGCATGCGCTGAGTGACGGTGAATCCACCAAAAATGTTGATGCTGGCGATCAGTACCGCGACAAAGGAGAGGAAACTCACCCAGCCGCCATGACCAATCTGCAACAACGCACCGACCACGATAATCCCTGAGATCGCGTTAGTGACCGACATCAACGGGGTATGCAATGCATGGCTGACGTTCCAGACCACGTAGTAACCCACCACGCAGGCCAGCGCAAACACGGTAAAGTGAGACAGGAACTCTTTCGGTGCCGAATTGGCAAACCAGCCAAACAGGATGATCGCCAGTGCGATCAGGCCGTATTTCACCATTGGTGAAGTTGGTTTCTTTTCAACTTTCTCGATTGGCGCGGCGGCAGCCTGCTTCGGCTGGGCGGAGACCTGGATCGGCGGTGCTGGCCAGGTAACTTCGCCATCGCGAACTACGGTCACGCCGCGGATCACGGTGTCTTCGAAATCGATATTGATTTCGCCGTTTTTCTCTTTCGACAACAGCTTCAGCAGGTTCACCAGGTTGGTGCCGTATAGCTGTGAGGACTGCGTCGGCAAGCGGCTTGGCAGATCGGTGTAACCGATAATCTTCACGCCGTTCTCGGTAACGGTCACCTTATCGGCCACGGTCAGCTCACAGTTGCCACCGGTTTGCGCGGCCAGATCGACAATCACGCTGCCCGGCTTCATGGAAGCCACCATCTCTTTGGTAATAAGCTTTGGTGCCGGGCGGCCAGGGATCAGCGCCGTGGTCACGATAATGTCTACTTCCTCTGCCTGAGCGGCAAACAGCGCCATTTCCGCTTTGATAAAGGCTTCAGACATCACTTTGGCATAGCCATCGCCGCTGCCTGCTTCTTCCTCAAAGTCCAGCTCGAGGAATTCTGCGCCCATACTCTGCACTTGCTCTTTCACTTCCGGGCGGGTGTCAAAGGCGCGAACGATCGCTCCCAAACTACCAGCCGCACCGATAGCGGCCAAGCCAGCAACCCCAGCACCAATGATCATCACTTTGGCCGGGGGAACTTTACCGGCGGCGGTGATCTGGCCGGTGAAGAAACGCCCGAACTCGTGCGCCGCCTCAACGATAGCGCGATAACCGGCGATATTGGCCATTGAGCTCAGTGCATCCAGGGACTGCGCACGTGAAATACGTGGCACGGAATCCATGGCCATAGCGGTCACGTTGCGGGCCGCCAGCTTCGCCATCAATTCTGGGTTTTGTGCTGGCCAGATAAAGCTGACTAACGTACTGCCTTCACGCATTAACGCAATTTCTTCCTCAAGAGGTGCGTTAACCTTCAGGATCAGATCCGATTGCCACACATCGGCTGTATCGGTAATTGTCGCCCCTGCGGCTTGATAAGCTGCATCTTCAAAGCTTGCCAGTTTTCCCGCCGCGCTTTCGATCGCGACGGTAAAGCCCAGTTTCAGCAGTTGTTCTACCGTTTTCGGCGTTGCTGCAACTCGGGCTTCATTGGCCAACCGTTCTCTTGGTACACCAATACGCATAATGTTCCCTTCTCACCTGTTCTGATGATGTTTATTATCGTGTTACCCATAGCGATAGCACCGGCTGGCAAGTTTTTTATCAGCCTTGCCTGTCAGCAAATTAAGGTGCCACCTATAACCTACTGAAAATGTGATCGATGATCCATAATTGCTTACGTTTACCCGTCAGTTTTTACATAAAAATGCAGCTAAGGCTATGACAAATCTCAAATCTGGATGCAAAAACTGCCCGGAAGGCCCTTTTCAACGCACTATTGTGCAGAACCAGCCCTAAGCCATTTCCTGTCAGCCGCGGACAGCGAGCATAAAAGTTATAAAATTGTGAATAATTAACATTAATGAGATTAAACGCTTTATTATTGAAACTTATAACCTGTTGGCTCAATGTGGCTCATCTAGTGTGGCTCGGCTTTGTCGCATCGCATCACATAAAATGCTGAGACACCTGCCAAGGTTACATGGCATAATCTGCGGCTGAATTACACCTAAACTGTTCAGCACGTTATAAACGTTACTGCGCTTGGCGAAAGGATTTTTTATGAAGCTGAAGACCACGATCATCGCATCAGCCTTGTTATCACTTACTGCGCTGTCTGTGCATGCCGCGCAAGAGTTAACTCCTGAGAAAGCAGCGGCCATCAAGCCGTTTGATCGCATCACCATTACCGGCCGTTTTATTGCCATCAACGAAGCTGCCGATGCCGTATCCCGCCGTGCAGATAAAATGGGGGCCGACGCCTTCTATATCCAGGACATCAACAACAGCAACAATGGCGGCAACTGGCGCGTCACCGCAGACGTCTATCATAAAGATGCCCCAGAAGTCAGCAAAGAGACCAAGTACCGCGTGATTAACGGCGTGAAAGAGCTGCCGAAAGACGAAGCCTTCCTGCTTGAGCCTTACGATACCGTCACCGTCAGCGGCTTCTACCGCAGCCAGCCAGACATCAACGACGCCATCTCCAAAGCCGCACAGAAGAAAGGCGCTGCCTCGTTCTTTATCGTGCGTCAGGTGGATGCCAACCAGGGCGGAAACCAGTTCATCACCGCTTACATCTATAAAGCCGATGCGCCGAAGCGTGTGGTGCAGAGCCCGGATGCCGTGCCTGCCGATTCTGAAGCCGGTAAAGCCATGCTGGCTGCTGGTGGTGCAGAAGCCGCCAAGGTCGAGATCCCAGGCGTCGCCTCTTCCGGCTCACCAGCCCGCGACGTTGGCCGCTTCTTCGAAACTCAGACCTCTACCGGCCAGCGTTACACTGTAACCCTGCCGAACGGAACCAAGATCCAGGAAGTGAATAACGTCACCGCCGCGCAGATGGTGCCGTTTGATTCCGTGACCTTTACCGGCCACTTCAACAGCATGACTGACGTCTCTACCGAAGTGGCGAAACGTGCCGCAGAGAAAGGCGCCAAGTACTACCATGTGACGCGCCAGTGGCAGAACAAGAGCGGCGGCAACCTGACCGTCAGCGCCGATCTGTTCAAATAATCCCCGCTGTCACCTTGATCGAAGGGCTGCCACCGTGCAGCCTTTTTTTATGCCGCTGCTGAATAAGTTTTTATCCATTGCGCATAACCAATCATTGCATCTGCAAGCATCTCCCCTTAGAATTTGCGCCAATTTTTAGCTTCATTACCTGCCCTTGCGGTAATTGCCATGACGTTATGGCTGGCCTGCACGGAACGCATAGTTGTTTATTCTGTCTCGGGATCCATCATTGGAAAGAAAACTTGGTCTTACCGCGTTAACCGCCTTGGTGCTCAGCTCAATGCTGGGCGCAGGCGTCTTTAGCCTGCCGCAGAATATGGCCGAGGTTGCCAGCCCGGCGGCCTTGCTGATTGGTTGGGCCATCACCGGCGTCGGCATTCTGTTCCTGGCGTTTGCCATGCTGTTACTGACTCGCCTGCGCCCCGACCTAGACGGTGGCATCTTCACCTACGCCAAAGAAGGCTTTGGCGAACTGGTGGGCTTCTGCTCTGCGTGGGGTTACTGGCTGTGTGCGGTGATCGCCAACGTTTCTTATCTGGTGATCGTGTTTGCTGCACTAAGCCTGTTTACAGACCGCAGCGGCACGGTGATCCTGGGCGATGGCAACACCTGGCAGGCGTTGATCGCCGAATCCTTGTTGCTGTGGATCGTCCATGCCTTGGTATTGCGCGGCGTGCAAACGGCGGCCAGCATCAATCTGGTGGCCACCCTCGCTAAGTTGCTGCCCCTCGGCCTGTTTGCCGTGCTGGCCGCTATCGCGTTCCGCATGGATACGTTCACGCTGGATTTCCACGGCGTTGCTCTTGGTACGCCAGTTTGGCAGCAGGTTAAAGACACCATGCTGATCACCCTGTGGGTGTTTATCGGTGTTGAAGGTGCTGTGGTAGTTTCCGCCCGCGCCAGGCAGAAAAAGGACGTTGGCCGCGCCACCATGCTGGCCGTGATTTCCGCTTTGGCGGTGTATCTGGTGATCACCCTGCTGTCGCTCGGCGTGGTGCCACGCAGTGAGCTGGCTGAAATGCGCAACCCGTCAATGGCGGTTCTGATGGTTGACCTGATCGGCCCTTGGGGTGATGTGATCATCGCCACTGGCCTAATCGTTTCGGTTTGCGGGGCCTACCTGAGCTGGACCATCATGGCGGCCGAAGTGCCTCTGCTGGCCGCTCAACACGGCGCATTCCCCAAAATTTTCCGCAAGCAAAACCAGAACCACGCCCCATCCGCCTCTTTGTGGTTGACCAATGGTGCGGTGCAAATTGCGCTGGTGATTATCTGGCTGACCGGCAGCAACTACAACTCGCTGCTGACCATCGCTTCCGAGATGATCCTGGTGCCGTATTTCCTGGTGGGAGCCTTCCTGTTCAAGGTGGCCAGTCAGCGGCAGGACAAGCGGCTGATTTTCGCCGCCAGCGGTGCCTGCCTGTATGGGCTGTGGCTACTCTATGCTTCAGGTCTGATGCACCTGTTGATGTCGGTGCTGCTGTATGCACCTGGCTTGCTGGTGTTTATGTATGCCCGCAGTGGACATCAGGAGGTGAAATTGCTCAACCGACTAGAGAAAGGCACCGTTATGCTGCTGTTGGCAGCAACCCTCCCGGCCGGATGGTTTATGTTGCATTGATCGACTCAATTAACCGGGTGACCTCACCCGGTTAATTGCCAGCCACCGGTTGGGCGTTAATGGTGATCCTCTCACCCACCTGCGTCACTACCACCGATTCGCCGCACTCTTTCTCAATGGCGACCAACTGCTCCGCCGCCAGCGCATACGGCAGTTGAATATCAAACACCACCAACTGCTGCTGCCGGGCCAGATCGATCAGGCGAATAATATTGACCTCATCGCTGACCTGCGTCGAAACCACCTGTAACGCTAACTCTTTCAACTGATCCTGACGTGAGCGTGAGTCTGCCACGCGCGATTTCACTACCATGCCAAAAATGGGCATCACGCCATAGATTGCATCGATAAAGCGCCACTGCTTCTTGCAGGAGGCAGATAAAAAATGGGTGTAGTCAAAACAGACTCTCTCACTGCGCGCGACGAATGCAAGATGATCGTTGTTCATCTTCGTTACCCTTCTGGTGGCCAGTGCTGAAATGTCATCGATGGCAAGCGTTATCCGCTTTCTGACGTATAATGGCATAATTACCTTAATGTTTGCCAGTTTGCTCAGGAGCTTTACTCGATGGTCTCTCACAACTCGGCCCCTGTGTTGATCACCGGCGGTGCCCGCAGAATTGGGCTGGCTCTGGCCAAGTCGTTCTTACAACGGGGCGTTTCGGTCATTATTGCCTATCGCAGTGAATACCCGGCGTTAGCCGAACTCCAAGACCTTGGTGCGATCTGCCTGCAGGGCGACTTCTCTGCCCACGAAGGGATCTATCGTTTTGCCGATCAGGTGAAACAGGTCGCCCCAAAGCTGCGTGCCGTGATCCATAACGCCAGTGCCTGGTTGGCAGAATCGGCCGATACTCCGCCGGAACAGGTGATGGCTTCGATGCTCCAGATCCACGTTTACACGCCCTACCTGCTTAACCAACTGCTGGAACCCTGCCTGCTTGGCCAAGGGCAAGCCGGTGCCGATATCATCCACCTGACGGATTATGTGGTGGAGAAAGGCAGCGACAAGCATATTGCCTATGCCGCCAGTAAGGCCGCGCTGGATAATATGACCCGTTCCTTTGCCCGCAAGCTGGCCCCCGAAGTCAAAGTGAATGCAATCGCCCCGGCGCTGATCATGTTCAACACCGGTGATGATGAAACCTATCGTCAGCAGGCACTGACCAAATCCCTGATGCAGATCGCCCCAGGGGAAAGCGAAGTGGTCAATCTGGTGGATTATCTGATGGGCAGCCGCTACGTTACCGGGCGCACTCACGGCGTGGATGGCGGACGACCGCTGCGCTGAATAATCGGCATGGCGCAACACCGAGCAGCGCGCTATGCTGGACGCCGTTTTTCCTATAAAACCACCCTATTATGACTAAAATTGTTTTTGTAGAAGACGATCCTGAGGTTGGCAAACTGATTGCCGCCTATCTGGGCAAACATGACATCGACGTCATCATCGAACCCCGTGGCGATACGGCACAGGCCTGTATTGAGCGGGAACATCCAGACCTGGTGCTGTTGGATATCATGCTGCCCGGCAAGGACGGCATGACGCTGTGCCGCGATCTGCGCCCGGTTTATCCCGGCCCGATCGTGTTGCTCACCTCGCTGGACAGCGATATGAATCACATCCTGTCATTGGAAATGGGTGCGCATGACTACATCCTGAAAACCACACCGCCTGCGGTGCTGCTGGCTCGCCTGCGTTTACACCTGCGCCAACACGGTGGCAACCAGCCAAAAGAAGAGCAAACGCAGAACATCACCCAACATAATGCCGTGCATTTTGGTTTGTTGTGCATCGATCCGGTCAACCGCCAGGTGACGCTGGGGGAAGAGATCGTCACCCTCTCCACTTCAGATTTCGATCTGCTGTGGGAGTTGGCCACCCATGCCGGGCAAATCATGGACCGTGAAGCGTTGCTGCAAAACCTGCGCGGTGTCAGCTACGACGGTATGGATCGCAGCATCGATGTGGCCATTTCACGCCTGCGCCGCAAACTGTATGACAATGCCCTGGAGCCGTTTCGCATCAAGACCGTGCGCAACAAGGGCTATCTGTTTGCCCCCAACGCCTGGGCATCGGTGCAACAATGAGAAAACTGTTCGTGCAGTTCTTTTTACTGCTGTTCGTCTGCTTTCTGGTAATGGCGATGCTGGTTGGCCTGGTTTACAAGGTCACCGCCGAACGCGCCGGGCGCCAATCGATGGACGACCTGATGAAGAGTTCGCTGTATCTGATGCGCAGCGAACTACGGGAGATCCCGCTAAAAGACTGGAACAAAACCATCGCCACCCTGGATTTAAACCTGTCGTTCAAACTGCATATCGAGCCGCTCGGTAAGCAGAACCTGAATGAAGATCTCACCAAGCGTCTGCACATGGGAGAGATTATTGCGCTGGACGATCGCTACACCTTTATGCAGCGCATTCCCCGTAGCCACTACGTGCTGGTCGTTGGCCCCATCCCTTATCTGTTTTATCTGCACCAGATGCGCATTCTGGATTTGGTGCTGCTGATTTTTATCGGCTTGTCGCTGGCTCTGCCGGTGTTCCTTTGGATGCGCCCGCATTGGCAGGACTTGCTGAAACTGGAAAATGCCGCCCAACGTCTGGGGGCCGGGCATCTCGATGAGCGTACACACTTTGTACCCACCTCGAGCCTTTACCGGCTTGGCGTTGCCTTTAATCAGATGGCCGATAACGTCAACACGCTGATCGTCAGTAAAAAACAGCTGATTGACGGTATTGCCCATGAGCTGAGGACTCCGCTGGTACGCCTGCGCTACCGATTGGCCATGAGCGATAACCTGACCGACGGCGAGCAACAGGCGTTGAATCGGGATATCGGCCAGCTAGAATCCCTGATCGACGAGCTATTGACCTATGCGCGTCTGGATCGGCCTCAGGTAGCCTTGAATATTGAGCCTATCGATTTACCCGGCTGGCTACAGGATAAGGTGGCCGATATCCAGTTGATCCACCCAGAGCGCGACATTGAGCTGAACATCCCGCATGTCGGTGACTTTGGCGGTGTCGATCTGCGGCTGATGGAGCGCGTGTTGGACAACCTGGTCAACAATGGCCTGCGCTATAGCGAACGGCATTTACGCGTCGGCCTGTGGTTTGACGGTGGCTCCGCATGCTTGCAGGTGGAAGACGATGGCACTGGCATTCCGCCAGAAGAGCGCGAACGGGTATTCGAGCCCTTCGTCCGCCTCGATCCCAGCCGCGATCGCGCTACCGGCGGCTGCGGGCTTGGGTTGGCGATCGTGCATTCCATCGCCGTTGCCTATCAAGGCCAGGTCTTTGTGGAGGCCAGCTCTTTAGGCGGCGCCAGTTTCCGCTTCTGCTGGCCGATTAAACCCCCTTTAGATACCAAAACAGAGCCAGCATAACGATCCGGCCCCGTTGGCTCAACGGATCCACTATGGAGTTGAACAAATGACATCTGCATCATCCTCTACGGCCTACGGCCAACTTCGCGCCCTATTCACCCGCCTTTCGCGTTTTGACCACCTCTCGGCCATCAGCGGCTGGGATATGCAAACCATGATGCCGCCGGGGGGCAATAAGGCGCGTTCCGAAGCTCTGGCGGAACTGAGCGTGTTGAAGCATCAAATCCTGACGGCACCGAAAACGGGTGAACTGCTCGACCGCGCGCAACAAGAAGCGCTAGATGAATTTGACCGGGCCAACCTGCTCGAGATGCGCCGCCAGTATGACAATGCCGTGCTGGTGCCAGAAGCGCTAGTCGAAGCCAAATCCCTTGCCGGTGCGCGCTGCGAACATGCCTGGCGAGCACAACGCCCGGCCAACGACTGGGAAGGTTTTAGCGATAACCTACGCCAGGTGGTCAAGCTGAGCCGTGAAGAAGCACAGATCCGCGCACAGGCAGCGGGCGTCAGCCGTTATGATGCGTTGCTCAATCTGTATGAGCCTGGCATGCGCAGCAGCGATCTGGACCGTATCTTTGGCGATCTGAAAACCTGGCTGCCCGATCTATTGCAAAAGGTGGTCGCCAAACAGCAGCAAGAACCTTGCCTGATCCCGCAAGGTCCGTTCGATGTCGACACCCAGCGTAAGCTGAGCCTGAGCGTGATGAAGCTGCTCGGCTTTGACTTCGACGGCGGCCGCGTTGACGTTAGTGCTCATCCGTTCTGCGGCGGCGTGCCGGAAGATGTGCGTATCACTACACGCTACAACGAGAAAGAGTTCCTTACCGCGCTGCTTGGCATCGTGCATGAAACCGGCCATGCCCGTTACGAACAAAACCTGCCGCGTGAGTGGCTAGGCCAGCCCGTGGCGCAAGCTCGGTCGACGGCTATCCACGAATCACAAAGCCTGTTCTTTGAAATGCAGCTGGCTCGCGGTAGTGACTTCCTGAAAGTTCTGCGGCCGCTGATCGTCAATCAGTTTGGTGAACAACCGGCCCTGGAAGAGAGCAACTTTATTCGCCTTAATCAGCGGGTGAAGCCTGGCCTGATCCGCGTCGATGCCGACGAGGTCAGCTACCCTGCCCATGTGATATTACGCTATGAAATCGAGCGTGCGTTGATTGAGGGCGAGATCGAGGTAGAAGATATTCCGGCGCTGTGGAATGAGAAGATGTACAGCTACCTTGGCCTGGATACCGTGGGCGATTATCGCAACGGCTGCATGCAGGACATCCACTGGACGGACGGTGCCTTTGGTTATTTCCCAACTTACACCTTGGGTGCCATGTATGCGGCCCAACTGTTTGACAGTGCACGTAGCGCAATGCCCAAGCTGAGCGAAGATATTGCTGCCGGTAATTTAACCGAGCTATTCCATTGGTTACAGCAAAATATCTGGCGTCACGCCAGCCGTTACCCTACCGATACGTTGATCACCAACGCCACGGGTAAGACGTTAGACCCAAGCTATTTCCGCCGGCATCTGGAAAGCCGTTACCTGTAATCTCCGCCCCCTCCGTACGTTAAGGTGTTGCTGGTATAACTTAACGTACGGATTTGCAAAATAGAGTCCACATGACCTTAACCATCAATGTGTTACTTGAAAATCGCCTGGCTGCCGGGGCGGATAAAGCGTTAATCGCCAAAGCCGGGTTGAGCCTGCTAGTTCAGGATGAATCGGACAGCGTACTTTTTGATACCGGGCCGGACGGCAGTTTTTTAAAAAATGCTGCTCAAATGGGGATCAGCCTCGACAACCTGACCGCTACCGTGCTCTCTCATGGCCATTACGATCACAGTGGTGGCGTACCCTGCTTGCCCGATAACAGCAGAATAATTTGCCACCCCGGTGTGCAAGACGTTCGCTATGCCGCCGTTAATCTTCTGGGCCGCGTAAAGAAAATCAAACGTTTATCGCCGGAAGTGGATTACTCGCGCCACGCCATGGAACTGACCCGAACCCCAGTGCAAATCAGTGAGCGATTCATCTGGTCTGGTGAAATCGAGGTGCCTGCCCCCAAAGCCTACGGCATTATTGAAAACGCCCAACAATCCCCTGATTACATCGCCGATGAAGGTGTGCTGATTTATAAATCCGATCGAGGCCTGATAATCATCACTGGCTGCGGACACCGGGGAATAATCAATATTGTGCGGCACTGCCAAAAGATCACCGGTATCGATAAGATCCATGCGCTGATTGGCGGTTTTCACCTGAGATATGCCTCACCGCTGCGATTATTGCAGGTACAGCGTTTTCTCAAACAAATCAAACCCGAGAAAGTGATGGGCTGCCATTGCACTGGCTCTTGGGGGCAATTGTGGTTGCCTAATACGATTAGCCCGGCGACAGGGGATAGGATTTCGTTGTTGTAAATCTTCCGGGGCATTGCGCCCCAACACGCCTGCCGTAATAGCGTCCCGCCTGATTCTACCTGCTAGGCTTAATGATGTCACATAGTGCACACCCTATCCTAAAGCGCAGGTGTTGCAGGCCGTGGTTTTTACGACTACCAATGTATGTTGTAACTAATTTGCGATTTTAAAGCTATAAATGTTTACCACTGGCTTGCTAACCAATTACACTTGTTACCGTAACATATTTTACCCGAAGGGCGTCGGAAGTACCGCCAGTGTAAAACTGGCGGTATGGTGAACAAGTGTTATGTTCAATTAAGCTAGACTTGATAAATTATCCACCCTCTGCCTTTTTTATTTTCCTTTCCCTTTCCCCGTGGATTTACTAGGCTTTAACGCCGGTGTATTTCCCGGAGTATCTTTATTATCACGTCGACGTTGATCAGGTTTCCCTGTTGAATCAGCAATTGGTTTCGGACCAGGTTTAAGACCCATAACAGTTATCCTTTAAATGTGTGAGAGCAAAGCCCTCCAAGTTGATATATGGTCTGTAGTAAACATTATCAAGGGGGCTGCACCAGAACCATAACAATTTCCTTTACCCAAACTGACCTCATGTTCCCCAGTAGCAACACCATTGCGCACTGCTACTAATTCTATTACCTCCACACAGCCCCATTTCTTCCGTAACTGGCCTGTACATTAGGTTACACGCCGAAACCAATCACTCACGGAAAGTATTCTTCTGTTTGCATAAGATTGTTTCATCGGCCCCGCAGTGGGGTTACAAACCAACAGATAGTTGAGGATCTACCGATGAAAAAAGTATTAGCTCTGGTTGTTGCCGCTGCAATGGGCTTGTCATCTATCGCTTTCGCCGCTGAGGCCGCCGCTCCTGCTGCTGCACCAGCCGCCACTACCCAAGCCGCACCAGCGAAAACCACCCACGTGAAAAAACATCACGCCAAGAAAACGACCGAGCAAAAAGCTCAGGCAGCCAAGAAGCATCACAATGCCAACGGTAAAAAAGCCCCGGCCCAGAAGGCACAGGCTGCTAAAAAGCATCACAAAAAATCCAGCAACAAAGCAGCAACTCCGGCAGCCTGATAGTCAACCGGCGTGAGGCACCCCTCACCTGTTCTGGTAAGCGTTGTCCAACACCCGGTTCGCCGGGTGTTTTTTCATCGGGGGTTGTCTATGCTGCGTCGCTATCGGTTCGAAATCATCCTTGGCACCCTGATCGTTTGCGGGCTCATCGCCAGTTTTTTTTATCTGTAATCTCCGATTTTTCTCAGGAAATTATCGGAAAATCAATCACCGACCATCTACACAGCGGCTAAATCAGTCTATAGTTAGCATTCAGTGTGTCTATGGATGATCCGAATTTGTCAGGCAAGAAACCTATGCGCATCTCTGTTTTACTGTTGTTGTGCTCATTTCCTTTGGCTTTATCCCATTCTGCGCATGCTGATAGCCCTTCCGAGGCGTCTGCGGCCGATCAAACTCGTCTGTTTTTTGGCAAAGATAACCGTATTAAAGTCACCGAAACCAGCGGTTGGCCGTGGCAGGCTATTGGCCAGGTAGAAACCGCCAGTGGTAACCTGTGTACCGCTACGCTGATCTCTCCCCATCTGGCGCTAACCGCAGGCCACTGCGTACTGGCCCCTCCTGGCAATCTTGATAAGGCCGTGGCGCTGCGCTTTATTTCCGGTAGCAAAGGCTGGCAATACCAGACGGAAAATATCGAAACGCTGGTCGATAAGTCATTAGGTAAAAAGCTGAAGGCGGATGGCGACGGCTGGATCGTGCCACCAGCGGCGGCAGCGTATGATTTTGCGTTGATCAGGCTAAAAGATAACAAACCGCTGGCGATTAAACCTTTGCCATTATGGCAAGGTGACGGAAAAGCGTTAACGCAAACTTTAAAGTTGGCAAAGCGCCTAGTCACCCAGGCCGGTTATCCAGAGGATCATCTGGACGATCTGTACAGCCATCAAAATTGTAAAGTCACCGGTTGGGCACAACAAGGCGTGTTATCACACCAGTGCGACACCTTACCCGGTGACAGCGGCTCTCCATTGATATTGAAGACCGCCGAAGGCTGGCGACTTATCGCTATCCAGAGTTCTGCACCCGCAGCACAAGACCGCTACCGGGCCGATAACCGCGCACTGTCAGTTACCGGCATTCGCGATGCTTTGGATCTCTTAGCCGCCAGTAAGTAACTCCTCCGAACAGCGCAGGCCACCGTTATCCCACCGGAGGGTAATGGTGGCGGGCAAACTGTGCTGCAATACCCTATCAACGTTTGGCCCATCGGTTCGCTGATAAAAGGTGCCGGCCTGCTCCAGTGATGAACCACCACGCATTTTACGCTCGATCAGCCGTGCCCGCAGTTGCTGTGCTGGTGCCTGAATAAATAGCGTTAAGTCGCTGTGACGGGCCAGATCGCGCCAACCTGGCTCATCAAGCAACAACCAGTTACCTTCTACGATCGTTACCGGTGCAGTCACCTCGATAGCGTTGGGTACCGGATCGTGCAACACGCGATCGTAAGTAGGCCACAATACACGTGGTTGATCGAGTGAAGCCAACGCCAACTCAAGCTGCTGACGATCAAAGGTTTCTGGCATTCCCTTCTTGCTGCGCAACCCTTGCGCATCAAGCCAGGAGTTAGGACGGTGAAAGCCGTCCATCGGCAGAGTTTGCAAGGCCGGTAATTCATCATGCTGTGACGATAAATGCTGCCAGAAGGCCGTCAGCGTCGATTTACCGCTGCCAGGAGGTGCCGCCAGGAAAACCACCAGGCGCGCCCCCTTTTGCTGCTGCTTTTGGGCCAACAGGCGCAGTAAAGGTAAGTGCACCTGTTCGACCTCCTCATCGTTAAAAAAGGCATCGATCGTCAGCCCATTAACTGTTAGCGCTATTTTCATTGGTCAGTTCCTTTAACAGCGAAGTCACCGCCAGCGTTAATCCGGTTTTAATCATGTTGCCGTAGCGCTCGTTATTAAAAACCTCAAAGCTGGAAAACTTCATCTTTCTTATCGCACTGAAAAGCTGTTCGTTTTCCGTAATGGCATTAAGGTTGGCAATAAAATCAAAGGTCATTTCATCATGAAAGCTCAGCGAGCTATTTTCCGCCTGCACATGCTGGCTAAATTGTGAAAGACAGATGATATCGGCATAAACGGTTTTTTTGATTTTCCCCAATGCATACAATAAGCGCAGGGAGACATCCATATTGTCCAAAGGGCCGGATTTTGCCAGCAATGGCTTTACCGCATATTCGAGTATGTCGGGATCGTTATTGACAAACACCTGTGGCAAATAGGTTTTGACAGCAGAAAATAAAATCTCATTTGCCTTCTGTAACCAATTGAGCAATTGTTCCTGCTCGTCCAGTTGTTCAATTATTTCATCTTCTGTCAGCGTTTTCATTCGTCCTGCGATACCATCAATGCAAGTGTAACGTATGAATTCTATTACACGACCCGTCGGTACCATTAATCATAAGGGTTTCTGTGCTCAAGTACCCCTCTTTTTGTTTTATTCCGCCGATAATGTCACCTTTGGTTATCCCGGTTGCCGAAAAAATCACCTCATCACTGGCGATCAGGGCATTGAGCGGCAAAATGGTGTTAATCTCAATTCCCATATTGCTGCAGCGCCGCCGTTGTTCCTGCGCCAATAATCTGTGCTCTGGCGTATCGCCTTTCGCCTGGCAGAAATCGATCAGCTCGGCTTGCATATCTCCGCCCAGCAGACGCACCGCACAGGCCGATATGACCCCTTCCGGCGCGCCACCCAAGGTATACATGATGTCGGCTTCACCACCTGGTAGGCAGGTCATCAGGCTGGCGGCCACGTCACCGTCAGGAATGGCAAAAATCTTCACCCCCAGCGCCTGCGCCTGTTGGCGGATCAGTTCATGGCGCGGTTTATCCAGCGTGATCATGCGCAGTTGATGCAATGGCTTACCCAATGCCTGCGCTACTAGCCGCAGATTTTGCTCCAGAGGCAACCGCAAATCGATAGCCCCTTTAGCTCCTGGCCCCACCACCATCTTGCGCATATACATGTCTGGGGCATGCAACAAAGCATTGTGTGGGGCAAAGGCGATCACGGCCAGCGCATTATATTGGCCCATGGCCACCATCCGCGTGCCTTCGATAGGATCGACAGCAATGTCCACGGCCGGGCCATTCCCGCTCCCCAACCGCTCACCGATATACAGCATGGGAGCCTGATCGATTTCGCCTTCACCGATCACAATCTGCCCCTGCATGGCCATACCACTCAGTTGCTGACGCATGGCCGCGACGGCCACCCCATCAATTTGATTTTTATCACCACAGCCCAGCAGCGGCCAGGCAGCCAATGCAGCCTGTTGAGTGGTGCGTACAATGTCATAAGCCAGCGATTTCATCGGCAGTTATACCCCTGTTTCCACGCCAAAATGTTGCAGCAGGAAACGCTCGGCCTGTTCGTTCCAAACGCCGTGGCTTTCAGCCACCAGTTTCGCCAAGCGGGCATAGAATGGGTCTGTTTTCCCGAGTTCTGGGAAGTCGGCAATTGCGGTTAACGGCATGGTGGCAAAGTTATAGATCAGCTTTTTCCCGCCGGGGATCGAAGGTAGATTGATGATGGTTTCCGGCACGGCATCCAGCCCACCTATATGGGTGATCATCACCGAAGGATTAATGCGGCCTTCAGCGGTCAGTTGCAGCGCCTCCAACATATCTCCCGTCGAGCCCCCCGAAGTGCCCACGACATGTGTGGATGCATAATGCACGTTGTAAAAGTTAAACGGCACTTTGAATTCACTTTCGGTTGGGCCCGCAAAGAAATTCAGGCAACCGTCTTCAGCCAGCAGATCATCCCCCAGCACCAGCACATCGGCCACCGAAGCATAAACGAAGACATCGTCAAAGCCGTGGCCCTGCGTCAGGTCACGTAAGGCAGCCACCGGGTCGGTAACCTTGCTGCTGTTGAAATACACCAGTTCAACGCCTTTTTCACGCGCTACGCTTTCCGGCAATAGCAATCTGGCCCGCGCCAAACGCGCCTCGTCGATATCCACGACCACTACCCGCGCAGGGCGGATGTTACCGTTGATGGCATAATCGATCGCACCAATGCCCATCGGCCCGGCACTGGCCAATAACGCCACGTTGCCGCCGGGTTTGATCCCCATGCGATGCTCATAGACATATTGCGTCGTATGGTAATTGGCATGGTAGGCACCTATGATGCAGCACATCGGCTCTGCCAAAGAGGCCGCCGCAAAATAGCTGCCTTCATACGGTAATACACAACCTAGCTCCACAGCCTGCTGTGGAATAATCATATAGGTGGCATTGCCGCCGAAAAACTCGTAGCTATAACCCGCCGAATAACCACTCGGCAATCCCATCGCCGGTTGCAGCACAAAACGTTGCCCAGCCCGGTAGCGTTGCTGTAGGTTTTTGCCCACCTGCTCAATGATCCCGGCACATTCATGGCCAGTGATCGCAGGGTGTTCGGCAACGTCATCAGGTACCCGCTTGTGGTTAGCCCCCAATTTGGCGGCCTTCCAGGTAGACAGGCACACACTGTCGGAAATGACCTTAACCAACAGTTCATCATCACCTAGAGGCGGTAATTCAAACTCACGCAGGCGAACGTCGTTTTGGCCATAAATAGCGGCGGCTTGGGTTTTCATACGGCTTCCTTTTCTGAGTGTGTGGCAACCAGTTGTTCCAACAAACGATCGAGATTGCTGTCACCGAGATAATTGCTGATCAATACTTTGGGTTTATCGCTCACCCGTTCGGCTCGCCCTTCCAGGCTAGAGTGCGTCACGATCAGGTCGGCTTCCGGCGGAATATTTTCAATGGCGTAGTGCTTCACGCTGATCGGCACCCCGGCTTTCTCCAAACGTTTACGGAAGGTGGTTGCCCCCATCGCGCTGGAACCCATGCCTGCATCACAAACAAATGCGATGTGACGGATCGGTTGTGTTTGCCCTTTGCCCGCAGCTTTCAAGGCTTTCACCTGCCGCTGTGAGTCATCAAAACTATCTTCGGTCACCTGCTTTTTCTCGGTTTTCAGGATCAGTGCGGCAATCAGGAACGAAACCAGCGTCCCGGCGGCGACGCCTGCCAAGGTACCAGCAAAGCCACCACGCGGCGTCAGAGCCAGATAGGCAAAGATTGAACCCGGGCTTGGCCCGGCAACCAAACCAGCACCCATCAGATCAAACACGTAGATCCCCGCCATCCCGCCAGCAATCATGGCAATGATCATCAGCGGCTTCATCAGCACATACGGGAAGTAGAGTTCGTGAATACCCCCGAGGAAATGGATAATCATCGCGCCCGGTGCCGACTTTTTGCTCATACCCTGGCCAAATAGCGAAAACGCCAGCAGGATACCAAGCCCTGGCCCAGGGTTAGAGGCCACCATAAAGAACACCGAGCGGCCGTTCACCGCCGTATCCTGCATACCTAGCGGGTAATACACCCCCTGATCGATGGCGTTATTCAGGAATAACACCTTCGCCGGTTCGTTGATAATCGACAACAGCGGCAGGTATCCAGTGGCCACCAGAGATTCAATGCCAGCACGTACCAAATGGTTAGCCTGCTGTACCGCTGGGCCAATCACCTCGTAGGCAAACAGGCACAAGAACATGCCGACAATCCCCAGTGAGAAGTTATTGACCACCATCTCAAAGCCAGCGGGGATACGCTTATCCAGCTTGGTGTCGATATATTTGATGATCACCCCGCCCAGCGGCCCCATCACCATCGCGCCGATGAACATAGGAATATCTGCCCCCACAATCACGCCGATGGTGCCAATCCCCCCCATCACCGCGCCACGTTTTTCCGCGATCAGGTAGCCACCGGTGGAGCCGATCATCAGCGGTAGCAAATAGGTGATCATCGGCCCGACCAGTTGCCCAAAGTGGGCGTTAGGCATCCAGCCGGTGGGAATAAACAGTGCCGTAATAAATCCCCACGCAATAAATGCGCCGATATTAGGGATTACCATAGCCGTCAGGAACCCGCCAAAAGCTTGCACTCTGGCTCGCATTGTTTTATTGGCCATTATAATGATCCTTGAGTGTATAAAATCAGAAGCGCAGAATGATTTCTTTTATTTCTGATACCTTGGTTGCCTGAGTAAGCTGTTTAATTACCTGGTCATCACAGAACATTTCACTCAATAGCTGGATAGCATTGATATGGCTGTCGGCATCTTTCGCCGCCAGGCCGATTAACACCTTCACCTGCGGATTGTCATCATTGAAATAAACCCCCTGCGGCAATACCGTTAGGGTTAATGCCGTGCCCAAAGCCCCTTCTTCCGGACGTGCATGGGGCATAGCCACTTCCGGTGTAAGAATATAATAGGCGCCATTATTTTGCGTACTGTGCTTTATTGCCGCCACATAACGTGGCTCAACGATATTATTTTCCAGCAGACAGCGCATCGATAAATCAATAGCCTGCTGCCAGTCGCAATCTTGCTGGTGAACGGTAAATGCATTTTCCGGGAAGTAATCTATCAATCCATTCATGTGTTTTTCCTATCGTTATTCCAAGAGGATTGGAAATTGCTTTGCAGCTTATGGAGTAATAATGGGAAACGCAATCCGATGCCATTTCGTGATTGAAATCACTTTTAATGTGAAATACATTGCAATTGAAGATCTGGTTCACAAAAAATTGATTGGCATTTTCAAATTATAAATTTGTCAATATCTAAAATGTGATTCTAATTGCATTTAATTAATTTTATAAAAATAACAATATTGTGACATCAATCACCATTACGGTATTGCCAATCAAGAAAAACAACAGGAATTACTCAATACTTCGTATCCCACCCGCCATAAACCGCTTAGGCGTGGTGCCGGTATACTGGCGGAAAAAGGCGATAAATGCGCTGTCGCTAGAGAAGGCCAACCGCTGCGCAACCGCGCTTACGGAAGGTAATTGCGCCAGTAACTCAATGGCGTGCATCAAACGCCATTGCTGGCACCACTGCTGATAGCTCAGCCCGGTTTCCCGCTGGAAGATTCGCGTTAACGTTTTAGGATGGAGATTGATCGCCTTGGCTAATACCACCAGCCCAGGGAGCTGATCGACGCCGTTTAAGCTATCAATCCAGGCCGCTATGCGCGGATCGCTCGGCAATATCAAGCTGGTATTTTCCTGCTCCGCCACCCTCAGTTCATTGCGCAAGACTCGCAACAGATCTTCCGCCTGGGGATGTTGCTGCGCGTAGTCAAACGGCCAATGTGCGATGCGTTCTATCACCGCGGCCAGTAACGGATTGGCGGCTAACACCGCACTGTGCGGCATTGCCAGCATCGCGGCATCCGCAAAATAGAGCGAACGGTAAGCCACCTGCCCGCGCAGTTGCACGCGATGTCTCACGCCGCTCGGTATCCAGATAATGCGCGTTGGCGGCAGGATCAGCCAGCGTTCGGCTAACGTCACCGTCATACAGCCACGTGGGGCATAGAGGATCTGGGAACGTTGATGCTGATGTTCGCCAGAATCATGATCCGCCAGTTCGGCACTAATCCCTACCACCGGCGCGGAGAAACTATCCGGATCAAAAACCTGATGTTGCAGAATCAGCGCCATGTTGCAGTCCCATTTTCATTGTTTTTTGTCCTGATGATTGTAATCGAACAAGCACTATCTCCCTATACTGCTGTCACTTATTTGGGAGAATGCTATGTCCGTCAAAAATCTGCCTCTGCCACTGATCATCGTGATGATCATGGCACCACAAATCCTGGAAACGCTCTATAGCCCGGCGTTAACCGCTATCCGCTTTGATTACCATATCGATGCCACGCAGGCCGGCCACACGCTGTCGGTCTATTTTTTCGCCTTCGCTTTCGGCGTGGCGTTTTGGGGTACGATCAGCGACAAATATGGCCGTAGAGCCGCCATGCTCGCCGGTTTGCTGCTGTATACGGCAGGAGCCTTGCTGGCGTTGCTGAGCAACTCTTTCACGTTGCTCATCGTCTCGCGCGCCGTTATCGCCTTTGGTGCCGCCGTTGGTTCCGTGGTGACGCTGACCATGCTGCGCGATGTCTATCAGGGGCAGGCGTTAGGCAAGATGTTTGCGATAATTGGTATGGCATTGTCGATAAGCCCGGTGTTGGGGATGTTTAGCGGCGGTATGTTGGTGTTTTGGGGCGGTCGCATGGCCATTTTCTCCGCGCAAGCAGGATTGGCGCTGTTGTTGCTGATCTGGTGCTGGCGAGCGTTGCCAGAAACCCGTCAGCAAACCGCCGGTATCGCGTTACTCCCCTGTTTGCAGGAGATGCTGCGCGATAGGCAAATCTGGTGCTCGGCGTTGCTGGTTGCCAGTTTTAACATCATGGCGTTCAGCTACTTCAGCCTGGCCCCGTTTATTTTTGAGACCTTGGGGCTGACCAGTGAACAGTTTGGTTATTCGGGGATTGTTTTGGCCTTTGGCAGCCTGTGCGGCGCAGCGGCAAACCGCTATCTTCTGCAAAAAGGATTATGCGCTTACCGGCAGATCCAAATGGCCAGTCTGTTAGCCCTATTGGCCGCAGTGGGTGCGTGGTATTGGCAGGAAAGTCTGATGATCCTGCTGCCCTGCATGGCGGTGACCGTGGCCTTTGGCTTGGCCATTCCCAATATTCTCAGTCAGGCGCTGAAGCATTATCGCAACCGGCTGGGTGCTGCCGGAGCGGTATTGGGATTACTCTATTATCTGCTGATCGCTGGCGGCCTGGCACTGGCCGCCATGGGCCAGCACCTGCCGTTAACGCTGCTGGGATGTAGCCTGTTAAGCCTCGCCTGTTCAGCAAGGCTTAAAGGTTACGCAGAAAGCTGATCGATGGTCTGCAAGATACGCTTCTCAGAAATCGGGTAAGGCGTACCCAACTGCTGAGCGAACAGGCTGACGCGCAGCTCCTCAATCATCCAGCGTACCGCCTTCACCTCTTCATCCTGCTGGCGTTTTGGCGGCAGCTTGTTCAGCCACTGCTGCCAAGCCTGTTGAACCTGTTCCACCCGGATCATCTGAGCGCGATCGCGGTGCGGATCGATCGCCAGCTTCTCCAGGCGCCGCTCAATCGCTTGCAGATAACGCAAGGTGTCCGGCAGGCGGCTCCAACCGTTATTGGTGACAAAACCACGGTAAACCAGGCCATTGAGCTGAGCCTTGATATCGGACAGCGCCAACGCCAAAGAGATATCAACGCGCCCTTTCAGGCGTTTGTTAATGTTGAACACCGTCGTCAAAATCTGTTCCACCTGCTTAGCCACGCCCACCACGGTTTCGTTCAGTTCCGCCCGCACCAACTCTTGCAGCCGGGCAAAGTTTTCCTCCGCCCACACAGGCCCGCCGTGTTCGGCAATCAGCTTGTCGATGCCGCAGGAGATACAGTCGTCGATCAGATCCAGTACCTTGCCATACGGGTTGAAATACAGCCCAAGCTTGGCCTTGTTCGGCAATTTTTCATGCAGATATTTGATCGGCGATGGGATGTTCAACAGCAACAAACGGCGCGTACCTTGCCACATGGCCTGCTGCTGCTCCTGTTCGCTATCAAACAGACGGATGGCTACGCTATCTTTTTCGTCCACCAGCGCCGGGTAAGCCTTGACCGAGTAACCGCCACGCTTCTGCTCATAAAACTCAGGCAGTTTGCCAAAGCTCCAGATATGCAGATTGCTCTGTTCCAGACCATCATCAGCCACGGCCGACAGCGTCTCTTGTACCTTGTCTTTGAGCTGGACCCTCAGCGCGGCCAGATCTTTGCCTTCGCGCAGGGTTTTGTGTTTCTCACCCACCACGCGGAAGGTCATTTTCAGATGATCGGGCACCTGATCCCACTGCCAATCCTCACGTGACACCGTCACACCTGTCATGCGGCGTAGCTCGCGCTCCAGCGAATCCAGCAGCGGCATTTCCAATGGCGTTGCCCGGCCAAGGAAAGCTTCAGCGTAGTTCGGTGCTGGCACAAAATTGCGGCGCATCGGCTTAGGCAACGATTTGATCAGCGCGATCACCAGTTCACGGCGGATACCGGGGATTTGCCACTCAAAACCGGCCTCTTCCACCTGATTGAGGATCGGCAACGGGATATGCACGGTAACGCCATCGGCGTCAGTACCCGGCTCAAACTGGTAGGTCAGCCGCAACTTGAGGTTGCCCTGATACCAGTAGTTCGGATAATCCAGCGCGCTGACCTTGTTGGCTCCGTCCTTGATCAACATCTCTTTTTCGAAGTTGAGCAGCTCAGGGTTCTGCTTCCCGGCGGTTTTCCACCACTGGTCAAAATGACGCCCGGACACCACATCGCTCGGAATGCGTTGATCGTAAAAACTGAACAGCGTCTCGTCATCCACCAGAATGTCACGGCGGCGCGATTTGTGTTCCAGCTCTTCCACTTCGGCACGCAGTTTCAGGTTGGCGGCGAAGAACGGGTGCCGCGTTTGCCAGTCACCTTCCACCAGCGCATGGCGGATAAACAGTTCACGGCACAGCAGCGGATCGATGGTGCTGTAGTTCACCGGGCGAGCTGCGACGATTGGTAACCCAAACAGCGTGACCTTTTCGCTAGCCATCACCGCGCCCTGGGATTTGGACCAGTGCGGTTCGCTGTAATGATGCTTGACCAGGTGTTGAGCCATCGGCTCAATCCATTCTGGCTCGATACGCGCGGCAATGCGGCCCCACAGGCGGCTGGTTTCCACCAATTCTGCCACCATCGTCCATTTCGGCGGCTTCTTGAACAGCCCGGAGCCTGGGAAGATGGAGAAACGGGCGTTGCGCGCACCGGTATATTCTTGCTTATCCGCATCCTTCTGACCAATGTGCGATAGCAGGCCGCTCAGCAGCGCGGTATGTACGCTGCGGTAGTCCGAAGGCACGCTGTTGACCGGCAGGCCTAACTCTTTCACCACCTGGCGCAGTTGGGTGTAGATATCCTGCCATTCACGCACCCGCAGATAGTTTAGGAAATCGTTGCGGCACAGGCGGCGGAACTGGCTGGAAGAGTTTTCCTTCTGTTGTTCCTTCAGATAATCCCACAGGTTGACGAACGCCATAAAATCGGAGTCTTTGTCGGCAAAACGGCGGTGTTTTTCATCGGAGGCCTGTTGCTTATCCATCGGCCGCTCACGCGGATCCTGGATCGACAACGCCGAGGTGATGATCATCATCTCGCGTACACTGCCACTTTTCTGGGCTTCGAGCACCATCCGCGCCAAACGTGGGTCGATCGGCAACTGTGCCAACTGACGGCCTTGCGGTGTCAGCTGGTAGTGGCCGTTCTCCGCGGTTTTGATGGCCCCCAACTCTTCCAGCAGGCGCACACCGTCCTGAATATTGCGGTTATCCGGCGCTTCGACAAACGGGAAGGCGGCAATATCGCCCAACCCCAGCGAGGTCATCTGCAATATGACCGAGGCCAGGTTGGTTCGCAGAATTTCCGGATCGGTAAACGCCGGGCGCGAGAGGAAATCCTGCTCGGAGAACAGGCGGATACAGATACCGTCCGACACACGCCCACAGCGGCCCTTACGCTGGTTAGCAGAAGCCTGCGACACCGGCTCGATCGGCAAACGCTGCACTTTGGTACGGAAGCTGTAGCGGCTGATACGCGCCGTACCTGGGTCGATAACGTATTTAATACCCGGCACGGTCAGCGAGGTTTCTGCCACGTTGGTCGCCAGCACGATGCGGCGGCCATGGTGCGACTGGAACACCCGATTCTGTTCACTGTTGGACAAGCGGGCATACAGCGGTAGCACCTCGGTATGCGGCAGGTTGAGCTTGGTCAGCGCATCGGCGGTGTCACGGATTTCACGTTCACCGCTCATAAAGATGAGGATATCGCCTGGCCCTTCACGCCCCAGTTCGTCCACCGCGTCGAAGATGGCCTGAAGTTGATCGCGTTCAGTATCGTCGGCGTCGTCCACCACCGGCCGGTAACGCACCTCGACCGGATAGGTACGGCCAGAAACCTCAATGATCGGCGCATTGTTGAAGTGGCGAGAAAAGCGCTGCGGATCGATGGTGGCTGAGGTGATGATCACCTTCAGATCCGGGCGTTTTGGCAACAGCTCCCGCAGGTAACCCAGGATGAAATCGATGTTCAGGCTGCGCTCGTGCGCCTCATCGATGATCAGGGTGTCGTACTGCATCAGCAGGCGATCCTGCTGGATTTCGGCCAGCAAGATCCCGTCGGTCATCAGTTTGACCAGGGTATTTTCACCCACCTGATCGTTGAAGCGCACCTTGTAGCCGACGCTGCCACCCAGCGGGGTTTCCAGCTCATCGGCAATGCGGTTGGCAACGGTGCGTGCAGCCAGGCGGCGCGGTTGCGTATGGCCAATCAGGCCTTTGACGCCGCGTCCTAACTCCAGGCAGATTTTCGGTAGCTGCGTAGTCTTCCCTGAGCCGGTTTCACCCGCCACGATCACCACTTGATGATCGCGGATGGCGGCAAGAATGTCCTGCTTCTTCTGGCTGACCGGCAGGCTTTCAGGGTAAGTGATTTTCGGGCACGAGGCCGCGCGGGAGCGCACCTTCAGCATGGCTTGCTCGATATCACCCGCTATTTCTGCGGCAACCGCCTGTTGAGCTTCGGGGCTTTTGACTTTGCGCGCACCTTGCAACCGGCGTTGTAGGCGCTGCTGATCACGGAGCATCAAGTCACCCAGTTGGGATGACAATGCCGCGAGCGTAGATTTCACGTTCGGTGTTCCTTGTTTCTTCGCAGCTACTGCTTAACGTCAGGGACTAGGTTTGATGTTATAACTGACGTGTCGGTGCCAATAACTGCGTTTATTAAATTAGGTTTATCGATTTTTTGACTTAGCGCAGCAGGATACCACAATGGCATTTCTCCCCATAATCCATCCATTTAACCTGGATTTTCTTGTTCAATAAAATCGAACGTAGATCTCGAAATATTCCGCTATCCCTGTTGGAACAATATGAATAGAGTGTACCTCATGCAACGGGCGACCAGCCCTGATGTCACAGTCAACACGAAAGGAATTATCGATGAGCAAAGTATTGGTTCTTAAATCCAGCATCCTGGCAACTTATTCTCAGTCTAACCAATTGGCTGATTTCTTCGTTGAGCAGTGGGCCAATGCTCACAGCAACGATACCATCACCGTGCGTGACCTGGCTGCACAGCCGATCCCGGTGCTGGATGGCGAACTGGTTGGCGCAATGCGTCCTTCAGATGCCCCGCTGACTCCACGCCAGAAAGAAGCACTGGCCCTGTCAGACGAACTGATCGCCGAGCTGCAAGCCAACGACACTATCGTTATCGCCGCGCCGATGTACAACTTCAACATCCCAACTCAGTTGAAGAATTATTTTGACCTGATTGCCCGTGCCGGCGTCACCTTCCGTTACACCGAGAACGGCCCGGAAGGCCTGGTAAAAAACAAACGTGCCATCATTCTGACCAGCCGTGGCGGCATCCATAAAGGCACCCCAACCGACCTGGTAGAACCTTACCTGCGTCTGTTCCTGGGCTTTATCGGTATTACCGAGGTTGAGTTCGTCTTTGCCGAAGGGATTGCCTACGGCCCAGACGTTGCGACCAAAGCCCAGGCCGATGCCAAAGCGTTACTGGCCGAAGTGATCGCCGCTTAAATAGCGATGCCAGGGCGCAGAGATTGCGCTCTGGTAAGTCACACACCTGCAAAATCCGTTTTACCCTCAGAACAATAAGTCGTTTAAATTCCGTTGCGCGCCCTAGGGCGCGCTTTTTTATTTCTGCAACCACTGGCCGTTAATGCCACGGACATATTCCCCTGCTGGCGCTCGTGTCACCAGCTTCTGCCCGGCCATCCGCGCAACTTCATCGATGGCGATATGATTGCTGGCGGCCACCTGCTGATATTTCTCGGCGCGCCCGGCATTGATTTTTTTCACCAACGCCTGAGTCTCCGCGTCCTGCTTCACCGGAGCGATATAACCACTGAGCGTTTCACCAACCCGCCCCTGCTGTTTGGCTTCATCCAGCGTCAACGCCTGAACCATCCCACTGAATAACCAACCGGCGGCAATCAACCACAGATAACGTTTTTTCATGCTGGCTCCTAGAACAGACCGCTTTGGTCTTTCAGCAGGTTCTCAACGTCCTTATCCACTTTGATACGGATCTCATGTTCAATTTTGACGTTCATATTGATGGTGATGGGATCTTTAGGCGTCGCCACCTCAATGCGCGGTACGCAACCGCTCAGCAAGGATGCGCCCAACACGGCGGCCAGCAATGGCCCTGTCGCGTTCTTCATTGTTGTTCCTCGGGTTTAGAGAGCGCCTGCTCCAGCCACTCTTGTAAATTGTCGCCGAAGCGCAGGCTGCGCCACAGCTGAAACACGTTTTCCTGATGGCTATAGTTAAGGATAACCTCACGCTTGGCATTTTTCTGCGGATTTACGCCATCGATATGCGCCTTTAGCGTCAGCTCGCCCAGGTTATCGAGATCGACCCGCGCCTTTGAGCGGTTGATTTCCATGTAGCGTAGCCAGTCGATGGCGGCACCGGTGGCCAGGTTATTGCTGCCAATGGCATCGGCCATATCTTTATCCAGCCGCAGCGTCATGACCCCCGCATTGGCGATCCAGCCATTTTGCACCAGCCATTTGGGGTGGTTCAGGTAGAGCGGCAACTCGCCGTTGATGCGGCCAGACATGGCGAACTGCTTCGGTTTGAGCGCGGTAAACAGTGCGCTGAGGTCGATTTCTTCCAGTTTGAGCACCGCCGCATCATGCTGCGGCATCCGTAATGCCGAAAGGCTGATATGACCGTTCAGCATATCCACACCGATGTTGCTCAACGTCAACGGATACGCTTCGCTGTAGGGATAGGTACCTTGCAGATCGGCGGTAATATTCTGCATCTCAAACAGCGTCTTGATGGATTTGATGCGCAGCATGATCGGCCGTTTGGCCCCAAGCTGCCACAGGTGGTTCTTAAACCGATAGGGCAAGACAAAGTCCAGCCCGCTCAATTCGCCATCTTGCAGCCACATGCCGCCATTGCGCACCACCCAGTGGCCACCGGCTTCAAACCCCTGTACTCGCGCAGCAGAAAATGCCGACTGTGCATAGAACTCGCCTGCCCGCAGTTTGATGTTCAGATCGGGTGAAATCAGCGGTTGGAATACCGTTAACGACTGTTTTGGCCACCAGCCTTCACCCCGCAGGCGTTCACCATCCCAGCGGCCACGCAACTTGATTGGCCCAATCTGCTCGGCCTGCAAAGCGCCTTGCCATTGGAAACTGTCTGGCCCCGTACCTTGCAACTGCAAATCCAGTACCGAAGGCGGCAAATAACGGCCTGCACCAAAACTGGTTTTGTCAGCCACCAGTTGCACACCGCCGGTAAGGCTCGGTGCTTTGCTATCCCGCTGCCACTGGATCGGCTGGCTGAGCGTCATGCGCGGCGTCGCGACTGTGACCATGCCGTACTTCAACCGATCAAAACCGGTGGAAAGTCGATCCAGGGTGATGCTGGTGTCCTGCCAACGCCCACTGCCTGCAACATCCCAGGCGGCCTGTAGCGGGGGTAACTTGCCGTTACCCCAAGAGCGCCATTGCCACTGACCATGGTCTGGCCAGAAATCTTGTGCCTGGCCGTCCAGATGCAGCTTGAAACGGCCCCAGTAACTTTCGCTGGCGCTGATAATCGCCTGCAAACGGCCACTGATCCCAAGAGCGGTGACTTTTACTCCAGCCAGCGGCAGCCGAGCCTCTTCCAGTTTTATGTCCGGTGCCGGGCGGCCCCAGGCGCGCAGTAAAGATCCCGGCTGTAGCACCAGCGTTGGGTTGAGGATCGAGCCGCTGATAATGCCGGGGATTGACGCCGTAAGCGAGAGATTGGCCAGGTTTGCCTGCCCGGTAAGCTGGAATCCCAGATCGCTGTTGGTCAGACTCAGGCTACCCGGCCCCAACGTCAGCACCGCGTTGCCCTTGCCGTTGTGCCCGGCGGTGATCACGTTCAAACGTGCGGTAATTTGGGTTTCGTCAAACCCCTGGCTCCAGTCATGCAACGCCACATTCAAACCACCGCTGAGCGGTTGCTCCAGATAAGGCCAGCGCCATTCGCCTTTTTCGATGCTGATCTGTTTTGGCGTTAGTGCCCAAGGAAGCGTCGCCAACGGTTGGTCGCTGCCCTTTTCCGTCAGGGTCAATACGCCCTGCTGCTGTTGCCAGTGCAAATCCAGCAGCAAGGGTTTTTCCAGATAGGCGGTTTGTATCTCACCTTGCAACGCCCCTTGGATCGGCAAACTGTCCATATCCAGCGGTACGGTGACTTTGCCTGTCAGTTGAACAGGAACCGTGCTGTTGGGTGGCGTGATGCTAAGCTTGCTTAACGTCAGTTGCTGATGTTCATCCAACTGCGCCTCGGCGGTGACGTTCTTACCTTGATAATGCAACCGTTGGCCAGTGGCCGCAGACGACAGTTGCAATTTACCGGCGTAGGCTTGCCATGGGGTGAGCGTGAGAAGATTGATATTCAGGTCAAACGGCGGCAGCATCGCTTGCAATCGGTCTAGCGCCAATGGCGTGCTGTCCCCCTCGGAGGCGGGCAATTTTGACAGGCAGGCGGTATCCACGTCCGCTCGTTCACCCTTTAAATGCCAACTTCCCATTTGGTAGGCGAGTTGCAGTTCACTGACATTGGCGATGGCGCAGCCTTGGGCGCTAAATTTTAGCCCATCGAGATGCAAAGCCCCCTGCTGCCAACGCAAGGGCCCTTGCAAAACCAGCTGGCTACCCTGCGGTAACCAAGGTGCTATCGCACGCGGCAACCAACGAGGCAGGGTTTGCCACAGCGCGATGATCAACAGGATGATGCCCGCTACGATCGCTACGAATACTTTTAATCTCTTGGTCATTAAGCGCAGGTTTAGTTCCTGATAAACATCGATTAGCCAGGCGCAATGATGACACGGATCCCCTGGCAGGTGAAGGTGAACCCATCTCATCATTTATAGAGCAGGTTTCGCAATTTTGATATTTACCCAGTGAATACAGAAAATGGCTAATACACTGATTATCAGCATAAAACCCTAAAAGGCCTGCGCCGCCACAGGTCGCTAAACCATTGTCGTATTTGGCAAAATATGTTAATTTGATCACATAATCACGCGGGAGAAACCACGATGAAAATGGCGATTTACAGCACCAAACAGTATGACCGTAAGTATCTTGAATTGGTAAATCAGCAGTTTGGTTATGAGCTGGAGTTTTTCGACTTTCTGCTAAGCAAGAAAACCGCCAAAACGGCTATCGGCTGTAAGGCCGTATGCATCTTCGTCAATGACGACGGTAGCCGGGAAGTGCTGGAAGAGCTGGCCGCGCTTGGGGTCGAGATCCTCGCCCTGCGTTGCGCCGGGTTCAATAACGTCGATCTGGATGCGGCGAAAGAGCTGGGTATCAAGGTGGTCCGCGTTCCGGCTTATTCACCTGAAGCCGTAGCCGAACACGCCGTGGGCATGATGATGTGCCTGAACCGCCGCATTCATCGTGCTTATCAGCGCACCCGCGATGCCAACTTCTCGCTGGAAGGGCTCATCGGCTTCAATATGCATAACCGCACCGCCGGCGTGATTGGCACCGGTAAGATCGGCGTAGCCACCATGCGTATTCTGAAAGGCTTTGGCATGAAGCTCTTGGCCTACGATCCCTACCCAAGCGCGCAGGCGTTAGAACTGGGTGCCGAATATGTCGATCTTAAAACGCTGTATGCCCAGGCGGACGTGATCACCCTGCACTGCCCGTTGACGCCGGAAAACCATCACCTGCTGAATGCGGACGCGTTTTCCATGATGAAGGACGGCGTGATGGTGATTAACACCAGCCGCGGTGCCTTGATCGACTCTTCCGCCGCTATCGATGCCCTCAAACAGCAGAAGATTGGTGCGCTGGGCATGGACGTATACGAGAACGAACGCGACCTGTTCTTTGAAGACAAATCCAACGACGTGATCCAGGACGACGTTTTCCGCCGCCTGTCCGCCTGCCATAACGTGCTGTTTACCGGCCACCAGGCGTTCCTGACGGAAGAGGCGTTGACCAGTATCTCGCAAACCACGTTGAAAAATATTGAACAGCTTGCGCGGGGTGAAGCCTGCCCTAATCAGCTTAATGCCTAATACTTTGGGGCGCGCTTAGCGCCCCTGATCCTTCCGACAAAACCTGAACAGGTTCACAATAATGAAAAAACTGATCCCTTTAGCAATGGCCTGTGCGCTATTGGCTGGCTGTGGTTCCGCGCAAACCAAACAACAAACCGTAGTAGAAAGCGATCTGCTGCATCATAACTTTGTGTTGCAAAGCGTGGATGGTGTAGCGGTTGAGGCGAAACAAGGCAGCGGCCCGAGCATTGAATTCGGCGAGAAAATGAATATTTCCGGGTCTATGTGCAACCGTTTCTTCGGCCAGGGCCAGTTAGAAAACGGCGTGCTGACGGTCAAAAACCTCGCTACGACCCGCATGATGTGCGCGGATCCGCAACGTAACCAATGGGATCAAACCATCGGCACACTGCTGGCTAACGGTGCAAAAGTCTCGCTCAACGGCCAACAGCTGACCCTGAGCGGCAGCAATCACCAACTGGTGTATACCCTGAAAGACTGGGTCAATTAATTTTCCCCCTCACCCCAACCCTCTCCCAAAGGGAGAGGGAGCTGGCACGGTGATGAAGGTAACAACGGTTGCCAATCTGTCGCACGGTACGTCCGGGATAAAATGGACTTACCGGGCACAGGCTCCACGGCCCAGCGCCGACTCTTCGCACTGTTTGCCGTTCGGCATCTGACACATTCTGAGCGTATCGCCGTTGAGCGAATGGGCAATGGTGGTTACTCCGCCCACGCTGGCACAGCTTTCGCTGGTAGGTATCGCACCAATATTGGCACTGGTGGCGATCTGCTGTGGTTCTTGGTTGTTATTGCTGCTGCAGGCAGCCAAAGAGAGTATGGCGCCGGCAAGCAGCCATTTTGCTGTGATCATTATTCGTACCCCTGAACCGAAACGATGCTGTGTAATTTTGCCATTGCTGATAACCCGAGCCACTGGAACGATGGGCCCGTTTGGTTATCTTTGATGTCCACCCGTTGAGCTTCAAGTTGCCGCCTGCTCATCATCAAGCGGCAACCGGAAAGACAACTTTAGTAATCTAGCTTGTTAGCTTAATAATAGAAATATGATTAGCCATTAATTTGGCTTTTTTTTGACCTGAAAGCATTTCACTCCCGATCAGTGCCCTGCCGACTTGGACAGCAGATTAATCACCAACACCCCGGCAATAATCAGCCCCATACCAACCACCGCAGGCAAATCCAGCTTTTGCTGGTAAATAAACACCGCGGCAATCGACACCAGCACGATCCCCAATCCCGACCAGAGGGCATAGACAATCCCTAGCGGCATGGTTTTTACCACCATCGAAAGCCCCCAAAATGCTACCGCGTAACCCAACACGACAAACACCGATGGCCACAAGCGGGTGAACCCTTCAGAGGCTTTCAGCAAGGTGGTGGCAATCACTTCGGCGATAATCGCCATAGCTAAATAGATAAATGCGGTCATTTTCAACTTCTTCTTTCTGTTTCGCGTCACATCAATAGTAGGACGCGGAGATTAAATTAGCGTTACATCGCGGCAACGCTTTACCATTACGCTGCAAATAGTAATTATTTTTTAACGAAATATCACCTTACATCCAGATTTTGTGCGCCACACAAATGCGATAAAGCACAAATAACCCCCTCTGTTAGACTTTACTGATGATTATAAGAAGCTGACTTTTGCAGCTTTGTGAGCACAGAAAGGTACTGCAGATGATTACTACAGATGGTAATAACGCTGTCGCTTCCGTGGCTTATCGCACCAGTGAAGTGATTGCCATTTACCCAATTACCCCGAGTTCGACCATGGCGGAACAAACCGCTGCCTGGTCCAGTGACGGCAGGAAAAACATTTGGGGCGACGTCCCCAACGTGGTGGAAATGCAGTCCGAAGGCGGAGCCATTGCTACCGTGCACGGTGCGTTGCAAACCGGCGCACTTTCCACCTCCTTCACCTCGTCCCAGGGATTGCTGTTGATGATCCCTTCGCTGTATAAGCTGGCCGGGGAGCTAACGCCATTTGTCCTGCACGTTGCCGCTCGCACCGTCGCCACTCATGCATTATCCATCTTTGGCGATCACTCCGACGTGATGGCCGTACGCCAGACCGGTTGCGCCATGCTGTGCGCCAGCAACGTGCAAGAAGCGCAGGATTTCGCGTTGATCGCCCAGACGGCCACGCTAAACAGTCGCCTGCCGTTCATCCATTTCTTCGATGGTTTCCGCACCTCGCACGAAATCAACAAGATCGCCCCGCTGAGCGACGAAACGCTACAGCAGATGATGCCGCAGGACGCCATCGACGCCCACCGCAGCCGGGCTCTCTCACCGGATCATCCCGTCATACGCGGCACGTCAGCCAACCCGGATACCTACTTCCAATCGCGGGAAGCGACCAATCCGTGGTACGACAATACTTACCAGCATGTGCAGCAGGCGATGGACAAGTTTGCGGCCATCACCGGCCGCAGCTATCAGCCGTTTGAGTATTACGGCCACCCGCAGGCCGAACGCGTGGTGATCCTGATGGGGTCCGCCATCGGTACCTGTGAAGAAGCGATCGACCATCTGCTGACGCGCGGTGAAAAAGTGGGCGTCCTTAAAGTCCGGCTTTACCGTCCTTTCTCCGCCAAACATCTGCTCGCCGTACTGCCGGAAAGCGCACAAAAAATTGCGGTACTTGACCGCACCAAAGAGCCGGGTGCTCTGGCCGAGCCTTTATACCTGGATGTGATGACCGCGCTGGCAGAAGCCTTTAGCCGTGGTGAACGTGCCAGCATGCCGATGGTGATTGGCGGGCGCTATGGGCTATCTTCCAAGGAGTTTGGCCCAGACTGCGCGTTGGCCATTTTCCGCGAGTTGATGCTGGAAAAGCCCCGCCCCCGTTTTACCGTGGGTATTTTCGACGATATTACCGGCCTGTCACTACCGCTCCACGAAGAAACGCTCCCTCAGCGGGCCTCGCTGGAGGCGCTGTTCTATGGTTTGGGCAGCGATGGCTCGGTTTCTGCCACCAAGAACAACATCAAAATTATCGGCAACAGCACGCCGATGTTTGCCCAAGGCTACTTTGTCTACGACTCGAAAAAGGCCGGCGGCCTGACCGTGTCACACCTGCGGGTTAGCGATAAGCCGATCAATTCGGCGTATCTTATCGACCGCGCCGACTTTGTCGGTTGCCACCAATGGCAGTTTATCGACAAGTATCAAATGGTGGAGCGGCTAAAACCTGGCGGTATTTTCCTGCTTAATACCCCTTATAGCGCGGATGAAGTCTGGTCGCGCCTGCCGCAGGAGGTCCAGGCGATCCTGCATCAGCGCCAGGCAAAGCTTTACATCATCAACGCGGCCAAGCTGGCGCGCGAATGTCATTTGGGTGCCCGCATCAATACCGTTATGCAGATGGCCTTCTTCCATCTGACAAAGATCCTGCCGGGTGAAGTGGCGTTGCAGGAGCTACAGGGAGCGATTGCCCGCAGCTACAGCAACAAGGGCCAAGAGGTGGTCGAACGTAACTGGCAGGCCTTGGGCGCCACGCTGAGTGAGCTGACGGAAATCCCGCTGCGCCCACTCGACAGCAACAGTCCGATACGTCCACCGGTGGTTTCCGACGCCGCGCCGTATTTTGTCAAAACCGTTACCGCCGTGATGCTGGCGGGGCTGGGCGATACCCTGCCGGTTTCTGCATTCCCGCCGGACGGCACCTGGCCTGTAGGCACCACGCAGTGGGAAAAACGCAATATCGCCGAAGAAGTGCCGATCTGGCAGCCGGACCTGTGTACCCAGTGTAACCACTGCGTCGCCGCCTGCCCGCATTCTGCCATTCGCGCCAAAGTGGTTCCACCAGAAGCCATGGAGTACGCCCCTGCCACGCTGCAATCGCTGGATGTAAAATCCCGTGATATGCGCGGCCAGAAATACGTATTGCAGGTCGCCCCTGAAGATTGCACCGGCTGTAACCTGTGCGTAGAGGTTTGCCCGGCGAAAGATCGCCAGAACCCGGAAATCAAGGCGATCAATATGGCATCCCGCCTCGATCATCTGGCAGAGGAAAAGGCTCATTATGACTTCTTCCTGCAACTGCCAGAGATCGACGCCTCGCAGTTGGAACGCATCGATATCCGCACCTCACAGCTGATCTCTCCGCTGTTTGAATATTCGGGTGCCTGTTCCGGCTGTGGCGAAACGCCGTATATCAAGCTGCTGACCCAGCTATATGGCGACCGGTTGCTGATTGCCAACGCCACCGGCTGTTCTTCTATCTATGGCGGTAACCTGCCCACCACGCCTTACACCACCAACGCCGATGGCCGTGGCCCAGCCTGGGCAAACTCGCTGTTTGAGGATAATGCCGAATTTGGTCTGGGCTTCCGCCTGACGGTGGATCAGCACCGCCGCCGCGTATTGCGCCTGCTCGATACCTTGGCTCCGCAATTACCTGCCCAGTTGGTGGCCTCATTGCAGGCAGACGAGATCGCCACCGGCCCGCGCCGCCAGCAGATCGCCGAATTACGTAGCCTGTTGGCTAACGTGGCAGGTAACGACGCCCGTCAGCTAGCTACCGATGCCGACTATCTGGTAGATAAGTCTATCTGGCTGATCGGCGGTGACGGCTGGGCCTACGATATCGGCTTCGGCGGTCTGGATCATGTGCTGAGCCTGACGGAAAACGTCAACGTGTTGGTGCTGGATACGCAGTGCTACTCCAATACCGGCGGGCAACAATCCAAGGCCACTCCACTGGGGGCCGTGACCAAGTTTGGTGAACACGGCAAGCGCAAGGCTCGTAAGGATCTTGGCGTCAGCATGATGATGTACGGCCATGTGTATGTTGCGCAGATCTCGTTGGGGGCGCAGCTTAACCAAACGGTGAAAGCGATTCAGGAAGCGGAAGCCTATCCCGGACCTTCCCTGATCATCGCCTACAGCCCTTGTGAGGAACACGGTTACGATCTGGCACTGAGCCACGACCAGATGCGGCAGCTAACCGCGACCGGCTTCTGGCCGCTGTATCGCTTCGATCCACGTCGTACTGCGGAAGGCAAAGCCGCGTTGGCGCTGGACTCCCGGCCACCGAACAGTGAGCTGACGGCGACATTGAACAAGGAACAGCGTTTCCGCCGCCTCAACACGCAGCAGCCTGAGGTTGCCGCCGCGCTGTATGAAGCAGCAGAAAAAGAGCTGAAGGAGAAATATGATTTCCTAAGCCTGCTGGCTGGGAAGTCGGAGAAGGCAGCTTCGGAGTAACACTTTTGAGGGCGCGGTTTCGCGCCCTTTTTTGCTCTGGTTCGCCATGAAGAAGCGCTGCATGCTACGCCCATACAAACGATCGTGGTCACCTGAACACTTACGAGCTGTTTTTTAATATCAGTGAGCAAGTGTATTCGCACTCCAAGAGCCAGAAAAAGCGCTTTGCGGTTGCCCTGATGTAATCACACTGTTTTTGACGTGGAATGTCGAAGTGCCTTGGGAACATAACATGTAAATAACCATACTCCTCATCAAAGCAATCAACGAAATCGCTTCGGACTCCATTCCAATAGTTAACAATTCGACTTAACATTGGGCTATCAAAATCATACCAGCGATCGAACGTGTCGATTAACGCGCCCCAAACGACATTTTCATCCTCAGACCAGGCCAAAATCTTAAAGCATCGTCGAAAATAGTAGACCGTGGCCTCCAAGCTATCTGGATAGGGCTTACCGATATCTTTGAGGTATGCAGCAAAATAAGTTTGTACCTCTTCCCTGACTAAATCCTTGTCCAGCCCTAGCGAAGCCAATATCAGCAAATTGCTAGAAGGATCACCAGCCAATACCCTCTGTTCAGCCCAGTCAGTGAAGTCACGTAAGTTTTGAATGGTAAAATCAGGTCTCGTCTTTGCGAGGAGATCCTTTAAATCTGTTGCGATGCCAACCACAGTCTATCCCTGAATGGCTATGAGCCTTGACCTGACATTACCACAGCTCAAACGAATAATGACCAAATCCTCCCAGAGAATGCTAAACTTGCCCGCTAAAAGTGTCATACCGCCGTAGCGCACCCAAATGAGAACGAGCACGATTTAAATGTCAGAAAATCAAACAATTAGCCAAAAAGCTCAGTACAACCTGAACAAACTGCAAAAACGCCTGCGCCGCAACGCGGGTGAAGCTATCGCCGCCTACAACATGATTGAGGAAGGCGATCGCATCATGGTTTGCCTGTCCGGCGGGAAAGACAGCTATACCATGCTGGAAATCCTGCGCAATCTGCAAAAAAGCGCTCCGGTGAATTTCTCACTGGTCGCGGTGAATCTCGATCAGAAACAGCCCGGCTTCCCCGAGCACATCCTGCCAGCCTATCTGGAAAGCCTGGGGGTGGAATATAAGATCGTTGAAGAAAACACCTACAGCATCGTGAAGGATAAGATCCCGGAAGGCAAAACCACCTGCTCGCTGTGTTCACGCCTGCGCCGCGGTATCCTTTACCGTACCGCCACCGAGCTGGGTGCCACCAAGATTGCCCTTGGCCACCACCGTGACGATATCCTGCAAACGCTGTTCCTCAACATGTTCTACGGCGGCAAGCTGAAAGGTATGCCACCCAAGTTGATGAGTGACGATGGTAAACACGTGGTGATCCGCCCGCTGGCCTACTGCCGCGAGAAAGACATCGAGCGTTTCTCGATAGCGAAAGAATTCCCGATTATCCCGTGCAACCTGTGTGGCTCACAGCCAAACCTGCAACGCCAGGTGATTGGCGATATGCTGCGCGATTGGGACAAACGCTACCCAGGCCGCATCGAAACCATGTTCAGCGCCATGCAGAACGTGGTGCCTTCGCATCTGTGCGATACCGAACTGTTTGACTTCAAAGGTATTCACCACGGCAGCGAAGTGGTCGATGGTGGCGATTTGGCGTTTGACCGTGAAGATATTCCGCTGCAGCCGGTGGGTTGGCAGCCGGAAGACTCGGATGACAACGGCTCGCCCGCGTTTGAACGCCTGAACGTGCTGGAAATCAAATAGTCCCTCTCTCCGCCTGTGCCCGCAGGCGGAAGTTTTTTCCCCGCTTAATGTTAGATCCTGTTCACAATTCACGCATAAAATGCCTGACAGTGCGGTTTTTACCTTATACTGTTTATTTATACAGTCAAAGGAGACCAACGATGAATATCACCCCCTGCCTTTCCCACGTCTCGCTGGGAACCAACAATTTCAATGCCGCCGCGCAGTTTTACGACCAGGTTCTCGGCGCGTTAGGCTGCCGACGCGTGCTGGAACACCCTGGCGCTATCGGCTATGGCCGTGACTATCCTGAATTTTGGTTGCAACTGCCGATAGACGGCAAACCCGCAGGCACCGCAAACGGTGTGCATGTTGGCTTCTTCGCCACCAGCAAGCAGCAGGTTGATGAGTTTTATCAGCAGGCGGTCGCCGCTGGGGCACAAGGAGACGGTGCACCGGGGTCACGGCCACATTACGGTGCCGCCTATTACGGCTGTTTCGTCCGCGATCTGGATGGCCACAAGATAGAGGCCAGCTTCTGGGACGAAAGCGCGGCTTAGCCTAATCGAGGCGGCGTGTTGTTAATTGGGCGATCTTGGACGGCATGTCGCTAACTGGGCGCAGCATGCAGCGCCCCTACGGAGTGAGCCGGTTGTTTGGGATTCGCCAAAGGGAAAAAAGCATAAAAAAATGCCGGTGATTAAACCGGCATCGTATTGAATTAAATGTGCTATGCAATAATTCTAAAAATAAGTAAATAAAACAATTATGGAGCGCAACGCCCATCGCTTGACGTTGCATTCACCTGCGGGAGTAAGAATGCCGCAGTTCGCGTAAGCAAATGTTGATACTGCTCAACTTTACTCGCGTTTTCGCCACTATTTGTCGTTACAACCAGCGGCTACGCCTCAGCCACCAGGCAACGCCCCCGACCAATGCCACTAACATAAAGCAGAAAGAGGCAAACGCCAGCGGGCTACCGCTGCCTGGGATCCCCCCCAGGTTGACCCCGAACAGCCCAGTCAGGAAAGTGGTTGGCAGGAAGACCATCGCCATCAGCGACATGGTGTAAGTACGGCGGTTCATGGCATCGGCCATTACGGTAGTGATCTCATCAGACAGGATCGCCGTGCGGGCGATGCTGCCATCCAGATCATCTAATCCGCGCCCCAGGCGATCGGCAATGTCCTGCATGCGGCGGCGCTCATCGTCATTCATCCACGGTAGGCGGTCACTTGCTAAACGCGAGAAAACATCGCGCTGTGGCGCCATGTAGCGGCGAAGCACAATCAACTGTTTGCGGATCAGCGCCAATTGCCCACGCTCAGGGATTTGCTGCTCTAATAGTGCATCTTCCAGATCGATGATCTTGTCATGCAGATCTTCGATGAATTCACTGGTGTGGTCGGTGAGCGCATCAGCGATTTCTACCAGCCAGTTACCGCTATTAATCGGCCCCTGGCCATTGCGCAATTCATTGACCACCTCATCGATCGAGTAGACCTTACGATGGCGGGTGGAGATAATCATCTTATCGTTGATATAAACGCGGAACGTCACCAGTTGGTCAGGCCGCGAGTCCGTGTTGAAATTGATGCCACGCAGCGTGATCAGCGTCCCGTCGCCCAACCGGGTGACGCGTGGTCGGGTGCTTTCCCCCGCCAGCGCTTGTCTTACCAGATCCGGCAGCAGAGGCGTGTTGGCAAGCCACTCGGCGCTGGCCGGGTGGGCGTAGTCCAGATGCAGCCAGCACGGCTCCTCGCTGGTGATCTTATCGTCATTCTCAATTGGCGTGGTGCCACCCTTGCCGTCGAGTTGATAGGCATAGACCGCGTCGGGCACCTGCAGTTCGCGCCCCTCAATGACATCCATTCAAAACCCTCATTATTTTGCCGTTGATACAGAGTCTAGCGTTATTGCCTTAGGGATCAAAGTGGCAACGCCATAACGGGATCTTAAAGTAAAAAGCCCCCGCGTTGGCGAGGGCTTGGGCAGGCGTCAGGACTCTGAACATCAATGTTTCAGAATATACATTTCCTGACTGTAGGCGACATCTTCTGGGTTAGTGATTGGGTAACCTTTCACCCAAGGCTTGATCAGACGCCCGTTGGTATATTGATAGATCGGGGCGATCGGAGCCTCGACCGCAATCATCTGCTCGGCCTTGTTATAATCCGCGGTTAACGCCGTTGGATTAGTCTCGCGACTGGCATCGGCCAACAGACGGTCGTATTGCGGGCTGTTAAATTTGGCGATATTCCCGCTGTGTGAAGAGGTCAGCAGTGACAGGAAGGTCGAGGCCTCGTTGTAATCCCCCACCCAGGAGGCGCGAACCACGTCGAAATTGCCGGTGTTACGGCTGTCGATATAGGTTTTCCACTCCTGATTTTGCAATTTAACGTCAACGCCCAAGGTTTGCTTCCACATTGACGCCACGGCAATGGCAATCTTTTGGTGGCTCTCTGAGGTGTTATACAGCAGGGTCAATTTCAGGGGATGGTTCGGGCCATAGCCTGCCGCCTGCATCAGCGCCTTGGCTTGCTCGTTCAACTCTTCCTGGGACTGTTGCTGCAGCAGGCTGGTTTCCGGCTTAAAGCCCGCAGTGACATCAGGGGTAAAGTGGTAGGCCGGTTTCTCGCCGGTGCCCAGCACTTTTTCGGCGATGATTTTACGATCGATAGCGTAAGACAAGGCTTTGCGCACCCGTACGTCATTAGTTGGCGCACGTTGGGTATTGAACGCGTAGTAATAAGTGCCGAGTTGATCCGGCGTGTAAACCTGGTCTGGGATATCCTTCAACAGCTTCTGGTACATGTTTTTCGGGAAGGATTCGGTAATATCGATATCACCAGCCTGATAACGCTTGGTTGCGTTAGATTCCTGGTTGATCGGTACAAAGGTCACCTTGGTCAACACCGTGTGTTTATGATCCCAATAATGGTTGTTCGGCACCAGTACCAGTTTCTCGTTAACCACTCGCTCTTGCAGTTTGAATGCACCGTTACCTACCAGATTACCCACTTTGGTCCAATCGTTGCCGTATTGCTCAACCACGGCTTTAGGGACTGGGAACAGGCTGAAGTTCGCCGTCAGGCTGACAAAATAGGGCACAGGCTTGTTCAACTGCACTTTTAGCGTATGGTCATCCACTGCCACCACGCCAAGCTTATCGATGGGCAGCTTACCGGCGATAATCTCTTCGGCATTCTGGATCCCGGCTAGCTGAGCAAACCAGGCAAACGGCGACAGGCTTTTCGGATCGACCAGCCGTTGCCAGCTATAAACGAAGTCTTTCGCCGTGACAGGGTCACCGTTGGACCAGCGGGCATCTTTGCGCAGCGTGAAGATATAGGTCTGGTTATCCGAGGTCTGCCAGCGGGTGGCGACACCGGGGATCACTTTGCCATGCGCGTCCTGATTCACCAGCCCTTCAAACAGATCGCGTGCCACCTGCGCTTCTGGCAGGCCCACGGCTTTAATCGGATCGAGCGACGCCGGCTCATCTTTGATGTGCCGCACAATCTCCTGTTTCTCCGCCAGAGCGGTACCTGGGGAAACCTGAGCTGCCATAGCGCCACTAATACCCGCGCTGATGGTGACCGCGCAAAGCGTTAAACGAAAACTCGCCAGAATTTTTCTTCTCGTCATGTTAGATATGCCCCAGTTAACCCCATGAATTTTTTATCATATAGCACAAAGATGCCCGCCACCTATAGCCTGGCGTAACAAGAATGTAAAAAGTGGATGTTTGATCCAAAAAAAAGCCCGCAGCCATTATCGGCAATGCGGGCTGATTGCTTAGGCAGGATCAGTCGTAAAGATGAATACTGGCGATCTTATAGCTGAACTCTTCCCCTTCTTCTTCATCGAAGATGGTGAAATAGCCTTTCTCTACCAACGGGTTGAGATGGATATCGGTTTTTTGCAACTGGCGTGATTCGGCGTCGTCAAAACCATAATCGAGGAAAAACTCCCCTTTCTGATGATCCACGTGCAAGGTGAACGGATAGTTGGACTCGTCACCACGCCCATCGTCATTTTTCACTACGCCAAACCATTCACCCTGGCGGATCTGGTTTTCTGCATCCACGCCGCACAGTAGGGTGATGGTATCTTTTTCATTTTCGCTGTAACGCGCGACTATTCTGGCAACTGGCATGTTAAATCCTCTTTATCGTTAGCACTTGCCGATAGTATAACAATAGACATCACTTTATTCGCTTAACAGACTGGGAAAGATGAGCGAAAGCGTAATACACTCAATAACATCGCATTTCTTTCTGACTTTGGCTTAAAGGGAAACCCCATGACCCAACACAGACCGCGCAGTGAGCGTGGCCAACTGGCAGTTGCAGGTGAAACTTACGGTAAATCGATGTTAGGCGCCCCACTGCTGTATTTCCCGGCGGCCAGAAGCGGCCCGGATACCGGGTTGGTGATTGCAGGCACCCACGGGGACGAGACTGCCGCAGTGGTGACGTTATCCTGCGCATTGCGCAGTATCGCCCCCGCCCAACTGCGCCATCATGTGATCCTGGCGGTCAATCCGGATGGTTGCCAGCTTGGGCTGCGCTCCAATGCCAACGGCGTCGATCTGAACCGTAATTTCCCGTCGGCCAACTGGCGCTCTGGCGATACGGTCTACCGTTGGAACAGCGCGGCGGAGGCTCGTGACGTGCGGCTCTCCACCGGCGGCAGGCCTGGTTCCGAACCGGAAACCCAGGGATTATGCCATCTGATCCATCGCCTGAAGCCACGCTGGGTGGTGTCCTTCCATGAGCCATTGGCCTGTATAGAAGATCCGGAAAGCTCCGCGCTGGGCGTTTGGCTGGCGCATAAGTTTGCCCTGCCGCTGGTGACCAGCGTTGGCTATGAAACCCCGGGTTCATTCGGCAGTTGGTGCGCAGACTTGTCGTTGCCCTGCATCACCGCCGAGTTCCCGCCGATCTCAGCCGACGCCGCTAGTGAAAACTACCTTGCCGCCATGGTCGAGTTGCTGACCTATGCTGACTAGCGTGAAAGCTCAATAGCACCGCACTCAAAGGCCAAACCGGGCACTACGTCTTTTGCCAGCCAGGTTGGGCCATCGAGATCCACAAAACGGGCACCAGGCACCAACGGCAACGCCGCCGTAATGGCTCTTGAGGTGCAGAGCATACAGCCAAGCATGATCTCGAAGCCCTGAGCGCGCGCCTGTGCGGCAAGCTGTAATCCTTCGGTCAGCCCACCGGTTTTATCCAGCTTGATATTGACCATCTGATAACGCCCCACCAACCGAGGCAGATCGCCGCTGGTATGGCAACTCTCGTCGGCGCAAATCGGTAATGGATGGATGAAGTTTTCCAGGGCGCTGTCGTCGCTGGCCGGTAAGGGTTGCTCCAGCATCGCCACGCCTAAATCCGCCAGCAGTTGGCAACGCGATGCCAAACCTTCCGCCTGCCAGGATTCATTGGCATCGACGATCAACGTCATCTGCGGCACCGCCGTGCGGATCGCCACCAGCCTTTCGCTGATCAGGTGATCGTCGAGCTTGATTTTCAGCAGCGTCGCGCCCTGTTGTTCCAGCTCTTTAGCGGCAAACGCCATCGCTTCCGGCGAGCCAATGCTGAGCGTTTGCGCCATCACTACTCGTTCCGGCGCGGTAACTCCGCTCAATTGCCACAGATCTTTGCCCGCAAGGCGGCATTCCAAATCCCATAATGCCGAATCGACCGCGTTACGAGCCGCCCCTGCGGGCATCAGGCGCTGCAACTCCTGCCGGGTTACCCCTTGTGCGATGGCCGTGGACACTTCGGCCAGCTGCTCCATCACTGAAGTTTCGCTCTCGCCATAGCGCGGATAAGGGGTGCATTCACCGACACCGCACATCCCCTGCTGTTCAATCTCTACCACCACGACTTTGGCTTCGGTCCGGCTACCGCGTGCGATCACAAAGGCGGTGTGCAATGGCCAGGCTTCAGGGTAAAAACGCATGCTTCTCATAACGGCTCCCGAGCGAAAAAACCACATAAAGTCAGTCCACTATACCTGCAGTTGATAAACTTTATCTATCCAAGGTGCGATTGTTGCCTTAAACTGCTTCGAGATTGTGAACTCGGTGTTAATCGGCTTCACATCTTTGTATAAACATCGTTGAAAGGAACCGAGCAATGACTCAGACCGTACATTTTCAAGGCAACCCTGTCACTGTAGCAGGCAAACTGCCACAGCAGGGCGAGCAGGCAAAAAGCTTTACCCTGGTTGCCAAAGACCTGTCAGACGTTGCCCTGAGCAGCTTCGTGGGTAAACGCAAAGTCCTGAACATCTTCCCAAGCATTGATACCGGCGTCTGTGCCGCATCGGTGCGTAAATTCAACCAGTTGGCGAGTGGCCTGGATAACACCATGGTCCTGTGTATCTCTTCCGACCTGCCGTTCGCCCAGTCACGCTTCTGTGGTGCTGAAGGCCTGAACAACGTGGTTACTCTGTCTACCCTGCGCGGCGGTGATTTCAAGCAGGCGTATGGTGTAGAGATTGCCGAAGGCCCGTTGGCCGGTCTGACCGCCCGCGCCGTGGTGGTGCTAGATGGCCAGGACAACGTGCTGTATAGCGAGCTGGTAAACGAAATTACCACCGAGCCAGATTATGATGCCGCGCTTGCCGCGCTGAAATAAGCCTGTAAATACCAAAAAGCCCGGTTTTTAAGCCGGGCTTTTTTATGCCTGAAATAAAGTAGCGTTATTCTTCGCTGTCGTCGGTCAGCTTGCGATTGCTCAGCCCGTACTCCCGCAGCTTATTGGCAATTGCCGTATGCGAGACGCCCAAGCGCTTGGCCAGTTTGCGGGTGCTGGGATAAGTGCGGTACAGACGAGTCAGCACCGAGCGTTCAAAACGCTTGCTGATATCATCCAGCGAGCCTTCCATCACTTCATCCCCTAGCGCGATCTCCACCTCAAAATCCGGCAGAACGATGTCTTGCGGGCGCAGCTCGTAGCCGTCCGTTTGGGTCAAGGCACGATAGATAGCGTTCTTCAGCTGTCGGACGTTGCCCGGCCAGCCGTATTTGCAAAGGAAGCTACTGAGATCGTTGGCCAGTTTCGGCCTGGCGACCCCTTGTTCATCGGCAAAACGCGCCACAAACAGCTCGGTGAGCGGCATGATATCCTGCGGGCGTTCGCGCAGCGGTGGGATGGTGATGGTCAGCACGTTCAAGCGGTAATAGAGATCTTCACGGAATTCACCGCGCTGCACCAGTTCGGTCAGGTTTTTCTGCGTGGCGCAGATCACCCGCACGTCCACATGCACCTCATGCTCTTCCCCTACTCGACGGAAAGTACCATCGTTGAGGAAACGCAGCAGTTTGGTTTGCATGCGCGGCGACATCTCGCCAATCTCATCGAGCAGCACTGAGCCACCGTTGGCCTGCTCAAAGAACCCCTTCTTGCCTTCCAACGCATTCGGATAAGCGCCCGGCGCATGGCCAAACAGTTCGCTCTCCACCACATCGTCCGGCAAGGCGGCACAGTTCAGCGCCAGGAACGGCTGTTTGCCACGTGGGCTGCGCAGGTGGCAGGCCCGCGCCAAAATATCTTTCCCCGTGCCAGTATCGCCCACAATCAGCAATGGGGCATCCAGCATAGCCAACTTGCGCGCCTGCTCCAGCACGTGGCGCATCTTCGGGCTGACGGCGACAATATGGTCAAACTCGGTATCGTCATTGACCGACAGGTTCTGCAGTTGGCGGCCCATGCGAGCGGTGGATTTGAGCATGACCACGGCGCCCACCGGAGAATTCTGTTGTTGCTCATCTTCCAGATAGATCGGGGTGATATCCATCAGGAAATCCTGGCTGCGGATCACCACCCGCTCGGAATGCGGCTTAGTGTCTTCACTCTCCAGCCAGCGGCTGAAGTTATAGCCGCCAATCAACTGGCTCGCCGTTTGATTGCGGATCTTGTCTTCGCTGAAGTTGAACAGCGTCTGGGCCGCCGGGTTAGTCAGCTCCACCTTGCCTTTCATATCGATGGAAAACACCGGTTCCGGCATCGACTCCAGCAACGCACGTAACGCACGGTGTTCACGTTCGGAAGGCATAAAGTTAACGGTGCGCACATCGGTCACACCGCTGATGCGCCGGATCTCCGCCATCAGCGCGCGGAAGGTATCAAAATCCAGCTGGGAAAAATTGAGGTAAATACGGCCGATAGGATCTATTTCGATGCCGCGCAGGTCGATACTGCGCGATACCAAAAGATCGAGTAATTCTCGAGTGAGACCGAGACGGTCTTCGCAAAATACTTCCAAACGCATCAGTATTGGCCTTATCTCTGCAGGTGCGGGGATGTCTGGTGATGATGATAACCTCTCCCCCCGGAAGGAAGAAGCGATCTGTCAGCAAAAGTTGACAGAGCTCCAGTTTATCACTGCTATTAGCGGTTTTAAACGCCAGCCAAAAACACCATCAGCGTAATTTTAGCTTATTTCTAGAGAGTTATTACATTCAGCATTATTTTGGCAGCGGATTATCACGCGATTACAGGCGGATGTTCTTTCGTCAATCTGCGGTTACAAACTAAAAAAAGCGACCTCACTGGTTACAAATGATAGTAATTCTCGTCTGACTATTTTATAGTTGCGCAGAGTAACTATTAACGGGAAATTGTCCATGCTTAGAAAGCATACACTGGCAGCATTCTGCTGCACCACGCTGTTGTTGAGTGCCCCAATTCAGGCGCTAGACCTATCCTACAAGGCGCCGGAACCCAGAATTAAAGACGCCCCCGCCCCCAAGGCGACACCAGGGCCCGCAGAAAAAACTGCCAAGGCACCAATGGTTTGGTCAGAATCAAAAGATGAAACCGGCTTCAGTGCCAATCTTGAATGCGACCATCCCAGCTGCAGCCGCCCACGCGACAAATCGTATTCTAGGCTTAATGGCCCGGTGAAAAAAACCGATCGCCTGCGCCAGTCCGATCCCTACTCCACCAATCAGGATCCTGATTACAGCGTGAACATGGGCTATAAATGGTAATGATGCTTTAAGCGTCCTGATAGAAGACCTGTTCAGCCGCATGATCGTGGGTGTCCAAGTAACCTTGCTTACCCAAAAGAGCAACCCCTCTCGCTCATTGAGAGGGTTGCAGGAGGAGGTCATTAATTGAGCGGCGTCTGGCTGGTTTCCTTAATGTACAGGAAGGCAAACAGCGATAAAACACAGCCAGCAATCACGTAAAACGCCGGAGCCGTAGTATTGCCGGTTAGCTTGATTAGATAGGAAGCCGCCGATAGTGAGAAACCACCAAAGATCCCCACGGCAACGCTATACACCAACGATAACCCGGTGGTTCTTACCCGTCTTGGGAATATTTCCGGCAAAATGGTGATGGAAGGCGAAGCACCGATAATATTGATAATGCTCAGCACAATCATCACTGCAAACAGCATTTCAACACTGGGGTGAGTGCTGAGTAAATAAAAGGCAGGATAAATCAGTACAACAATCGCTATTCTCGCCCACGCAATCAACCGAACTCTGCCGACCTTATCTGACCACATCCCGGCCAGCGGGCCACCAATCAACGTAATCAAACCGGCGACGGCACCAATCAACATGCTATAGCTGGTATCCAGCTTTAATATGCTGATGGCGTAGTTGGGAATATAAAACATGATGATCATATGCGGAATGGTTCCCCCCATCGTCAGCAAAATTCCCGCCAAGGTTTCTTTATAGTAGGTAGTTATCACTTCCAGCAGGGGGATTTTGCTGACGCTTTCGCTGGCCGTTGGTAAGGTGTGAGTGGCGGTTTCTTCCAGCTTAAAGCGAATATACAGCCCCACCGGAACAATCACGATGCCAAACAGAAACGGAATACGCCAACCCCAGGCTTCCACACTCGCCTCTGGCATACAATTGACCAGGATCACCAACGTCATGGCGGCAAATACGTTGCCCGCACCTTGGCTCGCGACCTGCCATCCCCCGTAAAACCCGCGATTATGGGGTTTAGCATACTCCACCAGCAGGGTGGTTGATGCGCCCAACTCACCGCCTGCGGAGAAGCCTTGCATCAGCCTGGCCAGGGTAATAATGATCGGGGCCGCAGTCCCGATGCTTTCATATGACGGGGTGATACCAATCGTCAGGGTACTGAGCCCCATCAGCAGGAACGTCAGCGTCATGGCGGGCTTGCGCCCTTTTTTATCGGCATAATGGCCGATGACCAGCGCCCCCAGCGGCCTGGCAAGATAACCCATCCCAAAGATCAGGAAGGTCATCGTCATGCTCACCAAAGGATCTGTCGCGGGGAAATAAGCTTTTGCAATGTAGGTCGCAAAAAATGCGTAAAGCACCAAATCAAAAAACTCTAAGCCATTGCCTAACGTGGTAGCCACAATGGCCCTAGCCGGGGACTTTCTTTCCTTGACGCTATCCATGGCCTGTCCTTTTATGTAGGAACGCCACATGCGGCGTCCGTCCAGATAATCGATGTTATGCCAGGATCAAACATGTTCGACCCCGACAAATTCAGTAGCATTAGCAAGTTATTAAAGGCCGAGGTTTATTCCTTCAGGAATTCCTGCGTCAACGCAGACCAATAGGCGATCCCTCTGAGTATAATTTCATCATTAAAATCATAGCCGGGGTTATGTACCATGCAGCTGTTTTCACCCTTGCCGTTACCTAATAGTAAATAACTGCCAGGGCACTGGTTCAGCATAAAGGCAAAGTCTTCGCTGCCCATCAACGGTTCTGGAATATCAATTACCTGCTGCGGATGGCTTTCACCCATTAAATTTTGCGCCACCTGCTTGGCAAAACGGGTCATCTCCGGTTGGTTAACCAACACGGGATAGGTGTGATCATAGTCAATATCGATCCTGGCACCATATGAGGCCGCCTGGGCCGCCACTAACGTCTTGATGCGCTCTTCCAACAGCTCCCTGACTTGCGGATCCAACGCGCGTACACTGAGTTTTAATACCGCAGAGTCGGCGATGACATTACTGGCCATGCCTGACTGGAATGAACCTACGGTGATCACGCCCGGCTCTTGCGCTCCCAAATTACGCGCGACGATCGTCTGCAATGCCATCACAATGCTAGCTCCGACGACCACGGCATCAACGGTGCCTTTCGGCATCGCTCCATGGCCCCCTTTGCCGTGAATGGTGATGGTGACCGTATCACTGGAAGCCATAAACGCCCCCTCACCAAAGACAAACTGCCCCTGCGGGAAGCCCGGCATGTTGTGCATGGCAAAAACGGCGTCACAGGGGAAGCGTTTAAACAGGCCATCGTCGATCATCTTCTGGGCACCGGCCAACCCCTCTTCTGCAGGTTGAAAAATGAGATGCAAGGTGCCATCGAAACAGGCGTGATCGGCCAGATAATGTGCCGCACCAAGCAACATCGCGGTGTGGCCGTCATGCCCACAGGCATGCATGATGCCTTCGTGCTGACTGCTGTAAGGGAGTTGCGTATTTTCCAGGATCGGCAAGGCATCCATATCTGCCCGAATACCTAACGTGCGGGGGCTGTTGCCTCTTTTCAGCGTCCCAACCAGGCCGGTGATACCGAGCCCACGTGTCACCTGATACCCCCACGCCTCAAGCTTTCCCGCCACCAGATCGGCGGTTTGTCGTTCCTCAAATCCCAGTTCAGGGTATTGATGAATATGTCGACGGAGGGTTTGGCTTTCATCGGCATAGGGTTGGAAGGTCTCTAAATTCGGCTCACGGTGCGGCATGTTCATTACCTCCTGTCCTTGGGATTGATGTCTTGGTGCTGAAGCAGCAAGTGAATACGGCGGGATTACCCGCTGGCGTAGTCAGATATTCAGATTAATTGTTAGTCAAATATACCGTCTTCTTTGCCGCGGTCCGTGGGATTTTTCGTGACCAAGACCGCAAAACAAACACTTGATTAACTTATCATTAACAATTAATGGGTATTGCAGAGGTGTACAAAAAGAAGGGAGTTTTGGACGGTGCGGCCACCAGGCTGCGTCTGATTGACGCAGCCTGGTGGAGTCAGACTTTGCTTTGACCTTTTTTCATGGTGTCTTTCAGTTGGTTAATCAATTGACCACGGAAATCACCCAGTTTTGGCTTATCGCCTTCTAACCAGGGTAACGGGCGACACAGTTCCATCGCCTTGATGCCCAATCGCGCCGTCAACAGACCTGCCCCAATCCCCTGCGCTGCCCGCGCAGACAACCGCGCCGCAATATCCTGCGACATCCAGTCCATGCCCACTTCCCGCACCAGTTCAGAAGCACCAGCAAAGGCGATATTCAGCAACACCAGACGGAACAGACGAATACGGCTGAAATAGCCCAGTTCGATGCCATACAGGGCCGCAATGCGGTTAATCAGGCGGATATTGCGCCAGGCGATAAAGGCCATGTCCACCAAGGCCAAAGGGCTGACGGCGATCATCAGCGTCGACTCTGCCGCCGAACGGCTGATTTCGCGCCGCGCCTGATTATCTAACACCGGCTGCACCAGCTTGGCATACAGCGCAACCACTTCGCGGTCGTTCTGGGTTTCATGTAATGAAGCCTGCCAGCGTTGCAAAGCGGGGTGCCCTTGATCCAACCCTGCCTGACGCGCCAGCTTTTCACAAAACTCTCGCCCTCTCCCCAGGCCGTGGCTATGCAGCAATTCCCGAGCTTCGTCACGCTCTTCTGCCCGTTGGCGTAGGCGGTATAGCCTGCGCCATTCCCCGACCACCGAACCGATACCGGCGAAGACGATCAACCCACCGGCGATCCCACCACCCAGCGCAATCCAATCCTGCTGCACCCAGGAGGTATGCACCCACTGGACACCTTGAGCCACCACGCTGACGCCAAACAGCATCAGCCCGGCGTTAACCATTTTACGCCACAAGCTGCGCTTGGGTTTCAACGCGGCGTTAACAATGCCTTCCGCGCGCCCTTCCTCCTCTTCCAGCTCCATCTCTGGCGCTGCCGGATAGAATTTCTCGGCTTGCTGTTCGTCAAATTCCAAGCCTGCGCGCAACACCGGTTCCTGTGGCGGCTGCAACGGCTCGGCAAAATCGATACGCGGTTTTAACGGCTCGCTCATCGTAATTTATCTCCCAATAAAAACTCCATCACCGCGTCCAGACGGATATGCGGCAGCGGGCTGTCAACGCTCATCATACGTGGGCGGAACTGGTCAAAATGGAACCCTTGTTGCTGCCAGAACGCCGGGCCAGGCAGGCGCGCAGGCACTTCGCCGGGGAAGACCGTCAGCGGTGCACCATCGTCCAGGCGGTGGCCTTTCAATGCCGGGATCGGCTGCCCATGATGATCGACAATGCCGCTTTCGGTCGCCTGTACCGAAGCCAGGCCGACGCAGTCCATGCTGATGCCTTCAAACGCGGCATTCTGCCAGGCCTCCTGCACCAGTTGCTGTAACAGCGAAACCAGATTGGCGTGCTGATCGGCGGTGATATGATCCGCCTTGGTGGCCGCAAACATCAGTTTGTCGATGGTCGGCGAAAACAGGCGGCGGAACAGCGTACGCTTGCCGTAGTGGAAACTTTGCATCAACTGAGTCAGCGCCAAACGCATATCATTAAACGCCTGCGGCCCGCTGTTGAGCGGTTGCAGGCAATCCACCAGCACGATCTGGCGATCGAAACGCACAAAGTGCTCTTTATAAAACGCCTTGACGATCGACTGACAGTAATAGTTAAAGCGGGCGCGCAGCATACCCGCATTGGTATGTTTGTCCGCCTGTGCCAGGCGCGATTCCCCTGCCGCATCGACGTTCGGCCACGGGAAGAACTGCAGCGCAGGCGCTCCGGCCATATCGCCAGGCAGCACAAAGCGCCCAGGTTGGATAAAGTGCAGCCCTTCAGCCTTACAGCGCAGCAGGTAGTCGGTATAAGCCTGGGCGATTGCCGCCAGCTTGTTTTCATCCGCCGGGGCCAACGGATCGAGATCTTTGCACAAGGCCAGCCAAGGCTCGGCCCAGCGCTCGCGGTCGCCCTGCAACAACCCAGCCATCTGACGTGACCAGGCCAGGTAGTCCTGTTCCAGCATCGGCAAATCCAGCAGCCATTCGCCCGGATAGTCGACGATCTCCAGATACAGCGTGGAGGTTTCTTTAAAATGGCGCAGTAGTGAATCATTGGAGCGATAGCGCAGCGCCAGGCGGATTTCGCTGACGCCACGGGTTGGCGTTGGCCAACTTGGCGGATTGCCATACAGCTGCGCCAGGCCTTCATCGTAGGTGAAACGTTGGATACCGAGGTCGCGTTGAGGAATGCGTTTCACCCCCAACAGCCTTTCTTCCCGCACAGGGGAAAACAGCGGCATACGTGCGCCGCTGTGAACATGGAGTAATTGATTGACCAATCCGGTGATAAACGCCGTCTTACCACTGCGGCTCAAGCCGGTGACTGCCAGCCGCAGATGACGATCCATCCCGCGATTGACCAGCGAAGTTAACTCATTTTGCAGTCGTTTCATTGTTCTCCTTGGCATAGCGCCCGAACGCCTTGTTCAGCCCTTTGCGAACCAGCGGTTCCAGCAACAGGGCCAACACGTAACGCAGCGGTTTGCGGCTGACGGTTTTCAGCAACCACGCGGTTGCCCCCGCCGGGCCATAACTCATTAGCGCTATGATGATGACTTTCGACAAGGTCTTCAACAATGCACCTACTCCCCATTTTGGTGAAGCAGTTTTTGGGGCATTAATCGCATAGGTTTTGCTCATGGTTGCTGCCCTCTGGCAAATGTTGGGGAAAAAGTCGGTGCAATGACTGACCTGCGGCGTACGCAGGCCCGTGCATCGTTAAGAGTGGTTACAGTTGGCGAAAGCGGCTCTGCACGCCAAAGGTGTCAGACGTGACGTAGCGTTCGACCTTGCGCAACTGCTGCTCCCCACTACTCAATTCGTATTCCAGCTTATCAAGCAACTGGCGCGGTGTAGCCTGATGTTCATCCTGATAACGGCTGGCTGGAGCCTCCTCAAGCACGAAGACCAAGGCGATATAGGCGACCACCGTAATGAAAAACAGCCCGAAGAACAGCGACAGCACGGCAATCACCCGGATCAAACGCACGGGCACGTCAAAATAGTGAGCAAGGCCAGCGCAAACGCCCTTCAGCATGCCTTCTTCAGGCACACGGTACAGTTTTTTACTGCCTAACGTGTTGCCCTTGTATGAACCGCTGTCGTCGTTGTAGTAAGAACGATCGCGACGATCGCCAAACTTTCCTCTGTCCTGGTCTCTACGCATTACGACTGCCTCCAATTCGGGTGTTCCGCATCAAGAATGTCTTCCAACGCCTGAATACGATCGCGCATGCGTGAGGCCTGCTCCGCCAGCTGCGTCAGACGTTGCATCTCCTGATGACTCAGTTGAACGCCGCTCTGTTGCCGGTTGCTGTAATGCAACCAAAGCCAAATCGGTGCGACAAACAACACAAAGATTGTCAACGGGATGGCAAGTAATAGAGCACTCATCTCAATTCCTTCTTATTTGGCCGTAGTGTGGCGGCCACGCTGGGTGGCCGCTTAAGCATTATTCCGGGCGGTTCATCTTGGCTTTCATTGCCGCCAGTTGCTCACTGATGGCATCATCCGCCTGCAGTTCGGCAAACTCCTGATGCAGGCTTTTCTTTTTGCCAATGCTGACGCTTTCCGCTTCGGCTTCCATATGGTCGATACGGCGCTCAAACTGTTCAAAACGCGCCATCGCCTCATCCAGTTTACCGCTGTCCAACTGGCGACGTACATCTCGTGAAGAAGAAGCCGCCTGATGGCGCAGCGTTAATGCCTGCTGGCGCGCGCGGGTTTCGGTCAGCTTGTTTTCCAGCTCGCCAATTTCACTCTTCATGCGGGCCAGCGTCTCTTCTACGGTAGCCACTTCCTGGCTCAGTGTAGCTAGTAGGTCGGCCACTTTCTGTTTTTCGATCAGCGCCGCACGGGCCAGATCTTCTTTATCTTTACGCAGCGCCAGTTCGGCTTTGTCCTGCCAGTCATTGATCTGGTTTTCACCCTGCTCAATGCGGCGCAGCAGCTGTTTTTTCTCCGCCAGGGCACGCGCTGAGGTGGAGCGCACTTCAACCAGCGTGTCTTCCATTTCCTGGATCATCAAACGCACCAGCTTTTGCGGGTCTTCTGCTTTATCGAGCAGAGTATTGATGTTGGCGTTCACGATGTCGGCAAAACGAGAAAAGATACCCATAATTTACTTCCTCTTGGTTCTGAAGGCGTCTGAAGCGCCGAGTTAAGTTATACAACTTGCCCAAAGAGTTAATCAAGAAGCGTGCCAACTTTTATTTCATTGAAATGCAAAGATTATTTGTTTTTGACTCTCGCCACGCTTGCTGTAGAGTGAGTGTTTTCACCAAACATTGGCGAATTTCATCATGAGCGAACCGTTAGAGAACCTGTTGGGCGAGGCCAACGCCTTTGTCGAGGTGCTGGAGCAAGTTTCACAGTTGGCCAAGCTCAACAAACCGGTGCTGGTGATCGGTGAACGCGGCACCGGTAAAGAGCTGATCGCCCACCGGTTACACTATCTTTCCAATCGTTGGCAAGGGCCGTTTATCTCCCTCAACTGTGCGGCGTTGAATGAAAACTTGCTCGACTCGGAGCTGTTTGGCCATGAGGCTGGCGCGTTTACCGGCGCACAAAAACGTCATCTTGGCCGTTTTGAACGTGCCGATGGCGGCACCCTGTTTCTGGATGAGTTGGCAACCGCGCCAATGCTGGTGCAAGAAAAGCTGCTGCGGGTGATTGAATATGGCCATCTGGAACGCGTGGGTGGCAGCCAACCGCTGCGGGTGGATGTTCGGCTAGTGTGCGCCACCAATGACGATTTGCCCGCGCTGGCCGCCGCCGGTAAATTCCGTGCCGATCTGCTGGACCGCCTGGCGTTCGACGTGGTGCAACTGCCGCCGCTGCGCCAACGCCAGCAAGACATCATGCTGTTGGCCGAGCATTTCGCCATTCAGATGTGCCGCGAGCTGTCACTGCCGTTGTTCCCCGGCTTTAGTGAACATGCGCGGGCGACGCTGCTCGGCTACTCCTGGCCGGGTAACGTGCGTGAGCTGAAAAACGTGGTTGAGCGCTCCGTTTACCGCCATGGTTCAGGCCAGGATGAACTGGATGAGATCATCATTAACCCCTTTGCCAAGCGTTCAGCGCCGCTTGATGATGAGGCAACCGCGCCAACCAGTGAGTTACCTGCATTGCCGCTGGATTTTAAAAGCTGGCAGCATCAACAAGAGAAAACCCTGCTGGAAATGGCATTGAAACAGGGCCGTTTCAATCAGCGCAAAGCCGCCGATTTACTGGGGCTGACCTATCATCAGCTACGCGGCATGTTGAAAAAGCATGCGCTGCTGCAAGGTAGCGACCCTGAGGGACGTTAAACCGACTGGGCGATCAATTCGCGTAACCATTGATGGGCGGGATCGCGATGCGAACGCTCATCCCATAGCATTGCCAGCTCATAGCCTGGGATCTCCACTGGTGGCTCGGCAATCTGTACTTCAGGGCTGTCGCGTACCAGGCGTTCGGGCAGCATCGCCACCAGATCCGTCTTGGCGATCACCGATTTCACAAACAGAAAATGCGGGACGGAAAGCACCACCCGGCGCGAAAGCCCAACCTGATCCAGCGTGTGATCCGTGATGCCGCTAAATCCCCCGCCGTTTGGCGAAACCACTACGTGCTCCAGTTGGCTAAATTGCGCCAGCGTGGGGCGAGCCATCAACGCAGGATGACCGAAGCGGCCCACCAACACATACTTCTCCTTGAATAACACGCGTTGACGCATCCCCGCCGGTGCACTGTCCGGAGTGTGAAAGGCCAGATCGATCTCCCCCAACTCCGCCTGCCGGGCAATCCTGGTCGGTGCCAGTTCTAACACCGCCAATCGGCTGTTGGGGGCAGCCTGACGAAGCCGTGCCAATGTGGGTAACAGCACCGTGGATTCGCCATAATCGGATGCGGCAACGCGCCAGGTGATATTCGCGCTGGCCGCCTCAAAAGGGCTGATGGGTGAAACGGTGTGTTCGAGCACTTCCAACGCTTGCCGCAAAGGTTCACGTAATGCCTCCGCTCTGGCCGTTGGCCGCATTCCTCTTGGGCCAGGTAGCAGCAGCGGATCGTCGAAAAACGCTCTCAGTTTGGCCAGATGAGCACTTACCGAAGGTTGCGACAGCGACAACCGCTGCGCCGCGCGCGTAACATTCAATTCCATCAGCAACACATCCAACGTCACCAATAGATTGAGATCCAGTCTGCCGAAATTACTCATGCAAATACCTGTCATCATCTAAATCAATTTTAACTATACCTGGCGCTAACCTACTCTGTTGCTCTCTTTACAGCAATGGAACTTAATAATGAATATTCTGCTGGTCTACGCTCACCCGGAAGCTCAATCGCTTAATGGCTCACTAAAAAACTTTGCGGTCAAACATCTGCAGGACGCTGGGCATCAGGTACAGGTTTCCGATCTGTACGCCATGAAATGGAAAGCTTCTTTGGATGGTGAAGACCGTACGGATCGGGATAGCGCTGCCCGGTTTAATCCGGCGATGGATTCCCGGATCGCTCTGGAGCAAGGAACGCAAAGCGCAGATATTGTGCTAGAACAGGAGAAGTTACTCTGGGCGGATACCGTGATCCTCCAGTTTCCGCTGTGGTGGTTCTCCATGCCAGCCATCCTCAAGGGTTGGGTAGAACGCGTGTATGCCTATAGCTTCGCGTACGGCGTTGGCGAGCATTCCGATACGCATTGGGGAGATCGTTATGGCGAAGGTACGCTGGCAGGGAAACGGGCTATGCTGCTGGTCACTGCGGGCGGTTGGGAGTCTCATTACAGCCCACGCGGTATCAACGGCCCGATAGCGGATATTCTGTTCCCGATTCACCATGGCATTCTGTATTACCCCGGCTTTGACGTGCTGCCACCGTTTGTGGCGTACCGTACCGATCGCTTCGACGAGGCGAAATTTCCTGAGCTTTGTGCGGCACTGGGGGAACGACTGGACACGCTGGCCAGTACCGAGCCTTTGCCATTCCGTAAGCAAAACTTTGGCGATTATGCGATCCCACAGTTAACGCTGCGAGAAGACATTGCCCCTGGCCGCTCCGGTTTTGCCGTTCACCTGAAATAGAGGCAAAAAAAAAGCCAGCACCCGAGCTGGCTAAGTAAACACTGGAAGCAATGTGAGCAATGTCGTGCCTTCCACAAAGGGCCACAAGGTGTGGCCTTCCGTGAACTGCCAAATGATGATAATGGTTCTCAGTATCATCTGTAAAGCACTTTGTTGAGAATTTTTCTCATTACCACACTAAGCTTGGGTCATTATCCACCAGCACGGATTTCGGGCGGAGGCCGACACGCCAGAAAACAGCGGCAAGCTTAATCAAACCGCCGAAATTTCAGCCATTTTGCTCAAGGAATTGGGCTGTTGGTCAGAGTGCGATACACTAACGTTATTGCTTAATAACCCATGAAGCGTCTATGCGTGGTTTACCTCTTTGGATAATGTCGCTCGGCTGCCTGGCAACGTCTGCCCTGGCCGCGACACCGGCTGTGCCCAGCGCAGCACCACCGCCAGCAGACATCCGCCAGAGCGGCTTTGTCTATTGCGTCAGCGGCATTCTGAACACCTTCAATCCGCAGATGGCCAGCAGCGGTCTGACGGTCGATACCCTAGCCGCCCAGCTTTACGATCGGTTGCTGGACGTCGACCCTTACACTTACCGCCTGATCCCGGAACTGGCGGAAAGTTGGGAAGTGCTGGACAACGGCGCCACCTACCGCTTCCACCTGCGCCGGGATGTGCCTTTCCAGACCACCGCCTGGTTCCAGCCCACGCGCAAAATGAACGCCGACGATGTGGTATTCAGTTTTCAGCGGGTGTTTGATCAGAAGCATCCGTTCCACAATGTCAACGGCGGTGAATACCCATACTTCGACAGTTTGCAGTTTGCCGACTCCGTGCAAAGCGTGAAAAAGCTGGACCCATACACCGTCGAGTTCCGCTTGCAGGCACCGGATGCGTCCTTCCTGTGGCATCTGGCGACCCATTATGCACCGGTGCTATCGGCAGAATATGCCGACAACCTGACGCTGGATGGCACCCAGGAAATGATCGATCGTGAACCGGTCGGCACCGGCCCATTCTTGTTGAACGAATACCGTTCCGGGCAATATATTCGTCTGGCACGTAATGACGTTTACTGGAAAGGGAAACCGCGCATGCCGCAGGTGGTGATCGATATGGGCGCCGGAGGTACGGGCCGCCTGTCCAAATTGCTGACCGGCGAGTGCGATGTGTTGGCCTACCCCGCCGCCAGCCAGCTATCGATCCTGCGCGACGATCCGCGTTTACGCCTGACGCTGCGCCCTGGGATGAACATCGCCTATCTAGCCTTCAACACCCGCAAGCCACCGCTGGATAACCTGAAGGTGCGCCAGGCCATTGCGTTAGCCATTAATAACCAGCGCCTGATGCAATCGATCTATTACGGCACGGCAGAGACCGCCGCCTCGATCCTGCCACGCGCCTCCTGGGCCTATGATAATGATGCCCACGTCACCGAATACGATCCGGCCAAGGCACGAGAAATGCTGCGTGAAGCCGGTGTGGGGCCATTGGATCTGAAGCTCTGGGTGCCTACCGCATCGCAATCCTATAACCCCAGCCCGTTGAAAACGGCGGAACTGCTACAGGCGGATTTGGCTCAGGTCGGCATTAATGTCACCATCGTGCCGGTAGAAGGCCGCTTCCAGGAAGCCCGGCTGATGGAAATGAATCACGATCTGACGCTCACCGGTTGGTCAACCGACAGTAACGATCCGGACAGCTTCTTCCGTCCGCTGCTGAGCTGTGCGGCAATCCGTTCGCAAACCAACTATGCTCACTGGTGTGATCCCGCTTTTGATGAACAGTTGCAGGACGCCTTGTTGTCACAGCAGTTATCACAGCGTATCGAGCATTATCAGCAGGCACAGAAGATCCTCGAACAGCAGTTGCCGGTATTGCCGCTGGCCTCCTCTTTGCGTTTGCAGGCCTACCGTTATGATATTAAAGGACTGGTGTTGAGCCCGTTCGGCAACTCATCATTTGCCGGGGTATACCGTGAACCGGCGGAGGCTGCGAAAAAGTGATTATCTTTACCTTACGCCGCATCCTGTTGCTGCTGATCACGCTATTCTTCCTGACGCTGGTCAGCTTTAGCCTGAGCTACTTTACCCCGCGCGCACCGCTAAACGGTGCCGCCTTGCTGGATGCCTACCAGTTCTATTTCACCAGCCTGCTACACTGGGACTTTGGCGTTTCCAGCATCAATGGCCAGGCGATCAGCGAACAGCTGCGAGAAGTGTTCCCGGCCACCATGGAACTGTGCATTTTAGCCTTCACGCTGGCCCTGTTTATCGGCATTCCACTGGGCATTATTGCCGGTGTGATGCGCGGCAAATGGCAGGATACCGCCATCAGTACCTTTGCCCTACTGGGCTTTTCCATTCCGGTGTTCTGGCTGGCGCTGCTGCTGATGCTCTATTTTTCACTGCATCTTGGCTGGCTGCCGGTGTCGGGCCGTTTCGATCTGCTGTATCAGGTCAAGCAGGTCACCGGTCTGGCGCTGGTTGACGCCTGGCTGTCTGACTCGCCTTATCGCAATGAGATGATTGCCAGTGCACTGCGCCATATGGTGCTGCCGATTGCCGCTCTGGCGGTGGCCCCCATCACCGAGGTGATCCGCTTGATGCGCATCAGCACCGACGATGTCCTCAACCAGAACTACATCAAGGCTGCCGCAACCCGTGGCCTGTCACGCTTTACGATTATCCGCCGTCACGTGTTGCACAACGCGTTACCGCCGATCATCCCAAAGCTCGGTCTGCAATTTTCTACCATGCTCACGCTGGCCATGATCACCGAGGTGGTGTTCAGTTGGCCAGGGCTGGGGCGCTGGCTGATTAACGCCATCCGCCAACAGGACTACGCGGCCATTTCCGCAGGCGTGATGGTGATCGGCACGCTGGTGATCACCATTAACGTGCTGGCCGACATTCTGGGCGCGGCGACCAACCCGCTGAAACATAAGGAATGGTATGCCCTTCGATAACGTATACCGCGAAAAGAAAATGCCTAGTCCGCTGCTCTATACCTGGCGGATTTTCTACGGCGACACTTTGGCGATGATTGGTTTTTATGGGGTGCTCGGCCTGCTGTTTCTCTCCCTGTTCGGCAACCTGCTGGCACCTTATGCCCTCGATCAGCAATTCCTGGGATATCAGTTGCTACCGCCGTCCTGGTCACGCTACGGTAACGTGTCATTCTTCCTGGGCACCGACGATCTGGGCCGCGATATCCTCAGTCGCTTGCTGACCGGCGCCGCCGCCACCTATGGTTCGGCACTGATTGTGACCATTGCCGCCGCCGTCTGTGGCGTGATCCTGGGCGTGTTTGCGGGGGTCACCCGTGGCCTGCTGTCTGCGATGCTCAACCATATTCTCGATACCCTGCTCTCCATCCCTTCACTGCTGCTGGCGATTATCGTGGTGGCCTTCCTCGGGCCGAAGCTGGAGCACGCCATGCTTGCCGTTTGGCTCGCACTGTTGCCACGGATGGTGCGTACCATCTACAGCGCAGTGCACGATGAGCTGGAAAAAGAGTACGTGGTAGCCGCCCGTCTGGATGGCGCTTCGACGATGCAGATCCTGTGGTACGCCGTGGTGCCGAACATTGCCGCCGTACTGATCACCGAATTCACCCGCGCGTTGTCGATGGCCATTCTCGACATCGCGGCGTTGGGCTTCCTCGATCTGGGGGCGCAGTTGCCTTCCCCGGAATGGGGAGCCATGTTGGGCGACTCGTTGGAGTTGGTCTATGTGGCACCTTGGACCGTGATGCTGCCCGGTGCGGCTATTCTGATCAGCGTATTGCTGGTTAACCTGTTGGGCGACGGAATACGCCGCGCGATCAATGCGGGAGTGGAATAATGCCGTTACTCGATATCCGCAATCTGACGATTGAATTTATGACCGCCGAAGGGCCGGTGAAGGCCGTCGATCGCGTCAGCATGACGCTGACCGAAGGTGAAGTGCGCGGCCTGGTAGGCGAATCCGGCTCAGGAAAAAGCCTGATTGCCAAAGCCATCTGCGGCGTGACCAAAGATAACTGGCGTGTTACCGCCGACCGCTTCCGCTTTGACGACATCGATCTGTTGCAGCTCAGCCCGCGCGAACGGCGCAAACTGGTGGGCCACAACGTTTCGATGATCTTCCAGGAGCCGCAATCCTGTCTTGATCCTTCCGAGAGCATTGGCCGCCAGTTGGCCCAGGCCATTCCCGGCTGGACCTACAAGGGCCGTTGGTGGCAGCGCTTTAACTGGCGCAAACGGCGGGCGATCGAGCTGTTGCACCGCGTCGGTATCAAGGATCACCTAGATATCATGGGCAGCTTCCCTTACGAGCTCACCGAAGGGGAATGCCAGAAAGTGATGATCGCCATTGCGTTGGCCAATCAGCCAAGATTGTTGATTGCCGATGAGCCAACCAACGCCATGGAACCCACCACGCAGGCGCAGATCTTCCGCCTGCTGGCGCGCCTGAACCAAAACAATAACACCACCATCCTGCTGATCAGCCACGATTTGCAGATGATGAGCAAATGGGCCGACAGGGTTAACGTGCTGTACTGTGGCCAGACGGTGGAGAGTGCACTGTGTGAAGATCTGCTTGCCGCCCCTCATCATCCTTATACCCAGGCGCTGATCCGCGCCATGCCGGACTTTGGTCGTTCACTGCCGCATAAGAGCCGCCTGAATACGCTACCGGGAGCGATCCCCTCATTGGAGCATCTGCCGATCGGTTGCCGCCTGGGGCCACGCTGCCCGTATGCGCAAAAGCAATGTATTGAAACCCCACGCCTGCGCCCGGTGAAGAATCACCTGTTCGCCTGCCACTTCCCGCTGAACATGGAGGAGCAATAACATGGAAACGCTGTTGGAAGTGCGCAACCTGACCAAAACCTACCGCTATCGTACCGGGCTGTTCCGCCGCCAGCATGTGGAAGCGGTCAAGTCAGTCAGTTTTACCCTGCGTGAAGGCCAGACGCTGGCGATCATCGGTGAGAACGGCTCGGGTAAGTCAACTCTGGCGAAGATGCTTTCCGGCATGGTGGAACCCTCTTCGGGTGAAGTGCTGATCGACGACCATGCGTTGGCCTATGGCGATTATCGCTACCGCAGCCAGCGCATTCGTATGATTTTCCAGGATCCGAGCACTTCGCTCAATCCACGCCAGCGCATCGGTCAGTTGCTTGATGCTCCGCTACGTTTGAACACCGATCTGGAAGCCGCAGAACGCGAGGTGCGGATCAACCAGACCCTGCGCCAGGTGGGGATGCTGCCGGACCATGCTTATTATTATCCGCACATGCTCGCCTCCGGGCAGAAACAGCGCGTGGCTCTGGCACGAGCGTTGATCCTGCAACCCAAGGTGATTGTTGCCGACGAGGCGCTGGCCTCACTGGATATGTCGATGCGTTCGCAGATCATCAACCTGATGCTGGAGCTCCAGGAAAAGCACGGTATCGCCTATATTTATGTGACGCAGCATCTGGGGATGATGAAGCATATCAGCGACCAGGTGATGGTGATGCATGAAGGGGAAATCGTGGAGCGTGGCAGCACCGCCGAAGTGCTGGCCGCACCGCTGCACGACCTCACCAAGCGGCTGATTGCCAGCCACTTTGGCGAAGCGCTCACTGCCGATGCCTGGCGACGTGACGGCGGCAGGTTTTAATTCCGCTAACACTCGATATCTTACTGTGCCGCAATTAGTTGCCAAAATCCGTGATAATTCCCCATAACTGGCGCTAATCTAGCGCCATTACAACCATGGCACGGCGTAGTTATGCCGTGCCATGGTGCAAATCTTGAGCAAGGTTACATCATCTCAGTAAACGTTTAATTACCAGCCATGTTGTATGCTGCGGTAGTTGGAGCCTTGGGGATGCCATCTTGCTACTCATCGATCCGACCGCTAACTATTTTATTCCTTTACGTTATTAATTAGCACTTAACATTATTTTATCTCGCCAAACGAATCGGTGAGGATATCCGCTACGTTGAGCCATGCAAACAACAGGATATCGCGCTGATGAACAATGCTCGCCACCAACGCCTCTCACAACTGATGCTCATCTTCGCCGCCGGCTTCGCTATTTATGGTCATGGTCTATGCAGCCATGACTGACGCCTGCTCCGTGGTTTTTTACCCTGCCACCGTTGCCAACCGCAGCGGTGGCTTGTTGTATTGAAGAAGGATTTTATCCGATGGACCATCGCCTAACCCCTTTCCAGTGGTACCACGAAACCCAGCGTAGTTCAGGCGACAGTTCGCCACTCGAGCCTGCCGCCGCAAGCTTGCGGGAGCGTTTTTTGTTAGGCCTGGGTACGTTTACCGACGAGGGATTGAACGCCGCCCTCAGCCATCGCATTGACGTTTTTACTGCGTCTTCGGCCTGCTATTCAGTGCTGTTCCCCGAGCAAGTTATCGCTTCGCGAGAAGTGACATTGTCACCTTACGATCGTCTGTCGACGGCCCTGACGGTGGCGCAGGTCACCGGCGTACAATCGCTTTGTAGCCATTACGCCGCTCGCCTCGCCCCTCTGGACAGCCCAGATGCTACGCGGGAAAGCAATGTCCGCCTGGCACAAATCACCCAATACGCCCGTCAACTCGCCAGCCAACCTACCCTGATTTGCTCCAAGGCGTTACAACAGCTCGGCGAAGTTGGCCTGAGCTCGCAAGATATTGTGACCTTTTCACAAATCATCGGTTTCGTTAGCTATCAGGCACGGGTGGTCGCCGGTATTGCAGCACTTGCAGGCAGACCCGCCGTGGTGTTACCCGGTTTTCCCCAAATCGAAGATGCCGCTCCGGCAGGATTTTCCTGTACGGAACGGTCATGGCAAGCTCGCCTGCCGGAGATCGTTGTCGAGCAGGCCCAGGCTCGGCAGCTCGACATTCTGGACCAAAGCCACCCGGACGCCCGCAGCGAGTCTTATTACCTGCTGTTGGCTCACGACGCGCCTGCCCTACATGAGCGCAATGCGGTATTTAACAGTATTAATCACCCAGTTAACGGACTATCTGCACGCCTGAAGGCTTTGGTTGCTCTGGTGACATCACGCATTAATGGCAGCCATTACTGTGCCGGCACGCTAGCCCATAACATTGCCGATCGGGAGTTGGCACTGGCATTAGTGGCTGGGATTGATAACGCGCTTGAGGTGGCCAACGATCCGGTGGCCGCTGCCGTGATAGGCGTAACGGCCGAACTGGCGCGAACACCTGAGAAATTCACGGCGCAAAGCGTGCAGCCGCTGTTAAGCAGCGGGCTGGATCGGTCGCAGGCATTGGACGTAATTTTAACCGGCGCGCTGTACGCCTGGGAAAACCGGATGCGTTACAGTCTTGGCGATGCAGTAGAAGTCGAGCTAGCGCAATAACCACGCCTGAGCCGCATCAAAAAAGTGCTGTGCCAGCGGCGTGGCCCTTGCTGGCTCGGCGATCACCAAGGCGGCATGACGTGACATCGGTGCAATGGCAACGCTGCGCCGTTGCAGCTGCGGCATCATTTCCATCTGCAAATTTCCGCTGGGGAATAACCCGCATCCCAAACCGACAAAAATCCCCTGTAGCAGTTGGAAGATCGAGGTGGTTTCCATCCGGGTATGCAACGTTAAGCCCTCATCACGAAACTGCTGATCCAGGTAACGACGGAAGTAACGCGTCGGTTCAGCCAGACATAATGGCAGCTCGGCCACGGTTGCCAGCGTTAGTGGACTTTCCCCCACCAGCTCGGGGAAATGCTGCGGATGAAACACCAGGTCAATGCCGCTGTCGGCCAAAGATTGAGACTGGAAATGCAGTTCCTTGAGCGTGGGTAGCTCAAAGAAACCGATGCCGATATCCACCGTGTGCGCAGTCAGCGCTTCCAACAGTTGATCGGCGCTCAGTACCGCTACGCGATAGTCCAACTGCGGGTAACGCTCGCTGACCGCCTTTAACATCTGCGCTAGCGAAATGCTGCACTGCGGCACGGTGCCGATGCGCAACGTGCCGTTCAACCCGTGTTTCAGCGACTCTACTTCCAGCTTCAGCCCCTGATAAACGGAAACAATTTCCCGCGCCCAAGCCAGCACCCGCTCACCTTCGGCGGTGAAGCCCTCAAAGTTGTTGCCACGGTTGATCAACGAGACACCCAGCTCTTTTTCCAGGTTTTTCAGCCGCATGGATAAGGTCGGCTGGCTGACAAAGCTGGCCTCTGCGGCGCGGCCGAAGTGGCGTTCCCGCTCAAGATTGCACAGGTAGATCAGTTGCTTAATATCCATGTATTGGCCCGGAAAATGATTTCTGCGTGAAGTATATCATTTGCTACGGCCTTGCTGGCAGCGGCGATAAGTGTCGTCTATCCCATCATTGCTCTATTCGATTAGACGCCAAGCCCTCACGCCCCTAGACTTGCCACATAAATACTCAAAATGCTTAAAAAGGCATTTACCTTTTAGCTACATTAATCACCTGCGAAGAAAATCATGAAATTTAAACCGTCAATCAAGCCTTATCGCGGCGCGGCGGGCGGCTGGGGCTCATTGGAAGCCACCACCCGCTATGTGTTCGACAGCAAACAGGCGCTGAAAAATCTGCGCAACCTGATGCGCGTTAACAAAGCGCGCGGTTTTGACTGCCCCGGCTGTGCCTGGGGCGATGACAACCACAGCACCTTCAGCTTCTGCGAGAACGGGGCCAAGGCGGTCAGTTGGGAAGCGACACGCAATGCGGTAGAACCAGCATTCTTTGCAACCCACAGCGTCAGCACTCTACGCGAGCAGAGCGACTACTTCCTGGAGTATCAAGGCCGGTTGACGCACCCAATGCGCTACAACGTCAAGACCGATCGCTATCAGCCCATCACCTGGCCGGATGCCTTCAAACTTATCGCCAGCCATATCCAGGCAATGGACAATCCCAACCAGATTGAGCTGTACACCTCAGGCCGTGCCAGCAATGAAGCCTCCTACCTTTATCAGCTGTTTGGCCGGATGCTGGGCACCAGCAACTTCCCGGACTGTTCCAATATGTGCCACGAAGCCAGCGGCGTTGGCCTCAAGCAGAGCATCGGCGTCGGCAAAGGCACCATCCGTATGGATGACTTCGAGCAGGCCGACGCGATTTTTGTGTTTGGCCAGAACCCCGGCACCAACCATCCACGCATGCTGCACAGCCTGAAACACGCAGCCAGCCGCGGCGCGCGCATCGTCAGTTTCAATACCCTGCGCGAGCGCGGGCTGGAAAGGTTTGCCGATCCGCAAAACCCGCTCCAGATGCTGACGCCCAAGTCCTCCCCCATCAGTTCGGCCTACTTCCAGCCCAACCTGGGTGGCGATATGGCGGCGGTGCGCGGTATGGTGAAAGCGCTACTGGAAACCCACCGCCAGCGGATAGCCGCCAATGAGCCAGGGCTGTTCGATCAGCCGTTTATCGATCGGCATTGTGCGGGTATCGAAGATTATCTGGCTCAGGTGGATGCCACCTCATGGCAACAGATCACCACGCAATCCGGATTGAGTGAAACCCAACTGCGCCATGCAGCGGCGATTTACCAAGGCGCAGAGCGTGTTATCTGCACCTGGGCGATGGGCGTCACGCAGCATAAGCACTCAGTACCGACGGTGCGCGAGATCACCAACCTGCAGTTGCTGTTCGGTCAATTGGGCAAGCCAGGCGCGGGCCTATGCCCGGTACGCGGCCACAGCAACGTGCAAGGCAACCGCACCATGGGCATCGATGAGAAAGCGCCCAAGGCGCTGCTGGATAGCCTGGAGCAGCACTTTGGCTTTAGCCCCCGCCGCGAGATCGGCCACAATACGGTCGAAGCCATTGAAGCGATGCTGCGTGGTGAGGTCAAGGTGCTGATTGCGCTCGGGGGCAACCTGGCAGCAGCGGCACCGGATACCGAGCGTACCGCCCAGGCCCTGCGCCGTTGTGATTTGACGGTGCATATCAGCACCAAGCTGAACCGCAGCCATCTGATCACCGGTAAAGATGCGCTGATCCTGCCGACGCTGGGGCGTACCGAGTTGGATATGCAGGCCAGCGGCCCGCAATACATCACGGTGGAAGATTCCTTCAGCATGGTGCACGCCTCCGAAGGCATCGGCAAACCGCTGGCAGACACCCAGCGTTCTGAAACCGCGATTGTCTGCGGCATTGCCGACGCAGTGCTGGGCACTCAACAGTTGGACTGGCTGGAGCTGGCCGACGATTATTCACTGATCCGCCAGCATATCCAGGCCACCATTCCCGGCTTTGACGATTTTAACCAACGTTGTGAGCAACCAGGAGGGTTCTATCTGGGCAACGCCGCTGCCGAATTGCGCTTTGCAACTCAGAGCGGCAAAGCTGAGTTCAGTGCCGCTCCACTACCCGATACGTTGTTCCCGCAAATCAGGGCAGAAAAAGCGCCGTTCGTGCTGCAAACCCTGCGTTCACACGATCAGTACAACACCACCATCTATGGACTGGACGATCGCTATCGCGGTGTTTACGGCCAGCGCGAAGTGCTGTTTATTCATCCCGAAGATTTAGCCGATCTTGGTCTGCAGGATGGGGAATTGGTGGAAATCGAAACCTTGTGGAACGATGGCGTAACCAGAAAGGTCAGCGGCTTCAAGCTGGTTAGCTACGATATCCCACGCGGTAATCTGGCAGCCTACTATCCCGAAACCAACCCGCTGGTGCCGCTGGCCAGTTTTGGTGATGGCACCGGCACGCCGACCTCCAAATCGGTTCCCGTCGCCATCCGCCGCTGCGCTCAAGCCCCTACGTTGCGTATCGTTTAGTTTGAACGGACGTGGCATGTCGCGTCCCTGGAGCAGTATTGCGTTAATAATCGCGAGCCTTCGTCGGAAAAGCGTGACGTTTGGCTTGCCCGCAAGGAGTGATTCGCGTAAAACTGTCAGCCGCAAATCTTGCCACTCACAACCCATTCACTGGACGATATGTTTCAAGATAACCCGCTGCTGGCGCAGCTTAAACAGCAACTTCACTCTCAAACCCCGCGTGTTGAAGGCGTAGTAAAAGGGACTGAGAAAGGTTTTGGCTTTTTAGAAGTCGACGGGCAGAAAAGTTACTTTATTCCGCCGCCGTACATGAAAAAAGTCATGCATGGGGATCGTATCGTCGCCACCCTGCATACCGAAAAAGAGCGCGAAATCGCTGAACCGGAAACCCTGGTTGAGCCTTTCCTGTCGCGCTTTGTTGGCCGGGTGCAGAAAAAAGACGATCGTCTGTCGATTATCCCCGATCATCCGTTGCTGAAAGACGCGATCCCATGCCGTCCGGCGCGTGAAGTCACCCATAACTTCCAGGCCGGTGACTGGGCCGTCGCAGAAATGCGCCGTCATCCACTGAACGGCGATCGCACTTTCAATGCCGATCTGACTCAGTTCATCACCGACGGTGAAGATCACTTCGCGCCGTGGTGGGTCACGCTGGCTCGTCATAATCTTGAAAAAGAAGCGCCAGACATGGTCGCGATCTCCGAACAAGAGACCGCTCTGATCCGTGAGGACCTGACCGCGCTGGACTTCGTCACCATCGATAGCGCCAGCACCGAAGATATGGACGATGCGCTGCACGTGCAAGACAACGGTGACGGCTCGCTGCTGTTGACCATCGCCATTGCCGATCCTACCGCCTACGTCGAGCAAGGCAGCAATCTGGATGAAATCGCCCGCAAGCGCGCGTTCACCAACTACCTGCCGGGCTTCAATATTCCGATGTTGCCGCGCGATCTGTCCGACAACCTGTGCTCGCTGCGCCCGAATGAGCGCCGCTCGGTGCTGGCTTGCCGCGTGACTATCGCCGCAGACGGTGCGCTGGGCAACGATATCCATTTCTTTGCCGCCGAAATCGAGTCCAAAGCCAAACTGGTTTATGACGAGGTTTCTGACTGGCTGGATGGCGTCGCAGGCTGGCAACCACCGAGCGAGAGCATCGCACAGCAGATCACCTTGCTTAAACAGGTTTGCGATGCACGCAGCGCCTGGCGCCATCAGCATGCGCTGGTATTCAAGGATCGCCCGGACTATCGCTTTGTCCTCGGCGAGAAAGGCGAAGTGCTGGACATCGTGACCGAACAGCGCCGCACCGCCAACCGTATTGTTGAAGAGTGCATGATCGCCGCCAACGTCTGTGCCGCCCTGGTGCTGCGCGATCGTCTGGGCTTTGGCATCTATAACGTGCATAACGGCTTTGATCCGGCCCTGGTTGAGCAAGCGGTCGCCGTATTGCAGGCCAACGGCGTTGAAGCCGATGCCGAGAAGCTGCTGACCCTAGAAGGATTCTGCGAACTGCGCCGTCACCTCGACTCGCAGCCAACCCAGTTCCTGGACAGCCGCATCCGCCGCTTCCAGACCTTTGCCGAGATCAGCACCACGCCTGGCCCGCACTTCGGTCTGGGGCTGGAAGCGTACGCCACCTGGACCTCTCCGATCCGTAAGTATGGCGATATGGTCAACCATCGTCTGCTGAAAGCTATTATCAGCGAGCAGGCAGCGGAAAAACCGCAGGACGACGTCACCGTGCAACTGGCCGAGCGTCGCCGTTTGAACCGCATGGCAGAGCGCGACGTTGGTGACTGGTTGTATGCCCGTTTCCTCAAGGATAAGGCCGGAACCGATGAACGTTTCAACGCCGAGATCATCGACGTAACCCGTGGTGGCCTGCGCGTACGCCTGTTGGACAACGGCGCGATGGCCTTTATCCCTGCCCCGTTTATCCACGCGGTTCGCGACGAGATGGTGTGTAGCCAAGAGACCGGCACCGTGCAGGTGAAGGGCGAAGTGGTTTATCGCCAGAGCGATAGTCTGCAGGTGAACATTGCCGAAGTGCGTATGGAAACCCGCAGCGTAATTGCCAGACCGGTGGCCTAACGTTATCCGTGTTCGATCAAGGCGATACTTCGGTATCGCCTTTTTTTATGCCTGCAACAACCTATTCTGTCCCCGTATGGCACGCTTCTTTCAGCAAACTCCAACTGAGTTCACATTTCTGATCCGACCAGCCACCGTCCGCGTTCAAACCTCCTACGTTTAATGAGTCGTTAACGTTTTGACGGACTCACAAACTAAAAAAATCACCTTTCTACCTCTGCACAACAAGGAGTTGCGGAACATGAAAAACGTCAAGTCAGCCATAATCTGGCTCGCGGTGGCGCTGGTCGGTGCCTTCGCTTTCGGCATGCTTGCCTTGAGCCGTGGGGAACACGTCAACGCTGTCTGGCTGGTGGTGGCTTCCGTCGCCTGCTACAGCATTGCCTACCGCTTTTATAGCCGGTTTATTGCCAAGAACGTCTTTGAACTCGATGACCGTCGGTTAACGCCGGCGGAACGCCATAACGATGGCCTGGACTATGTACCGACCAACAAATGGGTGCTGTTTGGTCACCACTTTGCTGCGATTGCGGGTGCTGGCCCGCTGGTTGGGCCGATCCTGGCAGCGCAGATGGGCTTCCTGCCTGGTACCATCTGGATATTGGTTGGGGTGATGTTGGCTGGGGCGGTGCAAGATTTCCTGATCCTGTTTATCTCCACCCGCCGCGACGGACGCTCGCTGGGGGAAATGGCCAAGCAGGAGTTAGGTGCCTTTGCCGGTGTGGTAACCATGCTGGGTGCACTTGGGGTAATGATCATCATCCTCTCGGCGCTGGCGTTGGTGGTCGTTAAGGCGCTGGCAGACAGCCCTTGGGGTCTGTTCACCATTGCTGCCACCATCCCGATTGCGCTGTTTATGGGCGTTTACATGCGCTTTATCCGCCCAGGCAAGATTGCCGAGGTTTCGCTGATCGGCTTTGTGCTGATGATGATGGCGATCATCTACGGTGGCAACATCGCCATGCATCCATACTGGGGGCCGTTCTTTACCCTGCACGGCACCACCCTGACCTGGGTGCTGGTGATTTATGGTTTTGTCGCATCGGTGCTGCCGGTGTGGTTGTTGCTTGCTCCGCGTGACTATCTTTCTACCTTCCTGAAAATCGGTGTGATCGTGGGGCTGGCGGTGGGCATTGTGTTCGCGATGCCGGAAATGAGAATGCCGGCGGTGTCACGCTTTATCGATGGCAGCGGCCCGGTGTTTGCCGGTTCACTGTTCCCGTTCCTGTTTATCACCATTGCCTGTGGCGCGATTTCCGGGTTCCACGCCCTGGTCTCCAGTGGCACCACGCCGAAGCTGGTTGAGCGTGAGAGCCATATCCGCTTTATTGGCTACGGCGGCATGCTGATGGAGTCCTTCGTGGCCATCATGGCGCTGATTTGCGCTTCGGTGATCGACCCAGGCGTCTACTTTGCCATGAACTCACCGGCGGCGCTGATCGGCACCACGGTGGAAAGTGCTTCACAGGCAATTAACAGCTGGGGCTTTATGGTCACCCCGGAAACGCTGACGCAGATTGCCCATGATGTGGGCGAGAAGTCAGTGCTGTCCAGAGCCGGTGGCGCGCCAACCTTTGCCGTTGGCATGGCTCATATCATCAGCGAGGTGTTTAACAGCCGGGCGATGATGGCCTTCTGGTATCACTTTGCCATCCTGTTTGAAGCCCTGTTTATCCTCACTGCGGTGGATGCGGGCACCCGCGCATGTCGCTTTATGGTGCAGGATCTGGTTGGCGTGGCCATTCCGCGCTTGGCGAACAACCGCTCCTGGCTCGGCAACCTGGCCGGTACCACCGTGGCCGTGGCCGGTTGGGGCTTCTTTGTTTATCAGGGCGTCGTGGATCCGTTAGGTGGGATCAATACGCTGTGGCCGCTGTTCGGCATTGGTAACCAGATGCTGGCTTCAATGGCGCTGATCCTGGGCACCGTAGTGCTGTTCAAGATGAAGAAACAGCGTTACGCCTGGGTGACCATTTTGCCGACCATCTGGCTGTTTATCACCTCAATGACGGCGGGCTGGCAAAAGATTTTCCATGAAAAACCAAGCATCGGCTTCCTGGCGCAGGCGAAGAAATTCTCTGCCGGGATTGAATCGAACACGGTTATCGCCCCGGCCAAATCCATTGCGGATATGCAGACCATCGTGTTTGCCAATCAGATTAACGCCGCGTTGTGCGCCTTCTTTATGCTGGTTGCGGTGACGATGCTGGTTTCGGCCTTCTTCGTGGTGCGCCGCGCGTTGGGTTCCAAAACGCCTACGGTACGTGAAAGCACTATTGTACTGCGAGAGGAAACCGGGCGCGTCTAACTGAACGGCCAGGCTACGGGATGAGCCAGTTGAAACAGTCTCATCGAATGCCTACAAGGGCGGCCAGGTGCCGCCCTTTTCAATGCACTTTAGCTTATCAACGTCGTGCCGAAAGCCCCCTGCCAATCCTGTTCAAACTTCTCTACCGCCGCCTGAACCGCAGGAGTGGAAATAAACTGTTCTGCCACATCCACCGGTAAAGTGATCGACTGGCAACCTGCCAACAGACACTCCAACGCCTGACGTGGCGTTTTAAAGCTGGCCGCCAGCACCTTGGCGTGCGGAGCATGCAGCGATAACAGCTGTTGCAACTCGTGTACCATTTCAACGCCGTCGCCACCCTGTGCGTCCAGACGGTTAACGTAAGGTGCCACATACTCTGCCCCGGCCAACGCCGCCAGCAGCCCCTGACCAGCGCCGTAAACGGCGGTACCCAAGGTGGGGATCGACATGGATTTCAGCTTCTTGATTGCCGCCAGCCCTTCTGCGGTGGTGGGGATCTTGACTACCAGGCCCGGCACGCGTTGACTCAGCAGGACGGCTTCGGCAACCATACGTTCTGCGTCGTTAGCCATCACCTGGGCAAACAGCTTACCGGTACCGCCTAACGCATCACGCAAGGCCGGCAGAACCTCCCAGATCGGCTTTCCTTCTTTGGCAACGATGCTGGGGTTGGTGGTCACGCCGTGCAGCGGCAAGACGCGCGCCAAACGTTTCACTGCGCTGACGTCGGCGGTATCGAGATACAGTTCCATAACCTTCTCCTGATTCTTTTGTGGGCAGATTCAAACTCTGAACATAATAAGCGAAAAAAGCCGCCATCATTTGATTAAAATCAAATCAACTTTCATTCGAAACCTATTTAATTTACGTAAGAAGATTTTAGACTTCACAGGTGACGAATGCTTTTCAATCTACAGCGCTACTCAACACATGACGGCCCAGGCATCCGCAGCGTGGTGTTCCTTAAGGGCTGCTCACTTGGCTGCCGCTGGTGCCAGAACCCGGAAAGCCGTTCCCGCCAGCAGGAGCTGCTGTTTGATGAGCGCCTGTGTCTGGCGGCCTGTACCCTGTGCAGTGAGAGTTGCCCGCACGCTATCACCCGCGTTGATGACAACACCCTAACCCTGCAACGTTCGTTACTGACTGCCGCCGATTATGACGCATTAAACGGCTGTTGCCCAACTGGCGCGCTGAGCGTCTGCGGCACGGCGCTCGACCTTGATGCGGTGATGGCCGAAGTGATGCGCGATAAACCTTACTATCTGCGCACCGGCGGTGGCCTGACGCTGTCCGGCGGCGAGCCGTTTATGCAGCCAGAGGTTGCGGCTGAACTGCTCAAACGCGGGCGCGAGGCTGGTATCCATACCGCCGTAGAATCTTGCCTGCATACGCCTTGGTCCTATATCGAGCCATCTCTGCCCTGGCTAGACCTGATGCTGGCCGATCTGAAACACGTCGACCAAGTTCGCTTCAAGCAATGGACCGAAGGCTCCGCCAAACGGGTGATGGATAACTTCCGCCGCTTAGCTACCGCTGGCACTCAGATCACCGTGCGAGTGCCGTTAATCCCCGAATTTAACGCCGATCGCGACTCAATCCGCGCCATTACCGACTTTGCCGCCGACGAGATCGGCGTCAAAGAGATCCATTTTTTACCGTACCACACGCTGGGGATGAATAAATACCATCTGCTCGGCGCGCCTTATTACGCTTCCCGTACCCCACTAGACGACCCCGAACTGCTGGCCTATGCCGAAGATTACGCCAGCGTCAAAGGTCTGACCGCCATTTTGCGAGGATAACACCATGACAACGCTGGATCTGACTACCCTGACCGAACGCACGCTAGCGCATAAGAACGCGCTGATCCATATCGTCAAGCCACCGGTCTGTACCGAACGCGCACAGCACTATACCGAAACGTACCAGCAGCATCAGGATAAGCCGCTGCCGGTAAGGCGTGCCATGGCGTTGGCCAACCATCTGGCCAAACGGAGCATCTGGATCAAGAATGATGAGCTGATTATCGGTAACCAGGCTAGTCAGCTACGTGCCGCGCCGATCTTCCCGGAATACACCGTCAGTTGGATCGAAAGCGAAATTGACGAGTTGGCCGATCGCCCCGGCGCTGGCTTCTCCGTCAGCGAACAGGATAAAAAGGTATTGCACACCCTGTGCCCATGGTGGCGTGGCCAGACCGTGCAGGATCGCTGCTACGGCATGTTCACCGATGAGCAAAAAGCCCTGCTGGCTACCGGTATCATCAAGGCGGAAGGCAACATGACGTCTGGGGATGCGCACCTGGCGGTCAACTTCCCGCTGTTACTGGAAAAAGGTCTGGATGGCCTGCGTGAGAAAGTGGCTGAGCGCCGTGAACGCCTGCACCTGACGGACTGGGACGACCTGCATAAGGAACAGTTCCTCAAGGCCATCGACATCTCGCTGGACGCTCTCAGCGAGCACATCCTGCGCTTTGCCCAGTTGGCCCGTGAAATGGCCCAGGCAGAGCAACGCATCTGGCGGCGTGAAGAGCTATTGACCATGGCAGCCAACTGCGAACTGATCGCCCATCAACCGCCACAGACCTTCTGGCAGGCGCTGCAACTGTGTTACTTCATTCAGCTGTTCCTGCAGATCGAATCCAACGGCCACTCGGTATCCTTCGGCCGCCTAGACCAATATCTGTATCCTTGGTATCGCCGTGACGTGGAGTTGGAGCAAAGCCTGCCGCGCGAAAAAGCCATCGAGATGCTGCACAGCTGCTGGTTGAAACTGCTGGAAGTGAACAAGATCCGTTCCGGCTCGCACTCCAAAGCCTCCGCCGGTAGCCCGCTGTATCAGAACGTCACCATCGGCGGCCAGAAACTGGTCAATGGCCAGCCTTGTGACGCGGTCAACCCGCTCTCTTACACCATTCTGGAATCCTGTGGCCGTCTGCGTTCAACGCAGCCTAACCTCAGCGTGCGCTATCACGCCGGGATCAGTAATGATTTCCTCGACGCCTGCGTGCAGGTGATCCGCTGCGGCTTCGGCATGCCGGCGTTTAACAACGATGAGATCGTGATCCCCGAGTTTATCAAGCTGGGCGTCGAACCACAGGATGCCTACGATTATGCCGCTATCGGTTGTATCGAGACCGCCGTTGGCGGCAAATGGGGCTACCGCTGCACCGGGATGAGCTTTATCAACTTTGCCCGCGTGATGTTGGCAGCACTGGAGCAAGGGCGCGACGCCACCTCCGGCAAGATTTTCCTGCCGCAGGAGCTGGGGCTGTCTCAGGGTAACTTTAGCCAGTTTGACCAAGTGCTGGATGCCTGGGATACGCAGATCCGCTATTACACCCGCAAATCGATTGAGATTGAGTGTGTAGTCGATACCGTGCTGGAAGAAAATGCCCACGACATTGTGTGCTCGGCTCTGGTGGATGATTGCATCGAGCGCGGCAAGAGTGTCAAACAAGGCGGTGCGAAATATGACTGGGTATCCGGTCTGCAGGTCGGGATCGCCAACCTGGGTAACAGCCTGGAAGCGGTACGCAAGCTGGTGTTCGATCAGGGGATTATTGGTCAGCAACAGCTGGCTCAGGCTCTTGCTAACGATTTTGCTGGCCTGGACGGCGAACAGCTGCGCCAACGCTTGATCAATGCGGCGCCAAAGTACGGCAACGACGTGGATGATGTCGATCAGCTGCTGGTACGTGCCTATCAGACCTATATCGACGAGCTGAAGCAGTATCACAACACCCGCTTTGGCCGTGGCCCGATCGGTGGTACCTACTATGCGGGCACCTCCTCCATTTCGGCCAACGTTCCGTTTGGTGCTGCCACCATGGCTACGCCAGACGGCCGTAAAGCGCATACGCCATTGGCGGAAGGGGCTAGCCCGGCTTCCGGCACCGACCATCTAGGCCCAACGGCAGTGTTCAACTCGCTGAGCAAACTGCCTACCGAGTCGATTCTGGGTGGCGTGTTGCTGAACCAGAAGCTGAACCCGTCCACGCTGGAGAACCCGCGTGATCGCGAAAAACTGATGCTGATGCTGCGCACTTTCTTCGAGGCTTACCATGGCTGGCACGTGCAGTATAATATCGTGTCACGGGAAACGCTGTTGGCCGCGAAGCAACATCCTGACCAATATCGCGATTTAGTGGTACGCGTAGCTGGATATTCTGCCTTCTTTACCGCATTATCCCCAGATGCGCAGGATGACATTATCGCGCGTACCGAACATACTCTTTAATCAGTGAATCGTTGCGGTCACCCTTTGGTGGCCGCCTATCAGGCCGCTATGAATTCAAGACAACAAACCATTTTGCAGTTGGTGAATGACCGCAGGCGCATCAGCGTTGGCGAACTGGCGCGCGCCTCTGGCGTTTCTGAGGTGACGATCCGTCAGGATCTCAATCTGTTAGAAAAACGCAGCTATCTGAAACGCGTTCACGGTTCTGCCGTTGCGCTGGAAAGCGACGACGTTGATGCCCGCATGATGTCCAACTTCACGCTTAAGCAGAAGCTGGCACAATATGCTGCATCGCTGGTCAACGATGGCGAAACCATCTTTATCGAGAGCGGTAGTGCCAACGCCTTACTGGCCCGCTATCTGGCCGAGCGCAAGCGCGTCACGCTGATCACCGTCAGCCATTACATCGCCCATCTGCTGAAAGAGACCGACTGCGATGTGATCGTTCTCGGCGGCATGTTCCAGAAGAAGAGTGAAACCGTGGTCGGCCCGTTAACCCGCATGTGTATCCAGCAGGTGCACTTCAGCAAGGCGTTTATCGGGGTGGATGGCTATCACGCGGAGACCGGCTTCACCGGCCGCGATATGATGCGTGCCGACGTGGTCAATGCGGTATTAGCCAAAGGCGTAGAGAACATAGTGCTGACCGACTCGTCAAAATTCGGCCAGATCCAACCTAATCCATTGGAACCCATGAGCCAGATTGGGCGGGTGATCACCGACTCGCGTATCGCCAACGACTACCAGCAGTTGCTTAAACGCCAGGGTATCAAGTTGGATCTGGTTAACGAATAACAGCTGCGGGGCCCTTCGGCCCCGTGGTGAGATTACTGCCCATAATAGGCATGTGCTCCGTGCTTGCGCAGATAGTGCTTGTCCAACAGGCTCTGCTGCATATTGCCCAGCCCCGGTGCTAACTGACGCGAGAAGATCCCCATATAGGCCAACTCTTCCAACACCACGGCATTATGCACCGCGCCGTCAGCATCTTTGCCCCAGGCAAATGGACCGTGGGAATGTACCAGTACTGCCGGTATCTGAGCGGCATCCAACCCACGCTCTTTGAAGGTTTCGACGATCACCTGCCCGGTCTCCCACTCATAACGGCCGTTGATCTCTTCGTCGCGCATTAGCCTAGTACAGGGAATATCACCATAGAAGTAGTCCGCATGTGTCGTTCCCCACGCGGGGATGGCTAATCCGGCCTGTGCCCAAATGGTGGCATGGCGCGAGTGGGTATGAACGATCCCACCCGCTGCAGCAAAGTTCAGGTACAGCACCCGGTGGGTATCCGTATCGGAAGAAGGCTTTTTACTCCCCTCCACCACCTTGCCGCTCTCCAGTTCCACCACCACCATATCCTCACGGGTCATGGCATCATACTCAACGCCGGAAGGTTTGATCACCATCAGCCCCTGCTGGCGGTCTACGGCGCTGACATTGCCCCAGGTAAAGGTCACCAGATGATGGCGCGGAAGTTGAAGGTTGGCTTCCAGCACCTGTTGTTTTAGTTCGTTGAGCATGATCTTGTCCTTGTGGCTTGGTCTGCGACTATTGTCAGCAGGCATGCCACTGGGCGGTATGGGATAGATCGCTAAAGACCACGTAGATTTCTGCTGGATACACCAAGATGTGTGGCGGCGGATTCGGAATAATCGCCTGCCGACCCGGGCTAAATTAAGACTATTTCCCTATTTATCCCTCGTCAGAGATTTATACTGAAACAAGGCGAAAAAACCGCCCTGATTTTTTATTTGCCCTGTTTTGTGCAATAAATGCCATTTTTTATTTCAAGGTCGTCTGGAAGACAGTCTCAGGCCAGTTTGCTGATTACTGCCTATACTAAAGCTGTGATATGCCAGTAAAGTAGTTCCATATAGCCGATGCTAAGGAGAATTCATTATGATCATTAATCAACGTTTCGCCACCGCCGCTCTGGTAATTACCCTGGCTCTGTCGCTGAGTGCCTGTTCGAACATGTCTAAACGTGACCGTAACACGGCGATTGGTGCCGGTGCAGGTGCGGTAGGCGGAGCAGTGCTGACTAACGGCAGCGCATTGGGGACCATCGGCGGTGCCGCTGTTGGTGGCATCATCGGTCACCAGGTGAGTAAATAAGCCACGGCTTGCTGATACCTCTGCCGATAGGCTGACAAAAGCGTTCACGCTTTGACGTCTAATTGAAAAAAACTTTCAGGTCTATTTTTACGCTTATCATTTCGATGAATGCAGCCGCAGTGACACACTGCGGCATATTTCATTTAGCTGCTCAACCGCCTGCCAGCTTAACCTTCATGCCCTTGGCTTCCAGCAATTGCTTAAGCAGGTCGCGTTTGTCGCCCTGGATCTCGATCACACCATCCTTCACCGAGCCACCACAGCCGCATTTCTTTTTCAGTTCGGCGGCCAGTTTATCCAGTGCCGAATCATCCAGATCGACACCGGTGATCAGGCAAACCCCTTTGCCTTTTCTGCCGCTGGTCTGACGTTGAATACGCACGATGCCGTCGCCTTTGGCGCGCTCTGGCTTGGCTTCTTCCTGCTTGATACGCCCGCTGTCGGTGGAGTACACCAGGCGGCTGTTATCATCATTCATGCTGGGTTCCTTATGCCAGTGAGGCTCGAATAGCACTGAGCGCTGCCGCTGGATCGGCGGATTGCGTAATCGGACGGCCGATCACCATATAATCAACTCCGGCGGCCAGAGCCTGCACCGGCGTCATCACGCGGCGTTGATCGCCTGCGGCACTGCCTTCTGGGCGAATACCAGGGGTAACCAGTTGGAACTGGTTGCCACAGGCAACTTTCAGACGTGAAGCTTCCTGCGCAGAACAAACCACGCCGTCCAGGCCACAGTCTCGCGTCAGGCGAGCCAGTCTTTCCGCCTGCTCTGCCGGGCTGAGTTCGATACCAATGGCGCGCAGATCTTCCGCCTCCATGCTGGTGAGAACGGTGACGGCAATCAATAGCGGTGCATCCGCGCCATAAGGCAGCAGCGCCTCTTTGGCTGCGTTCATCATGCGAGCACCACCGCTGGCATGTACGTTCACCATCCATACGCCCAACTCCGCCGCAGCGGCTACGGCATGCGCCGTGGTGTTAGGAATATCGTGGAATTTCAAATCGAGGAACACCTCAAATCCGCGCTGATGCAGATCGCGCACGATCTCAGGCCCGAACAAGGTGAACATCTCTTTACCCACTTTTAGCCGACAATCTCGCGGATCGATACGGTCGGCAAAGGCCAATGCGGCGGAACGGTCGGCGTAATCCAATGCCACGATGATGGGCGATGATTTTAAGTCATTGTTATTTGAGTTATTTTCAGACTTCATAGCTTCTACCTTGTGTGAAATGGGCGTGATGAGTGAGCCGCCAGCAAAACTGACCGCCGCATTCTACATGCCAGACAGCGGAAATCCCAGTCACGCAACCCGTTGCCGTTACGTAATGTTAACGCAGCGTAGGTCATCGACTGTCAATAACACCTTGCGCCCTTAACCCAAGGTGAGTAAAACGCGGTAAAGAAGCGTAAATTATTAATCAAATAATTTGATTAACATGCTCAAGCCTATCCGATTTCATCCGTTTATAAATGCTTTATCATTCAACACATCGAAAGCGGAAACACTTTCACCCTCAAAACAAAATTGGAGATACTCATGAAAGGCATCAAATATTTTGCAGCAGCTACCGTTCTGGCCCTAACCTCATTTGCCAGCGTTGCCGCTGAGCCAGTCAGCCAGCAACAGGCACAGAACCTGACCGAAGTTGGCGTAGTGTCTGCCGGTGGTGTTACCACGCTGAGCAGCCTGGAAGCCAAGCTGGCGGCCAAAGCCGAAGCCCAAGGCGCTAGCAGCTACCGCATTGTCGCCGCCGGTGGCAACAACATGCTGCACGGCAACGCAGTCATCTATAAATAACTCCGAGCCTCCCTCTAGATTATCTGAACGGGCGCTTCATAAGGCGCCCATCCCCCTACGACACCACAACCCACCTGTTTTTATTCTGGTACCAACTTGCGGCAAACATTCAGTACTAATTGCCGCAGCCAACGATGAGCCGGATCCGCCTCGGCACGTGGGTGCCACAGCTGCGATATCGTAATCAGTCTGGTCGTAACCGGTAGTTCAAAAGCCCAGAGTGTCCCTACGCCCCCCTCAATATTGGCCACAGGTTGATTGATCAGGAATGAGGCAGGCACCAAAGCCACCAGATCGGATTCCTGAGCTACGGCCAAGGCTGCCGGGAAACTCGGCACCACGGCGGCAATGTTGCGCCGCAAACCTAACTCAGCCAATGCTTCGTCTACCGGCCCGTAGGTGCGCTCCCGCCGGGAAGCGACAATATGGCCCAAATCAGCATACTGGCTGGCTGTCACCTCTGGTTCCCGCGTCAGCGGATGCCCCGCTCTTACCACACCAACGAAGCGATCCCTAAACAGCGCCTGTAGGCGTATTTCCGGCCCCATGGTCCCCAAAACACCAATCTCAAGATCGACCAGACCTTCACGCAGAGGCTTTGAGGTTTTCTCTGGCTTTGGCGAAAAACGCAGGCGCACCAAAGGCGCAGCCTTCGCGGATGCCGCAATCAGTGAAGCTCCAAATGCCTCCACAAACCCCTCATTGGCACGAATGTTAAAGGTGCGTTCCAGCGTGGCGAGGTTCAATTCTGTGGCCGATGGGCGTAGCACCGAGCGCGCCGCAAATACGGCATTTTGCGTACGTTCCCGCAGCTCCTCGGCATATGGCGTCAGCACCATGTGGCGGCCGGCACGCACCAACAAGGGATCTTCGGTAACGGTGCGTAGCCGGGTGAGCGTGCGGCTCATGGCCGAAGCGCTTAAACCAAGACGACGCGCAGCACCAGCCACGCTGACTTCAGCGAGCAGCGCATCAAGGGCGATAAGTAAATTGAGATCGGGTTCAGTCATGGCTCATAGTATCCCGGCCAGAAAAATGAGGAAAGCGTAGCGCGTTAGTGCAGCCCACTTATGTTACAAAATTATTAAATTTTTATTACACACTAGACAGATCTGCATGGCTGACTTAGCTTGATGGTAACCTCCCGCGTAAAAGGCAGCAAAATGAGCGAGATATCGACACTAACCATCAAGATCCCTCTGGCACTGAAAGAGCAAATCAAGGCGATTGCCTTGGAGAACCAGCTTTCATTGAGTGCAGAGGTTTGCCAACGGCTGGAACATAGCCTCGAAGTCCCGGCCAAAGCCAGCAAGAAAGCGGCTCCGCTGCATCATGACGATATCGATAATCAGGGTACCGAAGAAGAGGTTGAACAACCTCTTAGCCAGAAAGAGCTGAAGAAGCTGCGTCAACTGCTGAAAGGCGGCGCGAAAAGCAGCAAGAAGAAATAGGGCTAGATGAATTTGTGGGCGATGAGCATTAACTCAGTGCCATGCCCCTCACCATAACCCTCTCCCACAGGGAGAGGGAACCGACCGAGTTGGGATGTAAGTCTAACGATTCTTCATTAGCTCCGGGTGAATCACCTTGGTTCCGAAGAGGCACGAACCAATCAAGAACTCCGGATAGTGAGGTGGGCGGTCGAGTTGGCTGAGATTAACGCCTTACTTCCAAAAAGTAGGGGCTAATAGCGCCCTCTCCCTGTGGGACATCGCTAGAGTTGGCTGATATTACCCCCCTTACTTCCAAAAAAGCAGGGGCTAATAGCTCCCTCTCCCTGTGGGAGAGGGTTGGGGTGAGGGGAAATTATTGTCCGTCCAGCCCGCGTATCGGTTTAACCGAAGACCAGGCCCGGCATGAAGGGCAATGCCAGTAAAGTGAATGGGCAGTAAAGCCGCATTTGTGGCAGCGGTAACGCGGTTTGGTGCGGATCTGCTCGCCCACCATATCCCGTAGCAACAGCAGGCTTTCTTTGGCGCGCCCGTCTTCTGCATCTGCCAGGTGATAATCCATCAGGCGATAAAACACGCGCATGGTCGGATGGCGCTGCAACTGGCGATTGATGTACACCTGCACCACATCGCTCCCTTCCCGCTGCTCGATCACTTCCGCCAGCATCAATTCTGCCGTGGCACCGGTATTCTCCGCCACACAGCGTTTGAGGAAGTCAGCCCACTCTTGCTGTTGTTGAGGCAAGTGCTGGTAGCATTCCTGCAGCATCGGTAACGCTTCGCTGACCAGCTCCTTGTCTTGATCCAATACGCGCGTCAGGGTTTCTACCGCCTTGGCATACTCCTCTTGCGCCATGAAGATACGCCCAACCATGATCGACACGCGGGCGCACTGTTTATCCGCCGAGGCCGCGCGCTTGAGCAGGCCCATCGCCTTGTCCAGATCGTCGCTGCCCATCGCCTGCAGGGCCAGCTCACAATAAAAATGCGCGATCTCGACGCGCTGCTTTTCCTTACCCAGCTTGACCAGCTTTTCTGCCACTTCGATGGCTTTCTGCCAGTCACTGGTGGCCTGATGGATCACCAGTAATTGCTGCAGCGCGGAAACACGAAAGTCTTCTTCATTGATCAACTGGCTGAACATGTCCTCGGCGCGGTCATACAACCCGGCGGCCATATAGTCACGCCCCAGTTGCTGTATCGCCAACAGACGCTGTTCGAAGGTTAGAGAAGCACTTTCCATCAAGGCCTGATGGATGCGGATGGCGCGATCGACTTCACCACGAGAGCGGAAAAGATTGCCCAACGTAAGGTGAGCTTCAACGGTATTACTGTCCTCTTTCAACATGTCGAGAAACAGATCGACCGCTTTATCCTGCTGGTTGGAAAGCAGGAAGTTAACCCCAGCCACGTATTCACGCGACAGGCGGTTGGCTTCCTGTTGTTTATCCTGCTGAGCACTTCTGCGCCCCATGTACCAACCGTACGCGGCAGCTACAGGCAGCAACAGAAACAGCAGCTCTAACATAACAGATTATTCCTTGCTGACTGCGGGCAACGGCGCCGGCTCGACAGGTGCTTCGAGCTGCAGTTCCAGCCTTTTGATTTTCCGCTCTGCGCGCCCAAGAGCGATACGTGTGCGCAGATAAAATAACCCACAAATAACCCAACCCAGCACAAAGCCAGCACCAAACAGGGTGGCTAACAGGGTTGATACCGGATATTCGCCCTGAGCAACCAAATAGTTAAACGTCACCACCTGGTCGTTATGCGCGCCCAGCGTGACTGAAGCCACGAAAATCACTAGAACCAGTAAAAAAATCAGTAAATATTTCACATTCTTTCCCGCAATGCCGAGTGAATCGGATGAACTCTACCCTCAAGGCCACAAACCGGAACCCAATACAGGGTTTGCCGCCCACGGGTAATTGCCGCTAAGTGGCGTCCCTATGACTTAAGTTAGCATTTCCCATCGTAGCAGGGAAACCCTGGCAGACGATAAAACCGTAGATCTGCTGGGATATTCAGCAAGAAATGCAGCGCCTGAGCAAATTAATGAGAAAGCTTCTCAAAATCACGGGTTTGATAAGATATGGGGGCGAAAGGACAGATTGCAATGCAGGGTAAAAACCAGCGTTGATGCGGCCCCGGGTTGGAGCCGCCAAAATGTGACAATGTCACGTAAAAACCGAATGGTTCCCGGTTTTAAATCAGCTGCCGCGCTGTAGGATAATCGGTAATTAACACGTCAATGTATCCCCCTTTCAGCGCACCGCGTATGGCGTTGCTTTTATCGACACCACCAGCCAAAGCAACAACATGCGGGCATTCCCGCACCTGGGTCAGCTCCATGCCGATCACCGGATCTTCTTCTTTACCCAGCACGGGTTCCCCTTGCGCGTTGAAATAATGCAGGCAGATATCCCCAACTGCCCCGCGCTCCGCCAGCGTTTGCAGCATGGCTTCACCGTAGTAGTTACCCGAATTTTTCAGCAACTGTGAAGGTTCGAGATCGCCAATCCCCACGATAGCCACGTCCACTTCGGCAAACTTGCCGACAACTTCGGCCACGTCTTGGCTGGCAACCAGTTTGGCACGTTCCTCCACTGAGTGTTCGATACTCTGGGAAGGGAGCAACCAAGCTGGGCAATCTAGCTGTGCGGCCAGGTTTTGCGTCAGAATGGTCGCCTGTACGTTACCGTTTGGCCCCACCCCCCCCAACAGTTGAATCACGCCCCGCGCCTTGATGCTTTGTGGGTGAAGCTCGTCGACCATCGCACGAATGGTACTGCTCCAGGAAGATATTCCGACCAGATCGTTCACCCGCAATCGAGTTTCCACGTAGTGCGCAGCGGCACGGCCAATGGCGTGTTTGATTTGCGCCCCGGAAGCGGGCTCATCAACGTCTACCACGATCGCCTGACGAATGCCGTATTGCTTCTCGATGGCCTGTTCCAGGGACAGGAAGATATTGGCGGGTTGGATAACGCTGATCTTCACCACCCCTTCTTTCTGACAGCGCGTGATAGAGCGAGAGACAAACGACTGCGATAGGTTCAACAGCCCGGCAATCTCGGATTGCTTCATGCCGTCGACGTAATATAGCGTCGCGATCTTAACTAACAGCCGTTGTTCATCCTGCTTTGACATAGCGCCTCCTGAGTGACCCCCGTATTTTTATTCAAGTTTGAATGAATAACAAGGAAAGTCACTTTTTGTCGATCATTCGAACAATTTGTGATCGGTTTCGCCTTTTCATCATTTCCCTGAATTCCTCATGGACAGACCGATGGATCGGGCATATCGTCACATTGAATAATAAATCATGCTTGAATATATATTCAATGTGGAGATAACAAATGAAATATACCCTACTGAAAACCTCGCTTCTGGCCGTTCTGCTAGCCTCTTCTGCCAGCCTTTACGCCGCGGATAAAGGGCTGATCGCCATCATCACCCCTTCACACGATAATCCGTTCTTCAAAGCCGAAGCGGATGGTGCTGCGGCAAAAGCCAAAGAGCTGGGCTACAGCACTCTGGTGGCATCCCATGATGATGATGTGAACAAGCAAAACCAGCTGATCGAAACCGCTATTGCACGCAAAGCAAAAGCCATCATCCTGGATAATGCGGGAGCCGATGCCACTCTCGGGCCATTAGAGAAAGCCAAAGCGGCTGGCGTGCCCGCTTTTCTGATCGACCGTGAAATCAATAAAACCGGCGTCGCCGTGGCACAGATCGTCTCCAATAACTATCAAGGGGCGCAGTTGGGTGCAGAGAAATTTGCCAAGTTACTCAATGGTAAAGGGAAGTACGTCGAGCTTCTGGGTCGCCAGTCCGATACCAACGCCCACGTGCGCTCCCAGGGATATCACGATGTGTTGGACGATTATCCCGACCTGAAAATGGTGGCGCAGCAAACTGCCAACTGGAGCCAGACCGAAGCCTTCAACCGTATGGAGGCCATCTTGCAGACTCAGCCTGACATTGTCGGCGTCATCTCCGGCAACGACACCATGGCACTGGGTGCAGAAGCCGCGCTGAAAGCCGCCGGTAAAACCAACGTTATCGTAGTGGGGTTTGACGGCAGTGACTATGTCCGCGATTCCATCATTGCTAAAAGCAATATCAAAGCCACCGTTCTGCAACCGGGTTGGCAACAGGCGCAGATGGCGGTCGTGCAGGCAGACTATTTCTTGCAAAACGGTAAAGCGAAGGAGCAGGAAAAACAGCTTATGGACTGCGTCCTCATCGATGAAAACAACGCATCGAAGCTGAAAACCTTCAACCTGACCAAATGATCCCGGAGGGGTTATGTCGTTAAAACAATGGGGTGTTGGACTCTTGTGCTGTAGCACCCTGTTGCTGACTGCCTGCCGGGTGGTCGATCTGGATGAGTCTGGCAACCCTGTAATTCCGCCAGATCCCAACGCGAAAGTCAGTTTCGCTAACCAGACGCCCGCGCAGATAGCGCAACAAACCTGGAACGATCGAGTCATGACTCAAGCACGTAATCATGCCCTTGAGGCCAGTGCCTTAAGTGACCGAGCTACCGGAACGAAAGATGAGAGTGTGTTTGTCAAAGCCCAGAGCAACGTGGAGAAAGTCGATCTCAGCAACGCGCGGGAACATACCCTGACCTTTACGCTGAATAACCAGCCCGTAGTAGTGCAAGTTGGCCCGGTCATGCGTGGCAACGCGATTCGTGACGCCGCAGGCTTTAAGTTCGAAGACTTCACCAACCAGGTGCAGTTTGCCCAGCTTGCCAAAGCCTATAACCGGGAAGCCGCCAAGCAAATGCCTGCCGTCGACGAAAGCTGGCGTCAGAAACCGGTGACTATCCTAATGGCTGTCACGCTCAACAATGGCGCTATCAGTGAAGCTATCGCGCTCGATTTACAACAGGGGGCACCATGATGGAACAAGATCCTATCGTCTTGCGTACCCGAGGTATTTCGATGCTGTTCCCCGGCACGGTGGCGCTAGACAATGTTGATTACAACGTTTGGCGTGGCAAGGTCAACGTCATCATCGGTGAGAACGGTGCCGGCAAATCAACCTTGATGAAGATCCTCGCCGGTGTGCAGCAACCCAGCTTGGGTGAGATCCAGCTAAACGGGGAAACCGTGAAATTTGCCAACACTCGTGAAGCGGCAGCGCTGGGGATCGGTATGGTTCATCAGGAGTTGAACCTGTTTGAAAACCTCTCGGTAGCCGAGAATATTTTTCTTGGCCGAGAACTTCAGCACGGTATCAGCCCCATCGATGAGACCACACAGCAGCTGCGTACCGCTGAGCTATTAACCAGACTTGATCAGCCGATCTCACCGAAAGAGTTGGTCGCCAATCTCAAGGTTGGGCAACAGCAGTTGGTCGAGATTGCCAAAGCGTTGGCCGAAGACGCGGATATTTTGATTCTGGACGAACCGACATCGGCATTAAGCAAAACCGAAGTGGACATTCTGTTTCGCGTTATCCGCGAACTAACCCGCCAGGGCGTGTCGATCATTTATATCTCTCATCGCCTGGAAGAGCTGATGGCGATTGGCGATGTCATCACCATTCTGCGCGACGGCAAGTTTCAAGCCGAGGCCCAGGTCAGTGACATTGACGTGCCGTGGATCGTACGGGAAATGTTGGGCAGTGAACCGGTATCGAGCTTTCTCCAGCCAGGCCGCCAGTTTGGTGCCCCTATTCTTGAAGCGGAACACCTCACCTGCGTCAATGCCGCCGGAAATGCCGTGGTGAACGACGTGAGTTTTCAGGTACGGGCCGGGGAAATTGTCGGCATTTATGGGTTGATGGGCGCCGGGCGCACCGAGCTGTTCGAGTGTCTTCTGGGTACTCAACGCAATTATCTTGGCAAGCTGTGGCTTGACAGCAAGCCGGTTCCAGCCCGCCTCTCCACCGCCGAGCGCATTCGTATGGGGATGAGTCTGGTCCCAGAAGATCGCAAACGTACCGGCATTTTCCCCATCTCTTCGGTCGCCAACAACCTGACCATTGCCAGCTTATGGCGGCGGCTACAGCGCGGTTTGGCCATTTCGCGCGCGGATGAAACCGCCGTTGTAGCGAGCACCATCGGCAACCTGTCGATCAAAGTCTCGTCACCGGAGGTGGAGATCCAGGCGCTGAGCGGTGGCAATCAGCAGAAAGTGGTGATTGGCCGCTCGCTGCTGACTAACCCAAAGTTATTGCTACTGGATGAACCGACACGCGGTATTGATGTGGGCGCCAAAGCCGATGTCTTTCGCATGATGGTGCAACTTTCAGAGCAAGGCATTGCGGTCGTCTTTTCCACCTCGGATCTGAAAGAGATTATGGCGGTGTCAGACCGCATCCTGGTGATGTCCGTAGGTAAAGTAACCGCTGATATCGCCCGTGAACAGGCCGAAGAGTCGGCGTTGGTTTCCGCTAGTGCACAAGGGTTTTAATATGAAAACGAATGATACCATCGCGCTCACCGCCAGGCCGTCTCCGCTATTCGGTTCGCGTGAGAACCTGTTACTCCTGCTGTTGAAACTACGCACCTTTATCGCGCTGTTTCTGATCGTGGGTTTCTTTGCCGCCATGGTACCGGGCTTTCTTGCTGCGGGTAGCATGGTGATCATGATCAAGCACATTGCCATCAACGCCTTCCTGGCGCTGGGCATTACCTTTGTCATTATCACCGCCGGTATCGATCTCTCTATCGGCGCCACACTCGGCCTGTGCGGCATGATCGCGGGTTGGCTAATCACCAAGGGCATTGTCCTGCCGATGTTCGGTATCGCTATTTTCCCCAGCGTCTGGGTGGTTGTTCCGGTGGTGCTGGTGATTGGCGGGCTGATTGGCTCGGTTAACGGCTGGATTATTACCCGTTACAACGTCGCCCCCTTTATCTGCACGCTCGGCACCATGTACATCCTGCGAGGCGCCGCGATGCTGACTTCTGGCGGCGAAACCTTCCCAGGGCTGGCCGGCAATCCTCAGTTGGGTAATACCGGCTTCGATCTCATTGGGTCCGGCACGCTATTCGGTATTCCGTGGGCTATCTGGATCATGATCGTGCTGGCCATTGTCATCGCCTACGTGGCACGCCGTCTGCCTTTTGGCCGGCACGTCTACGCGATAGGAGATAACGAACGAGCCGCCGAGCTTTCCGGTGTCAAAGTGCGGCAGGTCAAAGTCTGGGTTTATACCTTGTCAGGCTTCTGCGCCGCTATCGCCGGGATCGTCGTCTCCGCCCAGTTGGTTGCCAGCCACCCGGCAAATGGGACCGCCTTTGAGATGAATGCCATCGCCGCCGTGGTCCTGGGTGGCACCTCTCTGGCAGGTGGACGAGGCACCATCCTCGGTACGCTGGTCGGCGCCTTTGTCATTGGTTTCCTGGCCGACGGATTGGTGATGATGGGCGTAAGTGAGTTCTGGCAAATGGTGATCAAGGGCATAGTGATCATCGTCGCGGTCATCATTGACCAAATGCAAAACCGTATGCAGCAGAAGGCGGCCGTGGTCGCTCAGAAAACGTTAATGGAAGGTGCTGGAAAGGTGTAGGACGTCACTATGTCTGTTTATCAGCGATTTTTTTTGCCCTTATTGAATATATATTCAATTATGATTTTTAATGCAGAGGTAATACTATGAATCCGTTCTCACTGTCCGTTACGGATCTGGAAAAAACCGCGCGTGCCATCCGTCGGCGCATCATTGTGCTCAATGCCAATAGTCCGGCGGGTGGGCATACCGGAGCCGATTTGTCACAGGTTGAAATTCTGACGGCGCTCTATTTTCGGGTAATGAACTGTTCCCCTGAGCTGGTTAACAGCGATGAGAGGGACATCTACATCCAGTCAAAAGGCCATGCGGCTGGCGGTTATTACTGCGTGCTGGCCGAAGCAGGTTTCATCCCGCCAGAGTGGCTGCCGACCTATCAGCACGCCGATTCGCATCTGCCGGGGCATCCGGTGAAACATAAAACCCCCGGGGTTGAGTTGAACACCGGAGCCCTGGGGCATGGCTTACCCGTCGCGGTAGGTATCGCTTTGGCAGCAAAACGTAGCAACAGCAAGCGCCGGGTCTTTGTGGTCACCGGTGATGGTGAACTGGCCGAAGGTAGCAACTGGGAGGCCGCGCTGGTCGCCGCCCACTATCAGCTCGACAACCTGATTATCATCAATGATAAAAACAATCTGCAACTAGCGGGCGCGACCAAAGACATCCTCAATACCGATCCACTGGATGAGAAATGGCGGGCGTTTGGTCTGGCTGTGACGCAATGCCGTGGTAACGACATGCAGGACGTAGTCACTACGCTGGAAGGATTACAACCCCAGGGGAAACCCCAGGTCGTGATCGCCAATACCACCAAAGGCGCGGGCATCTCCTTTATACAGGGGCGCGCAGAATGGCATCACCGGATACCTAAAGGTGACGAAGTAGAACTGGCCCTGGAGGAACTGAAAGATGAGTAATAGCGAACACCTGGCCACCGTGATGGTGAATGCCTTTATAGACGCCGTTAACCGCGGCATAGATCTGGTACCGGTAGTGGCAGACTCAACCTCTACGGCAAAAATATCGCCGTTTGTGAAACAGTTTCCCGACAGATTGGTTAACGTTGGTATTGCAGAGCAGACACTTGTCGGCACGGCTGTCGGTCTGTCTATGGGCGGTAAAATTGCCGTTACCTGCAACGCTGCCCCCTTCCTGATTTCACGGGCTAACGAGCAGATCAAAGTGGATGTTTGCTACAACAACAGCAACGTCAAACTGTTCGGGCTTAATTCTGGGGCCAGCTATGGCCCGCTGGCCAGTACCCATCACAGTATTGATGACATTGCCGTGTTGCGCGGTTTCGGCAACATCGAGATTTATGCCCCTTCCTGCCCGGTGGAATGCCGTCAGATCATTGACTACGCTTTGCAACATGTCGGGCCGGTGTATATCCGCCTTGATGGTAAGGCTCTGCCTGAGTTACACGACGAGAATTATCATTTTACGCCAGGTGCCATCGACGTGTTGCGCGAGGGTGCGGACGTTGCGTTGGTGGCCATGGGCTCAACGGTGTATGAAATCGTCAACGCCGCTGCACAGCTTGCCGACCGTGGCATTAGCGCAGCCGTGATTAACGTCCCCTCCATCCGCCCTTGTGACACCGCACAGCTTTTGGCCATCCTGCAAAAATCCCGCCACGTCATTACCGTTGAAGAGCACAACATCAACGGCGGTGTCGGGAGCCTGGTGGCTGAAGTGCTGGCAGAAGCGGGCTGCGCGATACCCCTGATCAGGCTTGGTATCGCTGACGGTGGCTACGCTATTGCCGCAGGCCGCGAGGATATGCGAGCCCATCACGGTATTGATGCGGCAAGTGTGATACGAAACGCAACGGCGCTTTGTAAAGGAGCATAACCATGTCCAGCCCGATTATTCTGGCTATTGATGAAGGTACTACTAATGCCAAGGTGGTCGCGGTAGATCGCCATGGGCAGATAGTCGCCCGTTGTAGCGTGGGTGTGGCGATGAACCATCCACTCCCGGGCCTGGCCGAACAGGATCCGCTAGCCATCTGGCAAGCCGTTTGCCAAGCACTTGGGGGTTGCCTGCGACAGTTGGGCACGGTGACGGTAGCCGGGATCGCCATCAGTAACCAGCGTGAATCCGTGCTGGTATGGCAGCGTTTGGACGGCAAGCCGCTGACGCCCGTCGTCAGTTGGCAGGACCGGCGATCGGAAACCTATTGTCGAACACTGTGCTCTCAGGGTTACAGTGAACTGATCACTCGGCTTACCGGTTTGCCTGTAGACCCTCTGTTCCCGGCCGCCAAGATCCGAGCCTTGTTAGCGGGGATCCCCGACGGTATGCGGCGGGCTGAGCAGGGTGAGCTATGCATAGGTACTCTCGACAGTTGGCTGAACTGGCAGCTAACCGCTGGCCGTTCGTTTACCACCGACTACTCCAATGCAGCCCGTACCCAGTTGTTCAATATTTATCGAGCCCAATGGGATAATGAACTGCTGGCCCTGTTTGGTATACCGCAAGCCGCATTGGCACAGGTCCGCCCTTCTTCCTCTCTCCACGGCGAAGTGCAGACTGCCGACATTGCGGGATTACCGGTTGGTACCCCCATCCTGGCGCTGATTGGTGACTCTCACGCCGCGCTTTACGCGCAACAAAACGCCTGTGGCCAGGTGGTAAAAGCCACTTATGGCACCGGTTCATCGTTAATGTACTCATTAGCCGAACCGGTCAATCGTGATACCCCGCTAAGCACCACCCTAGCCTGGCACGACGGCAGGCTGAATTACGCGCTGGAGGGCAACATTACCCATACCGGCTCGGGTGCGGCCTGGTTAGGGGGAATGTTAGGCGTCAACGATCCGCTGCAATTAACGGCCATGGCGCAATCGGTGGAAAACAACCAAGGCGTGTATTACGTCCCGGCCCTCTCTGGGTTAGGGGCACCTTGGTGGGATATCCAGGCACGTGGCATGGTTTGTGGCCTGACGGATGCTGCCACGCCCGCCGTATTGGCCCGTGCAGCACTGGAATCCATGGTGTACCAAATTGCCGACGTCTTTTTCGCCATGGAAAAAACCTGTGGCAAACAGCTCGCTACCTTGAGTGTTGACGGTAGCGCCACCAAAAACCGCTGGTTGATGCAACTACAGGCCGATGTTTTGCAACGTCCATTGGTCATTCACTCCGCCGCCGAGGTTTCCGCTCTGGGAGCTTCACTGTTGGCGGGGAAATTCATCGGCTGGTGGCAAGACGGGGAAACCTTGATGGAACTGGCAAGTGGTGGCGAACGTCTGCACCCTCAAAGCGGTCGGCAACAAACCATGCAAGACAACTATAAACAGTGGCTAGAAGCCGTGGCGCGCTGCCGCTTTCAGCCCAAATAACCTGATATTGGAGTGATGTCATGTCTCGTATTCCACAACAATTAACGTTTGGCGTAATCATTGGCAACCGTGGGTTTTTCCCGAGTTATTTAGTCGCAGAGGCTCGCGAACAGGCTGAAGCCCTGTTCTCCCGCCAGGGGATCAACACCATCATGTTAACCGACGGACAGACGCATCTGGGAGGTGTAGAAACCCGCCAGGATGCCAAAGTCTGTGCCGAACTTTTCCGCCAGCATCGCGATGCTATCCACGGAGTGGTTATCCTGCTACCCAACTTCGGCGATGAAAAGGCCGTCGCGGAAACCCTGCGTTTATCCGGTCTGGACGTTCCGGTGTTAATCCACGCGCAAGAAGATAATCTTGATAAGATGGGCCTGGCGACCCGCCGCGATAGCTTCTGCGGCAAGATCTCACTGTGCAACAACCTGCGCCAATACGGCATTCCCTTTACGCTAACCACACAACATGTCTGCGCATTGAATAGCGAGATTTTTGCCGCCGATCTGCAACGTTTCGCTCAGATCTGCCGCGTCGTGAAATCCATGCAAGGCGTGCGCATCGGCGCGATAGGCGCACGTCCTGCCAGCTTTAATACCGTCCGCTACAGCGAAAAGCTGCTGGAGAAGATGGGCGTGGCGGTAGAAACCCTCGATCTGTCTGAAATATTCACCCGCATTAAGCACATCAGTGACAGCGATCTGCGAGTACAGGAAAAACTCGGGCTGTTGGTGGAGAACGCGGACGCCAAAGACATTCCCAGCGACAAGCTCAACACCATGGCCAAATTGTTCGTGGTGATCAGCGAATGGGTGGCGGCGAATGATATTGATACCACCGCAATCCAGTGCTGGACCTCGTTGCAGGAAAATCTGGGGATCAACGTTTGTTCGATCATGAGCGTGATGTCCGGGCAGTTAATGCCTAGCGCCTGTGAAGTGGATGTCATGGGCGCACTTTCCATGTACGCGTTGGCCAGTGCTTCGTTGAATCCGGCCTCAATTGCCGACTGGAACAATAACTTCGGCGACGACCGTAACAAATGTGTGCTGTTCCACTGCGGTAACTTTGCCAGCAGCAGCCTTGAATCACCGGCGATGGGCACCGCCGATATCATCGGCACCACGGTCGGTAAAGAAAATACCTGTGGTGCCGTGCATGGCAGGATGAAAAGCGGCCCGCTCACCTATTTCCGTCTGTCATCCGATGATTTTACCGGCGAAGTCAAAGCCTACGTGGGCGAAGGCCAATCGGTGGACGATCCTCTCGATACCGTAGGCTGTCGTGCCGTTATTGAAGTACCGCATCTCGAAAATCTGCTGGCGTGGATCTGCAACAATGGTTTTGAACATCATGTGGCAATGAATCATTCGGCAACCGGTGCGGTGCTATATGAGGCATTCAACAAATATCTGGGCGTAAATTGTTATCAGCATCGCTAATCAGGTAATCAATACCGGTGCCTGAATACAGGCACCGTGCGAATTACTGCTCGCGTTCCCGCTCGCTGATTTCCTGCTGCTCCTGCGGTGGAATGGTGAGTGGCCCAAACCAACGCTGAGTCAGCCAACTGGCCAGGGTAACCAGCAACCAGCTAATGGCAATTGCCATCGCCAGATCCCGCGGCCAATGCATGCCTAGCATCAGGCGGCTCGCCATCACGCCAAACGCCCAAATCATCAACACCGCTACGGTTTTATAATGCCGCCTCGGCCACAACAGCCCGACCCCCAGCAATGCCCACATAGCGGCAAACATCGTGTGGCCTGAAGGGAACGAGAAGCCGGTTTCAAACTGCCAGTGTTTACTCAACCACTCAGGTACCAGCGCCTGGTCCAGCAACTGCTCTTTGACCAGCGCGCTACGCTGCTTCCTGTCCAGCGAGTAGAAGTATTTTTCATCAATCTGATGGGTCGATTCCAGCCACACGACAAACGGCCGCGGTGCCTGTACCTGCTCTTTGATGGAAGATTTGATCGCCTGCCCAATCCCGATTGCCGCAGACAACAGGATGAACAGCCCTACCGCCGCTTTCAGCCGAAAGCGCAGACACCACAGAAACCAGGCCGACAGGATCAGGCTGGTGAGAATACCCCAGGGCGCAGTGACGGTTTCCGTTACCCAGAACAGCGCTTTTAACAGGCCGTCATTACCACCGGGTTGCCAGCGCCAGCCAAAAAGCCAGACCGCCAGCGGCAACAACATCAGCACAATCGCTCCGCCCGCCGTGCGTTTTGCTATCTTTAACATCCCATTATCCTTCCGCTGTGGTTAACCCGCAGTGTAACAATCTTGCGAACTCAGCAAAACAAGAGAAATTAGATAGATAACTGACCTATTGCAACAATAGGAGCGGTAAAACACCATATGCTGCTTTGCTGAGCACCGCTCGGCCACAAGTTATGGCAAAATAGCTGACAATGAATGAAATAGCGATCGTCGCCGTCTGTTTTAATGCTGGTCAGTCCCCTGTTCCAGTCGTAGGATGCACGCAGCGATTTGACAGGTAGTGTTTTTGGAGAGTGACATGCAGCTTAAACGTGTGGCGGAAGCCAAACTGCCAACACCATGGGGCGATTTTCTGATGGTGGGGTTCGAAGAACTGGCCACCGGGCAGGATCATCTGGCACTGGTTTTCGGCGATATTACCGGCGAAACACCGGTCCTCTCACGGGTTCATTCCGAATGTCTGACCGGTGATGCGCTGTTCAGCCTGCGCTGTGACTGCGGTTTCCAACTGGAAGCCGCGTTGGAACAGATCGCCGAGGAAGGCCGTGGCATTCTGCTGTATCACCGCCAGGAAGGCCGTAATATCGGTCTGTTGAACAAGATACGCGCCTATGCCTTGCAGGATAAAGGGGCGGACACGGTGGAAGCCAACCATCAGCTGGGCTTTGCCGCCGATGAGCGAGACTTCACCCTGTGCGCCGATATGTTCAAACTGCTGGGGGTGGATGCGGTGCGCCTGCTGACCAATAACCCGAAGAAGGTCGAGATCCTGAGCGAAGCGGGCATCAATATCTCCGAGCGCGTGCCATTGATCGTTGGCCGTAACCCGAAAAACGAGCGTTATCTGGCCACCAAGGCCGCTAAAATGGGCCACTTGCTGGACAAAAAATAACAACAAGGGCGCCTTTTGGCGCCCTTGTTCTCTCTACAGCATTTTACGGATAACGTAGTGCAGGATGCCGTCGTTCTGGTAATAAGTCAGCTCATTGCCGGTATCAATGCGGCAACGGGTATTCACCACCACCTGCCGACCATCGGCATAGGTGATATTGACCGGTACCGTCTGGCCGGGTTGCAACGCCTGCAAACCACTCACGTCGATCAGTTCCTCCCCCGTCAAACCCAGCGTTTTGCGCGTTATACCCTGCGGGAATTCCAACGGCAAGATGCCCATACCTATCAGGTTGGAACGGTGGATGCGCTCAAAGGATTCCGCGATCACCACTCGCACCCCCAATAAACGTGGACCTTTGGCTGCCCAGTCACGGCTGGAGCCGGAGCCATACTCTTTACCCGCAATCACCGCCAGTGGCACCTGCTCCTGCTGATACTGCATGGCGGCATCATAGATCGCCATCTGATTCTGCGAAGGCAGATGCCGGGTATAACCGCCCTCAACGCCCGGAACCATTTCGTTACGGATACGGATGTTGGCGAAAGTGCCCCGCATCATTACTTCATGGTTACCGCGGCGCGAACCGTAAGAGTTGAACTCTTTCACCTCGACACCACGTTCGCTCAGGTAGCGCCCCGCCGGACTGTCACGCTTGATGTTGCCCGCAGGCGAGATATGGTCAGTGGTCACCGAGTCTGCCAGGATTGCCAGAATACGCGCGCCGTGAATGTCCTGCACCGGATCTGGTTGCGCCTTCATGGTACTGAAAAATGGCGGATGGCGAATATAGGTAGAGTCGGCTTGCCATTCGTACGTCGCGGAACCGGTCACCTGGATCGCTTGCCAACTGGCATCGCCATCAAACACGGCACCATATTCCTTATGGAACATTTCGGTGCTGACCTCGGCCACGGCTTGGGCAATCTCCTGGCTGGTAGGCCAGATATCCTTCAGATAGACCGGTTTCCCGTCGCGACCTACGCCCAACGCATCTTTGGTCAGGTCAACCTTCATGTTACCTGCCAGCGCATAGGCAACCACCAGTGGCGGCGAAGCCAGCCAGTTGGTTTTTACCAGCGGATGGATGCGCCCTTCAAAGTTACGGTTACCGGACAGCACGGCCCCTACGGTGAGATCCCCTTCCTTGATCGCCTGCTCAATCGGCTCGGGCAACGGGCCAGAGTTACCAATACAGGTCGTACAACCATAGCCAACCAGGTTAAAGCCCAATTGTTCCAGGTACGGAGTCAGTTTGGCGCGGTCGAAGTATTCGGTCACCACTTTGGAACCCGGTGCCAGAGAGGTTTTCACCCAAGGCTTGGTCTTCAAGCCCTTTTCAACGGCCTTTTTGGCCAACAGGCCAGCGGCCATCATCACGCTCGGGTTGGAGGTGTTGGTACAGGAGGTAATGGCTGCGATCACCACCGCGCCAGCATTTAGCTCTAGGCTTTTGCCACCCAGCGTGAAGCTTTTCACTTCCTGCTTATCTTTCTTACCGCCAATCTCCAGCTCGGTCGCGGCGGTGAATGCTGTTGGCACCTGCGGTAGCGCGACACGATCCTGCGGGCGTTTTGGCCCTGCCAGGCTTGCCTCAACCGTCGACATATCCAGCGACAGCGTGCTGGTAAACACCGGTTCATCGCCTGGATTGCGCCACATCCCCTGAGCCTTGGCATAGGCTTCCACCAATGCGATCTGCTCAGCGCTACGACCACTTAACTGCAGGTAGCCCAGCGTCACGTCATCCACCGGGAAGAAGCCACAGGTTGCCCCAAACTCTGGCGACATGTTGGCAATGGTTGCCCGGTCCGCCAGCGGTAAATCGGCCAGCCCATCACCATAAAACTCAACAAACTTGCCGACGACACCGTGCTTACGCAGCATTTGGGTGACGGTCAGCACCAGGTCTGTGGCCGTAATACCTTCGGATAACTTACCGCTGAGTTTAAAGCCCACCACATCCGGGATCAGCATCGAGACCGGCTGGCCCAACATGGCCGCTTCGGCCTCAATACCGCCAACGCCCCAACCGAGGATACCAAGGCCGTTAATCATGGTGGTGTGGGAGTCGGTCCCCACCAGGGTATCGGGGTAAGCAATGCGTTGGCCATTCTCTTCGGTATGCCAAACGGTTTGCCCCAGATACTCCAGGTTCACCTGATGGCAGATGCCGGTGCCGGGCGGCACCACGCGGAAGCGGTTGAAGGCCTTTTGCCCCCAGCGCAGGAAGGTGTAGCGCTCGTGGTTGCGCTCCATTTCGATACGCACGTTTTCGCCAAAGGCGTCATCGTCGCCAAACTCATCGACAGTGACCGAGTGGTCAATAACCAGATCGACCGGTGATAGCGGATTCACCTGATCGACTTTCCCGCCCAGGCGCAGAACGGCCTCACGCATTGCCGCCAAATCCACCACAGCAGGCACGCCGGTGAAGTCCTGCATCAGCACCCGAGCCGGGCGATAAGCAATTTCGCGGTCGGCATGGCCGGTTTGCAACCAACCTACGATCGCTTTCAGATCGTCAACCTGTACCGTATCACCATCCACATGGCGCAACAGGTTTTCCAGTAACACTTTCATCGATTTCGGCAGCCGGTCAATATCCCCTAACTGTCTGGCCGCCAGTGGCAAACTGTAATAGTGATACTCACTACCCAGTGCTACCAGCTTATCCATACTCGTTTTACGAAGATCGGACGACATAGCTCCTCCATTTTTTATTATGTCAAACCAGGGTGATTTCTGAGGTGTTATTTAAAGATAACACAAACGCCATGTAACGTTTTGATAACAACACGTTTTGATCATAACGATAGGCAAGAGCAATCAAAGGCGGGAAGCTACTGGTAGGTCAATGAGTTAGCAGTTATCAGACAATGAAAAACCGCCCTTCGGCGGTTTAAATGGTGTAATGCGGCTCAAGTTAACGGCCTATTTGGTCGGCAGTTTGATGTCCTTGAACATGGCTTCGATCTCGTCATTGGTGCGTAAAGCCACGGCGGTATCGACCACGTCGCGCGTCAGATGCGGAGCGAAACGCTGGATAAAATCGTACATATAGCTGCGCAGGAAAGTACTGCGACGGAAACCTATCTTGGTGGTGCTATAGGTAAAGATATCGCGGGCATCCACCATCACCAAATCCGGATCCTGCACCGGATCGACCGCCATGCTGGCGATCACGCCAACACCCAGTCCCAGGCGTACATAAGTCTTGATCACGTCGGCGTCGGTAGCGGTAAACACGATGCGCGGCGTCAACCCCGCCCGGTTAAACGCGGTATCCAGCTCTGAGCGTCCGGTAAAGCCGAAGGTATAGGTAACGATAGGATACTCGGCCAGCTCTTCAATGGTGATGTGGCTTTTTCCCGCTAAAGGATGATCGGGCTTCACTACTACCGCCCGGTTCCAGTGGTAGCACGGCAGCATGATTAAATCGTCATACAGATGCAGTGCTTCGGTAGCGATGGCAAAGTCTGCCGAGCCTTTGGAAACCGCTTCGGCAATCTGCGTTGGCGAGCCCTGGTGCATATGCAGCGATACGCGCGGATAACGCTCGATAAAGCCTTTGATCACATTGGGCAAGGCGTAGCGTGCCTGGGTATGGGTGGTTGCCACATACAGCGAACCTTTGTCCGGGTAAGTATGTTCCCCGGCAACGGCCTTGATGGCCTCCACTTTGGACAGCACTTCGCGAGCAATGCGGATAATTTCCTGGCCAGCAGGCGTCACCTGGGTAAGGTGCTTGCCGCTACGGGCGAAAATCTGGATGCCGAGCTCATCCTCCAGCATCCTCACCTGCTTGCTGATACCCGGTTGCGAGGTATAGAGACCTTCAGCCGTGGAAGAGACGTTGAGGTTATGATTCACCACTTCTACGATGTAACGAAGCTGCTGCAATTTCATATTTGAATACCATCCTAGGTTAAAACACTGCGGCCTGCCGCAGCCAGGTATCTCGGTGTTGCCCGGTATGCTTAATTCTCACAAGCCTTAAACACAGTGATTTCGCCCAGATGCTGATGAAAACGCCGTTGCTAATAAGCTTTAATCATAAAAAACGTTTTTATATAACCATTATATCATGTCGCGCCACCAAGTATAGAGCCGCTTCACAAGATGATAACGATCTTTTCGCATGATTATCAACGCCGAGCCTTGCCGATAAAAAATAAGAAAAAGCAGGGAAGAATAGATCCGCCAGCCGATTTTCGCCAATAAAAAACCAGCTCAGTGAGCTGGTTTTTTGCTGTTGCCCTGCGTCCGGGTTACTTCTTGCCTTCAACCCATTTGCCATCAACGAAGAATGCGGACCAGCCGGTGGCCTTGCCGTCTTTCTCTGATGAGACATACTGTTGCTTGGTTTTACGGCTGAAGCGCACCATCGTCTTGTTGCCTTCCGGATCGGCCACCGGCGCATCGGCCAGATAGCGCAATTTCTCAGGCAGACGATCTTTGAAGCGCAGCAACTCTTCCACTAATGGCGCACGGGTTTCGCGCGATTTAGGGAAGGTGTTGGCCGCCAGGAACACGCCAGCCGCCCCATCACGCAACACAAAGTAGGCGTCCGATTTCTCGCACGGCAACTCTGGCAGCGGGACCGGATCCTCTTTCGGCGGCGCAACTTCACCGCTGCGCAGGATCTTACGGGTGTTCTTGCAGTTTTCGTTGGTGCAGCCCATGTACTTGCCAAAGCGCCCCATTTTCAGGTGCATTTCGGAACCACATTTTTCACACTCCACGATCGGGCCGTCGTAACCTTTCAGGCGGAATTCGCCCTGCTCGATTTCGTAGCCGTCACAGGCCGGGTTGTTACCACACACGTGCAGCTTGCGCTGGTTGTCGATCAGGTAGCTGTCCATCGCAGTGCCGCACTTCTGGCAACGCTTACGGGCACGCAGGGCGTTGGTTTCTGCATCATCCCCTTCCAGGATGTTCAGCACTTCCGCTTCCGGCACCAGATTGATGGTGGTTTTACAGCGCTCCTTCGGCGTCAACGCATAACCGGAGCAACCAAGGAACACCCCGGTACTGGCTGTGCGGATGCCCATTTTGCGGCCACAGGTCGGGCAGTCAATGCTGGTCATCACCATCTGGTTCGGGCGCATACCGCCCTCTTCAGGGTCTTTCTCGGCGGTTTCCAGCTGCTCACTGAATTCGGCAAAGAATTCGTCCAGCACCGCTTTCCATTCCGCCTGGTTGTTGGCGACCTGGTCCAGGCCATTTTCCATGCGCGCGGTGAAGTCGTAATTCATCAGCTCACGGAAGTTTTCTTCCAGGCGGTCGGTGACGATCTCGCCCATTTTTTCCGCGTAGAACCGGCGGCTCTCTACCCGCACATAGCCACGATCCTGAATGGTCGAGATGATCGAGGCGTAAGTAGATGGACGGCCAATTCCGCGTTTTTCCAATTCTTTAACCAGTGAAGCTTCACTGTAACGCGCCGGTGGCTTGGTAAAGTGCTGGCTCGGGATCAGCTTTTGCAGATCCAGCTCGCTGCCCACTTCCACAAACGGCAAGGTGCGATCTTCATCGCCCTTACGCAGCGCAGGCATCACCTTGGTCCAGCCATCGAAACGCAGCGTACGGCCTTTGGCACGCAGCAGGAAGTCGTCGGCTTTCACCGTCAGCGTGGTGGAGTCGTATTGCGCTGGTGTCATCTGACAGGCGACAAACTGACGCCAGATCAGCTGATACAGTTTCTGCGCATCCGCTTCCATATCTTTCAGCTGTTCAGCCAATACGCTGACATCGGAAGGACGGATCGCTTCGTGCGCTTCCTGGGAGTTTTCTTTGCTGCTGTATTGGTTAGGCGCCTTCGGCAGGTACTTGTCGCCGAAGTTGTCACCGATATAACCACGCACCATGTTGACCGCGTCCTGGCTCAGGTTGGTGGAGTCGGTACGCATATAGGTGATATGACCGGCTTCATACAGACGCTGCGCCATCATCATGGTTTTCTTCACGCCGAAGCTCAGGCGGGTACTGGCAGCCTGTTGCAGCGTGGAGGTGATGAACGGTGCACCCGGTTTGCTGCTGGTTGGCTTGTCTTCACGATCCAGCACCGTATAACGGGCTTTTTCCAGCAGGTTAAGCGCGGCATGGGTCTGCTCACGGTTAACCGGTTTGAACGGCTTATCGTGGGCGTGGGTGACTTCCATCTGCAGTGCAATTTCGCCTTTCGCCAGCAGATCGGCATGCAGTTCCCAGTATTCTTCGGGTACGAACGCCTTGATGTCGCGCTCACGCTCCACCACCAGCCGTACCGCAACGGACTGCACCCGGCCAGCAGACAGGCCACGGGCAATTTTTTTCCACAGCAGTGGCGACACCATGTAGCCCACCACGCGGTCCATAAAGCGACGCGCCTGCTGTGCGTTGACACGATCGATATTCAGCTCGCCTGGCGCTTGGAACGCCTGCTGGATCGCGTTTTTGGTGATTTCGTTAAACACCACGCGGCTAAAGCGCTTGTCGTCCCCACCGATCACTTCCCGCAGGTGCCAGGCGATGGCTTCCCCTTCGCGGTCAAGGTCGGTTGCGAGGTAAATGTGGTCAGCATTTTCGGCTAACGACTTTAACTCGGCGACCACTTTTTCCTTACCGGGCAAAATCTCATATTGCGCTTCCCACCCGTGGTAAGGATCGACGCCCATGCGATTGACCAGCGCGGTCTTTTCATCTTTCTTGACTTTCTTTTTGGCTTTGTCTTTGGTTTTGTCTTCGGTTGACTCAGCGCTCTTTTTGCTAGCTGAGCCACTGGTCGGCAAATCACGGATATGACCGACGCTGGACTTCACCACGTAGTCATTACCTAAATATTTATTAATAGTTTTGGCTTTTGCCGGGGACTCAACTATTACGAGAGCTTTGCCCATAATTACCTTTACCTGAATTTAATACTTCTAAAAAGAAGCCATTTGTCTCGCCGTACCGCGGCAATTCGTATCTCTTATTTATATTGCGGTACTCTGGCAAGAGATCAACCTGTTTTTTTCTAATGGTTGCCTAACTGGTCAACCTGAACGCATTTCACCAGTCTAACCTGTTCACGCCAAACCCCAGAAGCCAGGCCAGCTATGACCTGCGTTGAGCGTAAACAAATCCTTCCACCGGAAGCCGCAAAATCCCACACTCTACCTGATAACAAACGCGACGCAACTTAATTAGCGCGGAAAACCTCATTTCGCCACGGACGGTCAAATCACTGGCCGTCCAGACGGCAATTAAACCTTAGCTGGTTTGCGGATAAACGCGAACCCGCGCTAGAATACGTTCAGAATTTTCGCTAGCAGGAGAAATAAATGCGTAACAACACTCAACCCATCGAACGAGCAGATCTGCTTACTGAAGCAAATAACATCATCCGCCAACATGAAGATTATATGCACGGCATGGTGGCCACCGACGTTGAGCAGAAAGGCAGCGTGTTGGTTTTCCGCGGCGAGTTCTTTTTAGATCCCGAGGGTCTGCCAACGGCAAAAACCACCGCCGTATTTAATATGTTTAAGCACCTGGCTCATGTGCTTTCCGAGAAATACCATCTGGTGGGTTAACCATTAAAAACGGGGCCATCAGGCCCCGTGCATTCACCGATTTACCGGCTTACAACAGCGGTTTCTCACCGCGCTGCCACCAGCGCAACAGCAGACGATCGACACTCTCTGCCGCACTGCCGGTAAAGCGATCGATCAGGCGTTTTCGGCGGGCATAGCGTACCCCCACCACTTCATGGTTTTCCATCTCGGCAATCAGCAGATCGTCACTGGTGCCGACCGCGTCAACCAGCCCTTTATCTTTTGCCTGAGTGCCATACCAATGCTCACCGGTCGCGACCTCTTCGATAGCCAATGAGGGGCGTTGCTGATGAACAAACTGTTTGAACAACTCGTGGGTTTCGTTCAGATCTTCACGGAACTTTTCCCGCCCTTGTTCGGTATTCTCACCAAACAGGGTCAAGGTGCGTTTGAACTGGCCCGCGGTGTGCAATTCCACATCGATATTGCTCTTTTGCAGCAAGCGATGGAAGTTGGGGATCTGCGCAACCACGCCGATCGAACCAATGATGGCGAACGGGGCCGCCACAATGCGGTCGGCCACGCAGGCCATCATATAACCGCCGCTAGCCGCGACCTTATCCACCGCCACCGTCAGGCGGATACCGCCCTTACGCAGGCGCTCCAGTTGCGACGCTGCCAGACCATAGCCGTGCACCACCCCACCAGGGCTCTCCAAACGCAGCAACACCTCGTCCTTAGCCGTAGCTACTGCCAACACGGCAGAGATCTCTTCACGCAGTGAGCTGACCTCATGGGCATCCATGCTACCCTTGAAGTCCAGTACATACAGGCAAGGTTTGACGGCCTCTACCGCACCGGCCTTGGCGCGCTGTTTTTTCAGCTTGTCGTCGGCCTTGTTCTGCTTTTTGAACTGCTTGCTCCAGGCCTTCTGCTCTGCCGCCCCCATGCGGGCAAGGCGCATTTCCCGCTGCATTTCACGATATTGCTCACCCAGGTCGGTAAGCTGTAGTTCCCCTTTCTGCTGGCTCTTGCGCTGCCCGAGGCTTACCGCCAGCAACGCCAGCGCGGCAATAGCAATCACCACCGTGGCAACTTTGGCCAGGAAAAGGCCATAAACAGATATAAACTCCACAGATACCGCCTTTATTTACAGTTTGTTAGTTGAGCGGGCGCAGCATGCAGCGCCCCTAGGTACTTTTTAGCAAATGGCACCACGGCTGTCGCGCCTAAATGAAAATTCAGATTGATGAGCATACGGCACACCTCCGTGCTATGGGGTTGCCCGCAGCGATAACCAAGCCACTATTGTACCGTTTTTGTTACAAAAGAATGCCGTTTCTGTAGGTTACTCATTGAAAATGCGATCCATTTCAGGCATATAACAGACATTATTCATTAAATTACTGACAAAAATTCGCAGCGGATCGCCATTGTGGTTGAGCAACCCTGCTCCTGCCAGCGATCCGCAATCCACCCAAGCTCCCAGCCATAGCGCGGGAGCCGCCAAACAGGCGCGAGGAATTATTGTGCATTACCAACCTAAGCAGGATCTGCTCGAACAACGAATTATTCTGGTCACCGGGGCGGGCGACGGCATTGGTCGAGAGGCGGCGCTGACTTACGCTCGCTACGGCGCACAGCTAGTGCTTCTTGGCCGCACGGAAAGCAAACTGCAGGCCGTCCAGGCCGAAATTGCCGCCATCTCCAGCGCCCCGACGCATATCGTAACGCTGGATTTGTTACACACCACGCCAGAGCAGTGCCAAACCCTGGCGGAAGACTTGGCCACCAAGGTGCCACGTCTGGACGGCGTATTGCAAAACGCTGGTCTGTTGGGCGACATCGCCCCAATGGCCGAGCTTTCGATGACCATGTGGAACGAAGTGATGCAGGTCAACGTGAATGCCACCTTCATGCTTACCCAGGCGCTGCTGCCGTTGCTGCTGAAATCAAATGCGGGATCGTTGGTGTTCACCAGCTCCAGCGTCGGCCGCACCGGCCGTGCTGGCTGGGGGGCCTATGCCGTTTCCAAGTTTGCTACCGAAGGGATGATGCAGGTATTGGCCGATGAGTATAAAAACCGTAACTTGCGGGTAAATTGCATCAATCCTGGGGGAACTCGCACTAAAATGCGTGCATCTGCATTCCCGCAGGAAGATAAAAACAAGCTGAAAACACCGGCCGATATCATGCCGTTGTATCTGTATTTGATGGGCGATGACAGCCGCCGTAAAACCGGCATGAGCTTCGATGCTCAGCCCAACCGTAAACCCGGCGCCGCCGAATAAGGAAGCATTTAACATGGCTGAAGATCGTCACCAACAACGCCAGCAACGGCTGAAAGAACAGGTGGATGCCCGCATTGCCGCCGCGCAGGAAACCCGTGGTCTGTTGCTGGTCTTTACCGGCAATGGCAAAGGCAAGACCACCGCTGCATTTGGCACCGTCACCCGTGCCGTCGGCCACGGGATGAAGGCCGGAGTGATCCAGTTTATCAAAGGCCAGTGGCCTAACGGCGAGAAAAACCTGCTGCAACAGCACGGCGTGGAATTTCAGGTCATGGCAACCGGCTTTACCTGGGAAACCCAGGATCGGGAAAGCGATACCGCCGCCTGTCAGGCCGTCTGGCAACACGGTAAGCGGATGCTGGCCGACAGCAGCCTGGATCTAGTGCTGATGGACGAGTTGACCTATATGGTCACCTACGGCTATTTAGAGCTGTCAGAGGTGCTGGAAGCCCTTGAGCAGCGTCCTGCACACCAGACGGTGATTATCACCGGGCGTGGCTGTCATCGCGATTTGCTGGAGCTGGCGGATACCGTGACGGAGATGCGGCCGGTGAAGCACGCGTTTGAAGCGGGGATCAAGGCTCAGCAGGGTATTGACTGGTAACTGAATAACCCGTGGCCAAGCCAGAAGGCAAGGCCACGGTGATAAATTTAGCTACGCTTGGAAGACTTGGCCGGTTTACCCGGTTTGCTGCTACCTGGTGCGCCACGACGGCTGCCGGGAGCAACCTGGCTGTGACGTTTTACCGCACGGCGGATCTGGTTGGCCTTCACACGACGGCGATCGCGTTCCACCGGCAGTTTGCTGACGGTTTCCGGTTGCAGTTCCACCAGCTCACGCAGATAGTTGATCGCCTTCAGATCCAGCTCGGTATAGCCGCCACGAGGCAGGCCTTTTGGCAGATCGATATCGCCGTAACGCACGCGGATCAAGCGGCTTACCTGCACGCCAACGGCTTCCCACAGGCGACGCACCTCACGGTTACGGCCTTCGGTCAGCGTGACGTTGTACCACTGGTTGATCCCTTCGCCACCCTGGAAGGAGATGGTGCGGAATGCCGCAGGGCCATCTTCCAGTTGGACACCTTTGCTCAGTTGCTTGAGCTTTTCGTCGTCGATCTGGCCGAACACGCGCACAGCGTATTCGCGTTCAACTTCGCGGCTTGGATGCATCAGGCGGTTAGCCAGTTCACCGTCTGTGGTAAACAGCAGCAAGCCTGAGGTATTCACGTCCAAACGCCCTACCGCTACCCAGCGAGAGCCACGCAGTTTTGGCAGGCGATCGAAGACCGTTGGGCGGCCTTCTGGATCGCTACGGGTACAGAGTTCGCCTTCCGGCTTGTAATAAGCCAGCACGCGGCAAACCGCTTCTTCGGATTCTTTGATTGAGACAACGTGACCGTCCAGACGAATTTTCATCCCGGCGACCACTTCAACGCGGTCGCCCAGTTTGGCGATCTTACCGTCGACGCTGATGCGACCCGCCTCAATCATGGTTTCTATTTCACGACGCGAGCCATGGCCAGCATTCGCTAATACTTTCTGTAACTTTTCGCTCATTGAGCAACCTCTAATGTCGCCTTCACAGGCGTCGGGGGGACTTTGCCGCCACTCTCAGCAAGGAGAGACGGCCGCAAAGATTAGCACTTGGTCAAAACCAACCGTTTATTATACAGGCTTTATCCCTCCTTGGCACTGACTTCGTCCGGCAGTTTAGCGGAAAGGCGCTGGATCGCCAGCCCCTTCACGGATCACTTCCGGGGAGGATTCGGTCAGGTCGATAACCGTGGTTGGCTGCTGGCCCAGGAAACCGCCGTGGATCACCAGATCCACCTGCTTGCCAAGGTGTTCGCTGATCTCTTCCGGATCGGATTCGGCAAAGTCATTGCCTGGCAGCATCAGCGTGGTCGACATCATCGGCTCATTGAGCACTTCCAGCAATGCCAGAGCGATCGGGTTGGATGGCACACGTAGGCCGATGGTTTTACGCTTGTCATTCATCAGGCGACGAGGCACTTCTTTGGTCGCTTTCAGGATGAAGGTGTAATTGCCCGGCGTATTGTTCTTGATCAGGCGAAAAGACGAATTGTCCACATAGGCATAGGTCGACAGCTCGGACAGATCGCGGCACATCAGCGTAAAGTTGTGGTTACCGTCCAACTGGCGAATACGGCAGATACGCTCCAACGCCGTCTTCTCCTCAAGTTTGCAGCCCAGCGCGTAGCCAGAGTCTGTTGGATAGACGATCACGCCGCCCTTGCGCAGCACCTCTACGGCCTGATTAACCAGACGCGGCTGCGGATTGTCCGGATGAATATAAAATAGCTGGCTCATCTCTAACTCCTGAAAATGATGCACGCGCAAAACAACGCCCGTGTTAAATCAATCTACTAAGTTCTGTTGGGGCAGTGGCCAATCGCGCCAAACCGGTTCAACACCGCCGGGTAACCACAGTTTGCGCCCCAACTCAATCCACGAACAGGGCTGATGGAAATCCGAACCCTGAGACGCTAATAATTGGTAGTCCTGCGCATATTTAGCCAATACCGTACGCTCATGGGGGGCTTGTTGACACTGCGCCACCTCCATCGCATCACCGCCGTGTTCGGCAAAATAGGCCAACAGACGTTTCAGCCATTTTGCCGTCAGATCGTAACGGCCCGGATGCGCCATCACCGCTTGGCCACCGGATTGATGAATGACATCAATGGCTTGTTCTATTGTACACCACTGTGGCGGAACATAGCCGATTTTCCCTTTGGCGAGATACTTCTTGAACACCTGCGCCATGTTGCCAGCTATGCCCTGCTGCACCAGAAAACGGGCAAAATGCCCTCTGGTAACCGCCCCATCCCCCGCCAGCAGCTGCGCTCCGGCATAGGCATCGGGAATGCGCGCTTTTGCTAACCGAACACCGATTTCTTGCGCCCGCAGATTACGGCGTTCGGTCTGTTCGACCAGCAGCTGTAGCAGCGCCGGATGGGTGATGTCGAGCCCCAACCCAACAATGTGGATCTCATGGTTTTCCCACAGTGTAGAAATCTCCACGCCGTTAACCAGCTGCAAGGGCAAGGCAAGATCGGCTATCGCGGCCGCAGCCTCTGCCAATCCGTTGGTGGTGTCGTGATCGGTAATAGCCAGCACGCCAACGCGCATCTCAACGGCTCGCTGCACCAGTTGAGTCGGCGTTAAATAACCGTCCGAAGCGGTGGTGTGGCTGTGGAGATCGTACAGGGTAAAAGCGGAGGGTTGTGGGCTGCTGTCTGTCAAAAGGGATATCTCGCGATGGCTTGGCTTTCTATCATACCCGTTATGGTTGGCCGGACGGAAATCTATTCTGCCGATGGCGCTCCCGCCAGATTAACGATTCTACGCTAGCCGCTAACATATTGTGCAAAAAGAGAGTTGACATTGCCCCTTCGTTCCAGTTAACTAGTACACAAGTTCACGGCAATAACCGTGTTGGATGAAAATACAGAGAGCAACATGATGACTAAGCACACTTCTCTTCTTCGCTGGTGGCGTACTTCCCAATCAAGGGTCGAGTAATCACGCATACCTGTCATCTGACACTGCAGATTCCCTAGGCCCGCTCATTACAGCGGGCTTTTTTATGGACAAGATTTGACTGGAACTACCGAAGATGAACATCAAACCACAGCTCAAACTCCTCACGGCACAGGCCGGTTACCGCAGCGATACGACGGCGATTTTTCATCAGCTGTGCGGCGCGCGCCCTGCCACCCTGTTGCTGGACTCGGCGGAAATCAACAGCAAGCAAAACCTGAAAAGCCTGCTGATTGTTGACAGTGCCCTGCGCATTACCGCCTTGGGCCGTAAGGTCAGCCTTCAGGCGTTGACCGCTAACGGTGCAGCCCTGCTGCCACTGTTGGATGAAGCCTTGCCTGCCGACGTTCAAATCCAGGCTCGCCCTAATGGCCGTGAGCTGACCTTCCCGGCAATTGATACGGTACAAGACGAAGATGCCCGCCTGCGTTCACTGTCGGTGTTTGATGCATTGCGCACGATGCTGACGCTGGTCGACGCCCCAGCCGATGAGCGTGAAGCTATGCTGCTCGGCGGCCTGTTTGCCTATGACCTGGTGGCCGGGTTTGAAGACCTGCCGGAGCTGCGCCAAGACCAACGCTGCCCGGACTTCTGTTTCTACCTGGCGGAAACGCTGCTGGTGCTGGATCACCAGCGCGGTGTGGCCCGTTTGCAAGCCAGCGTATTTACCGGTGACCACGCTGAAACTCTGCGTTTGCAGCAGCGTCTCCAACAGCTTCAGGTGCAATTGCAACAAACTCCGATCGCCATTCCTCATCAAAAACTGGAAGACATGCAGCTAAGCTGCAATCAAAGCGATGAAGAGTACGGCGCGGTGGTCAGCCAGTTGCAGCAGGCGATCCGTCACGGTGAGATTTTCCAGGTAGTGCCTTCTCGTCGCTTCTCCCTGCCTTGCCCTAACCCGCTGGCGGCTTACCAGACGCTGAAGGAAAACAATCCAAGCCCTTACATGTTCTTTATGCAGGACGACGAGTTCACGCTGTTCGGTGCCTCGCCGGAAAGCGCGCTGAAATATGAAGCTACCAGCCGTCAAATCGAAATTTACCCGATCGCCGGTACTCGTCCTCGCGGACGCCGCGCCGACGGTTCGCTGGATCTGGATCTCGACAGCCGTATCGAACTGGAAATGCGTACCGACCATAAAGAGCTGGCGGAACACCTGATGCTGGTCGACCTGGCCCGCAACGATCTGGCCCGCATCTGTGAAGCTGGCAGCCGCTATGTTGCCGACCTGACCAAGGTAGACCGTTACTCATTCGTGATGCACCTGGTTTCCCGCGTGGTCGGCAAGCTGCGTGGCGATCTCGACGTGCTGCATGCCTATCAGGCCTGTATGAATATGGGCACGCTTAGCGGCGCCCCGAAAGTACGCGCCATGCAGCTGATTGCCGCCTCTGAAGGCACCCGTCGTGGCAGCTACGGCGGCGCAGTGGGCTACTTTACCGCTCACGGCGATCTCGATACCTGTATTGTCATTCGTTCCGCGTATGTTGAGGACGGTGTTGCCACTGTGCAGGCCGGTGCCGGTGTGGTGCTGGACTCCGTTCCACAGGCAGAAGCCGATGAAACCCGTAACAAGGCACGTGCCGTGCTGCGTGCCATCGCCAGCGCGCACCAGGCCAAGGAGATTTTCTAATGGCCGATATCTTACTGCTCGACAACGTCGACTCCTTTACTTACAACCTGGTCGATCAACTGCGTGCCAGCGGTCATCAGGTAGTCATTTACCGTAACCAGATTGCCGCCGAGATCATCATCGCGCGCCTGCAACAGATGGAACAGCCTATTTTAATGCTGTCCCCAGGCCCTGGTACTCCAGCCGACGCTGGTTGTATGCCAGAGCTGTTGCAACGCCTGCGCGGCCAGATGCCAATCATCGGGATCTGTCTCGGCCATCAGGCGATTGTGGAAGCCTATGGCGGCCACGTTGGCCAGGCCGGTGAGATCTTGCACGGCAAGGCTTCTTCCATTACTCACGATAACCAGGGGATGTTTGCCGGTATGGCCAATCCGCTGCCGGTCGCCCGCTATCATTCGCTGGTCGGCAGCAATATCCCTGAAGGGCTGACCGTCAATGCTCGCTTCGGCGACATGGTGATGGCAGTGCGTCACGATGAACACCGCGTATGTGGTTTCCAATTCCATCCAGAATCCATTCTGACCACCCAAGGCGCGCGTTTGCTTGAGCAGACGTTGGCCTGGGCGCTGGCGAAATAATCAAGGGGAACCGACTATGCAACCTATTCTTGAAAAACTGTATCGCTCAGAGTCGATGAGCCAGGAAGAAAGCCAGCAGTTATTCAGCGCTATCGTGCGCGGTGAGCTGGAACCTAGCCAACTGGCGGCGGCATTGATCAGCATGAAGATCCGCGGTGAGCACCCGGAAGAAATCGCCGGGGCAGCCAAGGCGCTCTTGGCCGATGCTCTACCGTTCCCACGCCCGGACTATGCCTTCGCGGATATCGTCGGCACCGGCGGTGACGGCACCAACAGCATCAATATCTCTACGGCCAGCGCCTTTGTCGCTGCAGCCTGTGGAGTTAAGGTGGCTAAGCACGGCAACCGCAGCGTCTCCAGCCGTTCCGGTTCATCCGATCTGTTGGCCGCTTTCGGGATCCGCCTGGATCTGCCTGCGGAAGAATCCCGCAAGGCTTTGGATGAACTGGGCGTATGTTTCCTGTTTGCGCCGCAGTATCACACCGGTTTTCGCCATGCGATGCCGGTACGCCAACAGTTGAAGACCCGCACGGTGTTCAACGTACTCGGGCCGTTGATTAACCCGGCTCGCCCACCGTTGGCGTTGATTGGGGTCTACAGCCCGGAGCTGGTGCTGCCAATCGCCCAAACCCTGCGCGTATTGGGTTATCAGCGCGCCGCCGTCGTGCACGGTGGCGGAATGGATGAAGTGGCGATCCACACCACCACTCACGTCGCGGAGCTGAATGACGGCGAAATTGAAAGTTATCAGCTGACGCCTAACTCTTTTGGGTTGGACAGCTACCCGCTGGGCTCCCTGCTGGGTGGGTCGCCGGAAGAAAACCGTGACATTCTGGCAAGGTTGTTACAAGGTAAAGGTGAGCCAGCGCACGCCGCGGCGGTCGCCGCCAACGTCGCACTGTTGCTGAAACTATTCGGACAGGAAGACCTGCGCCAGAACGCGCAGCAGGCATTGGAAATGATCCACAGTGGGCAGGCTTACCAGCGTGTCACTGCTTTGGCAGCAAGAGGATAAATGATGCAGGAAACCGTGCTCAACAAGATTGTTCGTGACAAGGCGCAGTGGGTCGCGGCACGTAAGCAACAACAGCCCTTAGCCAGCTTTCAAAACGAAATCGTGCCAAGCGAGCGTAGCTTTTATCATGCGCTACAAGGCGCCAGAACGGCATTTATTCTCGAATGCAAAAAAGCCTCTCCTTCCAAGGGGCTGATCCGCGAGAATTTTGACCCGGTGGAAATCGCCTCGGTGTATAAGGACTTCGCCTCGGCGATCTCGGTGCTGACCGATGAGCAATACTTCCAGGGCAGCTTCGATTTTCTGCCGCTGGTGAGTAAAACCGTGACCCAGCCGGTACTGTGTAAGGACTTTATGATCGACCCTTACCAAATCTATCTGGCACGTCACTACCAGGCCGACGCCATTCTGTTGATGCTGTCAGTGCTCGATGACGAACAGTACCGCCAACTTGCTGCGGTGGCACACAGCCTGAATATGGGCGTGCTGACCGAGGTGATAAGCGAAGAAGAATTACAGCGTGCGGTACAGCTCGAAGCCAAAGTGATTGGCATCAACAACCGCGATCTGCGCGATCTGTCTATCGATCTGGATCGCACCCGCACCCTGGCTCCTAAAGTGCCACATGGCGTAACGGTGATCAGCGAGTCCGGCATCAATAACTATCGCCAGATCCGTGAACTCAGCCGCTATGCCAACGGTTTTCTGATCGGTAGCGCATTGATGTCGGAGGCCAACCTGCGCAGCACGGTACGCCGCGTGATCCTCGGTGACAACAAAGTCTGTGGCCTGACCCGGCCGCAAGATGCCGCCGCCGCTTATCAGGCCGGTGCCAACTACGGCGGTCTGATCTTCGTTGGCCGTTCCCCGCGTAACGTGGACATTGCCCGCGCCAGGGAAGTGATCGCCGGAGCGCCGTTGAAATACGTGGGCGTTTTCTGTGATGCGCCCATCGCTACGGTAGCGCAAACTGCTGAGCGCCTTGGTCTGCATGCGGTGCAACTGCACGGCGCGGAAGACCAGGCTTATATCAACGCCCTGCGCGCCGAGCTGCCAGCCACCTGTCAGATCTGGAAAGCCTTGAGCGTAAAAGACAGCCTGCCCGCTCGCGATCTGCAACAGGTCGATCGTTACCTGCTGGATAACGGCGCTGGCGGTACCGGGGTTCGATTTGACTGGTCGGTGTTGCGGGGCCAAACGCTGGACAACGTGATGCTGGCTGGCGGCCTGAGTGCAGACAACTGTATAGATGCGGCCCAACTGGGCTGTGCGGGCCTCGATTTCAACTCTGGCGTAGAGAGCCAACCCGGCATCAAAGATGCCGGGCGTCTGGCAGCGGTGTTCCAAACCCTGCGCGCCTACTGATTGCGAACCTCATTTAACGGATAATAACGGGAAAAATAATGACGCTGCTTAACCCTTACTTCGGCGAATTTGGCGGTCAGTACGTGCCGCAAATTTTGATGCCAGCCCTGAAACAACTGGAAGAAGCCTTCGTCAGCGCCCAGCGTGACCCTGAGTTCCAGGCAGAGTTTATCGATCTGCTGAAAAACTATGCGGGCCGCCCAACGGCACTGACGCTGTGCAAAAACCTGACTGCCGGTAGCAAAACCAAACTCTACCTAAAGCGTGAAGATCTGCTGCATGGCGGTGCCCATAAGACCAACCAGGTATTGGGCCAGGCGCTGCTTGCCAAACGCATGGGCAAAACCGAGATCATCGCGGAAACCGGCGCTGGCCAACACGGTGTGGCCTCTGCGCTGGCATGCGCCCTGCTCGGTCTGAAATGCCGCATCTACATGGGTGCCAAGGACATTGAACGCCAGTCACCTAATGTATTCCGTATGCGCCTGATGGGGGCTGAAGTGATCCCGGTGCACAGCGGTTCTTCCACGCTGAAAGATGCCTGTAACGAAGCGCTGCGCGACTGGTCTGGCTCTTACGATAAGGCCCACTACATGCTGGGCACTGCCGCAGGCCCGCACCCGTTCCCGACCATCGTGCGTGAATTCCAACGCATGATCGGTGAAGAAACCAAAGCTCAGGTGCTGGAGCGTGAAGGCCGTCTGCCGGATGCCGTATTGGCCTGCGTTGGCGGTGGTTCCAACGCCATCGGCATGTTTGCCGACTTTATCGATGATGACAGCGTTGGCCTGATCGGCGTTGAACCCGCTGGCCTGGGGATCGAAACCGGCCAGCATGGTGCGCCGCTGAAGCATGGCAAGGTGGGGATCTACTTCGGTATGAAATCACCGATGATGCAAACCTCTGAAGGCCAGATCGAAGAGTCTTACTCGATTTCCGCCGGTTTGGACTTCCCTTCCGTTGGCCCGCAGCACGCCTATCTGAACAGCATCGGCCGCGCAGAGTACGTGTCGATCACCGATGATGAAGCGCTGGAGGCTTTCAAAGCGCTTTCCCGCCACGAAGGGATTATCCCGGCGTTGGAGTCTTCCCATGCCCTCGCACACGCGCTGAAAATGATCCGTGAAGAGCCGCAGAAAGAACAGATCCTGGTGGTTAACCTGTCCGGCCGCGGCGACAAAGACATATTTACCGTTCACGACATTCTGAAAGCACGGGGAGAAATCTGATGGAACGTTATCAGCAACTGTTCAAACGGTTGGAAAATAATAAAGAAGGCGCCTTCGTGCCGTTTGTCACCCTCGGCGACCCAAACCCGACGCTATCGTTACAGATTATCGATACGCTGGTGGAAAACGGTGCAGATGCCTTGGAGTTGGGGATCCCCTTCTCGGATCCGTTGGCCGATGGCCCAACCATTCAAAGCGCAGCACTGCGTGCTTTCGCTTCTGGGGTTACGCCAACGCACTGTTTTGAAATGCTGGCGGCAATCCGCCAGAAGCACCCTGATATTCCGATTGGCCTGCTGATGTACGCCAACCTGGTGTTCCACGGCGGTATTGACGCATTTTATCAGCGCTGTGCGCAGGCCGGTGTAGATTCAGTGTTGATCGCGGACGTGCCTTTCGAGGAGTCCGCACCTTTCCGCGCGGCAGCAACTCGCCACGGCATCGCGCCAATCTATATCTGCCCACCAAATGCGGATGAGGATTTACTGCGTGAAATCTCGTCCCACGGCCGGGGTTACACTTACCTGCTGTCACGAGCCGGGGTAACAGGCACGGAAAGCCGGGCGCAGTTACCGCTGCACCACCTGGTCAATAAGCTGCGCGAGTATCATGCGGCGCCACCGCTGCAAGGTTTTGGCATCTCTGAACCATCACAGGTCAAGGATGCGTTGCAAGCCGGGGCCGCCGGGGCAATCTCCGGTTCGGCAATTGTAAAAATCATCGAACAGAATCTGGCTCAACCGGCAGAAATGTTGGCCAAGCTAGGCAAGTTTGTACGTGAAATGAAAGCCGCTACCCGCGTTTAATCTCGCCCCTCAATCACCGGATATTGCAAAGGTATCCGGTGATAACACTTTGTTTACCCTCAGTCTTGCTACAGATTTTTTTGCAAACAATTTGAACAAACCAGCATCCTGCCCCACAATCATATTTGCCGCTAAATATTCAGTGGCTCAGTGCATACGATTTCGTTAGCTGATTGAAATCAGCGTTTAATTTCAACAATAACATTTGCAAGGAGAGTCATTTATGAAGCTATTTAAAACCCTTTCGGCGCTGTGCATGGCAGCTATTTTGGCGATGGCAGTTTCTGCCTGTGCTCCAACGGCAAAATCAGAAGGGACTGGCGGCTATATTGACGATACGGTCATCACTACCAAGGTGAAGTCAGCACTGCTGGCGGATAAGACCATCAAGTCCACCGAGATTAGCGTTGAAACCTTTAAGGGCCGGGTACAGCTGAGCGGTTTTGTCAGCTCCAGTGCCGATGCTAACCGTGCTATTCAGGTCACACGCGGCGTGGCAGGAGTTAAATCCGTCGAAAACGATATGCGCATTAAATAACTAAAGAGGGAGGCGCCGAACAGCGCCTCCTTATTGCAGCGTAGCTTAGAAGCGGTAGCCCGCACCAAACATAAATACAAATGGATCCAGACGAGTGTCAATGCTCTGACTTGGGCCACCAGCAACATCAAATCGGGTCTTTGTTTCGATATTCATCCACCAGACCGACATGTTCAGCATCCAGTGCTCATCCAGGTTGTAATCCATCCCCGCCTGGGCAGCAACACCCCAAGAATCTTTCAGATCCAAGTTGCTTAGACCCGCGCTTTTACCGTAGTCGTTGAACTTCTCATCGAAGAACGTGGTGTAGTTTACGCCAACACCCAGATAAGGGCGTAGTTTGTCCTGCTTGTCACCAAAGTAGTACTGTGCCATCAGCGTTGGCGGCAGTTGGTGAACTGTTGCAATATCCTGACCCGCCAAGGTAACTTTATGACGGAATGGTGTAGCTGCCAGCAGTTCAACACCGATATTGTCGGTCACCATATAACCGAACGTCAGGCCGAGCTGAGTGTTGTTTTTAGCATCGAGCGTCCCCAGCCCTAAAACGTTGTCCGAACCTGCATTAGGACGAACTGTTGCAGTCCCTGCACGGAACAGGAAATCACCCGCTTGATGCGCGCTTGCTACCATAGGAGCCATCAGAGCCCCTAACACCACCAGAGTTGTCTTTTTCATTATCCATTCCATTTGTGTGGTTTACAGTCCCGATGAATATACCTATTAACAGGTATTTATGATCCCATCGAGATCACATCTTAAGTGTAAAAATTTAAATTCCCACCAAAAACAAAGCCACCTAAGGTGTTAATAAATCGATAATTGATCTGAATCAATAAACGCCTTTTGTTGTAAATATGATGCATGTTTGAATTTCTGTTACCGAAAAAAGTTGCTAAAAAAAATGCCACTGCGTAATTTCATCATTCCTGTTGGTTTTGGTTGGGCCGGTAAGGAGTCGGTGGCAATCAAGATGAGCGAAATTCAAAATCCCTGCACCAGCTGCGGCGCCTGCTGCGGTTATTTTCGAGTATCATTCTATTGGGCCGAAGCGGAAGATGGCGGCGGCGTGGTACCTATATCCTTAACTGAACCCTTGAGCCCCTTTCTGCGCTGTATGCAAGGGACCAACAGCAAGTCACCACGCTGCACCTCGTTGGTCGGTGAGATTGGTCAGGCGGTGTCCTGTTCGATCTACCCCAATCGCCCCAGCCCCTGCCGCGAATTCGATCAATCCGGGGAAAACGGCCTGCGCAATGAAGCCTGCGATCGCGCCCGTGAGCGCTACGGCCTGCCGCCCTTGCCGGTTCCCCTGCCTTTATCAATGTCAGAGACCATAATCGTCCAAGAAATCAGCACAGTGCCATTCGCGGGGTGCCACAGCGGCGCGGAACAAGGTACAATCGTCCACTGATTTAACTACGTTCCCGACGCCAAGGAGTCTGCATGCCAAGCATGCCAATTACGGCCAACACGTTGTACCGTGACAGTTTTAACTTTTTCCGTAATCAGGTTGCCAGCATTGTGCTGTTGGCACTGCTGACCGCATTCATTTCTGTGCTGCTTAATCAGGCGTTTAGCCCCGATATCGAGCAGTTGAAGATCCTGACCGCGACGGAAAGTGATTTGGCCTCCAACGCCGGTGCCGGCATGGGGATCCAGGAAATCATTCAGCAAATGACGCCTGAACAGCAGATGGTGCTGTTGAAAGTGTCCGCCGCCGCGACGATTTCCGCTTTAGTGGGTAACGTGCTGCTGGTGGGGGGCATGTTGACGCTGATCCGCCTGGTTTCTGAAGGCCAGCGCACCAGTGCGCTGCGGGCTATCGGGATATCTGCCCCGCTGTTGCCGCGTTTACTGTTGCTGCTGTTTGTCTGCACCTTGCTGACCCAGCTTGGCCTAACGCTGTTTGTCGTGCCCGGTGTGATCATGGCGATCTCGTTCTCGTTGGCCCCGGTGATTTCCGTGGCCGATGGGAAAGGCATGTTTGCCTCACTGAAACTGAGCTGCAAGCTGGCCTTTGCTAACGCGCGGGTGATCGTTCCGGCGATGATGCTGTGGTTGGCGGCCAAACTACTGGTGCTGTTTATGGTCAGTCACTTGTCGGTATTGACGCCACACGTAGCCAGCATAGTTCTGACAGCATTGAGCAACCTGGTTTCTGCCCTGCTGCTGATTTATTTGTTCCGTCTGTATATGTTACTGCGTGACACCGCGCCCGCTTCTGGCGTTTCATTAGATAAAAGATAAACCGAATCAGTTGAGGTTTAAGGGCACGCTTTAGTCGTGCCCTTTTTATTTACTGCACGGTGCCCGGTTCAGCCTGTTCCTTGCTTTGTATCAGCTTGAGCGCCAGATAAAGGTCGGGCACCAGGATCAAATCCTTATCGCGCCCCACCCGATTGATACGGAACCAGCGCGTTAATTCGGTGCGCCGTCCGGCCAACACCAGCCTAACGTTACGCTGTAACAAATCACGTTTTAGCTCGTCAATGGCCGCCAGCACGCTGATATCCGCATGGGTAAAGCTGGCCACCGCATCCACCACCACCCAGCGCGGTTGGAACGGCGTGCTGTCGACCAGATTGAGGATGCGCCGCTTGAAGTAGGCCACGTTAAAATAGGTCAGCGGGGAGTTAAAGCGGTACATCATCACGCCCTGCACCGCCTTCACCCCGTTGTTGTTGCCCATTGAGTGGATCATGCCTTCCTCATTGACTCCCAGCAGTTGCTCCGTGGGGCGGAACACGGTGCGCAGAAACTGCATCAGGCCAAGCAATACCGCCAAGCCAATGCCGCTGATCACCCCCACCAGCAGCACGCTGGCGAAGGTGAAGGCTGCCAGCCGGAACGCCTGGGTATTGCGCTTGCGCAGGATCCAGATGCCGCGAATGTCGATCAACGACCAGGCGGCGTACATCAGCACCACGCCTAATCCGGCCACCGGAATAAATTGCAGCGGCGAAGTCAGGAACAACAGCACAATGCCAATGACGATGGCGGCAATAATTGATACCAGCTGGCTTTTACCGCCGTTGGCATCGTTTACCGCCGTACGCGAATCGGCGCCGCTGATAGCAAACCCTTGCGACAGCGCAGAAACAATGTTGACCAGCCCCAGCGCACGGAATTCCGCATCGGCATTAACCTCGTAGCCATTTTTCGCCGCAAAGCTGCGCGCCGTGAGCATCATGCTGACAAAGCTGACCACCGCCAGGTTGAGCGCCGGTATCACCATGTCACGCAGTAAGCCCGGCTGAAAATCCGGCCACTGGACGATAGGCAGCATGCCGCTGAAGCCCCCTACGGTAATAATACCGTGCTGCTGCAAATTACCCGCCCAGGTGATGAAGGCGACCAGCACGATGGCAAACAACGGTGCAGGCCAGTTAGGCCGCAATTTTTTAACCCCCACCAGCATCGTCAGCGTAAGCAATGAAATGCCCATCGTCGGCCAATCGCTGTGCAGAATGTTACCGGGCAAGGCATAAATACGTTCAATCAGCTGCGCCGGTGGCGTACCGAACCCCAGCACTTTGCCGATCTGATCGACGATGATGGTCACCGCTACGCCGTTCAGCAATCCGCTGAGGATCGGGCGCGAAAGCAGGTCTGCCAAGGCCCCGAGCCGGAAGCGGCTGGCCAGCAGACACCAAGCCCCTGTCATGGCGGTCATCATGATGGTGAGCTGCCAGTGCAGTTCCATACTTCCAGCGGCCAGCGGAGTCACCACGGCGGCGATCACCGCACAAGTGGCCGCATCCGGCCCAACAATCAGCTGCCGCGACGAGCCAAAAATGGCATAGGCGATCATCGGTAAAATACAGGAGTAAAGCCCAACCACCGGGCTGACACCGGCCAATTCGGCATAGGCGATCGCCACCGGCAAAGCTACCGCTGCGACCGATAACCCTGCACGAATATCCGGCTTCAACCAACTGCGTTCATATCCTAACAAATGCGTCAAACCGGGCGTCCACGCCCGCAGAGACTTCCACTGCATAGCTATTTTCCATGGTAAATTATGCGGCTATTATTATGCTTAATATGCGTCGTACACCCAGCGCTTGCAAATAACCGAGGGTAACAATCGTAAGTTTATGCAAATTCTGGCGTTTACAGCAGCAATCTACCGGACGAACACCGATAATCTGCCCTTTAGTGCGATACACAGAGCGCGCCAAATCCGGTATAGTCGCCCGATGAACCTATGATGGATTGATTTATGAAGCAGTTTCTTGATTTTCTACCCCTGATTGTCTTTTTTGCCTTTTATAAGCTTTACGATATTTACGTCGCCTCGGGTGCCTTGATCGTCGCCACTGCCCTGGCACTGGTCTTTACCTGGCTGAAATATCGCAAGGTTGAGAAGATGACGCTGATCACCTTTGCCATGGTCGCCGTATTCGGTACCTTGACTCTGGTGTTCCACAACGACCTGTTTATCAAATGGAAGGTCACGGTCATCTACACCCTGTTCGCCCTGGCGTTGCTGATCAGCCAGTTGATACTGAAAAAGCCGCTGATCCAACGCATGCTGGGTAAAGAGCTGACCCTGCCGGACAGCGTCTGGAACCACCTTAACATTGCCTGGGCCCTATTCTTCCTGGCCTGCGGCTTGGCCAATATCTATGTGGCATTCTGGATGCCGCAGGACGTTTGGGTTAACTTCAAGGTATTTGGCCTGACCGTGCTGACGCTGGTCTTCACCCTGTTGAGCGGTATCTATATTTACCGTCATATGCCAGAAGAGCAGAAGAAATAATGACCGAACAACGACCTTTGCCTAGCGGTGAGCTGGTGCTGCGCACGCTGGCCATGCCGGCAGATACCAATGCCAACGGCGATATTTTTGGCGGCTGGCTGATGTCGCAAATGGACATCGGCGGTGCGATCCTGGCCAAAGAGATTGCCGAAGGGCGCGTGGTGACCGTGCGGGTAGACGGCATGACCTTTCTCAAACCGGTCGCGGTGGGTGACGTGGTGTGCTGCTATGCCAACTGTATCCGCAGTGGCCGCAGCTCGATTACCATCAATGTGGAAGTTTGGGTCAAGAAGGTGTCTTCTGCCCCGATCGGCCAGCGCTACCGTGCCACGGAAGCGGTCTTTACCTATGTAGCGGTAGATGACGCAGGCAGCCCTCGCGCCCTGCCAGACGGTAAGATGAACTTCCGCGTTGGCGAATAAGCCTACGCCAGATAGCAAAAAGGTCGCAAATGCGACCTTTTTTATTGCTTACTCAACCGTCGAGCCTTCCATTTTGAAGACGATGGTCTTCGTCAGGTTCTGCGCGGTTTTGGCTTCATAGCGCCATTTACGCATTGCCTGCTTCACTTCACGTTCGAACATATTACGTGGTTCCGCAGACAGAATACGCACGTTTGTGACCCGCCCGTCGCTATCGACATCGAACTGAACCTTGACCTTGCCTTCGATCTGCAATGCCTGGGCGCGCGGTGGATACATCGGCTTGCCGATACTCAGAGCTTTCGGCCCCAACTCACGGGAAGTTCCCGGCGCGGGTGCTGATGGTGCCTGTTTAACCGGTGCCTTGTCGATCGGCTTGGCTTCGGATTGATTGTCGAACGGCGAAGGTTCACGCGGTTCGGTCTTCTTCACTTCACGCTTGACCGGCTTCTCTACCTTCGGCTTAGGTTTTGGCTTCGGCTTGGGTTTCTCCGGCTCCGGTTTAGGGATGGCTACCGGTACCGGCGGTGGCGGCTCGGGCTCCGGGATCGGTTCTGGCTCAGGCTCAGGTTCTACCTGTGGCTCCGGTTCCGCCGCAGCCGGCGGTGGCGGTTCTGCCAGCGCGGTCATATTCACCATCATGACGCTGATAGGGGCATCTTCCGGCTTCGGCAGCTCCAACACTTCGTTGACGGAAGCGTAGAGCAAGGCGGCCACCAGGGCACTGTGCAAACCAACGGAGAGGACAATTGGCACGGAAATTCGGCGAATAAGGAACATTTTGTTTAGCGGCATAATGATTCTGTTTCCTCTGGTGCGCCAAGTTTAAATGCAAATAGCAATCATATTCAATAACGAAAGACAAACTATCGCTTTAATCGGCATCATTAGGCGCTAAAACCAGCAAACTCATAGGGATATTAACGTTTAATTAGCCTTTTATTGCGCTTTGCATACGGATTGTTAACCATGTGTTCCCTCACTCGTCAATCGCAGCACGCGCAGCTATCCTCAGCACGGTAATGAATTTTTATCTGGATTGGCATTCCCTTGTCACAGGTTTTGCGCTACTTTGTAATTACCGTTGTATAGCAATGATTTTAAAGGTGAAATATGCTTTATCTGATCTACGCACAAGACGTACCTGGTACGCTGGAACAGCGCATGGCCGTTCGCCCCGCCCATCTGGCTCGCCTGCAGGCGCTGCGTGATGAAGGCCGGTTGGTGGTCGCTGGCCCTAACCCGGCTATCGATAGCAACGATCCAGGCCAGGCTGGATTTACCGGTTCTACCGTGATCGCCGAGTTCCCTTCGCTGGAGGCGGCAAAATCCTGGGCAGCACAAGACCCGTACGTGGACGCTGGCGTATACGGCGAAGTCACGGTGAAACCCTTCAAGCAGGTATTTTAAGCAAAAAAAAAGCCAGCACGGAGGTGGCTGGCTAAAAGTGGGTTCTTCGAGGGAATATCTTTATTCGCTAAACATACTCGCCACCCGGAGCGATCGCCATCTATCAGTGTGATAGGTCAACCATTGCGAGCCGTATCGGTAAGAACCCACTTTTGCAGATCGGCAAACATCGCTTCCCATTCCTGCTGAGTGATATCCATAAAACCGAAGAACCGCAGCATGAAGGCTCCCTCAGTAGCCAGGAAGGCCAATCGCGCCTTTCTCCCCGCCTCGGTAGTCAGATCCAGACCTGCTATGCGGCTGCGATACCATTCTCGCGTACTGTCCAGGTGTTCTGGCGTCTGAATTAACGTCGCCATCAACCCGGCTGCCTTGGCGCTGGAAGCCTGATCGGAACTGCGGGTAGCCTGCATATGCGCCTGGACAATGGTTAATGGGTCCGGATCGCTGCCCGCGATATCGTCAAAAACCTGCTCATAAACCTTACCCCAACGGTCAAACATCGCATCGATGAGCGCATCTTTGCTACCAAAGCAATATTGCACTCCCCCCTTGGAGATCCCCATGGCTTTAGCCACCGAATCGATGGTTAACCCTGCCGCACCTTGGGTCGCCACAATCTCTTCTGCAGTATCCAGCACCTTGTCACGATCGATACTCCGTTGACGCCCCATTGAGAAAGCCCCTTTTCAATACGTACGTATGGATTTATATTATAGCAGTATACCACCGGTACTACCGGGTGGTTACCGTAAGGTGACGCAGCCGCGTCATCGGTTTACTAGGATACTCTTTATGCACGCCCAAAACCGCTGGCTGATCCTGGCAATGATCTCCAGTGCGCTATTTTTAATCATTACCGATATGACGGTGCTTTACACCGCATTGCCGCGCCTGACCCAGGCATTGGATGCCACAGCCTCACAAAAGCTGTGGATCGTTAACGCCTACCCGTTGGTGGTTGCTGGCCTGCTGCCCGGCGCTGGCATGTTAAGCGACCGTCTTGGCCACAAGAAAATGTTTATCGCCGGTTTGCCGGTCTTTGCCTTGGCCTCACTGTGCGCCGCGTTCTCCCCCAGTGCCGAGCTGCTCATTGCGTCACGGGCTTTCCTGGCCATCGGGGCTGCGATGATGATGCCAGCCACGCTATCCATTGTGCGCCACGTCTTTACCGATGAGCGTGAACGTGCGCTGGCGATTGGCATCTGGGCCGCCGTGGCCTCCGGTGCCGCCGCGCTTGGCCCGGTGGTGGGCGGCGTTCTGCTGTCCTATTTCTGGTGGGGCTCAGTATTTCTGATCAACGTGCCGGTGGTGATGCTGGTCCTGCCGCTGGCGGTGTATCTGATCCCTCATTGCGGTGGAGACAGTCAACGCCCCTGCGACTTTATCAGTTCGCTACAGATCATGTTCGGCCTGGTGGCGTCGATCTATGCGCTGAAAGAGCTGAGCAAACCCGCGTTCTCCCTGAGTGACTTCGCCATTGCGGCGGCGCTCGGGACGCTGTTCCTGACGCTGTTTGTCCGCCGTCAGCAGAGGTCGCAATACCCCATGATCGATTTCTCACTGTTCCGCAATCGCCTGTTTGCCAGCGGTGTCGGTGTGGCGATCGTTTCAATGATCGCGCTGATCGGGGTCGAACTGGTGTTAAGCCAGCGGTTACAGTTGGTGCTAGGCATGACGCCGCTGCTGGCCGCGTTGTTTATTTTACCCATTCCGGTAGCCTCGGCTCTGGCTGGCCCGCTGGCCGGGGCCTTGCTACCGCGTTATGGCGAGCGCGCCATGTTGGTGGGCGGCTTTATTCTCACCGCCTTAGGCATTGCGGGTGTCGCCCTGTGGTATCAAGGCAACGTCATTATGCAGTTGGTTTGCCTGTTTGTGGTGGGCTTCGGCCTCGGCGGTGCCATCACAGCCGCCTCAACGGCCATTATGCTCAACGCCCCAGAAGACAAGGCGGGCATGGTCGCCGCCATTGAAGACGTCTCGTGGGAGTTGGGTGGCGTGTTAGGCGTCACGCTGCTGGGCGGGTTGATGACGGCGGTCTATAGCCACAGCCTGATATTGCCTGCCAATCTTCCTGCAGGCGATCTCGCATATGACAGCATTGATGAGGCGCTACGGTTAGCCGGAAATATGGGCGCGGACAGCGCAGAAAGGCTGATCCAGCTGGCTAGAGGCGCCTTTGATCAGGCCTTTATTGCCGTGCTGATCGCCGCCGCATTGCTCACCAGCCTGAGCGCCGGTGTGCTAAAATTTGCTTTGCGCAAAAGAGCGCAGGTGTAATTTAATCGATAAGGTTAAGTGGGCGCAGCATGCAGCGCCCCAACCCAATTAGCCAATTGATGAATGTAAGCAGCTTGAAAGATGACGGGTAAATTGGTTTGAACGATTGAATTGATGCTTAGTAGCAACTTTAACCTTATGATAGATCCGGTTAACCTGTTTTGTATGGATATCAATCTAGATAATCGAAACAAATAATCAGGAGAAGATTATTATGGCAACGGCAAAGAAAGCGACCAAGACTCATATCGGCCTGGACACCAAACAATCAGCAAAACTCTCTGAAGCACTGAACGCCCTACTGGCTAACTACCAGGTGCTGTACATGAACGTGCGCGGCTATCATTGGAATATTTCCGGCCCGCACTTCTTTGAACTGCACGTCAAGTTTGAAGAAACCTACAATGACCTGCTGACCAAGGTGGATGAACTGGCAGAGCGTATTCTGACTCTGGGTTCACAACCTCGCCACGCCTTCAGTGACTATCTGAAAACGGCGGATATCAAGGAAGACACTAATGTCACCGACGATAAAGGCACCCTGCGCGGCTTGCTGGAAGGCTACGCCATTTTGTTGCAACAGCAGCGCGAACTGCTGACGCTGGCCGCAGAGGCCGGTGACGAGGGTACCTCTTCGCTGATGAGTGATTACATCAAAGAGCAGGAAAAACAGGTGTGGATGTTGAACGCCTATCTGGGTAAATAACCCAGGTCCAGCCAATAGCAGAACAGCCCATAACGGGCTGTTCTTGTTTTACCACTCGTAAGCCACAACGAACAATAAGGCTCTGCGGTGTTGATCGTCCAAACGACGGCGAACACGAATGATATGCCGATTGCTGCACGACTGGCGCTCCAGCCAACGGTGCCTGCGCCGCTGGCTCTGCCGTAACATCCTCCAGCGGCCCACTTCATTTCTACTGCGTCTCATTTTACGTTACCCATCAATGCCAACCGCGGGCATTATAGCCCTTTCAACGCGCGATCCAAGTCGCCCGTTTATCGCTGTATTGACGCCTACAATAGAGAAAGCATGATTTTTGTTTTCGGCAAGTCCCTTTGGTCAATCATTTTTATGTAACTTAACTACCGAGAAAAGGTTTCACCTTTGTTGTTCTGTGCGTACACTCATTATTGGTGGCTTACCAACGGAAATTTTTGCCTTTATGACAACCTTTTATACCGTAATTAGTTGGCTCTTGGTGTTTGGCTACTGGCTGCTTATCGCCGGGGTCACATTGCGTATTCTGATGAAACGACGCACCGTGCCTTCGGCCATGGCCTGGCTGCTGGTGATCTATATTCTGCCCTTGGTCGGTATCGTCGCTTATTTATCCTTTGGCGAACTACACTTAGGCAAGCGCCGCGCCGAACGAGCCAAGGCCATGTGGCCCTCAACCGCTCGCTGGCTGAATGAGCTTAAAGGAAGCAGCCGGATTTTTGCTACCGAGTACAGTGAAGTGGCCCGCCCGCTGTTCCAGCTTTGCCACCACCGCCAAGGGATTGATGGCGTCAAAGGCAACCAGCTACAGCTGCTGACGACCACCGATTCAACGATGAATGCCCTGGTGCGGGATATCGAACTGGCACGCCATAATATCGAGATGGTGTTTTACATCTGGCAGCCTGGTGGGCTGGTCGATCAGGTCGCCGAATCATTGATGGCCGCCGCACGCCGTGGCGTACATTGCCGTTTGATGCTGGACTCGGCTGGCAGCGTACAGTTCTTCCGCAGCCCTTATCCCAGCATGATGCGTAACGCCGGTATTGAGGTGGTTGAGTCACTCAAGGTGAACCTGTTCCGCGTATTCCTGCGGCGTATGGACCTCAGGCAACATCGCAAAGTGGTGCTGATCGACAATTACATCGCCTACACCGGCAGTATGAATATGGTCGATCCGCGCTTCTTCAAGCAGGATGCCGGGGTTGGTCAATGGATCGACCTGATGGCACGCATGGAAGGCCCGGTGGCAACCACGATGGGTATCGTTTACGCCTGTGACTGGGAGATTGAGACCGGCAAACGCATTTTGCCACCGCCGCCAGACGTGAATATCATGCCGTTTGAGCAGGAAAGCGGCCACACCATCCAGGTTATTGCCTCTGGCCCGGGGTTCCCGGAAGAAATGATCCATCAGGCGCTGTTGACGGCGGTCTACTCCGCGCGTGAGCAGTTGATCATGACCACCCCCTATCTGGTGCCGAGCGACGATCTGCTGCACGCCATCTGCACGGCAGCGCTGCGTGGCGTTGACGTCAGCATTATCGTTCCGCGCGACAACGACTCAATGATGGTGCGCTGGGCCAGCCGTGCCTTCTTCTCGGAGCTGCTGGAAGCGGGCGTGAAGATTTATCAGTTTGAAGGCGGGCTGTTGCACACCAAGAGCGTGCTGGTCGATGGCCAGCTCAGCCTGGTCGGCACGGTCAATCTGGATATGCGCAGCCTGTGGTTGAACTTTGAGATCACCCTGGTGATTGACGACAGCGGCTTTGGTGCCGATCTGGCCTGTGTGCAAGATGATTACATTGCCCGCTCGCAGCTGTTGGATGCCGAGCAATGGTTGAAGCGCCCGTACTGGCACCGCCTGGTCGAACGCCTGTTTTACTTTTTCAGCCCGTTGCTGTAAAAGCGGCAACGAGCATGGTTTAATAGCCTCAAATCATTTGTTATCAGGATTTTTATATGGACTTGAATAATCGCCTTACCGAAGATGAAACGCTGGAACAAGCCTACGACATCTTCCTGGAGCTGGCTGGCGACAATCTGGATCCCGCGGATATTCTGCTGTTCAATTTACAGTTTGAAGAGCGCGGCGGTGCCGAGCTGTACGATCCGGCAGAAGACTGGCAGGAGCACGTGGATTACGATCTGAATCCCGACTTCTTTGCCGAGGTGGTGATCGGCCTGGCGGACAGCGATGGCGAGCCTATCAACGATGTCTTTGCCCGCGTGCTGATCTGCCGCGAGAAAGATAACAAGCTGTGCCACATTTTGTGGAAAGAATAAGTCGGTTAACGGTATAAAAAAACCTGCCAAATGGCAGGTTTTTTATTATTAATCAATACATTACAACGGATCGACTTTCAAGCACGATACCGCATGACGGAAGCTGCCTTCCAGCAATGGGCGAGTTTTAGCGCACTCCGGCCCGGCAATCGGACAACGGGTGCGGAACACACAGCCCGAAGGCGGATTGATCGGTGATGGCAGTTCCCCTTCCAGCAGTTGGATCTGCTTTTCCTTCTCCTTGTCAGGATCCGGCACCGGAACCGCCGACATCAGTGCCTTGGTGTAAGGATGCTGCGGGTTATGATAGACCTCATCATAGGTTCCCAGCTCAACCGCATGGCCCAGATACATCACCAGCACCCGATCGGAAATGTGTTTAACCACCGCCAGATCGTGGGCGATAAAGATTAGCGATAACCCCATCTCACGCTGCAACTGCTGCAGCAGATTCACCACCTGCGCCTGGATAGACACGTCCAGGGCGGAGACCGGCTCATCACAAATCACCAGTTTCGGCTCCAGGATCAAGGCGCGGGCGATGCCAATACGCTGACACTGCCCGCCGGAGAATTCATGCGGATAACGGTTGATCAGGTTCGGCAGCAGGCCCACCTTCAACATCATCGCTTTGACCTTATCCTTCACTTCCTGACGCGGCATTTTCGGATTATAGGTACGCAGCGGTTCGGCGATGATCTCACCGATGGTCATACGCGGGTTCAGCGAGGCCAACGGATCCTGGAAAATCATCTGAATATCACTGCGCGTCTTGCGCCAGTCGGCATCACTCATGCCCAGCAGATCTTTGCCCAACCAGGCAACGCGGCCACTGGTCGCCTTCACCAGGCCGATAATTGCCCGTGCGAAGGTGGATTTACCGCAGCCTGACTCCCCTACCACCCCTAGCGTTTCGCCTTCAAACAGGCGCACGGTGACACCGTCAACCGCCTTCAGCGTTTTAGGTGCCTGCCAGAACCACTGCTTGTCATCATGAATATCGAAGTGAACTTTCAGGTCTGCGACTTCCAGCAGCACTCTTTTATCGGTTGCGGTCATACCAACGCCTCCACCGGCTTGAAACAGGCGCGCAGGCGCCCCTCACCAAACTGCTCCAATGGCGGAGCACTCGCGCACTGCTCCATCGCATGCGGACAACGCGGCTGGAACGGACAGCCTTTCGGCAAACGCAGCAGGTTAGGCGGATTACCGGGGATGGTCATCAACGCTTCACCTTCAGCATCCAGACGCGGCACCGCGTTAAGCAGCCCGATAGAATATGGGTGGCTCGGATGATAAAACACATCGCGGGCGCTACCGTATTCCATGGTGCGGCCAGCATACATCACCAAAACCTTGTTACAGATCCCGGCAACCACGCCCAAATCATGGGTGATCATGATGATCGCCGTATTGAATTCACGCTTCAGTTCGTTAAGCAGCGTCATGATCTGTGCCTGCACGGTAACGTCCAGCGCGGTGGTTGGCTCATCGGCAATCAGCAGTTTTGGCCGACACAATAACGCCATGGCGATCATCACGCGCTGGCGCATCCCGCCGGAGAACTCATGCGGATACATCCGCATACGCTTACGGGCTTCCGGCATTTTGACCGCATCCAGCATGCGGACCGACTCTTCAAACGCCTCGCTTTTGCTCATTTTTTTATGCAGCATCAGCACTTCCATCAACTGCTCACCAACCCGCATATAAGGGTTCAATGAAGTCATCGGGTCCTGGAAGATCATCGAGATCTCTTCGGCCCGCAGCTTGTTGAGCTGGCTTTCTGGCAGGTTGAGAATTTCGCGGCCGTTGAATTTTGCCGAGCCACCGATGCGGCCATTGCTGGCCAGCAGGCCCATCAACGCAAATGCCGTCTGTGACTTGCCGGAACCCGACTCCCCGACGATGCCCAGGGTTTCACCCGCGCGCAGATCGAAGTTGAGATCGTTCACCGCGGTAACATCGCCGTCTGGCGTACCGAACGTCACTCGCAGATCTTTGACGTCCAGCAGCAGTCCGTCTTGTGGTTGAGAATTAATGCTCATGGTTGCACTCCTTAACGATCTTTCGGGTCGAGGGCATCACGCAGGCCATCGCCAATAAAGTTGAAACAAAACAGAGTGATAACCAGGAAACAGGCTGGGAACAGCAGCAACCACGGTGATACTTCCATTGAGTTGGCGCCATCGCTCAACAATGCGCCCCAACTGCTCAGTGGCTCCTGAGTACCCAGGCCCAGGAAGCTGAGGAAGGATTCAAACAGGATCATGCTCGGCACCAGCAGCGAGGCGTATACCACCACCACGCCCAGTACATTTGGCACGATATGCCGCAGGACGATATTGCGGGTCGATACGCCGCACACCAGCGCTGCTTCGATAAACTCTTTACGTTTCAGGCTGAGCGTCTGCCCGCGCACAATACGCGCCATATCCAGCCACGACACCATGCCGATCGCCACAAAGATCAGCAGGATGTTTTGCCCAAAGAAGGTCACCAGCAGGATCACAAAGAACATGAACGGGAAGGAGTTCAGGATCTCCAGCAAACGCATCATCACCGAGTCGGTCTTGCCGCCCAGATAGCCAGAAAGTGAACCGTACAAGGTACCCAAGACCACGGCCACCAGCGCCGCGGCGACCCCCACCATCAGCGAGATACGCCCACCTATGGCCACGCGCACCAGCAGGTCACGCCCTGAGGAATCGGTACCGAAATAGTGCCCGGACTCTAGGTTAGGCGCGGCAGACATCATTGCCCAATCGGTGTCATCATAAGCAAACTGCGACAGCCAGGGGGCACAGATCACAAACAGGGTGATCAGCGCTAACACAAACAGGCTAGTCACCGCCGCACGGTTGTGCATAAAGCGGCGGCGAGCGTCCTGCCACAGACTGCGCCCTTCAACTTCCAGCTGTTCGCTGAAGTTTTCCAGAGCTTCGCTGTTCTTTTTCGTCAACATCTTGCGTGCTCCAGCTTAGTAACGGATTTTCGGATCGATCACGGCATACAGCACGTCGACGATCGCGTTAAACAGGATGGTCAAGCCACCGACCAGAATGGTCAGACTTAACACCAGCGAATAGTCACGGTTCAGCGCTCCGTTAACGAATAGCTGGCCAATTCCTGGCAGGCCGTAGATGGTTTCAATCACCATCGAACCGGTGATAATCCCAACAAACGCTGGCCCCATATACGACAGCACCGGCAGCAACGCAGGTTTTAATGCGTGGCGCAGAATGATGCGGCGCATCGGCAAACCTTTGGCACGGGCGGTACGGATAAAGTTGGAGTGCAGCACCTCAATCATCGAGCCACGGGTAATACGCGCGATGCTGGCGATATAGGCCAAAGACAGCGCCACCATCGGCAGGATCATGAACTTCAGCGCCCCACCGTTCCAGCCCCCACCGGGCAACCACTTCAAGGTAATGGCGAAAATCAGCACCAGTAAGGGGGCCACGACAAAGCTGGGGATCACCACACCGGTCATGGCGAACCCCATCACCGTATAGTCCCACTTGGTGTTCTGATTCAACGCGGCAATAACCCCTGCGCTCACTCCCAGCACCACCGCCAGAACAAAAGCGGCAAAACCCAGTTTGGCTGAAACGGGGAACGAGGCCTTGACCAGGTCATTAACCGAATAATCTTTGTATTTGAATGAAGGGCCAAAATCGCCCTGCGACAGCTGCACCAAATAGTGCCCGTACTGTTTCCAGATCGGATCGTTAAGGTGATATTTGGCTTCAATGTTGGCCAACACTTCGGGTGGCAGCGCGCGCTCACCGGTAAACGGGCTGCCGGGTGCGAGGCGCATCATAAAGAAAGAGATGGTGATGAGTATAAATAGTGTCGGGATCGCCTCTAACAGGCGACGAAAGATAAATTTAAGCATTGCCCTAGCCCTGTGCTTCAGCCTGATAACGGCTTATTGTCTTGAAATGGGCCGACGACCTGTGCCGCCAGCCCTTGCCGCATCAATGTTTGATGATGTACAGGTTTTTGTCGTAAACGTTATCCAGTGGATCTTTGCCTGAGTAACCACCCACGTAAGGTTTCACCAAGCGAGCATTCACATAGTAATAAAGCGGAACGATGGCAGAGTCTTTATCCAGCTGAACTTCGGCTTTCTGATACAGATCGGCACGCTCTTCTTTGGTTTTCGCCGTCAAGACGTTGCCCATCAGCTTGTCGAATTCTGCGCTCTTATAGTGCGGGGTGTTACTGCTGCTGTCGGACAGCATCATGTTCAGGAAGGAGCTTGGTTCGTTGTAGTCCGCACACCAGCCAGCACGTGACACGTCATAGGTGCCCTGATGGCGGGTATCCAGGAAGGTTTTCCACTCCTGGTTTACCAGCTTCACGTCCGCACCCAGGTTTTTCTTCCAGATAGACGCAGCGGCTATGGCCAGTTTCTTGTGCAGATCGGAAGTGTTGTACAGCAGCGAGAAGGTCAGCGGTTTACCTGGGCCATAACCCGCTTCAGCCAGCAGTTTCTTGGCTTCTTCGTTACGCTTTTCCTGCGTCCAGCCAAACCACTCTGGCGGGGTCAACTTGGCACCGTCGGTGTAAGGAGGAGTAAAGCTGTAAGCTGGCAGGTCGCCCTGGTTCTTCACCTTGTTGACGATGATATCGCGATCCATCCCCAGCTTCAGCGCTTCACGTACGCGAGCATCGGTGAACGGTGCTTTCTGGTTGTTGATTTCATAGTAATAAGTACACAGGTAAGGATCGACGTGCACTTCGTTCGGGATCTCTTTCTTCAGCTTCTGGAACAGTTCGATCGGCATGTTGTTATAGGTCATGTCGATTTCACCGGTGCGGTAGCGGTTAACATCGGTGACTTCTGAAGCGATCGGCAGGAAGGTGACTTTGTTAATGATGGTTTTGGCGTTATCCCAGTATTGCGGGTTACGTTCCAGCACGATACGTTCGTTAACTACCCAGTCTTTCAGCTTGTATGCGCCGTTGCTGACGTAGTTCTCTGGCAGGGTCCATTTCTCACCAAACTTCTCTACCGCTTCTTTATTCACCGGCTTCATGGCGTAGTGGGGAGTCATTTCTACCAGATACGGCACCGGCTCGGTCAGCGTCACCTGGAAGGTATGATCGTCGATGGCCTTCACGCCCAGCGTCGATTTGTCTTTTTTACCCGCGATGATGTCATCCACGTTTTCCACGTGGGCATACTGCAGATAGCTGGCATAAGGAGAGGCGGTTTTCGGGTCGACCAAACGCTGCCAGCTATACACGAAATCTTGTGCCGTCACCGGCTCACCGTTCGACCATTTGGCGTCTTTGCGCAGGTGGAAGGTCCATACTTTAAAATCTTTGTTATCCCAGCTTTCTGCGACACCCGGTACCACAGAACCGTCCAGGCTGTTATTCGCCAGACCTTCAATCAGATCGCGAGTGACGTTGTTTTCAGGCACGCCTTCGATCTTGTGCGGGTCAAGGGATTGTACTTCGGAACCGTTGTTCTTAACGATTTCCTGCTTGTCTGCCAGTTGAACGCCCGCTGGCACATCGGCCGCAAAAGCAGTTCCTGCCGCCGTCAAGCCTAGCGCCGCAATAATGCCTGCTGCCAGCAGGGACTTCTTCGTGATGTTGGTCATGTGTATAAACTCCAGTTTTTATTATCACAACTCCGTCGTGGGAGCTGCGTTGCCCGTTAACCGGGGGTTGCTATGGCTGGACGCCGTGGAACGAAACGGCGCTGCCTTTCCTGTGTATTACCGGCTGCTATCACCGCCGGTAATCCCTTGATTACTGTTTGATGATGTAAAAGTTTTTCAGATCGATATAGTCTTGCGGATCTTTGCCGGTGAAACCGCCAACCGTAGGTTTGACCAGGCGCGCACTGACCCGATAATAAACCGGGATCAACGCAGAATCTTTGTCCAGCAAGGTCTCCGCCTGCTGATAAATCGCCCCGCGTGCAGCGGCGTCCGGCGCTTGCAGGGTGCTGGCCATCAGCGCATCGAACGCCGGGCTTTTATAGAAGAAAGTGTTATTACTGCTGTTGGAAAGCAGCATATTCAGAAACGCGCTCGGTTCGTTGTAATCGCCGCACCAGGTGGCACGAGCCACATCAAACTGCCCTTCATGGCGGCTCTGCAGCGAGGTTTTCCATTCCTGATTTTGCAATGTGACCTGTGCGCCAAGGTTCTTCTTCCACATTGAGGCAGCAGCGATGGCCTGTTGCTTATTTTGATCGGAGGTGTTGTACAACAGGGTAAACTTGAGCGGTTTCTCAGCGGTGAACCCGGCCTGCGCCAGCAGTTTCTTCGCTTCTTCGTTGCGTTTTTCCTGCGTCCACCCAGCCCATTCTGGCTGGCTGAAGTTGCCCCCCTCGGTAAAGGTTGGCGTAAAGCTGTATGCCGGGATTTGGCCCTGGCCCATGATCTTGTTGGCAATAATGTCGCGATCCAGCGTCAATTTGACTGCCGCACGCACGCGCTCGTCGGTAAACGGCGCACGCTGATTGTTGAGCTCGTAATAGAAGGTGCACAGGTAAGGGTTAACGTGCAGCTGTTCCGGGATCTCACGCTTCATTTTGGCATACAGATTCGGCGGGATGGCGCTATTGGTAATATCGATTTCACCGCTACGGTAGCGGTTAATGTCGCTGACTTCTGAAGACAACGGCAGGAACGTGGCCTGCTCGATTACCGTCTTACCGTTATTCCAGTAGCTCGGGCTGCGTTCGAGCACGATACGTTCGTTGACGACCCATTCGGATAAGCGATATGCCCCGTTGCCCACGTAGTTTTGTGGCAGTGTCCACTTATCGCCAAATTTCTCAACCACGGACTGTTTCACCGGTTTCATTGAGGTATGGGACAGCATGCTGACAAAATAGGGCACCGGCTCGCTGAGCGTCACCTTCAACGTTTTATCATCAATGGCGCTGACGCCAAGTGATTCAGGCGGTTTCTTACCGGCAAGAATAGCGTCAATATTCTCAATTCGGGCGTATTGCAAGTAGCTGGCATAAGGGGAACCGGTCTTGGGATCCGCCAGCCGCTGCCAGCTGTAAACGAAATCCTGCGCGTTCACTGGAGAGCCATCACTCCATACTGCCCCTGGACGCAGGTGGAAGGTCCACGTCTGGTAATCGGCATTTTCCCAGTTTTCCGCCACTGCTGGAGCAAGATGACCATTGGCATCGGTGCTGATCAATCCTTCTAGCAGGTTGAGGATAATATTGCTTTCAGGCGTTCCTTCGACCTTATGCGGATCCAACGAAGCGACTTCTGAACCGTTGTTGATCACCATGCGCTGCAGTGGTGCCAATTGCACACCGGCCGGAACCTCAACGGCCTGCAGGTTTTGGCTGGCGCTCATCCCCAACACGGCGGCGATGATAACGGCCAACGGTTGATGCTTCGTGGTTTGCGGCATACTACAGGCTCCTTTTCACGGCTAAGCAATAATTGTGAAATAGTTATCAAGCGGGCTAAATATACGGATATCAGCAAAAATCATTCCTACTTGGTGCGCCAAAGATAAGATTTTTCCTTCTGATAAGTTGCTCGGAAATTAGCAGAAGCAAAAATTCATAGCTAATAATTTTTACAGAAATGTTAAGCATTTCTCTTTTATTATCCCATAGCCCTACAGACACCTAGCCTTCCCATCCACCTAGATGACGGTTAACGCCATGATTTTATTGGATAAATAACATCTTCATTTTCAACCTTTTCTTCACGGATGAAAAAAACCGCTCAAAAGAAACATTCAGTTAACAAAAATGCCGTTCAGAGAATAAACACCTGCCTATGCGTGCTTAATCACTAATAACACCTGTGTGAAACGGAGACAAGCCCTACAGAATGATGTAATTAAATTAACAACAATTTTACCCATAGGGAGATAAAAACCCCGTCACGCGGTGTTTAAAAGTGGAGAAAATAACATCTTGGTGCTTTATCAACCGATAAAGTGAGATTTGTGCCACAGGGTGGGGCAATAGAATGAAAAGCAGGCAGGTTATGCACTTTAATAATGCATCAGCTGGGATAATTTGAAAAATTAAAAATAAATTAAGCCGCAAACGGGGTTGTCCGCGGCTTTATTAAGGTTATAACAACCCAGGGAAAATGGCTTTGATGCCGGTGACAATAAATTCGATCCCCAGCGCCATCAACAATAACCCCATGATACGGGTAATGACGTTGATGCCGGTTTGCCCCAGCAGACGCACCAGCAGCGGAGCTGCCCGGAACAATAGCCAGCAACAGAAAGCGAACAAGGCGATCGCCACGGTAAAACCTAACAGGTTCTGCCAGCTGTGGTAACGAGAGCTCCAGACAATGGTGGAACTGATGGCACCCGGCCCGGCCATCAGGGGCAGCGCCAAGGGAACAACCCCGATGCTTTCACGGATCGCGCTCTCTGACTTTTCCTGCTTGTTCTGTTTGTCTTCACCCAGCTTGCCGCTGATCATCGACATGGCAATGGTCACCACCAGAATGCCGCCGGCAATACGGAAAGAATCGATGGAGATACCAAACATACGCAATATGCCCTCGCCCAGGAACAGCGAGGTCCACAAAATAATCGCCACCGACAGGTTAGCCGTCAGGTTGGTTTTGTTACGCCCGACCTCGGCCTGATAGCTGGTCATGCTGATAAACACCGGCAGAATACCTACCGGGTTGACCAGCGCAAACAGGCCGACAAAGAACTTGATGTAGCCGGAAAAATCCAACAGAGATTGGCCCACGAAAAACTCCGCATAAATAGCTGTAAAAAGAGACACTGCCGATGCGCGCTAATGTAATGGAATTGCGCCAGCTAATCCATCCACCCGGCCAGCATTTTTCCCTACCCCAACAGAATGTTACAAAACAATTCGCTATTGTTAATGCCTTGTGTGTTGCATGCTGTTATCAAGTATCATCGCGTCATCGTCAAGCACCTTGTTGATAATCGCTCTCAACAAATGCCAGCTGAAAGGTGTCAGCTTGCGATTTTTATGATGTACATCACAAAATATCTACTCAGGAATAGTTAAGCTCTTAGTCGTAGTCAAAAGGGAGTACGAGGTATGGATACCGATTTCTGTCTCGCTTGCCTACTACCAACTTGCACTTGGTAAAGCTCTTTAAGTAAATCAGCAGTATGGGTCGCTAACTGCGGGAAAAGTCTCATGATCTAACAGACGCCTTCCTGACAGATGTCTATACTAGTTCCTCGAACGGCTTATTTACTGAAAGAGTTTAACATTTATCAGGAGAGCATCATGGCTGTAACGAATGTCGCTGAATTGAACGAGCTAGTTGCACGTGTCAAAAAAGCCCAGCGCGAGTATGCCAACTTCTCACAAGAGCAAGTTGATAAGATCTTCCGCGCCGCTGCCCTCGCCGCCGCAGATGCCCGTATTCCTCTGGCTAAAATGGCCGTTGAAGAATCTGGCATGGGTATCGTTGAAGACAAAGTCATCAAAAACCACTTCGCTTCCGAATACATCTATAACGCCTATAAAGACGAAAAGACCTGCGGGATCCTCTCCGAAGACGAAACTTTCGGTACCATCACCATTGCAGAGCCAATTGGCCTGATTTGCGGTATCGTGCCAACCACCAACCCAACTTCTACCGCGATCTTCAAAGCGCTGATCAGCCTGAAAACCCGTAACGGCATTATCTTCTCTCCGCACCCACGTGCCAAGAACGCCACCAACAAAGCCGCAGATATCGTGTTGCAGGCTGCCATTGCTGCTGGCGCGCCGAAAGACATCGTCGGTTGGATCGACCAGCCAACGGTGGAACTGTCCAATCAACTGATGCATCACCCAGACATCAACCTGATCCTGGCAACCGGTGGCCCAGGCATGGTTAAAGCTGCTTACAGCTCTGGTAAACCCGCTATCGGTGTTGGTGCCGGTAACACTCCAGTTGTAGTCGATGAAACTGCCGACATCAAACGCGTTGTTGCTTCTATCCTGATGTCAAAAACCTTCGACAGCGGTGTGATCTGTGCGTCTGAACAGTCCGTGATTGTGGTGGATTCCGCATACGATGCAGTGCGCGCACGCTTCGCTTCCCACGGCGGCTACATGCTGCAGGGCAAAGAGCTGAAAGCCGTTCAGGACATCATCCTGAAAAACGGTGGCCTGAACGCCGCTATCGTTGGCCAGTCTGCACCAAAAATCGCTGAAATGGCCGGTATCAAAGTGCCAGCCAACACCAAAATCCTGATCGGTGAAGTGAAACTGGTTGACGAATCTGAGCCGTTTGCTCACGAAAAACTGTCACCTACCCTGGCGATGTACCGGGCCAAAGACTTTGAAGACGCCGTCTGCAAAGCCGAGAAACTGGTCGCCATGGGCGGTATCGGTCACACCTCTTGTCTGTACACCGATCAAGATAACCAGACTGCACGCGTGGAATATTTTGGCGACAAAATGAAAACCGCACGTATTCTGATTAACACCCCGGCTTCTCAGGGGGGTATCGGTGACCTGTACAACTTTAAACTCGCTCCGTCACTGACGTTGGGCTGCGGTTCCTGGGGTGGTAACTCCATCTCTGAAAACGTCGGTCCAAAACATTTGATCAACAAGAAAACTGTAGCGAAGCGAGCAGAAAACATGTTGTGGCACAAACTTCCGAAATCAATCTATTTCCGCCGTGGCTCACTGCCAATCGCGCTGGAAGAAGTGGCTACCGACGGGGCAAAACGCGCCTTCATCGTTACCGACCGCTACCTGTTCAATAACGGTTATGCCGATCAGATCACCAAAGTTCTGAAATCGCACGGTATTGAAACCGAAGTGTTCTTTGAGGTTGAAGCTGACCCAACTCTGAGCATCGTACGTAAAGGTGCCGAGCAGATGAACTCCTTCAAACCAGACGTGATCATCGCGCTGGGTGGTGGTTCACCAATGGACGCCGCGAAAATCATGTGGGTGCTGTACGAACATCCTGAAACTCACTTCGAAGATCTGGCACTGCGCTTTATGGATATCCGTAAGCGTATCTACAAGTTCCCGAAAATGGGCGTGAAAGCGAAAATGATCGCCGTCACCACCACTTCAGGTACCGGTTCAGAAGTGACTCCGTTTGCCGTTGTGACCGATGATGCCACTGGCCAGAAATACCCGCTGGCTGACTATGCTCTGACCCCGGACATGGCGATTGTCGATGCCAACCTGGTGATGAACATGCCTAAATCCCTGTGCGCCTTCGGCGGCCTGGATGCGGTCACTCATGCCCTGGAAGCCTACGTTTCCGTACTGGCCAACGAATATTCAGACGGCCAGGCGCTGCAAGCGCTGAAACTGCTGAAAGAATATCTGCCAGCCAGCTACCATGAAGGGGCGAAAAACCCGGTTGCTCGTGAGCGTGTGCACAACGCCGCTACCATCGCCGGTATCGCGTTTGCCAACGCCTTCCTGGGTGTCTGTCACTCAATGGCCCACAAACTGGGTTCTGAGTTCCACATCCCGCACGGTCTGGCAAACGCCATGTTGATCTCTAACGTTATCCGTTATAACGCCAACGACAACCCGACCAAGCAGACCGCCTTCAGCCAGTATGACCGTCCTCAGGCACGTCGTCGCTACGCAGAGATCGCAGACCACCTAGGTCTGAGCGCTGCCGGTGACCGTACTGCACAGAAGATCGAAAAACTGCTGAAATGGCTGGACGAAATCAAGGCAGAGTTGGGTATTCCAACCTCGATCCGCGAAGCTGGCGTACAGGAAGCCGACTTCCTGGCCAAGGTCGACAAACTGTCTGAAGATGCGTTTGATGACCAATGTACCGGTGCTAACCCACGTTATCCGCTGATTGCCGAACTCAAGCAAATCTTGATGGATACCTTCTACGGTCGCGAATTCAGCGAAGCGACTGAAGAAGAGGCGGTAGTTGCGGCACCAGTTGCAGCCAAAGCGGAAAAAAAGTCCAAGAAATAACCGTTCTCTGAATGGTCAAAACCCGCCGAAAGGCGGGTTTTTTTATACGTGAGATAAATTGTTCCCAATGAGCACCACACGATTTTGACAACGATACTACCCTACCCCACAGGACGGCATTCAAAAACGCCGCATAGGCCTTCTGCGGCGCTTCTGGCGCAATATCACTCTGGGATCTTGATCGCTTCCTTGTAGTGTTTGCGGCATACCGAAACATAGCTTTCGTTACCCCCGATCACCACCTGCTCCCCCATATGCATCGCCTTGCCATCGTCCCCCAGGCGTAGCACCATATTGGCCTTACGCCCGCAATGACAAATGGTCTTAAGTTCGACCAGTTTATCGGCCCAGGCAAGCAGATGATGGCTGCCAACAAACAGTTCCCCAAGAAAATCCGTACGTAAGCCATAACACAGCACAGGAATATCCAGTTGGTCGACCACCTCGCAAAGTTCTTCAACCTGCTCTTTGGTCAGAAACTGGCTCTCATCCACCAGCACGCAATGCACGGGCTGCTGCTGATGTTCCTGATTAATCATGGCATACAGCTGGGTGGCGTTATTATAAAGCTGTGCCTGCGACGACAACCCAATCCGCGAACTCACTTTGCCCACGCCGAAGCGGTGGTCGATTTCCGCGGTAAACACCAACGTGCGCATACCACGTTCTTGATAATTATATGAAGATTGTAACAATGCCGTCGATTTCCCCGCGTTCATAGCGGAATAATAAAAATAAAGCTGAGCCATGTGGCCGCGACTCCAATGGTTTAAAATATATACCCTAAAACTTTCTGGTTGTAGCTGAGCCCCCCGCAGACTCATCCTCTGGCCTTGCTGGCGCGCTTCACTGCGCCCTTGCCAATAAGGGCGAATATATTCGCCCCCGGTTGATGAGTCTGTTGCGGTTAACAACGCTGCGGCCTGAGAGACAACGGGTATATACTGTCGGAAGGTGCAGGTTGACAGTGTAGCATAGACCGTGGTCAGACTCAGCAAGCAGGCTGACATTATCTTGACCTAAGAAAATAGCCACAAGCCAAGTTTCATGTGAAACATTTTACACGCACAACGGACACTTTTACATCTATTTACAGATTACTGTGGTTTATCAAGCACAATTAATTAATGTTAATGATTAACTAAATTCATTAATGCTCAAACGGATATGTCCTGCCAGCCAGCAAACAGCCTGCCCAGCCCCTCCCGCCAACAATGCAATTAAATGTGTTTTGAGCGATGACTACCCGGTTAATTGGAACGCTTAACAACTTACTCGCTGCTGACAGACTGTTTACCGCTATACCCCCATTCTTTACAGTACTAGTCCTTTTGGGGAAGTGATTATGCACACAAATCCTTCCCGATACTGTTATAGAGCATAATTATGTCAAGCTGGCCAAAATGACTTTAAGCTCGGCGATTATGCCTTCCGGCTCGACAATTTGGCATAAAAACCAGGAGGGATTAAAGCCTGATCCCCCTATGTTATTAGTCGGACAGTTCTCAATATCGGTTTTTTAAAGATAAATTTAGTCACTCTTTCAATTTGGCTATTGCAGAAAAGAATGGAGCACTCTATTATTATCGTCACGCCCCCCCACCAATATAATTTGAGAGCTAGAACAATGAGCGAAGCATTGAAGATTTTGAACAACATCCGTACTCTACGTGCACAGGCAAGAGAATGCAGCCTGGAAACACTGGAAGAGATGCTGGAGAAGCTGGAAGTTGTTGTTAACGAACGCCGCGAAGAAGACAGCCAGGCTCAAGCAGAAATTGAAGAGCGCACTCGTAAACTGCAACAATACCGCGAAATGCTGATTGCAGACGGTATTGATCCAAACGAACTGCTGCAAACTATGGCTGCTACCAAAGCCGCTGGTAAAGCAAAGCGTGCTGCACGCCCAGCTAAATACCAGTATAAAGACGAAAACGGCGAAATGAAAACCTGGACTGGCCAGGGCCGTACTCCAGCCGTGATTAAAAAAGCTATCGAAGAGCAAGGCAAATCTCTGGACGATTTCCTGCTGTAATAGCATTTTAGTTACCTTCAAAAGGCTCCCTATGGGAGCCTTTTTGCTTTGCAGCCACGGTAATCCCCCTGACCTTCACACGCGTTATTCCGGTTGACTAGCAAAATTCTCATGTACAGGAAAAGAAAAAGGGGCCAAAGCCCCTTTATTCTACCCTTCTATCGTTCGGTTACTGAACGTTATAAAACGCCCGATACCAATCAACAAACCGTTTAACCCCTTCATCAACGCTAGTCTCAGGTTTAAACGCGATAGTCTGGTACAGCTCCTCGGTATCCGCGCTGGTATCCAAAACGTCACCAGGCTGCATCGGCAGCATATTTTTGTGCGCCGTGATACCTAACGCAGCCTCCAGGGCATGAATATATTCCATTAACTTAATAGGGCTACTATTGCCGATATTATAGACATGGTAAGGCGCAGAACTGCTGGCTGGAGACCCTTGCTCCACCGTCCAATTGGCATTGGGTTGAGGAACAATGGCCTGCAAGCGCACTACCGCCTCGGCAATATCATCAATGTAAGTAAAATCACGATGCATCTCACCGTGGTTATATACATCAATGCTCTCACCGGCCAATATCGCCTTGGTGAATTTAAACAGCGCCATGTCAGGACGCCCCCAAGGGCCATATACGGTGAAAAAGCGCAGGCCAGTGGTTGGCAGACCATATAAATGCGAATAGCTGTGCGACATAAGCTCATTGGCTTTCTTCGTCGCAGCATACAGGGATATTGGGTGATCGACAGAGTCATCCGTCGAAAACGGTAGCTTGCGATTCAGGCCATAAACCGAGCTGGAGGACGCGTACAGCAAATGCCCAACCTTATTATGCCGACACCCTTCAAGAATGTTCAAATGGCCAATCAGGTTGGAATCCGCATAAGCCAAGGGGTGATCCAGCGAATAACGCACCCCGGCCTGGGCGCCGAGGTGAATGACCCGCTCAAACTGATGTTCAGCAAACAGCTCGGCAATTCCATTGCGATCGGCCAAATCCAGTTTGATAAACTGAAATGCTGGCTGATTAACCAGCATGTCGAGCCGTGCCTGTTTCAGGCTGACAGCGTAATAATCATTCAGGTTGTCGATACCGACAACCTGATGCCCCATGGCTAGCAGACGCTCCGTAACGTGATAACCAATAAACCCTGCAGCGCCTGTAACCAGGAATTTCATGCTCACCTCTTAGATGACCGGCTTAATCGATGCGCCACGACCAATACCATAATAAGTAAAGCCGCGAGCTTGCAGACGTTCTGGATCATACAAGTTACGGCCATCAAAAATGACGGGCTGCTTCAAGGCTGCCTTAATCGCATCAAAATCCGGAGCGCGGAAATTCTGCCATTCGGTACAGATCACCAACGCATCGGCTCCTTGTAACGCCGCCTCCTTGGTACCCATCAGTTTCAGATCGGCACGTTGCCCATAGATACGCTGCGCTTCTGCCATGGCTTCCGGGTCATAGGCTTGCACGCTGGCGCCTAACTCCCACAAGGTTTCCATCAGCACACGGCTGGAAGCCTCACGCATATCGTCGGTATTAGGTTTAAACGCCAGGCCCCACAGCGCGAAGGTTTTCCCTTTTATATCATCAGCAAAATGATGCTTGATGAACTGGGTCAGCTTATATTTCTGCTGGTTGTTCACCTGCTCTACCGCCTGCAACAATTTCGGTTGATAGCCGATATGCTCTGCGGTACGGATTAACGCCTGAACGTCTTTCGGGAAGCAGGAGCCGCCGTAGCCACAGCCTGGATAAATGAAGTGATAGCCAATACGTGAATCCGAACCGATCCCCTGACGCACTTTTTCAATGTCCGCACCCAGCATCTCTGCCAGATTGGAGATTTCGTTCATAAAGCTGATTTTGGTCGCCAGCATGCAGTTGGCGGCATATTTGGTCAGCTCTGCGCTGCGGATATCCATCAGGATCATGCGGTCGTGATTGCGGTTAAACGGCTCATACAGCTCACGCAGCGGCTCGATGACGTCTTTGTTGTCTGTGCCCAGCACGATACGCTCAGGGCGCATACAATCGGCAACGGCGGCCCCTTCCTTGAGGAACTCCGGGTTGGAGACAACATCAAACGCCAAGTCGCTGCCGCGCTTGCGCAGCGTTTCGGTCATCACTTCACGAACTTTATCAGCGGTACCTACCGGTACGGTTGACTTATCGATCACCACTTTGCGGTCTGTCATATGTTCGGCGATGGTGCGTGCCACGGCGGTGACATATTTCAGATCGGCAGAACCATCTTCGTCCGGTGGCGTTCCCACGGCGATAAACTGGATAGCGCCATGAGCAACACCGGCTTTTGCATCGGTAGTGAAATGTAGACGACCGGCTTCATAGTTTTGCTGTACCAAAGAGGTCAGGCCCGGTTCAAAGATCGGAATATTGCCTTTTTTGAGGTTTTCGACCTTCTGTTCATCGATGTCGATACACATGACATCATGACCCACGTCAGCCAACACGGCTGCCTGTACCAGGCCAACATAGCCAATACCGAAAACGGTTACTTTCATCGGGAAGTCCTAATTTTCAAATTTAACAAAAAGTTATCAAGCTACTTCTGTTTGTCCGCCGCCCTAGGCCGCAGCCAAACCAACAATTCTTTACCCGCAACCAACAATTCTTTACCCGCGTTGGGTGGTCTTTTCGTCTCGACACGCTATGGGTTAAAGAGCTCACAAACGGGCTTATCACCCGCAAATGGCTACTGAGGTCCTGACGATCTATCTAAGTAGCTCTATTTTCGCTCTCAAATTGCGCACTTACTCCGCCATACGAAAAACCCGCAAAGTATACCAGCTTAAATCCGCTGAGTATTACCCCAAGCTCAAATAGCAATAAATTAAGACAACTACCTATGGAAACGACGTTAATGGAGAATAGGCAGAGGCAATTGCTGGAGTTCCATTGATGATTTATTCAGCACTCAGCATCAGACGTAACCGACCGCCGCTACCCCAGACTTGGCACTGCCAAGCATCACAGCGTTGGCTTATTTGATTCATGTAAGTGGTGCCAAGCGTTCCCAAAGGTACGCCATTACTTAATTGAATCAGGTTATCCCCTGTATTTACATTGGCATGCAAACCGGCAGAGGCCAGCACCAGATTCTTATATTCGGCATGATAATAGCCCACCAACAGCGGAAATTGGCCTTCCAACTTGCCTTGGCGCAATAATTGGTTAACTTGTTTTAACAATGCAGACATTTGCGGCAGGCGATGCTGTTGATTGGCTAAATGATCTTGTAGTAAGCCGTTGAATAAAGCACGCAACAGCAAGGCAGCCATCACGCCATTATCTCCCGCACGGGTGACATCCAGGCAATAAAACGCCAGGTCTTTATCCGATAGCGCCGCGATATCCAGCACCAACCCCGGATTTTCGCTGGTGGTTAATTGCCGATAATTAATACGGCAACCGGCAATAGACTGCTGCACGGGTGGCTGTAACTGCTTGAGTAATCTCACGGCCTCGGAGGGGTTTTGGCTTAATGCCTGCCAATCCTGAAAAAGCTCAGCCTCTTCGATCGCCTGCGAAGTAAACATATTAGGATAGAGGCAAGCCAGTACCGCTTCGCGCAGCCGATTGAGATCGCTCAACGGTTTCAGCAGCACATCCTGAACGCCGAGCCGCAGCACCTTGGCGATATCCGCCATTTTATCGGTCGCCGAGATCACCAATACCGGTATCTTTATCCCTTGCAAGCGCAGATGCTCAACAAACTCGATGCCGTCCATTTCCGGCATGGCGAGATCGCACAGGATCAGATCGGGAGCGAACTCTTCAACCGCACTCAACGCCACAAGGCCATTGGCCGCCTCGCTGGTTTGTGCTCCCAAGGATGCAAGATAACCTACAAGCACAGAACGGAAAACCTGTTCGTCCTCAACGATTAAGATGCGCTTGCTTATCAGTGGTAATGCCATCGACCCAGCCTCTTCCCTTTTGATGTTGTAATAGTGGCTCATAATGAGCACTTGTGCCTGTCGAAAACACGCCCAATAGCATCATTCCACCCTAACAAATGGTAATTATTTATTTTTTATCAATGGTGCCAAAACATCTATCTGTTTTTCGACTGCCAAGCGGCCCGCCTCTATCGCCTCGCTGGCGCGATGGAAATCCAGGGTAGATATCTGTGGGCAATACGGCTGGATCAGCACGTCCGGTGGATCACTGGCCATACGGGTTCGCTTCACTCGATTCTCCAGCATCTGAATCGAGGTGCTCATGATTTCCATCGCCGTGGGGGTGAAGCTGGTTTTCTTCAGCATCATTTTATTCATGCGTTCCCGCAAGCGGTCGCGCCAGTTATTGGCATCGCTAATGCTTGTTTCACTCTGCTCGCCAGCGTCATTGCGTACCGAAAACAGATCCTGCTGCATCAGGTGCGCGTCATGTTGCAAATCCACGGCAATCACGATGTCTGCCCCCATCGCCCTGGCCAATGAAACAGGAACCGGGTTGACCAAGGCACCATCCACCAACCAATATCCGTCAAACCAGACCGGTGCCAACAAACCCGGCATGCTACAGGAGGCACGAATGGCCTGGTGGATATCCCCTTTGGTCATCCACAGCTCACGGCCGGTACTGAGGTTGGTGGTCACCGCACCGAATTTCAATGAGCAGTCGGTAAAGTCGTTAATTTTCAGTATTTGGCCAACGACGTTAAATACGCGTTCACCGCGTAATAAACCACCGCGCTGCCAGGACAGGTCCATCAGTCTGATTACGTCCCAGTAGCTGAATGATCGTACCCACTTCTCCATCGCTGGCAACCGATGGCTGGCAAACGCCGCCCCAACCAGTGCTCCCACGGAACATCCTGCAACAATATCGGCTTCGATACCCAGCTTACGCAGTGCGTTAATCACGCCGATATGCGCCCACCCCTTGGCGGCACCGGCCCCTAATGCCAACCCGATTTTAACTTTCCGCATGCTTTGCCTATCCTTTGCTCGGTGAATTCACTCAACCCAATCGCAGGGTACATTGTCATCAACGAATGATGTTAGGTAACATATGCGTTAAATTGATTTTAGCCGCGGCTATACATCGTGCGAGCTAACTACTGAGAGGCGTTATTTTGACTGAGCTATGCCCCTGCGGCAGCGGGCAGGACTACAGCGCTTGCTGTGCGCCCTATATAACAGGTACTCAATACGCTATGTCGCCGGGCATATTAATGCGTTCGAGATATTCCGCCTATGTAAAACGGGATGTGGATTATCTAATTGCGACCTGGCACCCAGACTGCAACCCCGAAGAGTGGCGCAGCGCCATCAGCAGCAGCTTTGGCGATACCGAATGGCTTGGGCTGACGGTGGTAGCGGAAACCGCTGGCAATAGCGCCGATGAAGGGTTCGTGGAATTCATCGCCCGTTCGCGCGATGGAGAAAGCGAGAGTGCCATGCATGAGCGTTCCCGCTTCCTTCGTCTTGAACAACGCTGGTACTATATCGACGGAACCAAACCTCAACCGGGCAGAAATGCCGTTTGCCCCTGCGGTTCAGGCAAAAAATATAAAAAGTGCTGCGGGCAATAAGCCTGCGGGTTCAGAATCAGACGGAATCGACACACTCATGCCACAGCAAAACGTACAAAGAAAAATTTTACGCACCATCTGCCCCGATGCCAAAGGGCTGATCGCCAAGATCACCAACATTTGTTACAAGCACGAATTGAACATTGTGCAGAACAATGAGTTTGTCGATCACCTCACCGGTCGTTTCTTTATGCGTACCGAGCTGGAAGGGATCTTCAATGATACGACGCTGTTGGCCGATCTGGACGGCGCGTTACCAGAGGGTTCGGAGCGCGAACTGCACAGCGCAGGCCGCCGCCGTATTGTGGTGCTGGTCACCAAAGAAGCCCACTGCCTGGGCGATCTGCTGATGAAAAGCGCCTATGGCGGCCTGGACGTTGAGATTGCCGCCGTCATTGGCAACCACACCACGTTGCAGACGCTGGTTGAACGCTTTGACATTCCGTTCCATCTGGTCAGCCACGAAGGGCTGACGCGTGAGCAGCATGATCAACAGATGATCGCGCAGATCGACCAATATCAGCCTGATTACGTAGTCTTGGCCAAGTATATGCGCGTGCTGACCCCGGCTTTTGTTCAGCATTACCCGAACCAGGTGATCAATATTCACCATTCGTTCCTGCCAGCCTTTATCGGTGCACGCCCTTATCACCAGGCTTATGAGCGTGGCGTGAAGATCATCGGGGCAACGGCGCACTATGTGAACGACAGCCTGGATGAAGGCCCAATCATTATGCAGGACGTTATTCATGTCGATCACACCTATTCGGCAGAAGATATGATGCGTGCCGGGCGTGACGTGGAGAAAAACGTGCTTAGCCGCGCACTGTATCGTGTACTGGCTCAACGCGTGTTCGTCTACGGTAACCGCACGGTGATCCTGTAATTGGTTAACAAAGCGGTGTCTTTCGTTCACGGAAGCACCGCTGAGAATAAAAAAGCGACAAACAATTCATTTTCTGCATTTCAATGCTTTACACAAGCGCTTCATTTGATATGATGCGCCCCGCTTACCGAGACAGACGTTTCGCAAGCAAAGGAAAGAGTTTCAGTTCTACCAGAAAGGGTTTGCCAACTTTCTGTTAAAAATTAGCAACCATGAATATCATGGTGGGGTTCCCGAGCGGCCAAAGGGAGCAGACTGTAAATCTGCCGTCACAGACTTCGAAGGTTCGAATCCTTCCCCCACCACCATCTCTTCCTCGGTCACTGAAATGAAATATTGTTCAGACTTTCATTTAGCACTGAAGGGGAAGGATGAGAAGCTTCGACCAAGGTTCGAGTCCACGCGGTGGACAACGCGCTTGCGCGGTCATCCTTCTCACCACCACCGTAACTGTGGTCAGAGAGATGGATGACACAGTACTACCAGAAAGATTTTGCCAACTTTCTGTTCAAAATTAGCAACCATGAATACCATGGTGGGGTTCCCGAGCGGCCAAAGGGAGCAGACTGTAAATCTGCCGTCACAGACTTCGAAGGTTCGAATCCTTCCCCCACCACCATCTCTTATATACCTCCCCAGTTTTAAATCATCATCTCATTCCCATACAGCACTGAGCAGGGAAGGATGAGAAGCTTCGACCTAGGTTCGAGTCAACGCAGTGGACAACGCGCTTGCGCGGTCATCCTCCCCACCACCATCTCTTCATATCTATTCCCAGTTTTAAATCATCATCTCATTCCCATGCAGCATTGAGCAGGGAAGGATGAGAAGCTTCGATCAAGGTTCGAGTCCACGCAGTGGACAACGCGCTTGCGCGGTCATCCTCACTACCACCATCCTTGTATACCCCTCACAGACTAAATATTTCCGTCAAATCATCATGTACCACCGAACGAAATAGCTGCTCCTTATTATGCTACAGGTGGAAGTCATGCAGAACGCCGACACACCGTAAACCCGTCCCTGGGGGCTCGCAATCGCGCATCCATGCGCTCAACGGTCGCCTAACCTGCAATGACTCCCACCTGCCTCAAGCTTGGGTGTAGCGGTATAAAACACTATTACTCAGACAACTAGTGACGCCTGTACGAAGTCCTCCTCCTCACCACCATCGCAACACCAATTCCCCTTGAACTAAACCCTACAATTCGCTATACCACTGGCTTCGTTAAAAGCAGCAAGGGAAAGTCATGCGTAACAACATTTGTATCTTTTGTGGTGCCAGCGAGGGCAATAATCCAGCCTATGTCGAACATGCCCGCCAACTAGGTCATCTGCTTGCCACCCAAGGGCGGCGTCTGGTGTATGGCGGTGGTAAAAAAGGGTTAATGGGTGTGGTAGCGGACGCGGTGCTAGAGGCCGGTGGCGAAGCAATAGGCATCATTCCCCAGCGATTGGTCGAGGCCGAAACGGCTCACCGTGGCCTGACCGAGTTGGAAATCGTCCCTGACATGCACACCCGTAAAGCGCGGATGGCTGAACTGGCCGACGGCTTTATTGCCCTGCCTGGCGGTATCGGTACGCTGGAAGAGCTGTTCGAAATCTGGACCTGGGGGCAAATCGGTTACCACAGCAAGCCGGTCGGGCTGCTGGATGTTAACGGTTTTTACCACCCGCTAAGCCAGTTTTTACAGCACGTCGCCGATCAAGGCTTTATGCGACATGATTATCTCAAGACCCTGCATATCAGCGATTCTCCGGCAGCCTTAATCCAGCTGTTTGATGACTATCAGCCGCAGAATTACGACCGCTGGGCGAAATAATCCCTAGCTACCAGCGGCATACCGCCGCTGGTCCGCGTTACATTTTCGGCCAAACTCTGCTACTATCTGAACACATTTTTTCGGATAAAAACGGCAGCGCTCATGAAGTTTGTTTCTTTTAATATCAATGGACTGCGTGCACGTCCGCATCAGCTGGCAGCAATTATCGAGCAGCATCAGCCGGATGTGATCGGCCTGCAGGAAACCAAAGTCCACGACGATATGTTCCCGCTGGAAGAAGTCAGCCAACACGGCTATCACGTGTTCTATCATGGGCAGAAAGGCCATTACGGCGTGGCGTTGCTGACTAAAGATGAACCTCTTGCCGTACGCCGTGGTTTTCCTACTGATGAAGAAGATGCGCAGCGTCGTATCATCATGGCCGATCTGGCGACGCCACAAGGCACATTGACGGTGATTAATGGTTACTTCCCGCAAGGAGAAAGCCGCGACCACCCTATCAAATTCCCAGCCAAAACCCGCTTTTATCAAGATCTGCAAAATTATCTGCAACAACTGCCAGCAGAGTCGCAGGTATTGATCATGGGCGATATGAACATCAGTCCAAGCGATCTGGACATCGGTATTGGTGAAGAGAGCCGCAAACGTTGGTTGCGCACCGGCAAATGCTCCTTCCTGCCGGAAGAGCGTGAGTGGATGGGCCGCCTGCTGGACTGGGGTCTGGTAGATACCTATCGTCATGCCAACCCTGAGCGTAACGATGAGTTCTCGTGGTTTGACTATCGTTCGCGCGGTTTTGATGAAAACCGTGGTCTGCGTATCGATCTACTGTTGGCTAACACCTCATTGGCTGCGCGCTGTACCGCCACCGGCATTGATTATCAGATCCGTGGTATGGAGAAACCTTCAGACCATGCTCCTGTCTGGGCCGAGTTCGCACTGTAATCCCCCTGCCCCGATGCACGTCGGGGCGATATTGAATCCAAGCTATGAAAATCATTGATGTCGTTGCCGCCATTATCGAACAAGACGGCAAGATCCTGCTCGCTCAACGCGATAGCAGCAGCGATCAGGCTGGCCTATGGGAGTTTCCCGGCGGTAAGGTCGAAATGGCTGAGAGCCAGCCCCAGGCGCTCGAGCGTGAACTAAGGGAAGAGTTGGGCATTATCGCCAAAGTGGGAAGCTTCGTGGCCAGCAATCAGTGGCCGCAAAAGGAGAGGATTATTCGGCTACATGCCTGGCAGATTGTCTCCTTTTGCGGGGAATTACAGCTACATTGCCATAGCGCATTTGCTTGGGTTACTCCCGAACAGGCCAGAGATTACCCGCTAGCCCCCGCCGATATTCCTCTGCTGGAAAGTTATATTCGCTTACAATTCCCCTCACCCCAACCCTCTCCCACAGGGAGAGGGAGCTGCAGCGGTGCGGTAGTCGGGAATTGAAGTCGATTTGTGGCTCGCTCAAGCTGAACACAAGGATAGATATGTAGCACGTTCAGTCCCCTCTCCCTGTGGGAGAGGGTTAGGGTGAGGGGCGTATTCTGCTGCTATCACCGCTTGAGGCGGATCCAGATTAATGGATTGGTGCCCGTGACGTTAGGGTCGCGCGCGCACTGCATCATCTCGTCGCCCACTTTCAGCAGCGCACCTTCAGAATAGTTTTGATTCTGATAAATGCAGCAACGGTTGCAGGGCGGCGGCGTTGTCGCGGTACGTGCGGTGCCCCATATTTCAGGAGACACCGGCACGACGACATCGACGTTACCGCGATTGGCCAATACGCCGGTGGAAAACAATGCCAAACAACCGATCAACAAGGATATGCGGCTCATTCACTTTTCTCCCGTGCCTTTCCGGCACTTTTTTTACGCTTTTTCGCCCCGGCTGACGGTGCAGGCGACAAGCCACGAAACGCTATACTGGCCCGGCTCTGCTTAGCCTGATAGATCAGCTGTTGCAGCGTGCCCTCCAGCGGTTGCATAAAGTCCTGATAACGGCAGGATTTTTCGCTGATTTGCGTCAACGTAGACTCCCACTGCGCCGTCATATCAGGGCGTGCCGCCAGGTCTGGCAATGAATGGATCAGTGCCCGCCCGGTTTCGCTGGAGTGAATATAGCGCCCTTTCTTGTAGAGGAACGCCCGCTTAAAGAGCAGCTCGATAATGCCTGCGCGCGTTGCCTCTGTTCCTAAACCATCGGTCGCTCGCAGGATTTTCTTTAGCGCTTTATCCTGCACAAAACGCGCAATTCCGGTCATGGCCGACAACAGGCTGGCATCCGTAAAAGGCCGTGGCGGTTGAGTCTGGCGTTCTACCACTTCGCCACGCTCGCACAGTAATTCATCGTCTTTGGCGACAACAGGCAGCGGTGCACCTTCGTTTTCCTCATCACGCTCTTTACTACCCAGCAGAGTGCGCCAGCCCGCTTCGGCCAGGAAACGTGCCTTGGCGATAAACTTGCCGCCAGCGATATCCAGCTCGATGACGCACTTGCGGAACATCGCATCCGGGCAAAACTGCATCAGATACTGCCGGGCCACCAAACTGTAAACGTTTTGTTCATCCTGGCTCAGGCTGGCCTTGCTGGCACGCGCCGTGGGAATAATCGCGTGGTGCGCATCAACCTTTTTATCGTCCCAACAGCGGTTACGGCGTTCACTATCGATTATTTCCTGTGGATAGAGATCCGGCTGATGTACGCTGATGGCGTTCAACACGGCATGACGCCCTGCAAAGTGTTCCTCTGGCAGATAACGGCAGTCAGAACGCGGGTAAGTGATCAGCTTGTGAGTTTCATACAGCCGTTGGCAAACGTCCAACACCTGCTGGGCGCTGAGGTTAAAGCGTTTCGACGCTTCAATCTGCAGCGTTGAAAGGGAAAACGGCAGCGGAGCGGTATCTGATTCCCGTTTATCATTATACGAGGTGACCAGCGCAGGTGCGCCTTCGATGCGTTTAACCACGTGTTCGGCCAACGGCCGGTGCAGTAAACGCCCCTCCTCATCCTGGTAAGGCTCACAAGATTCACTCGGCTGCCACAGGGCGACAAAGCGTTCTTCCTTCGGCGTGACGATATGCGCTTTCACCTCAAAGAAGTCTTTCGAAACGAAGTTTTCGATCTCTTCATCGCGCCGCACCACCAGCCCCAGTACCGGCGTCTGTACCCGCCCAACCGACAGCACGCCGTCGTAGCCCGCGTTACGCCCAAGCAGCGTATAAGCCCGGGTCATGTTGATGCCGTAAAGCCAGTCGGCACGCGCACGCGCCAACGCGGAAACGCACAGCGGGATAAAGTCACGGTTATCACGCAGACGCTGTACCGCACGCTCCACCGCCTGTGGGTTAAGATCGTTGATCAGGCAACGCCGCACGTTCTGGCGCTTCTCCTGAGTCAATGCCAGATAATCCAGCACCTCATCCACCAGCAACTGCCCTTCCCGATCCGGGTCACCCGCGTGGATCACTTCGTCGGCTTCTGCCAGCAGCTTTTTGATCGCGTTCAGCTGCTTGCTGACCGAAGGGCGCGGCTGCAACAACCACTTCTGCGGGATTATCGGTAAGTCGGCCAACGACCAGCGCGCGTAACGGCTGTCGTAAGCATCCGGCTGGGCCTGTTCTAACAGGTGCCCAACGCACCAGGTCACCACATCGTTGCTGCCACAGGCAATAAAGCCGTCACCTCGACGATGGGGCTTGGGTAAGACATCAGCAATGGCGCGGGCCAAACTCGGTTTTTCGGCTATAAACAGTCGCATTATTCACCGTTATTCTGGCTATACGTCATCAGGAACTCTCTGACTTGCGCGTAATTACCGCGAAAGATCACACGTTGGGTTTTCTTCTCTAATTGGTAGCGATACATCGGATCGTAATAGTGTTGCAGCAGCGGCACCAGCCATTGTTGATGCGCTTCGCTTTGGCCTGTGAGCCGTTGTACCTGCAGCGCCGATTCGAGACGCAGCGTCAACTGCTGGAACAGTTCCAGCCCCAGGCGGCGGCGGATGGCAAACAGGCCATGGTGCAAATATTCATCATATTGCCGCCAGCCGTCTTGCTCGCCATAGGCTTGCTCAAAGGCAATGCGCATCCGGTCGATATACTCATCTTGCAGGCGTGCCACTCTCACATCAAACGGATCGTCAATCACCACCAGGGCAGCCTGTTGCATACCATTGAACAGCCCTAATGGGAGATTATTCGAACCGATGATCCGGCTTTCATCCTCCAGCACCCAATGGCGGCAGCCACCGTGCTGTTTCTTCAACATGCACGTAGCCAGCTGATTCTCAAAATTGATTTGGGTGGGCTGTTTCACCAGCGTACGGCCAAAAGACGAACCGCGATGATGAGCGATCCCTTCCAGATCGATACCGGCCGCCAATTCATTAATCAACAGCGTCTTGCCACAACCGGTGTTACCGCCAACGATCAGCATAGGCAACGTAGCGGCGGCCTCAAGCGCACCGAGCAAAAAATTGCGCAGCGCCTTGTAGCCGCCTACCACGCGTGAATAGTCAACACCAGCCTCTCTCAGCCACTGTTGCACCAATTGCGAACGTAGACCACCGCGGAAACAGTAGATATAACCTTCTGGCTGCCGGGCACACTGTTCGATCCAGGCCTGCGTGCGCTGCTCACGCAGTTTACCATTGACCAGGCTGTGCCCAAGAGCGATCGCAGCTTGTTGACCATGCTGCTTGTAGCAGGTGCCCACCGCCTGACGTTCACTGTCGCTCATCAACGGCAGATTAACTGAACAGGGGAATGCCCCCTGCGTAAACTCTATCGGCGCGCGCACGTCAATCAGCGGCACATCCTGTAGAAAAAGGCGCTGGTAGTCTTGCGTATCCTGTCGAGTCTGCACCGTTGACACTAGACAACCTCGATCAGTGGTTTACCCGCCTGTGCGGCCTGCAATTCACCAATCGCGTTCAGCGTGATGCCATGACGGGCCGCTATCGCCTGCACTTCGGCTTCGGCTTCCGGCAATACTGCCAGCAGCAAACCGCCGGAGGTTTGCGGATCGCACAGCAATTGACGTTGCAGATCGCTCATGGCGCCAACCAGATGACCATAGCTTTCAAAGTTACGCCCGGTACCGCCCGGTACGCAGCCTTCGCTGATATAACGTTCCACATCCGGTAGCTTCGGTACGCATTCGAACCATACGGTTGCCTGCAGATCGGAACCCTGGCACATCTCGCTAAGGTGGCCAAGCAGGCCAAAGCCGGTAACATCGGTCATCGCCGTTACGCCTGCCACTTCGGCAAAGTCTGCCCCAGGCTTGTTCAACTGGCACATGACCTCAGTAGCCAAGCCTTGGTGTTCGGCCAGCAGTTTGCTTTTCTTCTCTGCGGTGGTCAGCACGCCAATGCCCAGCGGTTTGGTCAGGAATAGCTTGGTGCCTGCCTGCGCCGCACTGTTTTTCTTCACCAGCTCGGTTTTGACGATGCCGGTTACCGCCAAGCCAAAAATCGGCTCTGGGGCATCAATAGAATGGCCACCCGCCAATGCAATCCCCGCCTGCTGGCAAGCATAGCGGCCACCGTCGATCACCTGTTGGGCAACCTCTGCGGGCAGCTTGGCAATCGGCCAGCCAAGAATAGCGATGGCCATGATCGGTTTACCGCCCATCGCATACACGTCGCTGATGGCGTTGGCTGCCGCAATACGGCCAAAATCAAACGGATCGTCGACGATCGGCATAAAGAAATCAGTGGTGCTGATAATGCCCACGCCGTTACCGATGTCATACACTGCGGCATCATCACGCGTTTCATTACCCACCAGCAGATGGGGATCGATAAACTTTTCCTGCTCGCTGTGCAGTATCGTTTCAAGCACTTTGGGTGAGATTTTACAGCCGCAGCCAGCGCCGTGGCTGTACTGGGTCAAACGAATGGCCGGCGATGTCATAGTCCACTCCCTCTGGGTAACAAACGAACGTAAGGATATCACAATGGGATATAGGGTAGCGCTTGCCGAGGGGATTGATAAGAGCAGGTTGGCATTATGCGTGCGACCTGCTCAGAAACAGTACAAAACTGCGGGTTATCGCGCATTCTCGGCGAGCTCCCGCATGGCGGATCAGAAGTAGCGGACGAAAGGCGTACTGTCCGGAGCGACCACTTTAGTAGCACCTTTTAACTGCGGCGTGCCTAGATAGAGGAAACCGACGATCTCGTCCTGCTCGCGGCAGGCGAAGGCTTCGCGCACCAACGGATTCTCTGTCCAGGCACCGCTGCGCCAGATGCCATTAAAGCCCTGCGCCAAAGCCGCCATTTGCATCGCCTGCACCGCGCAACCGGCAGAGACGACCTGCTCCCAGCGCGGCACTTTCGGATTTTCACTGCAATGAGCAACCACCGTGATAATCAATGGCGCACGAAAAGGTGCCTGTTTGGCCTTTTCTACCGCACTCTCATCCAGTTCATCTTGTCTGGCGGCGGCTTGCAGCAATTCACTGAAACGTTGCAGACCCTGATCCTCGATCAGGATAAAACGCCACGGCTGTAACGTACCGTGATCCGGCGCGCGCAGCCCGGCGTTGATGATATTCTGACGCACTTCACCTGCGGGTGCCGGTGCGGTCAGGCGTGACGCAGAACGGCGATTGAGTAAAAGATCCAGAGCATCCATCATTAACTCCTGATAACAATTTTCGTTTAAATCACGTTAACATAGCTCTACATAGAGTTACAGCCTCTGTAATACTGTCTATACCCGTTGCCACTCAGGCTGCAGGGGGATAAATGGCAGATGATTTAAAGCTGACATTTCTTCGGCCGCTCATTAGGATAGCGGAACATTCTAGACTCTTGTTGGAGAGCACATGCGCACATTGGGGCGAATTATTGCTGGTATTTTCAGATGGACATGGCGTCTGCTGAATTTCGTCAGGGAACTTATCCTGAACTTGTTCCTGATTTTCTTGATCCTGGTCGGGGTCGGTATTTATCTTTCACTCCAAGGCAATTCTTCGGCAGTAACACCGCATGGCGCACTGCTGGTCGATCTCAGCGGCGTGGTGGTCGATCAACCTTCGGTAAACAACCGTGTTCGTCAGTGGGGACGCGAACTGTTGGGCGCCTCCAGCAACCGTCTGCAGGAAAACTCACTGTTTGACGTGGTGGATACCATTCGCAAGGCCAAAGAGGATAAAAACATCACCGGTATGGTGTTGCAGCTGAATGATTTTGCCGGGGCGGATCAGCCTTCCCTGCAATACATCGGCAAGGCACTACGTGAGTTCCGCGACAGTGGTAAACCGATCTTTGCCATCGGCGACAGTTATAACCAAACGCAATACTATCTGGCCAGCTACGCCAACAAGATCTACCTGTCACCTCAGGGTGCCGTCGATCTGCATGGTTTCGCCACCAACAACCTTTATTACAAATCCCTGTTGGAGAAGCTGAAGGTCACCACCAATATTTTCCGCGTGGGCACCTATAAATCGGCCGTAGAACCGCTGATCCGTGATGATATGTCACCGGCTGCGCGGGAAGCCGATAGCCGCTGGGTTGGCGGGCTGTGGCAAAACTATCTGGATACGGTGGCGGCTAACCGTCAACTTACGCCAGATCAGTTGTTCCCAGGCGCAGCAGATATTCTCAGTGGTTTAAAGGCGACGGGTGGCGACACCGCGCAGTTCGCCCTGAACAGCAAACTGGTCGATGAACTGGCCTCTCGCACTGCGATAGAAACACAGTTGGTGAAAACCTTCGGTTGGGACAAGCAGAGCAATAATTTCAATGCGGTCAGCATCTACGATTACCAGCCGCAGCCGTCACCGGATCAGGGCGGTGAGATCGCCGTCATCTTTGTCAATGGCGCGATCATGGATGGCCCGCAGACGCCAGGATCGGTCGGTGGCGACACCACGGCCTCACAACTGCGTCAGGCGCGTCTGGATCCGAAAATCAAAGCCGTTATCCTACGCGTCAATAGCCCTGGAGGTAGCGTCAGCGCTTCAGAAGTGATCCGTTCCGAGTTGGCAGCGGTTCGCGCCGCAGGTAAACCAGTAGTGGTTTCCATGGGTGGAATGGCCGCGTCTGGCGGTTACTGGGTGTCGACCCCGGCAGATTACATCATTGCCAGCCCGAGCACCCTCACCGGATCCATCGGTATCTTCGGTGTGATCAACACCTATGAGAACACCTTGGACAGCGTTGGGGTACATACCGACGGCGTCGCGACGTCACCACTGGCCGACCTGGCCGTGACCAAAGCACTGCCGCCAGAATTCTCACAGATGATGCAGTTGAACATCGAGAACGGTTATAAAAACTTCATCGACCTGGTGGCAACCGCCCGGAAGATGACGCCAGAGCAGGTCGATCAAATTGCTCAAGGTCACGTCTGGATCGGTAGCGACGCCAAGAAAAATGGCCTGATCGACCAACTGGGCGACTTTGACGACGCCGTGAAGAAAGCGGCAGAGCTGGCCAAGCTGCCACAGTGGCAACTCAACTGGTTTATCGATGCTCCTAGTATGACGGATATGCTGCTCAGCCAGTTTGGCGTTTCTATCCACGCCATGCTGCCTGAGGCGATCCAGTCAATGCTGCCAGCCCCGTTGGCATCGGTTGCGCTGGCGGTGAAAGAACAGCCTGGCCTGTTTAATAACCTGAACGATCCGCAGCATCGTTATGCCATATGCCTGACTTGCGGAGAGGTCCGTTAACAAATAAATCTCTAGCCCGGCACCCGCCGGGCTTTTTTTCTCCTGCTATCTCCCTATAATTCAGCCTATCTGACAGCCACAAGATCGAAGCCATGCAAAAGAAATCCATTTACGTCGCCTATACCGGCGGCACTATCGGTATGCAGCGTTCAGAACAGGGATACATCCCGGTTTCCGGCCACCTACAGCGCCAGTTGGCACTGATGCCCGAGTTCCATCGCCCAGAGATGCCGGATTTCACCATTCATGAATATGCCCCGTTGATCGACTCTTCGGATATGACCCCCGAAGACTGGCAGCATATCGCCGACGACATCAAACAGAATTACTCTCGCTATGACGGCTTCGTTATTCTGCACGGCACTGACACCATGGCGTTTACCGCTTCAGCCCTGTCTTTCATGCTGGAGAACCTGGATAAGCCGGTGATCGTCACCGGGTCGCAAATCCCGCTGGCAGAATTGCGCTCCGACGGCCAAACCAACCTGTTGAATGCCCTCTATCTGGCCGCCAATCACCCGGTGAACGAGGTCAGCCTGTTTTTCAACAACAAGCTGTTTCGTGGCAACCGCACCACCAAGGCACATGCCGACGGCTTTGATGCTTTTGCCTCCCCCAATCTACCTCCCTTGCTGGAAGCAGGTATCCACATACGTCGCCAGACCGGCATCGCCTCTCCGGTGTGCAACGGGGAATTGATCGTGCATAACATCACGCCACAGCCCATCGGCGTGGTGACGATTTATCCGGGAATTTCCGGTGCCGTGGTGCGTAACTTCCTGCTGCAACCGGTCAAAGCCTTGATCCTGCGCTCTTACGGCGTCGGTAACGCGCCGCAAAAGGCCGAACTGGTGGATGAATTGCGTGATGCCTCCGAGCGTGGCATCGTAGTCGTCAACCTGACACAATGCATCTCTGGCCGGGTCAATATGGAGGGCTATGCGACCGGTAATGCCCTGGCTCATGCCGGCGTCATCAGCGGTTTTGATATGACGGTGGAAGCCGCGCTGACCAAGCTGCATTACCTGTTGAGCCAGCCGTTAACCCCAGAAGAGATCCGCAGCCTGATGCAACAAGACCTGCGTGGCGAATTAAGCGCTGCGGGCTAATCCGAAGTGGGAACTCTGATGAAAACTGCTCTGTTGCTGATTGATTTACAAAACGACTTTTGCCCCGGCGGCGCCTTAGGCGTGGCAGAAGGTGATGCCACCATTGACGTCGCCAATCAGGCTATCGCAGCCAGCCTGGCCCGTAACGAAACGGTGATTGCCAGCCAGGACTGGCACCCGGCGGATCATCGCAGTTTTGCGATTAACTCCAACGCGCAGATTGGTACGCTTGGAGAACTGGAAGGCCTGCCTCAGGTTTGGTGGCCGGAGCACTGCGTTCAGGGTACCCCTGGCGCAGAACTTCATCCTCAGCTTGATAAGCAACCCATCGCAGCGATATTCCGTAAGGGCGAGAACCCGGATATCGATAGCTATAGTGCTTTTTTTGATAATGGCCACCGGGCACAAACGGCGCTCGATGGCTGGCTGAAGGAACGAGGCATCACTCATCTCGCCGTGATGGGGCTGGCCACCGATTATTGCGTCAAGTTCAGCGTGTTAGATGCCTTGCGTTTAGGTTATCAGACCCAGGTCATCATCGATGGCTGCCGCGGCGTCAATTTAAGCCCCGATGACAGCGAGCAGGCGTTGGCAGAAATGCAGTCGGCTGGCGCACAGTTAGTTACACTGTCACAGTTTACTCAACGCTAACGGTTTTTGGGGCTGCTTGACCTCAGCGCCCCATATCCTCTGCCAACCGCCTTATTTTCGACGCTGCTCACATTCTCACCATTCTTCTGCGCGCTCATCTTGTCCCCTCCCGTCTCTTTTGCTGTTATGGCATCTGATGCATAGGCATCAATAAGTTATACGCATCCGGGGCCTACCGAGCCCGGCTTTATTGATACCGCCCCAGGCGGTTCAGGTCGGCCTTGCTGACCAAAGGAGACAACATGGCTTTAACCCGTAAACTGCTACCCTTGCTGGTAGCGGTGCAACTCGGTGTGGCTGGCGTGGGCATGGCTCACGCGGCACCTTATCTCTCTGTCGGCTACTTCAACGGCGGTGGCGACGTAACCGCCGGGCCGGGCGGTGATATCAACCAGCTTGACGTCAGCCAGATCACCCACCTCAACTACTCTTTTGGCCTGATTTATAACGCTGAAAAAGAGGAAACCAACCCGGCACTGAAAGATCCCTCCCGCCTACACCAAATCTATCTCTCCCCTAAAGTCGAAGCAGACTTAAAGCTATTACCCGTATTGCGCCAGCAAAATCCGGCGCTGAAGGTTTTGCTGTCCGTTGGCGGATGGGGAGCTCGTGGGTTCTCCGGCGCGGCAGCCACACCGGAAAGCCGGGCGGTGTTTATTCGTTCGGTGCAGGAGGTGATTGCCAAGTATCAGCTAGATGGTATCGATCTGGATTGGGAATACCCGGTTAACGGTGCCTGGGGATTGGTGGAAAGCCAACCCACTGACAGAGCCAATTTCACCGCCCTACTGAGCGAACTGCATCAGGCGTTGGGTAAAGAAAAACTGCTGACCATCGCCGTCGGGGCCAATGTCAAAAGTCCGCAGGAATGGGTAGACGTTAAGGCTATCGCGCCCTATCTGAACTACATCAATCTGATGACCTACGACATGGCGTACGGTACCCAGTATTTCAATTCCAATCTCTATGACTCCAAACAATGGCCAACCGTGGCCGCCGCCGACAAGTACAGCGCCGACTTTGTGGTCAACAACTATCTGGCCGCCGGGCTGAAGCCAACTCAGCTCAATCTGGGGATCGGTTTCTATGGCCGGGTACCTAAACGCGCCACCGAGTCGGGTATTGATTGGGATGTGGCAAATGCGGCCAAGCATCCCGTCACCCAGCCCTATTTCACCACACGTGAAAAAGACGTCTTCAAGTCGCTGGGCGTGGATTTGGATAAAGACAGTTACATCAAGTACAACGATATCGTGAACAAGATGCTGAAAGACCCACAACGGCGCTTCACCGCGCATTGGGATAGCGAGGCTAAGGTGCCCTATCTGATGATGAAGTCATCCGCAGGCAAACCGCTGTTCGCGATAAGCTATGAAAACCCGCGCTCGGTAGCCATCAAGGCCGAGTACATCAAGAGCAAAGGATTGGGAGGAGCGATGTTCTGGGAGTATGGCGCGGACGATAACAACCGCCTGGCCCACCAGTTAGCCGAAAGCTTAGGCTTGAGCCCGCAGAAGCAGTAAAACCTTCAGGGCGATAGCAACATCGCCCTGCCAGCAACAGATTACTGCGGCTTCAGCTTGGCCAACGGCTCGGCCATAAACTGCTGCTTCAGCTCCTGTTTGCTTTTCATCACGATTTGCCCGTCGGTGCCAATGCTCATATGTTGCGGGTCCGCATTGTTCATCGACTGCCACAGCATCACCGCCTGCAAGCTGTGTTCTTTCTGCTCTGGCGTCAGTGCCACACCATCAGGCCATTTGCCCAGTTCCACAGCCAGCACCAGCCGCTGGTAGATTTCCGGCGTCATGGCCGCAATCAGATCTTTTACTTCCATCAGAGCATGTCCTCACCCGGGGATGAATAATTAGCTGAATCGATTTTGTTGGTTTAGTTACAGCTTAACCTGCCGTCTGCTCGCCATTCTCGTCGTCGGTGAAATTCAGTGACGCGGAGTTGACACAGTAGCGTTCGCCAGTCGGCTGCGGACCATCGGGGAATACGTGCCCCAAATGCGCGTCGCAGTTACCACAGCGGATCTCGACTCGATGCATATTATGTGAATTATCATCAAGATAACGAATAGCATCGTCCGAAACGGGCTGATAGAAGCTGGGCCAGCCGCAGCCAGAATCAAACTTGCTGGCGGAGAAGAACAGCGGCGCGTTACAGCACAGGCAGTGGTACACGCCCTCACGCTGGTTATGCAGTAATTTACCGCTATAGGGGGCTTCGGTGCCACGCTCTTGTGTCACATAACGTTGGATTTCATTCAGTTCCGTGAGCGGTGTCTTAGGGGTTGTCTCTTTAGCCATTTGTGCTATTCCCGCAATGTGGATAATGTCAACGAAAACAATGAGTAATAATAACAAAAAATTAACAACGCTGCAGGCCTTTTTAGCCTAAACTGTACGGCATAAAGGTTACGCTGCCGCCATATGTGACTTCGATCACATATCTTGCACGTGCTGACTTTATACTTGGCGGTTTGCCCCCATATCGATGGGAGGACAAACGTAAATGGAATGTGCGATTTGTGTGCAAAACCGGGCCTCTGGTTTGACTTGCAGCAAGAATTGACACGATTCCGCTTGACGCTCGGTAAGGTTTTTGTAATTTTACAACCAACCTTTTATTCACTAACAAATAGCTGGTGGAATATATGACTATCAAAGTAGGTATCAACGGTTTTGGCCGTATCGGTCGCATTGTTTTCCGTGCTGCTCAGGAACGTTCTGACATCGAAATCGTTGCAATCAACGACCTGTTAGACGCAGAGTACATGGCTTACATGCTGAAGTATGACTCTACTCACGGCCGTTTCGACGGTACTGTAGAAGTTAAAGACGGCCACCTGGTTGTTAACGGCAAAACCATCCGTTGTACCTCAGAAAGAGATCCGGCTAACCTGAAGTGGAACGAAGTCAACGTTGACGTCGTTGCTGAAGCAACTGGCCTGTTCCTGACTGACGAAACTGCACGTAAACACATCGCTGCAGGTGCTAAGAAAGTTGTTCTGACTGGCCCATCTAAAGATGATACCCCTATGTTCGTTATGGGCGTGAACCACAAGTCTTACGCTGGCCAAGAAATCGTTTCCAACGCTTCTTGTACCACCAACTGCCTGGCACCACTGGCTAAAGTAATCAACGACAAGTTCGGCATCGTTGAAGCTCTGATGACCACCGTGCATGCGACTACCGCAACTCAGAAAACCGTTGATGGCCCGTCTCACAAAGACTGGCGCGGCGGCCGCGGCGCATCCCAGAACATCATCCCTTCTTCTACCGGTGCTGCTAAAGCTGTAGGTAAAGTCATCCCAGAACTGAACGGCAAACTGACCGGTATGGCGTTCCGCGTTCCTACTCCGAACGTGTCTGTGGTTGACCTGACTGCCCGTCTGGCAAAACCAGCTTCTTACAAAGAAATCTGTGCTGCTATCAAAGCCGCTTCAGAAGGCGAGCTGAAAGGCGTGCTGGGCTACACCGAAGACGAAGTGGTTTCTACCGATTTCAACGGCGAGAAACTGACTTCTGTATTCGATGCTAAAGCCGGTATCGCGCTGAGCGACACCTTTGTGAAACTGGTTTCTTGGTACGATAACGAAACTGGCTACTCAAACAAAGTACTGGACCTGATCGCTCACATCTCCAAGTAATGGCTTGTTGCGCAGTTGATTATAGAGGGCGACACTAGTGTCGCCCTTTTTATTTGTTTTTGCGGCGAAAAGAAGGCAACAACATGAACGAAAAAATCTTCACCCTACCCGTTAGCGAACAAATCACCCCTTTTATCAGCCAACGCCAACTGGACGAACTGCCCGTGGTGGTGGTTTCTCACCCGAAAGTCCGTGCGGCCATTACTCTGCAAGGGGCTCATCTGCTGGCCTGGCAGCCAAGCGGTGATAAACCGGTGCTTTGGCTGAGCAACAATACGCCATTCAAAAGCGGCGTGGCGATCCGCGGCGGCGTACCGATCTGCTGGCCTTGGTTTGGCCCGGCAGGTAGCCCATCCCACGGCTTTGCCCGTAATCAGCCGTGGCAGCTTACTGCGCACGATGAAGATGAAAACGGCGTGATCCTGACCTTCACGCTGCAAGACAACGAACAAACCCGTAAATTGTGGCCACATGCTTTCACCCTGATCGCCCGCTTCAAGCTGGGTGAAGAGTGCGAGATGGAGCTGGAATCACACGGTGACTACCAGGCTACCGCCGCTCTGCACAGCTATTTCCAGATCGGCGACATCGACAAGGTGAAAGTTGCAGGTTTGGGCGAGCATTATATCGATAAGGTGGCGAAGGGGATCGAGGCTCGTCAGGTTGGCGAGCTGGAGTTTACCGGGCAAACCGATCGCGTCTACACCCAGGCCACGCCTTGCAGCCTGATCAAGGACCCGGTATTGCAACGGACCATCGAGGTCAATCATCACTATATGAGTGATGTGATCGCCTGGAACCCAGGCGTCGAGCTTTCCTGCAGCATGGCCGACATGCCAAACGACGGTTACAAAACCATGGTGTGTGTTGAAACCGGGCGCGTAAGCAAGCCACTGATCGCCTCTGGGGAGCAACCTGCCCGCTTGGCGATGAAAATCCGCAGCATTAAAAATAGCTGATCAAACTGGGGCGAATCATTTCGCCCCTTTTCCTGGTCACCCACCGCACTATAGATGTGCAAAAGGAGCGTTTCCGCCCCTTTTCAATGCACTCACTGCACCAAGATAATGCGCCGTACGCTTAGAAGGTGTAAGTCACACCCGTCCACAGCATGCCGGTATAAGATTTATCCACCATTGGGCTGTTTTTAACCTCGCTGTCCAGGCGCAAATAACGGCCCGAGAAGAAAGCATTCCAGTTAGCGTTGATATTATAGTTGGTGGTCAATTCGACGTATGGCGACCAGCTATCGCTCGGCTTATAGGTGTTGAAGGTACTACGGCGGGACTCATCACCATTGATACCATAGTAATATTGGTTCTGGTTTGAGCTGTTCCAGTTTACCCCGATGCCAGGAGCAAAGCTCCAGGAGTCCACCTGGAACTTATAGAGATAGGCAATATCGCCCACCAGGCCGTTACTGTTGTCCAGCATATCGCCAGAGAAGGCCGTACGGATCGACCCCCACTCGGCCCTGTGTGTAAAGGCCACACCGGCCATCATTGTGCTACGGCGCTTGTCCAACTGCTTCATGCGGTCGTCGTCACTGTCGCCTGGCTTATAGTGCAACGGTGAGTAATAGGCGATCAGGCTCAGCTGATTTTGCTGATCTTTCCACAGGTTGTAACCAGCCAACAGCGTATGGAAGTAAAAATCATCGCCATCGTAATTGATAATAGGAACGGGATAGACACGATCCTGATAACCACGATAAGGATCTGGGCTAACCAGCGCTGAAGCACCGAGTGACCAGCTTCCTGCCTGAGCACTGTGCGCACAAACCATTGCGGAAGCGATAATTGCTAGCGTTTTGAGTTTAGATATCTTCACTGGCTTTTTCCATAGATAACAAGATGTAATTAACGACTATAGTTTATGTGAAAACCGACCAGCCTGCCGGATCTTTACAATAGAAAACAACCAAGATCGAATAACTTAGAACCCAAAGATGAATTATTGATGGCAAAAAGATGACGTTTTTTGCCGCAACCCGCGCCAGACAAGGCATTTGCCGCCCCCCGCCCTAACTGAGTCATTGAAATGACTTAAAAAAGACCCTTTCTCTTGCAGGAAATTTTCCAGTATGCAACTAAGCTTAAAATCAGAAGGTGAATTTAGGCTGAGCCCAGTGGCAATACAGCGCAACTCGCGAGAATAAGCGCACCAAGTTGGCATACGGGTTGCTGTACTCAGTCATAGCTTCACGCTTTCGGGAGCCAGAATACCAACACCAGCTCCTTTTTTAACCTGTGCTAATAACGAAAGGACGGGCATCGCCATGAACATATTTGACCACTATCGCCAGCGCTACGAAGCTGCCAAGGACGAAGAGTTCACACTGCAGGAATTTCTTTCCATCTGCCGGCAAGATCGCAGTGCCTATGCCAATGCGGCAGAACGTCTACTCATGGCTATCGGTGAACCAGTGATGGTCGATACCGCGCTTGAGTCGCGTATGTCTCGCCTGTTCTCCAACCGCGTGATCGCACGCTATCCGGCATTCGAGGAGTTCTACGGCATGGAAGAAGCTATCGAACAGATAGTTTCTTACCTGAAACACGCTGCCCAGGGCCTCGAAGAGAAGAAACAAATCCTTTATCTGTTGGGCCCGGTGGGTGGCGGTAAATCCTCGCTGGCAGAACGGCTGAAAGCCTTGATGCAGCGCGTGCCGATTTACACCCTGAGCGCCAACGGCGAGCGCAGCCCGGTCAATGACCATCCGCTGTGCCTGTTCAACCCGCAGGAGGATGCCACTATTCTGGAAAAAGAATACAACATCCCGACGCGCTATCTTGGCACCATAATGTCGCCGTGGGCCGCTAAACGCCTGCATGAGTTCGGCGGGGACATCACCAAATTCAAAGTGGTGAAGGTTCGTCCTTCAATACTTGAACAAATTGCCATCGCCAAAACCGAACCGGGCGATGAGAACAACCAGGATATTTCTGCGTTGGTCGGTAAAGTGGATATCCGTAAGTTGGAAAATCACGCGCAGAACGATCCGGATGCCTATGGCTACTCCGGCGCACTGTGCCGCGCCAACCAAGGGATCATGGAGTTTGTGGAGATGTTCAAAGCGCCGATCAAGGTGCTACATCCTCTGTTGACCGCCACCCAGGAAGGTAACTACAACGGTACCGAGGGGATCTCTGCCCTGCCGTTCAGCGGGATTATCTTGGCGCACTCTAACGAATCGGAATGGGTGACCTTCCGCAACAACAAAAATAACGAGGCCTTCCTCGACCGTGTTTACATCGTCAAGGTGCCTTACTGCCTGCGGGTGTCGGAAGAGATTAAAATCTACGACAAACTGCTCGATAACAGCGAACTGACCCACGCGCCTTGCGCCCCTGGCACGTTGGAAACGCTGGCTCGCTTTACCGTACTGTCGCGTATGAAAGAGCCAGACAACTCCAGCATCTATTCGAAGATGCGTGTCTACGATGGTGAAAGCCTGAAAGACACCGATCCGAAGGCCAAGTCGTATCAGGAGTATCGTGACTATGCCGGGGTGGATGAAGGTATGAACGGCCTCTCGACCCGTTTCGCCTTCAAAATTCTGTCTCGGGTGTTCAACTTTGACCATGCCGAAGTCGCGGCTAACCCGGTACACCTGTTCTATATCCTGGAACAGCAGATCGAGCGTGAGCAGTTCCCGCAGGATCTGGCGGAGAAATACCTGGAGCACCTGAAAGGCTACCTGATCCCGAAATACGCCGAGTTTATCGGCAAAGAGATCCAGACCGCCTATCTGGAATCGTACTCCGAATACGGTCAGAACATTTTTGACCGCTACGTGACCTATGCAGACTTCTGGATCCAGGATCAGGAGTACCGTGATCCGGATACCGGCCAGCTGTTTGACCGTGAGTCCTTGAACGCTGAACTGGAGAAAATCGAGAAGCCAGCGGGTATCAGCAACCCGAAAGATTTCCGCAACGAAATCGTCAACTTTGTCCTGCGTGCCCGTGCCAATAACAGCGGTCGGAACCCGAACTGGACCAGTTACGAGAAGCTGCGTACGGTCATCGAGAAGAAAATGTTCTCAAACACCGAAGAGCTGCTGCCAGTCATTTCCTTTAATGCTAAAACCTCAACGGATGAGCAGAAAAAACACGATGACTTCGTCGACCGGATGATGGAGAAAGGCTACACCCGCAAGCAGGTTCGCCTACTGTGCGAATGGTATCTGCGGGTGAGAAAATCTTCATAAACCGACGACCGCTGACGTCATAGATAGCCTATACCTGAGGATTTCGGGTTGTAGCCTAACGGCTACAGCCTGAAACACCCAAGGTAGAGAAAGTTGGCAACGTTGTTTGGGGGATGTATGGCGTATTTCATTGACCGACGGCTGAATGGCAAAAACAAGAGCATGGTGAACCGCCAGCGCTTCTTGCGTCGCTATAAGTCGCAAATCAAACAGTCGATTGCCGAAGCCATCAACAAGCGTTCGGTTACCGACGTGGACAGCGGGGAATCGGTATCGATCCCCGGTGGCGATATCAACGAGCCAATGTTCCATCAAGGGCGCGGCGGTAAACGCCATCGCGTTCATCCCGGTAACGATCACTTCGTACAAAATGACCGCGTTGAACGCCCACAAGGCGGCGGCGGTGGTGGTGGCGGCCAGGGCAATGCCAGCCAGGATGGGGATGGCCAGGATGAATTTGTCTTCCAGATCTCCAAAGATGAGTATCTCGACCTGTTGTTCGAGGATCTGGCGCTGCCCAACCTGAAGAAAAATCAGTACAAACAGCTGACCGAATACAAAACCCACCGTGCAGGCTACACCGCCAACGGCGTACCGGCCAATATCAGCGTGGTGCGTTCGCTGCAAAACTCGCTGGCGCGTCGAACCGCCATGACCGCCGGTAAGCGACGTGCTCTGCATGAGCTTGAAGACAGCCTTGCCCAGTTGGAAAACACCGAACCGGTGCAACTGCTGGAAGAAGAGCGCATGCGTAAGGAGATTGCCGAGTTGCGCAAAAAAATCGACAGCGTGCCGTTTATCGACACCTTCGACCTGCGCTACAAGAACTACGAACGTCGGCCTGAACCCTCCAGCCAGGCGGTCATGTTCTGCCTGATGGACGTATCAGGCTCGATGGATCAGGCAACCAAAGACATGGCCAAGCGCTTTTATATTCTGCTGTATCTGTTCCTCAGCCGAACCTATAAGAACGTTGAGGTGGTCTATATTCGTCACCATACCCAGGCTAAAGAAGTGGATGAGCAGGAGTTCTTCTACTCACAGGAAACCGGCGGCACCATCGTTTCCAGCGCCCTCAAGCTGATGAACGAAGTGGTCGAGGAGCGTTACGATCCTGCACAGTGGAATATCTATGCCGCTCAGGCTTCGGACGGGGATAACTGGGCTGATGATTCGCCACTGTGCCATGAACTGTTGGCAAAAAACATTCTGCCGATGGTGCGTTACTACAGCTATATCGAAATTACCCGCCGTGCTCACCAGACGCTGTGGCGTGAATATGAACATCTGCAGGCGACGTTTGAAAACTTTGCCATGCAGCATATTCGCGAGCCGGATGATATCTATCCGGTGTTCAGGGAACTGTTTCATAAGCAGACCGCGTGATTGATATGCATAATAGAAAACGGCCAGTAACGAGAGTTAGCTGGCCGTTTTAACTCATAGGAATGCTGCATCCTCGCCAGCCAGCCACAACCGCTATAAACTCAACAACACCGCCATTTGATCAACGCTTCGATCCGTGAGGCGCAGATATCAAGCTCACTCTGGCTCACTTGTAAGGCCATAACGACATCCCCGAAAGTCTCCCCGGTAAACGGTGTCTTCTCACACTGCTGTAGCAATACCGCTGGCGGATATACGTAGATCAGTTGCGGAGCCGGTGGCACCGGTTTTGGTCGCTCCGCGCAGGATATCGAGAGCATCAGCAGGCAACCGCTGATGACCGCAGTCGTTATCCTCCAGCGCTTTGCGTAACGTTCTATTTTCAGCATCGGCCTTTACTCTCTTTTGCTGTTCAATCTTGAGCTGTTGTTCGGTAGCACGACGATCTGCATCCGCGGCACCTTTCAGCGCCTGAAGGGTTTCATCCCTGCCATTCAATGCACTGCTCAACTCCTGGTTATCTTTTTGAGACTGGTCGATGTCCCTATTCAAATCTTCGATGCGTTGACGCATGCTGAACAACAGGGCTGCAAGCAAGCAGACCAGTAATAGTTGCCAATGACCTTTGGAAAACTGAATTAACCCCGCCAGGCTCATGACAGCAACACCTCGCGTTCGGTATCACCTTGTCTATTTATCTGCATTTGAATTCCTCCGTTGAAGCCAAAACACGGCTTAGATAAGCAGTATCTCAAAGCAGAAGGATGAGGAGTATTCGCGAGGGTTGTACTAGCCATGCCACAACTAATCGTTAGGACTCAAATGGCAAAAATCTCACCGAAGCGAGATTTTTGGTGATTCACAAAATGGTTCAGGCAGCCATAAGGCGAAGATGTTTCGATATCACAACAAATACCTAAAATCGTGGATATCAGGGAACAGGCCCACCGTCCTAAGATGGCGGTTGCAGATAAACCAGATCTCATCCCGGTCGTTCGAGAGGATGAAATAAGCATCGGCGGTTTCCGAAGGATTATACATCCCCAATGCACGATAGGCCGTATGCGGGCTGAATCCGCTATCCAACGGATAAGGCTTGGGTGCATTTTCCATCTGCACCACTCTCAAGTACAACCCTTGCTCGATCCATATCATAAAGTCACCTGTAACGATGGTTGATAACTTTAGTATGGTCGTAAACAGGAATATCGTCGCCTTCAGCGAAAATTCATCGGCAAGAATATCAATCAGATCACAGTGATGTTAACTGGCCGCTGTACAGTACCGGACCGGTTGGAAGCCCTGTAGGTGAGCCACCCGCTGGCTCCAGGCTGATGGCAATGGTCATGCCCTGCGCCAACGTCATCGAGTTCACTGCCAGCTCGGTCGGCTTCTCTGCAGCAACCAACCCTAATGAACGCGGCTTTTCACCCGGCGAGATCGCCCACAGTTGCAGGCTATTGGCTACGGCTAACGTTTGCGGGTTAAGCGGGGTTAGCCTCAGATGGCGTTTGCCACTGTCCATGCTGACAATCCATTGCCCACTGCCCTGCTGACCTGCATTGAGCACCACTGCCGGAGCAAAATCCTGCGGCTGGGTGATAAAGCGCGGCACCAGCAACAACGCGGCCAAACCGGCAGCTAGCGCCCAGCCAAGGTAGTCCCAGCGTTTACGCCGTGGCACTACCTTAATGGGCAAACTGAGTTGGATCTTTTTCCACACGCGTTCCGGTGGCAATACCGGGGTCAATGCCAGATCCAACGGAGCCAGCAGCGTTTGCCAACGTGCCACCAAGGCGGCCAGCGTCGGCTCCCGCTGGATACGCTGTTCAAAGTTCAACCGCGCAGGCCCGCGCAACGTGCCCAAGGCATATTCTGCGGCTAAAGCCGAGTCATACTCACCTTTGCTTTTCATAGGCCCACACAGTTTTTCAAATGATCCAGTGCCCGGCGGATCCAGCTTTTGATCGTGCCAAGCGGTTGTTGCAGATGTGCCGAAACCTCGCCATGAGACATGCCTTGGTAGTAAGCCAACACAATGCTCTGACGTTGTTCAACGTTCAGATGATTCAGGCACTCGGCCAGCTTTCCAGCCTCCTCACCCAACAGCAACTGACTAGCTGGTTCTTCCGTGCTCGCCCCCAGGTCATCCAGCCACTCCTCTTCCGTTTGTCCCGCCCGGCCTCCAGCACTGCGCAACCAATCAATAGCCTTGTTGCGCACAATGTGCGTCAGCCAGGTCAAAGGGGAACTGAGATTGGGGTCATAGCTGGCAGCGCGATTCCACACGCTGATAAAGCTTTCGTGCAGCACCTCTTCGGCCCAGGATTGGCGGCGCAGTAAACGCAGAGCAACGGCAAACAAGCGGGGCGAGGTTTGCCGATAGAGTTGCTCAAACGCGTTGCGGTCGCCAAGCGCAACGGCCTGCATCAATTCGACATGCTGTTCGGGAAGTGCTTTGGTCATGTCCTGTCCTATCAAGGTGCGGGCAGCCTTTTGGCAGCCTGCACCTAGTATAGACGGGATTTATTTTGGCAACAGAACGCTATCGATAACGTTGATCACGCCATTTTTCTGATAGACATCATAGGTGCTGATGTTGGCAATATGACCTTGGCCATCCTTGAGCTGAATATTGTGGGGGCCATTATTCATAATCCACAGCGGTTGGCCATTGACCGTTTTCAGCTCGGCCGTGCCGTGCCCTTCCTTGATTTTCTTCTCCAGCTGTTTCATATCATAGCGGCCAGCAACCACATGGTAGGTCAACACGCCGGTCAGCGCCGCCTTATTCTCAGGTTTGAGCAAGGTATCGACCGTCCCGGCAGGCAGTTTGGCAAAGGCTTCATTAGTCGGAGCAAACACCGTAAACGGGCCTGCACCTTGCAGAGTGTCAACCAGGCCAGCAGCCTTCACCGCAGCAACCAGCGTGGTGTGATCTTTGGAATTGAGGGTATTCTCGACAATATTTTTGCTGGGGTACATGGCGGCACCACCTACCATTACCGTATCGGACATCATGGCAGCCATTGAGACGCTACTGAACAACAGTGATGAACACAGGGCAGTACAGAGAAGCTTTTTCATGGTCATATCCTCGAAGGGTGATGTGGGAAGATGTCCTCACATAGCCATATACGTAGTGAACGAGAATATTGGATGCAGTAATCTGAAAATATTTTTCGAGCGGGGAAAATGGATGTAAAAAACCCCGGCGTAAACGCCAGGGTTAAAAGTAGTGCCGGTCGCTTTCCCGGCTGTCATGATGCGGTGCAAGCGTCCATCGAACACTCCAGCATTGCACAGCCTAAGCACGGCCTTTTCACAACAGAAAAGCAAACTTTGGTGAAATTGGCTTTTCTGTCTACCCTCATGGCAAGGAGGATATATTCAACCCCGGCACCAGGCCGGGATTGATGTGGTAGTGTCGATATCGCTTGTCTGCTCCGGTCTACACCATCATCGCTATTGCAAGTTTCAACCGCACTACCGAGTCACATTACATTGCTGTAACGTTGACTGCTGATGGGCCTTTGGCACCATTTTCGATGCTGAATTCAACCTGCTGGCCTTCATCAAGCGTCTTGTAATCATTACCCTGGATTGCAGAGAAGTGTACGAACACGTCTTTGCTGCCATCAGCAGGAGAAATGAAACCAAAACCTTTACCAGCGTCAAACCATTTTACTAAACCAGTCATTTTATTAGACATAGATACTTCCTTCATTGTTTTTTTAGGCCGCCATAATGGCGAATGAGGTCTGCAATTCAGTGGAAACTTATGGGGGCACTAGAAGGAAATTCGCGGAAGAAGAGGTATCTGTCGGATATCGCTAATACTGAGAACTACTTTACTAAAACTGCTTTCATAAGGTCTGTACTTCAAACCGATGACGCTATTTACTCATAACCCAGAGTTATTAGCAAGGGCTATTTATAATTAATTTCGATAAGGCGCTCTTTCAGCCGTGCGACAAGACACTCCTTCCACCCTTTTACACCGCATTAACACATTGATTACTTGCGGGGAGCCGCCTAAAATGAGCGGAAAACATTACCGGGATGGTTTTCATGTTATCGCTGTGGGAAGTCACGCAATACGTTTATTTTATTGGCCTGTTGGTTTCGATGATTGTCACTTTTCTGGTCAGCCGCGATACCCTCCCCATCCGCCTGCTCAGTGCGCTGATTATCGGCCTGACCTGGCCACTCAGCCTGCCCGTGGTGCTGTTGTTTTCGCTGTTTTAGCGCCTCATCCCGCTCACGTTCAGCGGGATGAGTACGGTTTAACCGTTAAAAGTCATACCCCACGGTAGCGATAACTGAACGCCCCGCTCCCCAATAGCAGTAGCCAGTGCCATAGCAGCCAGCAACATATTCCCGATCCGTCAGATTATTCGCGTTCAGCTGCACATAAGCCCCTTTCAACGACGGTTTTACGCTGTCCAGCTCCATGCGCACCGAAGCATCCAGCAGCGTGACCGAAGGAATACGCAGAGTATTCTCATTATCCGCCCACTGTTTGCCAATATAACGCACGCCAGCCCCCAGATTGATACCCAGCCCAGCCTTGTACTGCCCCCATAAAGAAGCCATCTGATTAGGCGCCAGGTATGGCGTATTGCCATCGTTACCGTCAACGGCGTCTTTGAATTTCACTTTGTTGTAGCTGTAACCGGCAATGACATTCAGGCGCTCGCTCACCTGGCTACGGGCCTCCAGTTCAATCCCTTGCGAATGTACCTTACCGGCAGGCACATAGTAGCTGTCCTTCACCACGCGGTTGGCTACGTCATTCTGCGTCAGATCGTAGAGGGCAATGCTGTAGATCGAGCTGCTACCAGGAGGCTGATACTTCAGCCCGGTCTCATATTGCTCGCTGGTGGTCGGTTTGAGCAGATGCCCCTCTTTATCGGCCAGGACCGCTGGTGTCACCGCGGAGCTGTAACTCATATACGGCGAGAAACCGCTGTCAAAGTGGTACAGCAAAGAAGCTCGGCCCGTAAAGTGGTCGTCAGTACGGGCATCGGTAGAATCGGTATTCAGCACGGTATTCTTGGTTTCCAAACGGTCAACGCGCCCGGAAAGATTGAGATACCAGTTATAGAGGCTGACTTCGTCCTGCAGATAGACGCCGGTCTGCTCATAACGCCGTTTAGAGTCGGTATGGCTGAGAATAGTGATATCTGGCCCGCCGGAAACGCCGGTGAACGGGTTCAACGGCGTGGCCGAACCAGACTCTTCCCACAGGTTATTGGTAAAACGTTGATAATCCAGCCCCAGCATCACCTTGTGTTCCAACGCACCCGTCGCGAACTCCGCCGCCAGTTGGTTATCCACGGCATAAGCATCCAACGACGTATTGGAGCCGCTGTACCAACGGTTCAACTCGCTGCGGTCGGCGTTCCAGCCAATCTGGTAAACCTGCTCCAGCTCTACGTTGGAGTGGGTGTAGCTGGCGTTTTGACGGAATGACCAGACGTCGTTAAAACTATGCGAGAAGTCATAACTGTAGATTTGCTGCCAACGTTTGAACACGTTGCGGCTGCTTTCGCCGTCAAAAAATCCCCGGCCCAGTTTGTCCCCACTGGTGGTATAAATGCTGCCGTCTGACGGTACCGCGCTGTGGTAGCCACCGGAAGGATCTTTTTGCAGATTGGCCTGCAACAATAATGAGGTATTTTCATCCGGTTGCCACAGCAACGAAGGCGAAATCGCATAGCGCTCTTCACGCTGATGGTCATACATGGTGTCACTGGTGCGGGTAATGCCGGTCAAACGGTATGCCCACTGATCGTTCAGCGCCCCCGTCGAATCAAATGCACCGCCTTTGGTATTGTTGTTACCGGCCATCACATTGACGTGGTTTTCACTGGCAAACTGCGGCCGTTTGCTAGTCATCGCCACCAACCCACCAGGGATGCTTTGCCCATACATCACGGAAGACGGGCCCTTAATCACGTCAATACGTTCCAGGAACCAAGGGTCGATCTGCAAAGCGTTATAACTGCCGCCGTCGCTAAGCAGTCGTAGGCCGTTCAGGAAGGTGTTATTGACGTCGCCACCGTGGAAACCGCGCAGAGCGATAGTATCGTAACGCGTCGCGCCACCAGAGAAGTTAGTGAATACGCCTGGGGTATATTTCAGCGCATCGTTAACCGTCAAAGCCCCTTGGTCGCTCATCTGTTGGCGTGTTACTACGGAGACGGATTGCGCAGTGAGTATCAGGGGCCGATCCGTTTTAGTGGCCCCCTGGCTGGTGCTGGCCTCATAGCCATGCGTTGCCGTTTCCGCCATATCGGCGGGTTTTGCCGTTACCACGAGGGTATCTTCAGCAAATGAGGTCAGTGGCAGGAAAATCGCTAACGAGCAGTAAAAATAAGAACGACTGGCAGGAAAAAACGCAGGCATACCTGTATTCCCCATGTGATCTATTGAAATTGCACCGAAAACGTACCGCGCCGGCAACGCTGGCCAGTTTGGCGTAAAGAAGTCACGGTGCTCTGATGTTGTTAGATGACAAATACTAATAACAATAATAATTATTATCTTTACCATCAATGAATTCAAGTAGCAAAATACACTCTGGGGCTGGGCGTTTCAGGCGGGTTTATTGGCTTATGATTGGTACGTCATCATGAAAAAAACCGTTTTCTCAGCAGGTTATGCTCCTGAGCTGTTTAGTTTTCATTTAGCTTTTAAATGCTATAAATCTGGATAACTCAAGGAGAGTGCATGACTCAAACAGCAAATCCCATCTCAGCCCCCTCCAGAAGACTGAAAGTGGTCTATGGCTGGTATGTTTATACGGTGTATGCGTTACTGGTCTTTAACCTCTATCTGGCGGTATACAACACTTGCGTTCGCCACCCCTTTGAATCACCGTTAATCTCCATGGCTCATAGCCTGTTTATCGCTTTTCTGCTCAGCCAGATCCTGAAGAAACGAAGAGGGTTCAGCTGGGTATTGCTGATTTACTTTATGTCCATGCGCCTGTATTACGCCAATATTTTGCACACTGAGTTCTCCGCCGCCAGCCTGAGCCTGGTTTGGGTCGTCATGACAATGTTACTGGCTGGTACTCTAACCGTTAGGCAATTCAACGCTACCAAGGGGCAACAGGAATGGTTGGCGCGCTTTGGTTGGCGCCAATGGGCCGTGTTAATCGGGATAGCGGCGATATTGACGCTATTAGTCACCCGCGACTATCTGGGGTGACGGGTGACTGCGGGATGTGAGGTTCAGAGATATCCACCATGCGGCAGATTTTACTTAAGTTTTGCGCGTTTTCGCAGATTTTATCGGTAACGTAAACGCCAAAATAGCCTAATACCAGCAGATAGCCGATCATACATAGAATAAAAATAAGTGTTCTCAACGCTAGCTACCAACTCTGCAACATGACTAAAGTCATCATACCGTGATCAGACCGTTTTCGCCTATTTCAAAGTAACTGGATATTCTGCCAGACTGTATGCAGTACCATTACTAGCTTGTTCAGCCTGGAGACCCCATGAACCATTTGATGCTAGATATTGAAACGCTGGATATTACCCCGAGCGCGGTGATCCTGGTGGTTGCCGGCGTGTTTTTTAACCCCAAGACCGGTGAGTTAGGGGCAGAATTTGAAGCGGCAGTGAACAGCCAGCAGGAACAACCGGGTCGGACAATCAGCCTGGATACCGTGGCCTGGTGGGCAAAACAGTCTGACGAAGCTCGTAAACTGGCCTTCGGAGGCAGCGAAAGTCTCAAGCGGGTCTTGACCAACCTGAGTCGTTTTATTCATATGCACAGCACCGATACGGTGAAAGTCTGGGGCAATGGCAAAGAGTTTGACTGCTCAATCCTGGAACATGCCTACCACCAGTTGGCAATGCCCTGCCCCTGGAAGTTCTGGGATACCCAAGACGCCCGCACTATCATTACGCTGGCAGAGTTGCATGGTTTCAACCCCAAGAAACAGCGTCCGTTTGAAGGCACACCACACCGGGCGCTGGATGATGCCAAACACCAGGCGCGCTACGTTGCAGATACCATTTCAGCGCTTTATTACCGCCAACCCGCGGCAAAATGATCGCGCCAGGTAAAATCAAGCGCAAACGGTTTCCTGTCTGTCATCAATACGTTATCGCTTCCCATTTGCGGTTGGGATCTCTACTCTAGTTCTCTTTGTCATTCGGATGTGCCATTTTTGTTATGCAAAAATTTCTCTTTCTCCTGCTAAGCCTGGTGTTGCTCGGCCCTCTGGGAATCGATCTTTATCTGCCCACCATTCCTGCCATTGCCCTGGGCCTTAACAGCAGCGAAGCCTTGATCCAATCCACCATTTCGCTGTTTATTCTGGTATTGGGTCTTGGCCAGGTGATCGCCGGTCCACTGGTGGATAATTACGGTCGTAAGCCTGTGGCTATCGCCGGGATCCTGATTTATATGGTGGGTGCAGCCATGGCCGCGCTGGCGACAACAGCGGAAATCTTTGTCGCTTCACGCCTGATGCAAGGCGTGGCAGTTTGCTGTACCGCCGTTGTAGCATTCAGTGGCGTGCGCGATCGGATGAATGGTGATGACGCCGCACGCGCTTTTGGTTTCCTCAACGGCACGCTGAATATCATTCCTGCACTGGCCCCGCTGCTCGGTGGCTTGCTGGCAGAGGCCTTCGGCTGGCGAGCCCCATTCTGGTTCCTGGTCGGTTACGCCGCTGTGGTGTTATTGCTGGTCATCTTCTTCCTGCCGGAAACCCGCCCCGCTACCACCGTAGCCGTCAAAGGACTCCCGGTACGACAGTATCTGCGCATTCTTGGCGATCGCCGGTTTATCTCCTTTGCGGTGGTCAATGCCGGGGCGATGGGGATGGCGCTAACTTATGTTTCATTGGCACCTAACGTGCTGATGGGCACCGCCGGGCTATCACCGCTGCAGTTCTCTTTGGTATTTGGTGCCAACGGTTTCTGGATCATGCTGGTCAGCTTTGTCGCCAACCGCATCATTCACAAGATTGGCCGCCCTTTCTGCCTGGCGACCGGCGGCATACTGATGGGGTTAGGATGTCTCGCGTTAGTGTTGGGCGTGGCACTACTGGGTGACGCTGCACAAAGCCATTGGTTGGCGTATATCCTGCCCGTGGCCTGCGCCTGCGCCGGATTGGCTTTTGTCATGGGGCCGTCAACCAGCTATGCGTTGGAGCCTTACTCTAACGAAGCGGGTGTGGCTTCAGCACTGGTAGGTTTTATTCAGATGGCCGGGGGGGCCGCGCTGGGCCTGATCGCGATGGCGTTACCACTGCAACCGAAAATGTCGCTGGCGTTGGTGATGTTGGTAGGTTGCCTGCTTGCGCTACACGCACGGCAGCGCAGCAAGCAAATCAAAGGGCAGTTGAAAAAGATTGGCTGAGCTTATTTCTCAATAACAATAGGCACCCGTGCCGCCAAGGCTGTCAGCAGCTCGTAACCCAAGGTTCCGGCTGCGGCAGCCACATCATCAACGGGCAGTTTCCTCCCCCACAGTTCTACGTCAGTTCCAATGATTGCCTGCGGGCACGGTGTCAGATCCACCGTCATCATATCCATGGAAACCGAACCTACCGTATGTGTCAACACGCCATCCACCCAGACTGGAGTCCCGGTGGGCGCATGGCGAGGATAACCATCCGCATAACCACAGGCTACGACGCCGATACGCTGCGCCCCACCAGCGGCATAGCGCCAACCATACCCCACACGGTCTCCCGCTTGCAGATGTTGGATGCCAATGATCTTGCTGCTCAGCGTCATCGCCGGTTGCAATCCGGTGGCGGCAATGTCCTGCCAGTTGCCGCTGGGTGATGCACCATAAAGTATAACCCCCGGCCTCACCCATTCCCCCTGCGTCTGTGGGTGCCACAAGGTGGCCGCGGAGTTAGCCAGACAACGAGGCAGATCAATCGCAGCAGTAGCGCGTTCAATCACGGCCATTTGCTCCGTTACGCCTTCAGCACCGTCGGCGGTGGCGAAGTGGCTCATTAGCGTTATCGAACCAATATTGTGCAGCTCCTTTGCGGTTAACCAAGCGCTGTGCAACCGCTCCGGGGCAAACCCTAGGCGATTCATCCCACTGTTCAACTTGAGATAAACATCCAGCGGCGCCTGTAAATGCGCTTCGGCAATCGCCTGTAGTTGCCAGTCGCTGTTCACCGCGGTGGTTAAGCGATAACGATCGATCAGCATCAGGTCTGCGGGTTGGAAAAAACCCTCCAATAGCAAGATGGGCCCCTGCCAACCAGATTCGCGTAGTAACACTGCCTCGTTCAGATCGAGCAAGGCAAAACCATCGCTATTCTCTCCCAGGCTGCGCCAGACGTGCTGCAAACCATGGCCATAAGCGTTGGCCTTAACAACGGCCCAGATTTTAGCCGAGGGTGCAAAACGACGAACTACCTGCAGGTTATTGGTCAACGCGGCCAAATGCAGCGTAGCGGTAATCGGGCGAGGCATGAGCTCTCCTATCAGATTGGGGTTCAGCGTGCCGGGTGCACGTCATTCAAGGGAACAACAGGTCCCTGCCGAAAGTCTGCACGGTAACGCGCCACCGCCAGATCGTCTGAAGCTATGGCCGGGGTGACCCCAGAGATCAAGTCGGCAAGCAACTGACCGGAGCCGCAGGCCATCGTCCAACCCAAGGTGCCATGCCCGGTATTCAAATAGAGATTTTTCAGCGGGGTGCGCCCCACAATCGGCGTGCCATCTGGCGTCATCGGGCGCAGCCCTGTCCAGAATGTGGCCTCTTCAACCCGCCCACCGTTCGGATACAGATCGCGTACCACCATTTCCAGCGTTTCACGCCGCTTCTGCTCCAACTGGGTATTGAAGCCAACAATCTCCGCCATACCGCCGACGCGGATGCGCTTATCGAAGCGAGTAATGGCAATTTTATAGGTTTCGTCCAGCACGGTAGAGAACGGCGCTGCCGCTTCATCGGTTATCGGGATGGTTAATGAGTAACCTTTCAACGGATAAACCGGAATGGACACCAGATCGCGCAGTAGCGCGGTAGAATAGGCGCCGAACGCCACAACATAGCTATCGGCAGTCATGATTTCGCCATCACACTGCACGCCGGTAATTTTATCTCCTTCCACCAGCAAGCGTTCAACGTTGCGGTTAAACAGGAAGTTGACTCCGGCCTGCTGCGCCAACTTGGCCAACTGCTGGGTGAACAGTTGGCAGTCCCCGGTTTCATCATTCGGCAGCTGTAAACCGCCGGTAAGCTTGTGAGCAACCTGCGACAACGCCGGTTCGACCGTCGCCAACTGGCTGGCCTCCAGCAGTTTGTAAGGCACTCCGGCGTCCTCCAGCACGGCAATGTCCTTGGCTGCGCTGTCAAACTGCTGCTGGGTGCGGAACAGCTGCAGCGTGCCGCCTTGACGACCTTCGTACTGGATGCCGGTTTCCTGACGCAGGGCTTTAATGCAGTCGCGGCTGTATTCCGCCAGACGCACCATACGGCCTTTGTTGGTCATATAGTGGGCGGTATCGCAGTTTTTCAGCATCTGCCACATCCAGCGCAGTTGGAAACTGCTGCCGTCTAGGCGGACTGCCAACGGCGCGTGACGCTGGAACATCCATTTAATCGCCTTCAACGGTACCCCAGGTGCTGCCCAAGGTGCGGCATAACCCGGAGATATTTGCCCGGCATTGGCCGCACTGGTTTCCAAAGCTGGCCCGGGTTGACGATCGATCACCGTCACCTCATGGCCCGCTTTTGCCAAGTACCAGGCACTGGCAACTCCTACCACTCCGCTACCTAAAATAACCACTCTCATCGCTGACTCCAGCTCAAGGATCGATAAAGCACAATCTACCAATAACAGGAAATTAACTCAGTGGAAAAAACTACTCAACAAATCGTTTATTAATCGTGACAATATTCACAATTATTTTATCGTTGATGCGCCCGGCTTTTGCAATAGTGGTTAAAAAATAACGATAAGATACTGTTAAAGCGCATTTTGCCGATAAAACAGGCTATTCGTCCCCCAAACACATCAGCGAAAACAACCAGCGCCATATGGAATATCAACCTTCATAGTCTGGAATATAAATCTGTTTAATTAAATATTTCAGGCTAATAATTCCAACTACGACCATTGCACATCAGTTTCCTCTGCTTCACGGTCCAAATGCCAGGTTGAGTACCGCCACAGGCCGCAAAGCTGGTTTAAGCTTAGCTAGCCCAAGTGGTTATCAGTGCTCAGCATGGATGATTTCAAACGATTTATTACGACTTGGACTATCATTGTTAAAGGGTCTGCCAAAAGAGCCGACGCCGTTCATAACGAGGGTGCGCTGATGACTACTTCGACACAGAAAAAGGTTAAGGAAGATAAACGTCTGAGCGATGGACCGGACTGGACATTCGACCTGTTGCAGGTGTATCTGGAACAGATCGACCGGGTTGCCAAGCATTACCGGCTCGACACCTATCCGCATCAGATCGAGGTCATTACCTCCGAGCAGATGATGGATGCCTATTCCAGCGTCGGGATGCCGATCAACTATACCCACTGGTCATTCGGTAAAAAGTTCATCGAAACCGAGCAGCGCTATAAGCATGGCCAGCAGGGGTTGGCCTATGAGATCGTGATCAACTCCAACCCGTGTATTGCCTATCTGATGGAAGAAAACACCATCACCATGCAGGCACTGGTTATGGCTCATGCCTGCTATGGGCACAACTCGTTTTTCAAAAATAACTATCTATTCCGCAGTTGGACCGACGCCAGTTCGATTGTCGATTATCTGCTGTTTGCCCGCCATTACATCAGCGAGTGTGAGGAACGCTATGGCGTGGAAGAGGTAGAAAAGCTGTTGGACTCCTGCCATGCGCTGATGAATTACGGGGTCGATCGCTACAAACGGCCACAAAAAATCTCGCTGGTGGAAGAAAAAGCCCGCCAAAAGAGCCGTGAGGAGTATCTGCAAAGCCAGGTCAACTCGCTGTGGAAAACCTTGCCGCGAGTCGATCGCGAAGCCCTGCCGGAACAGGCCGTACGTTTTCCACGGGAGCCGCAGGAAAACATTCTCTACTTTATGGAGAAAAACGCCCCGTTGCTGGAATCCTGGCAGCGTGAAGTGCTGCGCATCGTGCGTAAGGTAAGCCAGTATTTCTACCCGCAAAAACAGACGCAGGTGATGAACGAGGGCTGGGCCACCTTCTGGCACTACAGCATCCTTAACCACCTGTACGACGAAGGGCGCGTGACGGATCGCTTTATGCTCGAGTTCTTGCACAGCCATACCAATGTGGTCTACCAGCCACCGTACAACAGCCAATACTACAATGGCATCAACCCGTACGCGCTTGGCTTTGCCATGTTCCAGGACATCAAACGGATCTGTCAGTCGCCGACCGAGGAAGATCGCTACTGGTTCCCGGATTTCGCTGGCAAAGACTGGTTGGATACTCTGCACTTCGCCATGCGTGACTTCAAGGATGAGAGCTTTATCAGCCAGTTCCTGTCACCGAAGGTGATGCGTGATTTCCGCTTGTTTACCGTGCTGGATGACGATCGCAATAATTACCTGGAGATTTCAGCGATCCATAACGAAGCGGGCTACCGGGCGATACGCCAGGAGCTGTCGGCTCAGTACAACCTGAGTAACCACGAGCCCAATATTCAGGTCTGGAATGTGGACCTGCGTGGCGACCGTTCATTAACGCTGCGCTATATTCCGCAGGACCGTGCGCCATTGGATAAAAGCCGCCGTGAGGTGATGAAGCATCTGCATCGTCTGTGGGGGTTTGACATTATTCTGGAGCAGCAAAACGAAGATGGCAGCGTTGAGTTGCTGGACCGCTGCCCACCAAGGCCCAACGCGTTATAAAGCTGCAATATGACAAAGGGGCGCATACAGCGCCCCTTCAACTAACTGATTACGGGAATGACGCGAATTAACGACGCGCTTCTGTCAGATCGCTTGGCATAGTGCCCTGCATACTCTGCCAAATAGCCCCGCTCTCTTTACCGTAGTTACGCACGCAATCCATCACCTGATCGTACATCTTCTCATGACACAGGCTAGACAGCTTGTTGTAGAAGGTCAGTGCGAGTTTGCGCGCTTCCGGGTTGGAGAAGTAATAACGGCCAACGCGGGTATACAGCCCTTTCAAACCATTGAGGATCAGGCCGTAAATCGGGTTGCCTGAGGCAAAGGCCAAGCCACGGAAAATTTCATAGTCGAGCTGGTTGAAAGCATCCGCCTGATCGTCAACCAGCGCCGCTTTCGCCAACACTTCCTGCGCCTGCTCCGGGTGGTTACGCACCGCCGCACGGATAAAGATCGAGGCAATATTGGTCCGCACCGACAGCAGATTGTCGATCAGCTGCGGTACGCTGTTGTGATCGAGCCGGGCCAGGGTTTCCAGAATATTAAGGCCGGAAGTTTCCCAAAAATTGTTCACTTTGGTCGGTTTGCCGTGCTGAATAGTCAGCCAGCCATCACGGGCCAGTCGCTGCAGAACCTCACGTAATGTGGTGCGCGTGACGCCAATCAGTTCTGAAAGCTCACGTTCCGCGGGCAAAATAGAGCCGGGAGGGAAGCGGTTATTCCAAATACTTTCAATAATATACTCTTCCGCGAAACCGGCAGGACTCTGCGCCTTTATAACCATGTGTTTGATGTTCCGTAACGACGATAATCAGTAATTGTAATCGGCAGATCATACCAGATCGCCGGGGCATCACATAGCGCGAGCCAAAAACATTAAACGAAAGTGTGCATAAGCTGGCAAAAAGATGAAAAAAACCACTTCGCCGAAATTTCAGGCTATTAGGGCTTCCTTGTTTGCATCAGGCCCACTGCCGTTGTTAGGGTATGACGAGCCAACTCACTTTAAGGTTTCGCAAAAACAAGCATGGATATGACAATACGTTCGGCATTGGTAAAGAACTTTCTCGGGACGTCCCCCGATTGGTACAAACTGGCCATCATCAGTTTTCTGGTGATCAATCCCTTGGTGTTTTTCCTGATCAGCCCTTTCGTGGCGGGCTGGTTACTGGTTATCGAGTTCATCTTTACGCTGGCTATGGCGCTGAAATGCTACCCGTTACAACCCGGTGGACTATTGGCCATTGAAGCAGTGTTGATCGGCATGACCAGCCCCGCACACGTCAGCGCGGAAATTGCCAGTAATCTTGAGGTGTTATTGCTGCTGGTGTTTATGGTGGCAGGCATCTACTTTATGAAGCAGTTGCTGCTGTTTGTATTTACCAAACTGCTGCTGAACATCCGCTCAAAGATGCTGCTATCGCTGTCCTTCTGCGTTGCCGCGGCACTGCTTTCTGCCTTCCTGGATGCCCTGACCGTGGTGGCGGTAGTGATCAGCGTCGGCACGGGTTTTTATTCGATCTACCATAACGTCGCCTCCAATCAGAAAATCGATATTAGTGACGATAGCCGCCTGGAAGATGACGACCATAAACAGACGCTGGAACAGTTCCGCGGCTTTCTGCGCAGCCTGCTGATGCATGCCGGCGTGGGCACCGCTCTCGGGGGCGTGATGACCATGGTGGGCGAGCCGCAGAACCTGATCATCGCCAAAAGCGCCGGTTGGGGCTTTGGCGAATTTTTCCTGCGCATGACCCCCGTCACGCTGCCGGTGTTCGTTTGCGGTCTGTTGGTATGCCTGCTGGTTGAACGTTTTGCGGTATTTGGCTACGGCACCAAACTGCCGGACCAGGTGCGTAGCGTACTGAAAGAGTTCGATCGCCAGGCAACGGCCAAGCGTAGCCGCCAGGAAAAAATGAAGTTGGTGGTACAGGCGTTAATCGGCCTCTGGTTGGTGATTGCCTTGGCCTTCCACCTGGCGGAGGTGGGGCTGATTGGCCTCTCGGTGATCATTTTGGCAACCTCGCTTTGCGGCGTAACCGATGAGCATGCGATCGGCAAGGCTTTCCAGGAAGCCCTGCCCTTTACCGCGCTGCTGACGGTGTTCTTCACCGTTGTGGCAGTGATCATTGAACAGCAGCTGTTTTCTCCGGTGATCCACTATGTGCTACAAGCACCGCCGAGCTCACAGCTTTCCCTGTTTTATCTGTTCAACGGCCTGCTCTCTTCCGTTTCTGATAACGTTTTTGTCGGTACGGTTTACATTAACGAAGCGCGGGCGGCACTGGCGGAAGGAGCAATTTCACTGCAACAGTTCGAACTGTTGGCGGTAGCGATTAATACCGGCACCAATCTGCCTTCGGTGGCTACACCCAACGGGCAGGCTGCTTTCCTGTTCCTGCTGACCTCTGCTCTGGCACCGTTGGTACGTCTGTCTTATGGTCGCATGGTCTGGATGGCATTGCCTTACACGGTGGTGCTGACCCTGGTTGGCCTGCTGTGTGTGCAGCATACTCTGGCACCGGTAACGGACCTGTTTACCCAATGGCAGTGGCTAATGCCGCTACCGCTTGACGCAACGGCCCCAATCGCTGCACATTAGCCGCCATAACCGTCCCCGCAAACGACGATATTTTTCACTGAATCGTCGTTAGATAGCTGGCAGCGGGGATGAATTGGTTTACACTGCCGGTTCAATTGCTTACTGCATGGAAGAATATAGATATGTTGCAATTCTTTAACCGCTGCTCGCAGGGGCGCGGTGCTTGGCTGTTGTTGGCTCTGACTGCATTGGTACTGGAGTTGGCCGCCCTCTATTTTCAGCACGTGATGCTGTTACAGCCTTGCGTAATGTGTATCTACGAACGCGTCGCGCTATTCGGGATTTTGGGAGCGTCGCTGCTTGGTGCATTGGCACCGAAGTCGCCGCTACGCTATGTGGCGATCCTGTTGTGGATATACAGCGCCTGGGAAGGCCTGCAGTTAGCCTGGAAACACACTATGATCCAGCTGCATCCATCGCCGTTTAATACCTGTGATTTCTTTGTCAGCTTCCCTTCCTGGCTGCCACTAGACAAATGGGCGCCAGCGGTGTTCCACGCGTCCGGTGACTGCTCGGTGCGTCAGTGGCAGTTCCTGTCTTTGGAAATGCCACAATGGTTGGTGGGGATTTTTGCTGCCTATTTGCTGATCGGGATTGTGGTTCTGCTCAGCCAATTTGTCCGCCAACGTAAACGCGATCTGTTTGGCCGCTAACGCTAGAACATCGCAAAAACGGCGCCTAAGGGCGCCGTTTTTTATTGCTACTGACACCCTATCACCAGGCTTACCGAGTAGGGCCGCTGCATGCTGCGCCCGTTTGGATAATCAATGGCATCGTGTGTGGTAGGCAAGCAACATCAAGTATGGGTAAAGTAATACACGAGCACGATCAGTACTCCGGCCACGGCAAACAGGCGTACCATCTTCATCATCACATTCTCATCATAGGCGGAGGTGCCGACAAGCTACCTAAGATTTTGTTTAAAAAGAAGCGTACACCAGGCGATTACGTCGTAATTTACATAACATTAAGTTTTGTTGCGATTCCCCGCCGATATACCGTCCAACCTTTGGTAATTCATCCCTTCCAAGCACAGATATATTGGCTACACTTAATCTCTGACTGGCCGTTTTTCATTCACCGTATTAATACTTTAGGGCGGGCACTAATAAAATGATGACATATATAAGCCACTCCCCTCATCCACCCTGATTTATTTCCTCTCTCGTTTAACTTTTGTTTAACCTGACCACCCGGTTAGCACACGATTTCGGCTATGCTCTGCATGATAAAACGCCTACGTCTACCAGGGCAGCAGGCGCTCAAACACTGAACAGTCGCAGCCAAAAAAATAGACAGAGTATTTTGATCAAGGGATCACTATGTTAGAAAATAAAATCAATCTGCAATCGGCCATCACGACGCTGCCCTATTTAGACTGGAATGCCACCTATTCTGCTACTTTGGATGCCGTAGCCGAGTTGGAAAGCGGCAAGGTACTCTATTTCCCTCATCTGGCCTTTAATCTGACCGACGCGGAAAAAACCTTACTCACTCCAGAGTTGGTCGATCCCAAACGCAAGAATATTAGCTATCAGCCTGAACAGCAAAAGCTGACGGGGGTTGCCCTTGAGGCCAAACGCGAAGCGGTACATAAATTAATGGCTCGGCACTATCAAGCCTGCCAGCATTTGATCAATTCCGTCCTGCCCGAATATCGGCACGCAGTGCAAATGCCCACCAATAGCCTGCGTCTGCACCCGATCTCTGCATGGACAGCCTCGACTTCATGGCGCAAGGACGACCGCCGCCTGCATGTCGATGCGTTCCCTTCTCGCCCCAATTATGGCAACCGTATTTTACGCATCTTCACCAATATCAACCCTCATGGTGAAAGCCGCCAGTGGCGCGTCGGGGAGCCGTTCCCTGAGCTGGCGCAACGTTTTCTGCCACGCCTGAAGCGTTATTCGCCCTTTGCCAGTTGGTTGCAGGATAAAGTGGGTATTACCAAAACGCGCCGTAGTCACTACGATCATCTGATGCTGCAAATGCATGATGCGATGAAGGCAGATAAAGACTATCAGGAAAGCGGCCCCCAGCAGGCGGTTGAATTCCCCCCAGGAAGCAGCTGGATCTGTTTTTCCGATCAAACTCCCCATGCCGCCATGGCCGGGCAGTATATGCTGGAACAGACCTTTATTTTACCGGTGAGCGCCATGAAAACCCCGCAGCATGCGCCGCTGAACGTCTTGCAAGCGTTGTTACACAAGCCATTGATATAGAAAGCCTGACTTTTCAGCCGATCCGCGGGTTATTCGCTGGATCGGCCATAACTTCGATCTGTGTCACCCCATTTGGGCAGCAAATTTGGTATATTAATCACGCAGTAGTATGCACATCACCTACTCATTATGGAGGTTGTATGTACAAGACTATCTTAGCGCCCATTGATTTGGCTGAAATCGAGTTAACACAGAAAGTCATTCCCACGATTAATTCACTGGCAAACATCGACTACCCGCATATCCATTTTTTCGCCGTCCTCTCCCCTATGCTCTCTTATTATGAATATGGGCTATCGCACCCCGAGCGGTTGCTGCCCAGCGATGATGAGCGGATACAGATTGCACTGGCGGAGTTAAAGAAAGCCGTTACGGCGTTTGATATTCCGGAAGGCCGAGTGCACTGTTCGGTAGAGATCGGCGCGCCACGGGATCGGATTTTGAATTTTGCCGATGAGATCAACGCCGATTTGATCGTTGTCGGTTCGCGTAGACCAAGTATCACTACTTTCTTGCTTGGCACAACGGCATCATCGGTCGTCAGGTATGCCAAAACCTCGGTCCTGGTGGTGCGATAAGGCTACTGCGCAGGCTGCCTTTAATACCGCGACACCTTAAGCTTGAGACAGGTGGGAGTCATTGCAGGTTAGCCGACCGTTGAGCGCAGGGATGCGCGATACGAGCCCCCATGGACGGGTTCACGGCGTGTCGGCGTTCTGCATGACTCCCACCTGTAACACTATTCGATACAGCTACTTTGTTTATTCCCACATACCATCACTTACCTGGCCCAGCTAGGTTTGTTGAGGATATGGTCCTGCCAATCCACGACTTCGCTTTCGCGCACCGCGATATGGCGTACGGTAATACGCTCACCGTGCATTGCCGCTTTTGATCCGCTGACCAACGGGTGCCAGTCGAACAAGGGTTTGCCCTCGCCGATCAGGCGATAGGCGCAGGTTGGCGGCAGCCAGTCGAACGTGGTGAGGTTTTCGCGCGTCAGCTTGATGCAGTCTTCTTCCAGCTCAAAGCGGCGCTCGTAATTGCGGCACTGGCAAGATTTGATATTGAGCTGATCGCAGGCCACGTTGGTGAAGTAAATCTCATCGGTATCTTCATCGATCAGCTTGTTCAGACAGCATTGCCCACATCCGTCGCACAGCGATTCCCACTCTGCCTCAGACATTTCGTCTAGCGTCTTCTGTTGCCAAAAAGGGAGTTGTGACATATCGACTTCCGAAAATAGGTAAATGAACAAACTACCTGCAAGCAGGTTCAAGGGGGCACACTATATAGACACTCAGCGCAAAAGGAAACGTTTCCCCAACTGCCCATGCCTGCCGTAACGATATCCAACGTGGATAATAACAGTGTAAGTGACCAAAGAGGTTTCTGCCTGCAACACCCGGAAGGCCCGGCAGGCAGAAAGACAGAGCGGGATTAAATCACTCGGGTACTGAGGGTCTTACCGTTAAGCGAGATTTTCAGCATATCGCCAGAAACCATTGGCCCGACCCCTTGAGGAGTCCCGGTCAGAATGATGTCGCCCGCACGCAGCGTAAAGAAACGGCTCATATAGGCGATCAGCGGCAAGATGGGGTTGATCATATCGCGGGTATTGCCCTGCTGGCGCAGTTCGTCATTGATCGACAAAGACAGCTCGGCATTTTGCGGATCGCCAAATTCAGCCACCGGAATAAAGCCAGAGATTGGGCAAGAGCCATCAAATGCCTTGGCTTTTTCCCAAGGTTGACCCGCCTTCTTGAACCCGGCCTGCAGATCGCGCAAGGTCAAGTCCAGCGCCACGCCATAACCCGCAATGGCACGGGCCACGCGATCTTCATTGGCCTGCTTTAACGGGGTACCAATCAGCACCGCCAACTCGACTTCATGATGAATCGACCCCAGCCCCTTGGGGATCGCTACTGGTTGACGAATATCACACAATGCCGTTTCAGGTTTGATAAACAACACCGGCTCAGGCGGGGTTGCACTCCCCATCTCCTTGATATGATCGCTGTAGTTGCTGCCTACGCAAACCACTTTGCTTACCGGGAAATCAAGCAACGCTCCTTGCCAGTCTCTATGTTGATACATACCGCCTCTCCCAACCACAGTGTAGGGGCCAGATAACCTCAGCCCATGATACGTACGGGGTGCCATTCCAGGCACCTGGTAGTTACCGACCTATTGACCGATACCGTCGGCCATCATTCCCACGCTGATCGCGAAATAATACGAACGATTCCAATGCATGAGAGTACGGAAGTTATCATAAACCAAGAATGCGCGTCCTTGCATATCATCTGGAGCGATCACCCAACTACGCAAGCCAGAGACTGGTAAGGGTGAACCATCCGCTAACACCACCCCTTTGGCCGCCCACTGCTCTTCGCGATGCCCCTGGGAGTCTTTCAACCCCAGTTGTTCAGCGTTGAATTGCGCGGGCAATTTGACTTCACGGCCCCAACCAACCCCAGGCTGCCAGCCTTCGGTAGCCAGGTAGTTGGCGGTAGAGGCAAACACATCGTCGAGATTATTCCAGATATCGATTTTACCGTCGCCATCCCCATCTGCGGCATAGGTCAAAAACGAGGTTGGCATAAACTGGCTCTGCCCCATCGCTCCCGCCCAAGATCCTTTCAGGTTGCCCGCATCAACGTGGCCCTGCTCAATAATCTTTAAGGCCGCCATCAGCTGTTTGGTAAAGAACGCTTCGCGCCGGCCTTCAAACGCCAGCGTCGCCAGGGCAGAAACAACATCTTCCTTACCCTGTATCTTGCCAAAGGCGCTTTCCATCCCCCATAGCGCGACAATATAGTGTTCCGGAACGCCATAGCGCGCAGTCACTCGCGCCAACCGTGGCTGATATTGCTGGCGCATCTCGCGGCCCCGCTGGATTTTCCAAGCAGGCAGCACCCGGCTGAGGTAATCATCCAGCGTGATTTTCTTTTCCAACTGATTGCGATCGGCATTAATCACCCGATCGACAAAATGCGCGTTGGCAAAGGCATCCTCAACGGTAGCCGCAGGGATACCCTGCTTGATGGCCCGCCGCTTCAGTTGTTCCACATAGGCCGGGAACTCCGCGGGATCACGCCCGGTTTCGGCCAGCGTACTCCCGGCAGGGTGTGCAACAGGTGCTGCCGCAGGAGCCGCCCCCACCGGTTTAACGCAGCCAGCTAAAAGGGCCAGCGTTAGCATCACCGACATCTTCTTCATGATTTTCCCTACCTGTGACGACCTGCCGCCAGATGCAGATGATGCTAAAAAGCTGGCGTTAACACAGGGTTGAAAATCGACGCCCGGTTATTTTTGGGCGTCAGACAAATGAAGGTTTAATAGGTTTTCCACCGGCGGTGGGAACTGCAGATAAAACCCTTCCTGTTTTAGAGCTTCTTTCACCTTCTCGATATCCGCTGAGGCCAATTTCTTACGCCCGTCGAGCGACAGCATCATGGCATACTGCGGAGTGCCAAAACTTTTCATCAGATCTTCCGGCACCCGAGAGAAATCGTCTTTTTTTTCGACATAAAGATAAGTCTGATCGCGCTTGGCGCTTCTATAGATGACACAAAACATTTTTAAAACTCTATTTAATTGAGGCAGCGTCTTGCCTGGATATAACTCTGACTATAACATGCTTATAGTACTTCGGAATATCGCACCCCGAGTGGTATTCCGGGGATTTAAGTTGCTGAGACTGAGTCAGGATAGATGTCACAATCGCCAATTGAGCTAAAAGGCAGCAGTTTTACCCTATCGGTGGTTCATTTACATAATTGCGAACCCGAGGTAATACGCCAGGCACTGCAAGAAAAGGTGGAACAAGCGCCCGCTTTTCTCAAAAATGCCCCTGTTGTTATTAATGTTGCTACGCTTAACGGCGACGCAGACTGGAAAGAAATTCAACGGGCGGTCACTGCGGCTGGGCTGCGCGTGGTCGGCATCAGCGGTTGCAAAGATGAGCGGCAGAAGCGGTCCATCGCCCGCGCCGGTTTGCCACTGCTCAATGAAGGCAAAGGCCAGAAGGCGGCCCCGCAGGCTCCGGTGATTGCGCCGGTCCCTGATAATGCCCCAGCCAAAACGCGCATCATCAGTACTCCTGTCCGTTCAGGCCAACAGATTTACGCCCGTAACAGCGATTTGATCGTCACCAGCAGCGTCAGCGCCGGTGCAGAACTGATTGCCGACGGCAATATTCATATTTACGGTAGCATGCGTGGCCGCGCACTGGCTGGCGCCTCTGGCGATACCCAGTGTCAGATTTTTTGCACGCACCTGGGTGCTGAGCTAGTCTCTATCGCAGGGCAGTACTGGTTGAGCGATCAGATCCCGTCCGAGTACCTCGGGCAGGCAGCAAGGCTCAGCCTGTTGGATAATGCTTTAACCATACAACCTTTAAATTAAGCCCTTTTGACAAGGAATCCATTTCATGGCACGCATTATTGTTGTTACATCGGGTAAAGGGGGCGTTGGCAAGACCACATCAAGTGCGGCCATTGCGACCGGCTTGGCCCAGAAAGGCAAGAAAACCGTGGTGATCGACTTTGATATCGGTCTGCGTAATCTTGACCTCATCATGGGGTGTGAACGCCGGGTCGTTTACGATTTCGTGAACGTTATCCAAGGTGACGCCACGCTGAACCAGGCGTTAATCAAAGACAAGCGCACCGACAACCTCTTCATTCTGCCCGCTTCGCAAACCCGTGACAAAGACGCCCTGACCCGTGAAGGCGTGGAAAAAATACTCAGCGATCTCGACGAGATGGCCTTCGAATTTGTGGTTTGCGACTCACCCGCAGGGATCGAATCCGGTGCCTTGATGGCGCTGTACTTTGCCGATGAAGCCATCATCACCACCAACCCGGAAGTGTCTTCAGTACGTGACTCCGACCGTATCCTGGGCATTCTGGCTTCCAAATCGCGCCGTGCCGAGAGAGGGGAATCCCCGATCAAGGAACATCTGCTGCTAACCCGTTACAACCCGGGCCGCGTCAGCCGTGGCGACATGTTGAGCATGGAAGACGTGCTGGAAATCCTGCGTATCCCGCTGCTTGGCGTGATCCCGGAAGATCAGTCGGTATTACGTGCCTCTAACCAGGGTGAACCTGTTATTCTTGATAGTGAGTCCGATGCCGGTAAGGCCTATGACGATACCGTTCACCGCCTGTTAGGGGAAGAACGCCAGTTCCGCTTCATCGAAGAAGAGAAAAAGGGCTTCCTGAAACGCCTTTTTGGGGGATAAACCATGGCTCTGTTAGACTTCTTTCTGTCCCGCAAAAAATCGACAGCCAGTGTAGCCAAGGAACGGCTACAGATTATCGTCGCAGAACGTCGTCGTGGGGACAGCGAACCCCACTATCTGCCTGATTTAAAGCGCGATATTCTAGCGGTAATTTGTAAATACATTCAGATCGACCCCGAAATGCTGCACGTGCAATTCGAGCAGAAAGGGGACGATATTTCGGTACTTGAACTTAACGTGACGCTACCGGAATCGGAAGAAACACCTAAATGATTGCGATGCAATGAGTGCCCCCTGTATATTTTTATACAGGGGGCAACTGTATATTCGTCCAGTTATAAACGCGCGTGAAAAAATAAAAAATCCGCACTATTGAGACGACTCTCAGTTCTTTTTGACACCACTTTCTTTATGGTGAAGGCTGGCGATTAATATTTTCTTCGCCTTATTTTTAGCGAGATAAAACGGAACAGTTTGATTTAAACTGCCCCGCCCGATCTTTAACGATTAATAATCCTGTAGGATCGCCTGCAACGGCGCGGCCAATAGCTCACCACGCCAACCACTGATTAACTCAGGCTGTGACTCACTCTCTTTCAATTTCCAGTGCCAATTCAGCAACTGGTTAATCTGCCGCCGCGAAGCCAGCAGTTCGACGCTAAGGCCACTCTGCTCACTCACCAACGTAATGGCAGCCTTAATCTCTTTGAATACTTTCTTATAGCCAGGATGATCGACCAGATTACTCAACGGTGCCGGCAAGGCTGATTCTTCGAGAGCGTTAGCCTCCGCCACCAGCGCCACCAGGGTTTTACCATGATAGCGGATCTCCGGGCCACTCAGCCCCAGCGCCTCCAGTTCACCCAGCGAACCCGGCATATAGCGCGCCACGGCCCATAGGTTCTCTTCACGCACGACAAAGTTCACCGCCAGATCGCGTTCACGCGCCTGACGTAAACGCCACTCGGCCAGTTTTTGCAGGCAAGCCAACTGACGCGGACGTAACTGCCAGGCATTGGTGATTTCGCGATAGGCCAATTCCGGCGCCAGCGCTTCACTGCGCCGTTGGCAGAGCAAACGGCACTCGTTATCGGCTGCAGCGGTCCAACCCGCCTCCTCGGTCTCCTGCACCAGTTGCTTGGCCATCGGCAACAGGTAGAACACATCAGCTGCGGCATAAACGCATTGGCGCTCGGTCAATGGCCGCGCCACCCAGTCGGTACGCGATTCACTCTTATCGAGATCGACCTGCATGTACTCCGTCACCAGCTTGGCAAAGCCACAGGACAGCGTATGGCCGCTGAAGGCCGCCAGGATTTGGGTATCGACCATCGGTGTCGGCAGCGTCTTGAAGGCGTTCAGAAACACCTCAAGATCTTCGCTACCAGCGTGCAAGAATTTCACGACGGCGGTATCGGCCAGCAGGTCGATAAAGGGTTGCCACTGCTTGATGGGGAGAGGATCGATCAGGGAAAGTTGTTCACCATCATATAACTGGATCAGGCCTAACTGCGGATAATAGGTACGCGTGCGGACGAACTCGGTATCCAGCGCCACCTGGGCGTAGTTTCTTGCCTGCTCGCAGACCTGCTGCAATCCGGCGTCGGTAGTGATCAACTGATAATTCAAAACATCATTCTCTTGGTCATTTTTAGGATTCAAACACAACAACGCCGGCTTATTCACCGGCGCTGTTGAAAAGGGGAGCAACGATTGGCCTAGGCGGCATCGTCAGCCTTGGGCTTTTTCTGTTCGTCACGCAGTTCCCGTCGTAAGATTTTGCCGACGTTCGACTTCGGCAACTCGTCACGGAACTCAACAATTTTTGGCACTTTATACCCTGTCAGGTGCCGACGGCAATGGGTTAGCAACTCTTCTTTGGTGAGTGTCTGATCTTTCTTCACCACACAAATCTTCACCGCTTCACCCGAAGCATCGCAGGGTACCCCAATGGCCGCACATTCCAGCACTTTAGGGTGCTGGCTAACGATCTCTTCGATCTCGTTCGGGTAGACGTTAAAACCAGAAACCAGGATCATATCTTTCTTACGGTCAACGATGCGGATAAAGCCCTCATCATCCACGGTAACCACATCCCCAGTCGCCAGCCAGCCATCGCGCAACACTTCGTCCGTCGCGTCAGGGCGTTGCCAATAGCCTAACATAACTTGCGGCCCTTTAACCCAAAGTTCACCGGGTTGACCGACCGGCACATCTTTGCCTTCATCATCCACCAAACGGATATCGGTAGATGGCACCGGCAGGCCAATGCTGCCGCTATAGTGTTTCAAATCATGCGGGTTGCCAGAGACTAGCGGAGAGCACTCCGTCAGCCCATAGCCTTCCAGCAAATGATGGCCGGTCAGCTTTTCCCACTTTTCCGCCACCGATTTCTGCACCGACATCCCTCCGCCAACGGAAAGCCGCAGCGTGGAGAAGTCCAGCTTCTGGAAATCTTCATTGTTCAATAACGCATTAAACAGGGTATTTACCCCGGTCATGGCGCTGAACGGGTATTTTGCCAGTTCCTTCACCAGCCCCGGAATATCACGTGGGTTGGTGATCAGCAGGCTACGGCCGCCCAACTCGATAAACAGTAGGCAGTTCACCGTCAACGCAAAGATGTGATACAGCGGCAAGGCGGTAACCACCAACTCCTGCCCTTCACGCAGTAACGGCACATAAGCCGCTTTGGCCTGTACCAGATTGGCCTGCATGTTGCGGTGGGTCAGCATCGCCCCTTTCGCCACGCCGGTAGTACCGCCGGTATACTGCAGGAAGGCCAGATCGGTATTGATAATATCTGGCTTCACGTATTGCAGGCGGCGGCCACGCTGCAACGCGCTGCGAAACGAGATGGCATCCGGCAGGTCGTATTTAGGCACCAGCCGCTTGATGTACTTCACCACAAAGTTGACCAACGTGCCTTTGGCTGCAGAAAGCTGGTCGCCCATGCGGGTCAGAATGACGTGTTTAACCTGGGTTTTGAACACCACCTTTTCCAAGGTGTGGGCGAAATTGGAAACGATGACAATCGCGCTGGCACCGCTGTCGTTCAGTTGATGTTCCAACTCACGAGGGGTATACAGCGGGTTGACGTTAACCACCACCATTCCCGCCCGCAAAATACCGAACAGAGCGATCGGGTATTGCAACAGGTTGGGCATCATCAGTGCCACACGGTCGCCCTTCTTCAGCCCCAACTCGTTTTGCAGGTAGGCGGCAAATGCTCGGCTGCGCTCTTCCAGCTTGCGGAAGGTCATCACCTCACCCATGTTGATAAAGGCGGGTTGATCCGCGTAACGGGCAACCGCATTCTCAAACATTTCGATCAGGGATGAGTATTGATCGGCATCGATTTCTGCCGGAACATCCGCCGGGTAACGTTTTAACCAGACCTTTTCCAAGCTATTACTCCTGAAATCATTACTAATTATCATCGTAGCCCCCAAAATTGCAGCCAAACTTTAACAATATTTTAACTCAGCGTACCAGTTTGGGTTTTAAACAATATTCAGGTTGCGATGTGCGTCACTAATTGCCGACGCAACCGCATAACAAAAAAAGTTAAGGCGGCCATTAAGCCGCCCTAAAGTATAAAAACTATCCTACTTGCCGAAGCCTCAGATCTGCGTCCTTACTCCGTAACGAAAGTTTGCACCTGCGCCGGACCTGGATTATACCAGCCATAACCCCCGCCCCAACCTGGGCCCCATGGGCCATTATGCCAGCCCCACGGCCCCATTGGCTGTGGCGGCATCACAATCTGCTGAGCGATGCGCCAACGCTTGAAACCGGTCGCATCCATGGTGACAAAGCGGTAAGGCGTCATGCCAATCTTACCATCCCGCAGGCCGGTAATCGGCCCAACCACGGTAACAAGTTGTCCTCTGAAGTCGACCGGGTCGAGGAAGCCGTTAACCGAAGCCAGCAAACGGCCTTGCGAAGGTTCCCCCAATATCGGGCGAGCGCCAGAATCCAGCGGTACCGCCGCAATCTCCAGAATGGTGCGCCCACGTTCATTAGCCACCGCAACCACGGTACCGCCGAAGCGTGCCTCCGCGCCGGTAAACTGTTTCGGTGCGTTTTGCACCACCGACAGCCGATCGACCGGCGTGGGGCTGGTGCCTTGGATGGCATCCGGAATGGTCACGCAGCCAGAGAGCGCCAACACGCTGCTTGCGATTGCCAGCGTTAACAGCTTTTTACTCACAGTACGGGTTAAGATCATCGCAATCTCCTGAATTAGCTGTAACTTCGACAACGTTCATCAGTGCAAGTTGCAGGCGGAGCTGTTTTCTATCGGCGGCAACTTTAGATTAACTATAGGAAACTATTCGCGCCCCGGTAGCTTCTTCCAGGTGACTTCGTTACGCAAATAGGTCGGTTCAGCATTCTCCACGCTAACCGCCAGGCCTTGTTGCCAAGCCTGTAGCGCCAGAGGCAGCATATCTTCGGCCTGCGGCAACAGCATTTGCCCGTCGGTAACGTGCAGCGAGGAACCTGCAACCAAATCTGGGTAGGTTTGCCAACCAGTCCCCACATGGGCCCAATCGCCTTGCAAATGTTGCGCTCGCTCCAGAGCCTGCTGTGGAGACAGCACCGCTTCCCCTGCGCTTTCCAGCCACTGGCCATCAGGCTGGCGTTCAAACTGGCCCCAATAGACTTCGCCCATGCGGGCATCTATCGCCGCCAACACTCGTTGCGCGCTGGTCATGCGCCAGGCACCTTGCGCCATGGTTTGCAACGTGGAAATCCCGATCATCGGCAGTTCGGCGCCGAGCGCCAACCCTTGGGCAATACCAATGCCGATACGCACGCCGGTAAAGCTACCGGGGCCACGGCCAAAGGCCAAGGCATCGAGTTGTGAAAGGGATAATCCGGATTCGGCCAGCACCTGCTGCACCAGCGGCAAAATGCGCTGGGTGTGCTCGCGTGGGCACAGTTCAAACAGGGCATGAACTTCGCCTTGATTCCAGATTGCGACAGAACATGCTTCCGTCGCCGTATCGATCGCTAAAATTCGCGTGGACATGCCAAACCTCAGGCGGGAAATATCAGTGGTTTCATACAGGGCGCGCATTGTAGCACACCCCAGAAGTCGCGCCTATTCACCCTTGAGGAAGGCAATAGCCTGTGCCAGATCGCGGGTACGTGGCGTTGGTGGCAGGCTGTTGAGAAACACTTCACCATAAGGGCGCATCACCAGGCGGTTATCACAAATCACCAGCACGCCCCGATCGTCGGTATCGCGGATCAGACGGCCAACCCCCTGCTTGAGCGTAATCACTGCATCGGGCAGTTGCACATCATTGAACGGGTCACCGCCGCGTAAACGGCAATCTTCAATGCGCGCCTTCAGCAACGGATCGTCCGGCGAGGTAAAGGGCAACTTATCGATAATCACGCAGGAGAGCGCATCACCGCGCACGTCAACCCCTTCCCAGAAGCTGCTGGTTGCCACCAGTAACGCATTGCCCGCTTCGACAAACTGCGCCAACAGTTGACCCTTGCTGGTTTCCCCTTGCAACAGCACCGGCAGCGTCAAGGTGGCGCGGAACTCTTCGGCCAGCTCACGCATCATCTGATGCGAGGTGCACAGGAAGAAACAGCGGCCCTGGTTAGCCTCAATCATTGGCCGCAGCATTCGGGCCAGCTGACGTGCACCACCGGGTTGATTCGGCGAGGGCAGGAAACGTGGCACACAGAGCAACGCCTGATTGGCATAGTCAAACGGGCTGGGTAGCAGTAGGGTTTTGGCCTTATTCAGCCCCAAGCGATCGGTAAAATGGCCCATTTGCTCATTCACCGACAGCGTTGCCGAGGTGAAAATCCAACTGCCCGGCTTTTCGTCCAGCATCTCGCGGAAGCGGTCTGATACCGTCAATGGCGTGAGCGCCAACACAAAACTGCGCGAGTTACATTCATACCAATAGCTGAAGCCGGGTTCGTTGACCTCTTTGAGCCGCTTAAGACGGGCGCGGAACTGCGTCGCACGCTCGAAGGCGGCATCCAGCAACGCCGAACGGCCAAGGGAAAGCTTGACCACGTCGTAACACAGCTCCAACGCATCATCGAGCAGCAGCAAGGCACGCTGGACGTTAGGTTGAGTGAGCACCTCACGAAGGTTACCGCGAAAACCTGGTTCTCCCAGCGCCAAACGGAAATCCTGCGTGCTCTGGCTGAGTCGATCGGCGCTCTTTTGCAACTGTGCGCTGTCGCGCACCTCGGTACGGTAAGCAATGGTGATATCTTTAGCCAGATCCATCAGTTGACGGCTGGTGAGCTGCTTGCCGAAGTATTGGCTGGCGATATCCGGGATCTGATGCGCTTCATCGAAGATCATCACGTCCGCTTCCGGGATCAGTTCGGCAAAACCGCCCTCCTTGACCACCATATCCGCCAGAAACAGATGATGGTTAACCACCACCACGTCGGCATCCATTGCCCGGCGTCGAGCCTTGACGACGAAGCACTCTTTATACAGCGGGCAATCGCTTCCCAGACAGTTATCGTTGGTGCTGGTCACCAGCGGCCAGACAAAGCTGTCTTCCGCCACATCGCTACAGGAGCTGATATCCCCTTCTTCCGTCAGGGTTGACCAACTGCGCAGCCGGACCAAATCGATCAGCGTCTGGCCAGCCAGATCGCCACCGGCCATGGATTGCTGCTCCAGACGTTCCAGGCACAGATAGTTGGAACGCCCCTTCAGCAGCGCCAGCTTGCCTTTGTATTTTAATGCCTTGGCCACGGTGGGCAGATCTCGGGCGTAAAGCTGATCCTGCAAGGCTTTGGAACCGGTGGAAATAATCACCTTGCGCTTTGAACGCAGCGCCGGTGCCAGATAGGCGTAGGTTTTACCGGTGCCAGTTCCTGCCTCGACGACCAGTTCCTGTTTGAAATTGATGGCTTCCGTTACCGCCTCTGCCATCAATCTTTGCGGTTCACGGGGTTTGAACCCTTTAATTGCCTGCGCCAATGCGCCTTCTGGTGCGAAATCGTCTGCCACGCTATCTCTCTGCCGGTATCATTCAGCGGTGATTATGCCAAGCCTGCCACGCCGCTACCACCGACTTTATCCACACACACATCCATTGCTGGCTGTGATACGCTTATGACGTTGATGATAAGGAGATAATTGCATGAATATCGAACGAATTGATCCGGCACAGCGCTGGTCAGAAGCGGTGATCCACAATGACACCGTTTATTACACCAGCGTCCCGGAAAATCTGGACGATGACGCTACAGCGCAAACCGCCAACACCTTGGCCGCTATCGATGTGCTGTTGGAGCGAGTGGGTTCGGACAAGAGCCGGATTTTAGACGCCACCATTTTCCTGGCCAACGGCGATGATTTTGCCGCCATGAATGCCGCCTGGGATGCCTGGGTAGTTGCAGGCAGCGCGCCGGTACGTTGTACCGTAGAAGCGCGTCTGATGAATCCTAAATACAAAGTTGAAATCAAGATCATCGCGGCGCTGTAAAACAAAAAACCGCAGGTCATACCCTTAATCCAAGAGGAGTTACCTGCGGTTTTTATTTGGCCGTTAAGCCAGTTTGATGATGACCATACCCGTCAATAACAGGGCCAGCCCCATCCAGCCTTTGGCATTGAGCCGTTGACCGAACAGGATCCAACCGGCAGCGATGGTGGCAGCAATACCGAAACCGCCCCACAGCGCATAAGCGACCGAAAGATCGATCCCCTTCACCGCCTGTGCCAGCGCGCTGAACGCCCCTAATACCGACACCAGAGACAACAGCCCCAGCCAAACTCGGCTAAAACCGTTCGACATCTTCAGAAAGATGTTGGCCACAATCTCCAGTACGATGGCCAAGGCCAGAAACCCAATGTGGTACAACTCAAGCTGTTGCATGGTTGTTACCTCGCGGGCTGACCTGTTTTCGTGGCTTGCGGGTGCCGGATTTCACCAGCAGGATCCCGGCAATCAACGCCACCAGACCCAGCACTTTCAGCGCAGAGATTGGCTCATCAAACAGCATCACGCTAAACAGGGTAATAAACAGGATGCCGATCCCCTCCCATAAGGCGTAAGCAACGCCCAAGGCCACGCGTTTTACCGCTAATGACAGCATGATGTAAGACAGGGTGATCATCACATACATGACGATATGTCCGGTCATACCGCCGCTGACGCTAGCGTATTTCATGGACAGGGTGCCGATAATTTCGGCGGTAATGGCAAAGCCTAAAAAGATCCAATAAATCATAATTTTTCTCCCAAACGGCGAATCACGCACGCTAAGGCGTATTTATCCCAATCTATCTCATCAAACAGGCGCACGGCGGCGCTTGAGATATAGAAATCTCTGGGGATAAACCTACCCAAACGTATTAAAGAAGTTTGCCCGGCAACGCCAAACGACGGGAAGTGAACCCAGTCATCAGCACCGGTTAAGGGAGAAAGACGCTATAGCTCGCTGCACCAGTGATGCTCACTGGCAAGAATGGCAGAAAGGAAAAGTTGGCAACAAGATGTTCTGAGAGGCGTTCCATTAAGTTTCATCATAATTATTCTCTATCTTCAGCCGCACACCGTGCGATTTGCCCAATATCCTCATGAATGTAAAATTTTCAACTGCATTAGTTTTACCATAGCGAAAATCAGAAAGCAAACCGCCGTTTTCACATTTAGCGAAAAAAAATGAGTTATAAATAAGAGCCTTAATGTTTTTAAAAATTAAAAAAAGGCTCATATTGACACCTGAGCCTTGTGAGAATTTCGCTAGCCGGTAAGTGCGGCAAATTCAGGCGCCACGCGCCTTAGCGCAGGATCTGTTTGATGCCTTCCAGCAGCAACGCGACCTCTTCGGCACGGGTCTCTCCACTGAGTGGATCAATGATGGAACTGTAAACGTGTGGCATCACCTTTGCGACTCCTGCGTCAAGACAGGTTTCCAGTATTGGCAGGAAGTTTCGCGTATCGATCCCGCCGGTGGGTTCGATCATGGTCATGCCATTGCGCACGCAACTTTCCGCCAATGCGCGCAGTTCTGCCAGCGACGATACCCCCCCCATCGGGAAGAATTTTGCCGCATGGCCACCCAGATCGAGGATCATACGTACCGCGCTGTCACAGCTCACCACGGCAGGCTCGCCCTGGCTGCTGTGAACTCCGGTGGAAATGATCACCTTCCCTGGCGTGCCGGTTGGCGAGATCAAGGCATTGATGCAGGTATTGCTGATGCCACGGGCCGCCAATGCACCCGCGGCAAAACCACAGCCTGTGAAGGTTTGGTTGACGTGTGCAGGCGCGGTGGCCGCCGCAATCATTGCCGCCTTATAAAACTGTGCCGCCGACCCTGCCCCCAAGCCAACGGAAATAGCCGGGATGTGCTCCATCCAGCGCTTCACCTCGGCCACACCCTGTTCGACGTTGGTGAACTGCGCCGAGATCACGCCAATAGCGGCATGTCCTTCAGCGGCATGGTGTACCTGTAATGCGTTAGGGATATCTTTGGCCAGCACGTTGATAGCCACTCGCCCCTGGTAAAAATCAAGCTGTTGCATGTTGCCCCCTGGCCTGTTGCACAATTTCCGTCAACCTCTCCACAATCAACGCAAAGTCGTCGTCGCGCAGCGCCCGTGGATCGAAGCTGAAGACGCCCTGATTCAGCCAGTAATGGCGGGTGTAAATCGCCACCTCGCCAGTGCGCAGTTGATCTTCCACCTGATAGGCGGTTAATCCTAGCCTGGAGGCGTCTACGCTTACCCGCACTCGATAAATCGCTCGCCCGGCTTCATCCTGTTCGATCTCCGCCTGTAGGCCCGGCAGCGCGGAAATCTGCTGTGCCAATTCGCGCAATGCCGGTAATTGGCGGCTCCAGTCCGGTTGATGTTGCTGATAATGATCCAGCGCCATCACCAGCCCCACCATGTTCTCCTTGCCGATCTTCATCGCACGCGCAATGCCGTTATGCTGGGCCTTGCAACAGGCGATCCAGTGCTGGTCGCCAGTGACAAAACCGGAGGTCGGTGCGTCCAGCGCTTTGGCCCCGCTATACACCACCATGTTGGCCCCGGCTGCAACATAGGCCCGCAAATCTTCCTCTGCGGCCGCATCCACAATCAGCGGCAGCCCGGCATCACGGGCCACGGAGACAAAATCGCTCAGCGCAACCATGCCCTTTTGCACACAGTGATGCGACTTGACGTAAAACAGCGCCGCCGTCTGCGCCGTGATGGCCTTTGCCAGTTGCCAGCGGGCCGCCAGATTGCTTTGCCCCACCTCAACCACCTTACCGCCGCCCAGCCGGATAGCGGTGGTGATCGGCGCACCGTAGTCAATATTGTGGCCACGCAGCATGACGATTTCATTTGCCAAACCTTCACTGCATGGCATCTGTGCCACCCGCTCCGGCTCCCCTCGGGTAATGGCTGCCGCGACCGCAATAGCCACTCCGGCGGAGGCGCAGGAGGTCACATAGCTGTCTTGCGCACCGGTATGCTGAGAGATGAGTTCGCCAACGCGATCCACCAGCGCATCAATTTCCACAAAGGCCGACGCCGCCTCGGCCGTGGCCGCCATCACTTCTTTCGGCACCGAAGAAACACCAAGGATGGTCATCTTGCCGCTGGCGTTGATCACCCGTTTCAACCCGAGCCGTTGATAAATATTCATCGCTGCTCCGTTACAAAATACCCAACAGGGAACACACCACGCTCAGTACCACTACCGAAAGCAGAATGGTGGTATAGCGCGGCCCTTTTTTGACCAGATAGAAGTAGATCGAGAACACCGCAGCAAGCGGCAACAGGCCGGGAGCGATGGAGTCCAGGATCTGTTGCACCACCACCTCAGAGCCTTCCAACGCGCTGATTTTCAGCGGCGAGGTGATCTTGACGTAGCTGGCAGACAGCGCTCCCATCATGATCAGCCCGAGCACGTTGGCCCCGTAGATCAGCTCTTTTATCTTGCCCCCTTGCAGCAGCCCGATGATCGATTCCCGCCCTAGCGTGTAGCCTTTGTGGGCCAAGCCGTAGCTGATCGCCATGGTGATCACGGTATACAACACCACCGGCATGATGCCGCCCATGGCGCTGCCGTTGGCCGCGAAGGGTATGAAGATGGCGATCAACAGCGGCATGATCGCCGCCCAGACCACCGAGTCACCAATTCCAGCCAGCGGCCCCATCAGGCCGGTTTTAATCCCGGTGATGGACGAATCGGAAATCGGCTCGCCACGGGTCTTCTGTTCTTCCATGGCGATGGCAACGCCCTGGATCACCGCACCAAAGGTCTGTTCACTGTTGAAGAAGTTCAGGTGGCGTTTCAGTGCCTCAACCTGCTCTTCTTTCTGCGGATAGAGCTTTTTAATAATCGGCGTCATTGAGGCGCAAAAAATCAGGCTCTGTAAACGTTCATAAGAGTTGGAGACTTCGGCTCCCAACCAGTAAATAAACCAGGCTTTGGTGATGTCCCGCTTGGTCAGCACGTTGGTTTGGCGTGCTCTTTCCACCAGCTCGTGTTGCATGATGTCGCTGCTCATGATCAGACTCCCTCACCTTTGGCCATGTTTTTAACCAGGAATGCCGCGCAGGTACCGAAGATGGCCATCGCCATGATGTCGACCTTGAGATACAACACCGCGAAGAACCCGGCAATGAAGTAAGGCAGCAGGCTTTTCTTGCCGATAACCATGATGGTGATCGCAAAGCCCAGCGCAGGCAGGATGCCGCCCATAATTTCGAACGAGTGGGTCAGCCAATGTGGCATCAGCGCCAGGAACTTCTCGACCACGCCCTGACCGAAATAGTTGGCGGCAAACACCACCGGGAAGCGGATCACCAGGCCAAGCAGTGCCGGATATAGGAAGGCACAGCGCATGATCCCGCTGATATTGGCCTCTTCCGCGTGCTTATCGGCCATATGTACCCAAACGGCGTTCACGGTACGGCGTAACTGGTCAACGAACACACCTATCACCCCAAACGGGATTGCCAACGCGATCGCCAGGTTAGGATCCATCCCTGCTTTCACGGCGATCGGCAGCGCGATACAGGCCGCCAGCGCCGGATCTGAAGGGACGTTCCCACCCGGCGTAGAGGTGACACCCAGATACACCAACTGCATCCCGGCGCCGATAATCATCGCCGTTTTCATATCCCCCAGCAGGAAGCCGACGAATACCGCGATGGCGATGGGTTGCACCAACATCCCCGAGAGGGTGTAGCCCAAGCGCAGGCGGGCAAACCAGTAATACAGCCCCATACAAATGGCAACGGTCAAGTTATCCATGGTATTGCTCCTAATCGATCAGATGCCGAATATCAGAACTTCTTCAAAATATCTGCCAGTGCCTGCGGCTTGTCTTCCGGGATGGTCTGGAAGAACACCGTCACACCGCGTTGCTGTAGGTCACGCAGGATCGCTACATCAGCCTCATCCAGCGTAATGTTCTGGAATACCGCTTTACGGTTCGGCCCACCGCCCAGGCCACCCACCTGGATATTTTTGACGTCAAACCCGTCGACCACCGCCTGTTGCACCGTAACCAGGTTCGGGAACAAGACCAATACGCTGCCCTCCCCCAGTTGATTCTCCCGCCAAGCCGCCGCAAAACTCTGGTTGCCATAGCAATCCACTTTCACATTCGGCGGAGCGGCCATCAGATAGATGCTTTTCATAAACGGATCGGCTTCCAGCTCATCACTCACTACCGCGATACGGTTGGCCTGCGACTGCCCAACCCACTTGGTAACGACCTGGCCGTGGATCAAACGGCTGTCAATGCGGCATAAAACGATGTTGGCCATAATGATTATTCCCCTGATGTTATTGATTTAATTTGTTTAACTACGTCGAGGCAACTGTTTCGCCCCAGTTCAACCAACTCGTCGAGATGGTTGAGAAAATTGCCCTGCTCACGTAAATCGATGGCAGCCAGCAGCAAGGTGGCATTCAGGCCGGAAATCACACCGATGGCGTAGTCACGGCTCAAGCGAGCCGCCACGTTAGAGGTGGTGCCGCCAATAAAGTCGGTGAGGATCAATGAACCCTCCGGCATGGTTTTCACCTGTTGTTCAACGCGTTCATGGAACTCCGCCAGCGTGTCGACCGGCATCAGCGCGATATCGAATATCCCGCTGGTTTCGCCAATCACCATGCGGACGCTTTCACGCAGTTGTTGGCCCCAGCCGCCGTGGGTCAGTAGTAAAATCTGTGGTAATGCAGCCAAAATGGCCTCCTGGCAATCTATTGAAAGTCATTGAAAATTTCCGTTCCCTAGAGATATAGCAATGCCTGTGCCAATTTTGTGGCACACCGGAGGGAGGTCAGTGGTGAGCGGGCCGTGAAGGCCCGCTATGGCAGGGTCTAGCGGTAGAGAAGCTCGTAGATATAAAAATATTCCGCATCGGACAGGCGGATAGAATAGGCACGCTCAATCGGCGAAAACGCGTCTTTGATGACAGAAAACGCCTGTTGGTCGATATCCTGCTGGGCATCCAGGGCAATCTGTAACGGTTTGTGGCTTAAAACGATACGCTCCACCATGCAACAGCAGTGGATCAGGAAGCGAAGTGTCACTTGCCTTGAGGGCTGTAGATCCAGCGTGCGGCAAATCTGATGCAACACCGCTTCGATCTCTTGCAGGATACGTTGAGGATTGAGCACGGAAATATGGTTGATGATGCTCTCCAGCGTCAGCGCGCTGATAAAGCGCATTGAACAGCGCTCCACCTGCAACTGGCGTTCGGCGCTGCCAAGGTCCGGGTTCAACAGGCTGAGCACCAGTTCCGGCCCCTGTTCGGAGAACAGCTCTTCCAACGCGATAAACGGGATATCCGGCAAGCCGGGCTGGAAGGTGCCCACTATCCCCACCAGACGCTCGTTACCGCCTATCGCCTGACGCAACCGCTCCAGGCTGCGCACTTCGTTGTAATCCACCAATACCATGCGGGTGTCTTCCGCCATCAGCTCACCGAAGCTTTCCTCCAGCACTTTCTTGATCTTCACCGCCGTGCCCATCCCGGTGATACAGGAAATTGCCAACACCTTGCCGATCTCATCTTCACGCTGGTCGCAAAGCTGATGGGCAATCCCTTTGCTGGCCATCAGTTCCATCAAGGGCGCGAAATCACTGGTTTCATAGGTAAGATCCAGCCCAATCTCCAGCAACGCCCCCAGGGTGATGTTCTGGATCAGCAGCACATCGATGTGGAACAGTTTGCTGACGGTGCTGGCAAAGTGCACCAACGAGCCGATATCCACTATCAGGATCAGGCGCTGATAGCGCTTTTCCCGTAGTGTGGCGATCAGTAATTCCAATGTGTCATGCACCGACTGCTCGAACGGCATATCGATGGCGGTAAACAGCTCACATTCCAGCACCCGATTGACATAGTGCGCCATGCTGCTAGCCGTGGTGGTGCCGTGGCCGATCAACATGGCACCGCAGTCAGGGCTAACCTCCTTGCGCTGGCGGAAACTACGGCACTCCTTCAAAAACAGGCACAGGTAGACGATTTCCGTCGACGGACATTGGATGTGGAAGATTTCATTGATTTTGCGGCATAGCTGGTTGGCGTTATCGTACTCATCCTTGCAGTAATCCAGGATCAGGCTGGAGGAGTACAGGTTGGGGATCAGGCCTTTCTGCACATAGGAAAGCAGCGCCAGCAGGTGTTTACGCAGATGGCCGGCCATATTCTGTGGCAGCGGGAAACCCAACACCTGTTCAATGCAGCCAATCAACAACGTAATGCGTTGCTCGACCTGGCCGCCATAATAGCGTTCCTCACTTTCCCCGCCGTTGCGGCTGTAAAGCCCATATTCAAAAATGGTACGTAGCTTGTTCTTCAGGATCGACAGGGTTTCCTGCGGCGGCACGTTGCTGTTGCGCAGGTTGACGTATTCGCGCGTCAGATAGGTGTAAAACAGATCGCTGTCCTGCTCGCTGCTCAAGGCGCTCAGATGCTGCTTGAGCTGTTCGAGAGGCTGTGAGCTGATATCCAGATACTCCTGCTGACCAAATATCGCGTCCACCAGCAGGCGACTGCTTGCGCTGGCAGAGTGCGGGACATCCATCAGCCGCTTATCCAGCAACAGCCTCGGGCTACTGTGCCCCATACCGCTGGCCCAGGCCTGGGCACAGAGAAACTGGATATCGCTTTTAAGTTGGCCGATATTGCCGCTCAGCGGCTTCTCCAGCAGATAGAGCAGCAGCCCCTTATCCAAACGGATAATGCGGCCAATCTTGCGGCTCTCGAGCTGTAAGAAACCGGTAATGATTTCTACCTGCTCCTCCAATGAGCGCTCCCGCAACGCCGGTATGGCAATCGAGACCTGAATACGCCGCAGGAAAGTACGTAGCAGCGTTGAGTCTGGGCTTTCGGTGGTAGCGCAGATCAGCCGTACGCTGATGGGTCGGGCTTTCTCGCTTGAACCCAGTGGCCGATATTCACCTTTATCCAGGATCGAAAACAGTTTCTCCTGCCCTTCGTAGGGCAAGCGGTGGACTTCATCGAGTAACAGAAAGCCACCGTCCGCCTGTTCGATCAGGCCACGTTTGCTTTCAATCGCGCCGGTAAACGCGCCCTGTTTGTGACCAAACAGATGGGATGAAAGCAGCTCCGGGTTATGGGAATACTCGGCACAGTTGAAATACACCAACGGGATTTGGCGCTGGGGCTGTTGCACCATGGCGAATTGGTGCATCACCTCGGCAAAGAAGGTTTTCCCCACCCCGGAAGGCCCGGTAAGCAACACATGCAGTCCACCGGGATAAAGCACCGCCGCCTTACCCTTCTCTACCGACAACCTCAGGCTGCGGTCATAGCCAATCACCGTATGAAAAGGATCGTCACTGGCTGGCTGCGGCAAGGCTTTGGCGGGTAATAACGCCAGTAAATCTTTTGCTGCCAACCTGTCATCTGGCAACGACTGCTCAATCAGTTGCTCACAGACTGCCCGGTGCAAAAACAGCACGGGACGGGATTTAATCTTGATGACCAATCGCTCAGCGTGCAGCTCGTTGAGATCTTTACTGACAGAGTTACGTGCCAATCCCAGGTTGAAAGCGATGGTTTCCGCGGCGAAACCGCCAGCGCTTTGTTCAAGCGTTTCCCGGTTAAGCGTAAGGGTAAGACGTTCCAGCTCCTGGCGAACTGCATCTTTACGTTTCATTTTAACCTGTTGTTATTATTAGTTATAAAGAAGAAATAGACGGTAATTGGCAAGCGGGCAGCCAATCTAACCAAAAGTCATCCTAATACAGGGTTAGGGAAAACAACCACCGCAAAATGTGAAGTTGTGGTATTTACAGGCAAAAAAATGCCAATCACAGAGGATTGGCATCAGCAGGAGCGAACGCGGGTTTAGGCAGTAGCACCCTTGACGGCTTCACGCGCCAATTCGGTGATACGTGCATAGTCGCCGCTTTCCAGCGCATCCGCAGGCACTAACCAGGAGCCACCGATGCACAGCACGCTTTTCAGTGCCAGATAGTCACGATAGTTGTTCGGCGTGATGCCACCCGTTGGACAGAAGCGCACCTGTGAGAACGGCCCGGCAATGGCTTGCAGCGCCTTGACGCCGCCGTTGGCCTCCGCTGGGAAGAATTTAAACTCGCGCAGGCCATAATCCATCCCCAACATCAGCTCGGAAACTGTGCTGATACCCGGGATCAATGGAATACTGCCTGCGGTAGCAGCTTTCAGCAGATCGGCGGTCAGGCCAGGGCTGATGGCAAACTGAGCGCCAGCCTCGGTCACTTCCTGCAGCTGTTGTGGATTGATCACCGTGCCCGCACCAATGATGGCATCAGGAACTTCTTTGGCGATCGCACGAATCGCGTCCATCGCACAGGCGGTACGCAGCGTCACTTCCAGCACGCGCACGCCACCTGCAACCAGTGCTTTAGCCAACGGCACAGCGTGTTCCAGCTTGTTAATCACAATCACCGGAACTACGGGGCCTGCCGTCAGGATTTGTTCTGCACTGGTTTTCCAGTTTTTCATCGTCATTCTCTCCATTACTTTCGGTTGGTGTATGGCACGCCCCTGCCACAGGGCTCCGCATCGCTGCAGATTCCGATCGCACCGCTAAAAGCCAGCAGACAGGCTGACGCCGGTCACCTAGGCTAATTCTGTTGACGTGTTACCAGCCCCTACCGCTCCGAAAATAAATCGGTCTCAATCTACCTACGGCCTCAGAAAGAATACCTAGGCAGCGGCGAGCTCGATCGGTTCCCTCTCCTTTTGGGAGAGGGTTAGGGTGAGGGAGAGGGAACTGGTTAATTGCTGCTTATTCGAATTCGTTCCACGAACGGCCATCGCGCGTGATCATCGCGACGGAAGCCACCGGCCCCCAAGTCCCAGACTGGTAGGGCTTAGGCGCTTCGTTGTCCGCTTTCCAGGCATCCATGATTGAGTCAACCCACTTCCAGGCCTCTTCCACTTCGTCACGGCGCACAAATAGCGCCTGGATACCACGCATGGTTTCCAGCAGCAGACGCTCATAGGCATCGGCCACGTGTTCCTGGTTAAAGGTTTCCGAGAAGCTCAGATCCAACTTGGTGGTTTGCAAACGATGCTTGTGATCCAGCCCCGGCACCTTGTTCAGCACCTGGATTTCGATCCCTTCGTCCGGCTGCAGGCGAATGGTCAGTTTGTTCTGTGGCAGTTGTTGATAGGAGTCACGGAACAGGTTCAGCGGTGGGTTTTTAAAGTACACCACCACTTCTGAACATTTGGTCGGCAAACGCTTACCGGTACGCAGATAGAACGGCACCCCGGCCCATTGCCAGTTGTCGATATCGACGCGGATGGAAACAAAAGTCTCGGTGTTGCTGCTCTTGTTTGCCCCTTCCTCTTCCAGGTAGCCCGGCACTTTTTTACCCTGCACAAAGCCTGCGGTGTACTGGCCGCGCACGGTGGTTTCCCGGACATTGGTCTGATCGATACGGCGCAGCGAGCGTAGCACTTTCACTTTCTCATCACGGATACGGTCAGTGGTCAGGTCTGCCGGTGGCGACATGGCGATCATGGTCAGGATCTGCAACAGGTGATTCTGGATCATGTCGCGCATCTGCCCGGCCTGATCGAAGTAACCCCAGCGCCCTTCAATACCCACCTCTTCCGCCACGGTGATCTGCACGTGATCGATAGTGCGGTTATCCCAGTTGGAAGCAAACAGGGAGTTGGCAAAGCGCAGCGCCAGCAGGTTCAGTACCGTTTCTTTGCCCAGATAGTGGTCGATACGGTAAACCTGGGATTCGTTAAAGTACTCAGCAACCTGATCGTTGATCACCCGTGAGGATGCCAGGTCAGTACCAAGTGGCTTTTCCATTACCACGCGCGCCGGCTCTTTGTTCAGCTTGGCCTCGCCCAGGCCCTTGCAGATGGCGCCAAAGGTGCTTGGCGGCATGGCGAAATAGTTGATGGTGGTACGATGTTTCTGGTCCAGCATCTTGCCCAATTCGGCGAAGTGCTTGCTGTCGTTGACGTCCAGATTGCAGAAGTCCAGGCGTGCGCTCAGCGTGGCCCAAAGCTCATCGTCCAGCTTTTCTTTCATAAAGGTGCCCAGGGCTTCCTTGACCACCTTGGTATAAGCTTCTTTATCCCACTCGGCACGGCCTACCCCGATGATACGGGTATCCGGGTGGATGTGACCGGCTTTCTCTAACTGGTACAGGGAAGGCAGCAGTTTACGACGCGCCAGATCGCCTTTCGCGCCGAAAATAACCAGGTCACAGGCCTGGGCTGTAGAGGTTACCGCCATGTTCATCTCCTCGATGCAGGATATTTGTAATTTTCTTACATTACTAATGTACTCTCTTTCGCTACGGCCAGTAAACCCGGATCAAAAGCAGAAAAAAAGGCCCCGAAACTACGGCGTTATCCCTGGTGCAGCGCGAACGCTGTTGGCAACAGGGAAAACTGTAATTTTCTGTCTTTTTTGACACTCTTTTACCATTATGAAAGTTAGACACAGGTCATGTTCTGGTGAAAAAAGCCAGCTTATCCCTTGTCGACACTGCCAACGCTTACCAGCACGTAGTATATTTTCATTAAACCGGATTGATTTCTCCTTTGATTGAAATCGACATACCCGATGGATCACCCGTGAAAGCAGGTGTCCGGCAGGTATAAACCATGAGTGACTCCCGTTATATGAATACGCTGGAAAAAATCCAGAGCCATCTGGAGCTCCTGAGCAAATCGGAAAGGAAAGTCGCCGAGGTGATCCTGGCCTCCCCACAAACCGCTATTCACTCCAGCATCGCCCGGCTGGCCAAACTGGCCGATGTCAGTGAGCCGACCGTTAATCGCTTTTGCCGCCGCCTGGAAACCAAAGGGTTCCCCGACTTCAAACTGCATCTGGCACAAAGCCTGGCTAACGGTACGCCCTATGTAAACCGCAATGTCGAAGAAAACGACACCGTTGCCGCTTACACCAGTAAGATCTTTGAGTCGGTGATGGCCAGCCTGGATACAGTAAAGGCAAATCTCGACATTACCGCAATCAATCGTGCGGTTGATCTGCTTACCCAGGCCAAAAAAATCTCGTTCTTCGGGCTCGGGGCCTCTGCCGCCGTGGCGCACGATGCCATGAACAAATTTTTCCGCTTCAATATTCCGGTGGTCTATTTTGACGATATCGTCATGCAGCGCATGAGCTGCATGAACTCCGTCGAGGGGGATGTCGTGGTACTGATCTCCCATACCGGGCGCACCAAGAATCTGGTCGAGATGGCGCATCTGGCACGAGAGAATGACGCCACGGTCATTGCCATCACCTCGAAAGATACTCCACTGGCCCAGGCTGCGACCCTCCCCCTACTGCTGGACGTGCCAGAAGATACCGATGTTTATATGCCAATGGTGTCCCGAATTGCGCAGTTAACCCTGATTGACGTGCTGGCCACCGGATTTACCTTGCGTCGAGGGGCTAAATTCAGAGATAACTTGAAGCGGGTCAAGGAAGCGTTGAAAGAATCGCGCTTTGATAAAGGGATCGTCCCCAACAGTTTCGACTGAAAACGGTTTTAAAAACCGCCGGTCAGATCACAAGTTGACCCGCGGGATTATAGTTGTACCCTGATAGCTCGTTCATACAGATAACCCAGATGAAAATTGGGTAGGCGAAAAGCGTCGGCCCCCTCATCCGGTTTCGTTATCTGACGTTCAGCAACACCAATACTTGCGTCACAAGTCAACGGAGTAATACATGACCAGACGGCTCAGAAGAACCAAAATCGTTACCACACTGGGTCCGGCTACCGACCGCGACAATAATCTGGAAAAGATTATTGCTGCTGGTGCGAACGTAGTTCGGCTTAATTTTTCCCACGGCAATGCAGAAGACCATCAGGCACGGGCAGATAAAGTGCGTGAGATTGCGGCCAAGCTGGGGCGTCATGTCGCTATCCTGGGCGATCTTCAGGGGCCAAAAATCCGCGTTTCCACCTTTAAGGAAGGCAAAATTTTCCTTAACATCGGCGACAAATTCCTGCTCGATGCCAACCTGACCAAGGGTGAAGGCGATAAAGAAAAAGTCGGTATCGACTATAAAGGCCTGCCTGCGGACGTGGTGCCTGGCGATGTGCTGCTGCTGGACGATGGCCGCGTACAGCTGAAAGTGCTGGAAGTTCAGGGCATGAAAGTGTTCACCGAAGTCACCGTCGGTGGCCCGCTGTCGAACAATAAAGGCATCAACAAACTGGGTGGTGGCCTCTCTGCCGAAGCCCTGACCGAGAAAGACAAAGCCGATATCCTGATCGCCGCCAAAATTGGCGTCGACTATCTGGCCGTCTCCTTCCCGCGCACCGGCGAAGACCTAAACTATGCTCGCCGCTTGGCACGTGACGCTGGCTGCAACGCCAAAATCGTGTCAAAAGTTGAACGTGCCGAAGCCGTATGCAGCGACGAAGCGATGGATGATATCATCCTGGCCTCCGACGTGGTCATGGTTGCCCGTGGCGATCTGGGCGTCGAAATCGGCGACCCGGAGCTGGTGGGTATCCAGAAGAAACTGATCCGTCGCGCCCGTACGCTGAACCGTGCAGTGATCACCGCCACGCAGATGATGGAATCGATGATCACCAATCCGATGCCGACCCGCGCCGAAGTGATGGACGTGGCGAACGCCGTGCTGGATGGTACCGATGCGGTCATGCTGTCTGCCGAAACCGCTGCGGGCCAGTATCCAGCCGAAACGGTAGCCGCCATGGCGCGTGTTTGCCTGGGTGCAGAAAAAATCCCAAGCATCAACGTATCCAAGCACCGTCTGGACGTGCAGTTCGACAATATCGAAGAAGCCATCGCCATGTCGACCATGTATGCCGCTAACCATCTTAAAGGGGTTACCGCCATCATCGCCATGACCGAATCTGGCCGCACCGCGCTGATGATGTCACGTATCAGCTCCGGCTTGCCGATCTTCGCCATGTCTCGCCATGAGCACACGCTGAACCTGACGGCGCTGTATCGCGGTGTCACCCCGGTCTACTTTGGCAGCCACAGCGATGGCGTTGCCGCCGCTAATGACGCTATCGCCCGTCTGCGTGATAAAGGTTACCTGGTGTCTGGCGATCTGGTGCTGGTTACCCAAGGTGACGTTATGAGCACCGTGGGTACCACCAATACCAGCCGCATCCTGCGCGTAGACTGATTACCGCGCATTTAATGTTAAGGCCGGTCGGTTTACGCTGACTGGCTTTTTTATTGCTATTTGGGGAACCTCTTCATGCTGCATCAACATCATCAGCAATATACTCGTGGCTCGCTGGATCTTGATGGACGGCAATTGGCCAATCTGGATAGTGAAGATCTCAGCGGCACCTCCCTGCAAAAAATCAGCCTGTACAATAATTGCCTGCCCCGCTTCCCCGAGCAGATTTTTCACCATCGTAACCTGAAAGTGCTCAACATTTCCTGCAACCAAATTGCCGAACTGCCGACGGAAATCGGTTTGCTCCGCCAGTTGCAAATGTTCGATTTTGGTCACAACCAGGCAGCATCAATTCCCGCCGAAATCGGGGAATTGCGTGAATTAAAGTATCTGTATTTAAGTGATAACGGCTTCAGCCAGCTACCCGATTCGCTGCGCCAGTTGCAAGCGTTGTGTTATCTGAATCTGACGGATAATCAGCTAGTGGAACTCCCCACGGCGCTGTGCGCCATGGCGGCGCTACAAGAGTTGCGTCTCTACAATAACGCCATCACCGCATTACCCTCTGAGATCGGTTTGTTGAGCCAGTTGCGTGAATTACACCTGATGAAAAACCGTCTCACTACCCTGCCCAGCGAGATCGCTCAACTGTCGGAGTTACAGGTGATGGATTTGGAAAATAACGCCATTGCGTACTTACCCGATCAATTTTGCCAATTACCTAAGCTGACTACGCTTAATTTACGTTTTAATCAGTTAACCCAATTGCCAGAGAATTTGGGTGCGTTAAGTTCACTGGCCTCATTGGATTTACGTGCCAATCGATTAAGCACATTACCGGCAAGCATGGCGCAGATGAAAAATCTGCGGCGACTGGACCTGCGTTGGAATGACTTCGACCATTATCCAGCGGTGCTTGAACCGCTGATCCAGCAGGGCTGTATGGTTCATTGCTAATTGCCTGACTAAAATCTGCAACGGTGAACTGTGGGTTTTTCAGGCCGTTGCAGAGCATTGTGTAACGCTGCACAGAGTTGGTATTTGGGAATAAAACAGACACGAGCCAGACGGGTGTGATGAATATACTACGCGTGGGTGCTCTGGATCTTTGTATCTGGAGCCAAATGCCAAAGTGATGGATACAAAGAGAAAAGCCCCGAGTCGATAACATCAACCCGAGGCCAACTCTAACGCCAGACAACGTTAGGTTAGCTTCTTACCTGCCGAGAGGCAAGGAGAAGGAAACACAATGTTGAATAAAGGAAACATCGTTAAACTGGTCGTTATCTGTACCACCGTTATTTTGCTGGTATGGCTAACGCGCAGCAAACTTTGTGAGCTGCGTATTCGATCGGGCAACACGGAGGTTGCGGCCATTTTGGCCTACGAATCCGAACGGTAAGGCAACCCAACGGCGGGGGCCTACTCCCGCCCGTTGGTTGTTGGCGTGTAGATCTTAGGAGCACCCTTCTCCTACAAACCAAAAGGACAGGTTATAGCCCGTCGTTACAGTTTGCCAAAAGCTGCTGAATTTGTAGGAAACGAACAGATTAGAGCGTAGGGGCGCCGCATACTGCGCTTATTTAGCAGAGTGTAACGCCCGGTAGAGAGTTGATAAGCTACGTTAACGATATAAATCGTCCCGCGAGTAAGGTTCAATCTCACCTTCCTTGCGCGTTTTCAGCAGTTTCAAAATCCAGGTATATTGCTCTGGATTAGGGCCCACCAGGTTTTCCACTTCTTCGTTCATGCGGCGCGCAATGTGAACATCGTCGGCTTCGGCCAGATCATCCATCGGCTCACGGATATAAATGTCCAGCATGCTGGTTTTACCATTATATACCGGGAATAGCGGCACGATCGCCGCTTTGCAGACTTTCATCAAGCGGCCGACCGCAGGCAATGTGGCTTTATAGGTCGCAAAGAAATCCACGAATTCACTGTGCTCGGCACCGTGATCCTGGTCAGGCAGATAATAGCCCCAATAACCATGGCGCACCGAACTGATAAAAGGCTTGATGCCATCGTTGCGGGCATGCATACGGCCACCAAACTTGCGGCGCACGCTATTCCACAGATAGTCGACCAGTGGGTTGCTCTGGTTATGGAACATCGCTGCCATGGGTTGCCCGCGCGCAGCCATCAGCATCGCTGGCACATCAACGGCCCAGCCGTGCGGCACCAGGAAAATCACGTTGCGCCCTTCCTCACGGATTTTATCCAGCACGTCTTCACCGTGCCAACGCACGCGCTTGAGTACTTTCTCCGGTTTGGTACAGGCCAGTTCCGCCATCAGGATCATCGATTGTGGCGCGGTGGCAAACATCTCATCGATAATTTGTTCGCGTTGCTGTTCTGACAGCTCCGGCATGCAATAAAGCAGATTGATACGGGCGCGGCGTCGTGCCCCTTTCGCAACCTTGCCAGCCAGTTTACCAATCGCACCCAGTAATGGGTCTCGCATTCGAGCAGGGACCAGAGAAATACCGGCCATCAGCCCGGTTCCCAACCAAACGCCCCAGTAGCGCGGATGATAGAAGGCTTTATCAAATTGTGGGATGAACTCTACGTTCGATTTCTTCTCGTTTTGCATGAGCTGCTCTTTATTCAACGCACCTGCTCGGAAGATATAAACTATATACCTAGTTGCAGTCAGGCGGGTGAGCCAGGTTAAAACCATCACCGTTCACTGACAAAATGCAGCTATCGTTATCTCGAGCAGGCACTAATAAAAACATCGGCCCGAAATCAGGCCGATGGGAAATCATAAGGGATAGCGACGGTTAATCCAGCTGCAGCTGTGGCACCACTTCCTTCACCTGTGCCAGGTAATCGCTGCGATCTTTACCCATCAGCCCTTCCGAGCGAGGCAACTTAGCCGTCAATGGGTTAACCGCTTGCTGGTTAGTCCACATTTCATAATGCAAATGTGGGCCGGTAGAGCGGCCGGTGTTACCGGAAAGCGCAATGCGATCGCCACGTTTCACCTTCTGCCCTGGCTTGACCAACAGCTTTTTCAAGTGCATATAGCGCGTGGTGTATTGGCGGCCATGGCGGATCGCCACATAGTTACCTGCCGCGCCACTGCGCTTGGCTATCACCACTTCACCGTCACCCACCGCCAACACTGGCGTGCCGACCGGCATGGCGAAGTCGACGCCTTTATGCGGTGCAATGCGCCCGGTCACCGGATTTACGCGGCGTGGATTAAAGTTGGAAGAAATGCGGAACTGTTTCATGGTCGGGAAACGCATAAAGCCACGCGCCAACCCGGAACCCTGACGATCGTAGAACTTGCCGTCATCGGCGCGGATGGCGAAGTAGTCTTTGCCGCTGCTGCGCATACGCACGCCCAACAGTTGGCTTTGCTCGCTCTTGCCGTCAAACTCTTCACGCGACATCAACACCGCGAACTGATCGCCTTTGCGCAGCTTGCGAAAATCAAGCTGCCATTGCAGGGCTTTGATCACCGCATTGATCTCGGCTCGGCTCAGGCCAGCCGCCGAGGCGCTGCTGACAAAGCTGCCGTTCAGCTTGCCGGTCAGCACGCTGTTGCGCCATTCACCCTTTTGGGTTTCCTTGGTTTCTTTGAAGGAATTGCCCACACGGTCATAGGTGCGGGTTTCACGGCGTGAAACTTCCCAGGTCAGGCGCTTGAGATCGCCATCTTCGGTAAGCGTCCAGGAGAGTTGCTGGCCGATTTTCAGGTTACGCAAATCGCGGTTCTGCGAAGCCAGCAGCGAAACATCCGACATTTCGATGCCGTACTGAGTCAGAATACTGCCGAGCGTGTCACCGGTCGAAACCACATATTCATGCACACCTTCCTCTCCGGCGACCTTCTGGTCCAGCTCATCCTCAGGGATGTCATCATCGGGGGTAGGTTGGTCGGCATCAATAGGTTCACTGGCTTCGGGCTGCAATGCCCTTAACTGGTTGGCTTCCAACTCGACGCTTTTAACGATAGGGTTATGTTCTGGGTGATAAACGGAAGGCCGCCAAACAGCGACGGCCAACGTAACGACTGTCAACGACCCTAGCATTACGCGATGGGGCCGAGGCAGGTTGTTATACGCCAGAGTGATAGTTCGGACTATCTTCTGCACTCAATAATATCCTCATAATCTTTACTTCAGGCAGCTCACGTACTGGTTGGACAGCGCTGTCAGGAAGTTCCCGTAGCTGTCTTTCCCCAGTGCGATGCCGGTGCCCAGCGGGTCCAGCGTTCCAGAACGCACATTGGTACCCTTGGCAACGGCATTAATTACGGCCGGTCTGAATTGTGGCTCAGCAAAAACGCAGACTGCTTTCTGCTCAACCAACTGTGTTCGAATTTGGTGTAAACGCTGTGCGCCAGGTTGAATTTCGGGGTTAACGGTAAAATGGCCCAATGGGCTCAAGCCGAAGTGTTTTTCAAAGTAGCCATAAGCGTCATGAAAAACAAAATATCCCTTACCTTGCACAGGCGTTAGCATCTTAACAAGATTTTTATCAGTTTGCGCTAGCTGATCCTCGAACTGGCGCAGGTTTGCGTCTAATTTGTCCTTCTTTTGCGGCATAAGTTCCAATAATCTGTCGTGAATCGCGATCGCGGTCACTTTTGCCACCTCTGGTGACAGCCAAACGTGCATATTATAGTCACCGTGATGATGGTCATGTCCATCGTCTCCATCCGCATGACTATGCGCTTCGGCTGCATGATCATGGTCATGATCGTCATCGCCTTTCATCAACAGCGGCTGTACCGCAGGCAGTTCACCGATCGCCAACTGCTTATTGGCGGGCAGTTGCGTCAAGGACTTGGTCAGAAAAGCCTCCATATCTGGTCCTACCCACAGTACCAGGTCGGCGCTACGCAGCCGCTGAATGTCCGACGGGCGCAAGGCGAAGTCGTGGGGCGAGGCACCGTCCGGTAATAAAATCTCGGTAGGCGTGACCCCATCTGCGATAGCGGATGCGATAAAGCCCAGCGGGCGGATAGAGGTCACTACGGCGGCCGTCGCATTGCCAGCCATTACCAAAGCCGTCGCCAGCAGAGTGCGTTGCAGCCATTTATTTTTCTGTACCATCATCAGTAATCCCGTCGTTTTCAGTAAAGAAGCGTGATATTATAACATTCGGTTAGTTCTGCAAAATGTAATCACGATATGTCTACACTGGCAACGCTAAAAAATATCTCTGTTTCTTTTGGTACCCGGCGGGTACTGACAAATATCTCTCTTAACCTGCAACCGGGTCGTATTCTGACGCTCCTCGGGCCTAACGGAGCCGGCAAGTCAACGCTGGTTCGCGTAGTGCTGGGCTTAATTGCCCCAACGGAAGGCACGCTGGAACGTCTGCCGGGGCTGCGCATTGGCTATGTGCCGCAAAAGCTGCATCTCGATGCCACCCTGCCCTTGACCGTCAACCGCTTTATGCGGCTCAAACCCGGGGTGAAAAAGGCCGATATCTTGCCCGCGCTCAAACGCGTGCATGCCGCGCACCTGTTGGATCAGCCCATGCAAAAGCTGTCCGGCGGCGAAAACCAGCGGGTGTTGCTGGCACGAGCGCTGTTGAATCAACCGCAGTTGCTGGTGCTGGATGAGCCCACGCAAGGGGTGGACGTTAACGGCCAGTTGGCGTTATATGACCTGATCGACCAATTGCGCAAAGAGCTGGGCTGCGCGGTGCTAATGGTTTCCCATGACCTGCACCTGGTGATGGCCAAAACCGACGACGTCCTGTGCCTGAACCAACACATCTGCTGCTCCGGCACGCCGGAAGTGGTGTCAATGCATCCGGAGTTTATCGCTATGTTCGGTAACCGGGGCGCTGAACAGTTGGCGATCTATCGCCATCACCATAATCATCGTCACGACCTGCAAGGCAGAATTGTGCTGAAAAAAACCGGGGGCCGTGAGGCATGATTGAACTGTTATTGCCCGGCTGGCTGGCCGGTGTGCTGCTGGCTGCAGCGGCGGGCCCGTTGGGTTCCTTTGTGGTCTGGCGCCGGATGTCATACTTTGGCGATACGCTGGCACATGCATCGCTGCTTGGCGTTGCCTTCGGCTTATTGCTGGACGTCAATCCGTTTTACGCCGTGATTGCCGTCACGCTACTGTTAGCCCTGGTGCTGGTTTGGCTGGAGCGCCGCCCGCAGTTATCGATCGATACGCTGCTCGGCATTATGGCGCATAGTGCGCTTTCGCTGGGTCTGGTGGTGGTCGCGCTGATGTCCAACGTGCGCGTAGATCTGATGGCTTATCTATTTGGGGATTTGCTGTCGGTGACGATCGGCGATATCTGGATGATCGGTACTGGCGTGGTGATTGTGCTACTGGTGCTCTGGTGGCAATGGCGCGATCTGCTATCGATGACCATCAGCCCGGAGATGGCTCATGTCGACGGCGTGAACCTGCCCCGAGCACGCACCATTTTAATGCTGGTCACCGCCTTGACCATCGGGCTGGCCATGAAATTTGTCGGTGCGCTGATTATTACGTCGCTACTGATTATCCCAGCCGCAACCGCACGGCGTTTTGCCCGCACTCCTGAACAAATGGCCGGTTATGCGGTATTGATAGGGATAATTGCGGTCACCGGTGGGCTAACCTTCTCGGCGTTTTACGATACGCCAGCTGGGCCCTCGGTAGTGTTAAGCGCTGCGGTGCTGTTTGTACTGAGCCTGTCGAAAAAGCAGCAGGCTTGATCTCATTACGCCAGGGTCTCCCCTGGCGTAACTCCTGGATTGCTACTTCTCTTCCCGCTCGATACCAAAGTGCTTATAGGCATGATTGGTCGCCATTCGGCCACGCGGAGTACGCTGAATAAATCCCTGTTGGATCAGGAAGGGTTCTATCACGTCTTCTATCGTTTCACGCTCTTCGCCAATTGCCGCCGCCAGGTTATCCAACCCCACCGGGCCACCGGTAAACTTGTCGATGATTGCCAACAACAGCTTGCGGTCCATATAATCGAAACCTTCCGCATCGACGTTCAACATATCCAATGCCTTCATGGCCACTTCGCCATTGATTACCCCGTTGGCACGGACTTCGGCAAAGTCACGCACGCGGCGTAGCAGGCGGTTGGCAATACGCGGCGTACCGCGGGCGCGACGGGCTACTTCATGTGCTCCATCGGTAGACAGATCCAGCCCCAGGCAGTTGGCACTGCGGGAAACGATATGCTCCAGATCGGCCACCTGATAAAACTCCAGACGCTGCACGATGCCAAAGCGATCGCGTAATGGAGAGGTCAAGGAACCGGCCCGCGTGGTGGCTCCAACCAGGGTGAATGGTGGCAGGTCGAGCTTGATCGAACGCGCAGCCGGACCTTCACCGATCATGATATCCAACTGATAGTCTTCCATCGCTGGATACAGGATCTCTTCCACTACCGGCGAAAGACGGTGGATTTCGTCGATAAACAGGACGTCATGCGGCTCCAGGTTGGTCAGCATTGCCGCCAGATCCCCCGCCTTTTCCAGCACCGGACCAGAAGTGGTACGCAGGTTAACGCCCATCTCATTGGCCACGATATTGGCCAAGGTGGTTTTACCCAATCCAGGCGGCCCGAAGATCAACAGATGGTCCAATGCATCGCCGCGCTGTTTGGCAGCCTGAATAAAGATTTCCATCTGCTCACGCACGTGCGGCTGGCCAACGTACTCCGTCAGCAGCTTGGGGCGGATCGCACGATCCAGCACCTCTTCTTCATTGAACGGCTCGGCAGAGATCAGGCGGTCGGCTTCAATCATGGTCTACCCCTTTCCGGCCTACAGTGCGGCACGTAATGCTTCGCGGATTAATGCCTCGCAATCCGCACCCGGCTTGGCAACCTTGCTGACCATGCGGCTGGCTTCCTGCGGCTTATAGCCCAAGGCCACCAGTGCAGAGGCCGCTTCGGCTTCAATATCCATCTCCGCCGCTTTGGCCGCACTGGCCGGCAGAGGGATTTCGCTGCTGTTGTTGAACAGATCGCCGTTCAGGCCTTTGAAGCGGTCTTTCATTTCGACGACCAGACGCTCGGCGGTTTTCTTACCCACGCCTGGCAATTTGATCAACGTAGTGATCTCTTCACGTTCCACCGCGCTGACAAACTGCTGGGCAGACATGCCGGAGAGGATCGCTAGCGCCAGTTTTGGCCCCACGCCGTTCACTTTAATCAGCTCACGGAACAGCGCACGCTCTTGTTTATCATTGAACCCATACAGCAGCTGTGCATCTTCACGCACCACGAATTGGGTAAACACGATAGCCTCTTGCCCCAGCTCCGGCAGCTCGTAAAAGCAGGTCATCGGCATATGCACTTCATACCCGACGCCATTGGTTTCAAGTAACACCAGCGGTGGCTGCTTTTCCAGAATAATTCCTCTGAGACGACCTATCATTACCCCTCCTGAATGGATCCCTGTACGTGGCGCTCTGCCACGCAGTATTGATACAGCTTATACCATAAAAAAGGCTGGATGAATATCCAGCCTCCGATTGATAACAAAATGGCCATGCCTCGGTGGGCGCAGCATGCAGCGCCCCTACGTAACGTAACCCGCTGAGACTTTGTCAGACCGCTAACGCAAACGCCCGCGCGCCAGATTCAACCGCCCTTCACTCATACGCAGCACGTTCTGGCTGAGATGGCAGTGGGTAATGGCGATAGCCAACGCATCCGCGGCATCCGCCTGTGGATTGGCAGACAGCTTCAGCAGTGAGCGAACCATATGCTGCACCTGAGACTTTTCCGCCGCACCGGTACCGACCACCGTCTGTTTCACCTGGCGCGCCGCATACTCAAACACTTCCAGGTTTTGATTGACGGCGGCAACGATCGCCACGCCCCTCGCTTGCCCCAGCTTCAGCGCCGAGTCCGGGTTCTTGGCCATAAACACCTGTTCGATGGCGAAGAAGTCCGGTTGAAACTGGGTGATGATTTCGCTCACGCCAGCATAAATCAGCTTCAGGCGCGTTGGCATATCATCCACCACGGTACGAATACAACCGCTGGCAACATAGGTCAGTTGGCGGCCCTGCTGGCGGATCAGGCCATAGCCGGTGACGCGCGAGCCGGGATCGATACCCAGTATGATCGCCATTGCTACCACCACCCTGCATTGATTGTTGCCTGGCGTTGCCGGTTGGCAACGCCATCATTCACCTGCATTACAGCGTTGCAGCGATCTCGTCGGAGATCTCACCGTTATGGTAAACCTCCTGCACGTCGTCACAGTCTTCCAGCATGTCGATCAAGCGCAGCAACTTAGGTGCAGTTTCCTCATCCATGTCCGCTTTGGTGGACGGGATCATGGAAACCTCGGCCGAGTCTGCCTCAAAGCCAGCGGCGGTCAACGCGTCTTTCACTTCACCCAGATTTTCCCAGGCGGTGAAGACGTCAATGGCACCGTCGTCATAGGTCTGGATATCTTCAGCACCCGCTTCCAATGCGGCTTCCATCACCGTGTCTTCATCCAGGCCCGGTGCATAGGTGATCACGCCTTTTTTGGTGAACAGATAGGCCACGGAACCGTCGGTACCCAGGTTGCCACCACACTTGGTGAAGGCATGGCGCACTTCTGCCACGGTACGGTTACGGTTGTCACTCAGGCACTCAATCATTACCGCGGTGCCGCCAGGGCCGTAACCTTCATAGATGATGGTTTCCATATTGGTATCATCATCGCCGCCTACGCCACGGGCGATAGCACGGTTCAGGGTATCGCGCGTCATGTTGTTGGACAGCGCTTTATCAATAGCCGCACGCAGACGCGGGTTCGAACCCGGATCGCCGCCGCCCAATTTGGCGGCAGTCACCAGCTCACGAATAATTTTGGTGAAAATCTTACCGCGTTTGGAATCTTGTGCAGCTTTGCGGTGTTTGGTGTTGGCCCATTTACTATGACCTGCCATAAAAAATATCTCCAAAAAGAACTACTGGACAGAATGGATCACAAACTCTTCAATCGCCTGCTGATTACTCCAGGACTTGGTCAGTTTGACCGCCTCGGACGCCTCAAGCCATTGGTAAGCATGATGTTCGGTCAAGACCGGATCGCGCTCATCAGGTAACGCCAGACAGAACCAGTGCTCTTTATTACGCGTGGTTCCCGGCGCATAGCGGTGTCGCAAATGGACAAAGAGTTCAAATTCCACACAGCGCTGGCAATCGAACAACGGCAGACCCTCTGCTGCGATATCGATGCCAATCTCTTCCATGACTTCGCGCTGTGCGGCATGCGGCGGCGATTCGGCGTCTTCAAGGCTGCCGGTGACCGACTGCCAGAACTCCGTATCGTCACGCCGCTGTAACATCAGCACCCGGCCACTGGATTTTGCATAAATCACCACCAGAATAGACTCGGGCCGCTTGTAATTCATCACTCGCTCTCTTGTTCGGCTGAGGCTTTCTTCACTACGCTGATCGCCAGTTCCTGCAACGAAGCCGGGTTGGCGAAGCTTGGTGCATCGGTCATCAGACAGGCTGCCGCGGTGGTTTTCGGGAAAGCGATAACATCACGGATGTTCTCGGTACCGGTTACCAACATCACCAGACGATCCAGACCGAAGGCCAAACCGGCGTGCGGAGGAGTACCGTACTTCAGCGCATCCAGCAGGAAGCCAAACTTCTCACGTTGTTCTTGTTCGTTGATGCCAAGAATACCGAAGACGGTTTGCTGCATTTCACTGCGGTGAATACGCACGGAACCACCACCCACTTCATAGCCGTTCAGCACCATATCGTAGGCATTGGCGATAGCTGAGGTAGGATCTTTTTGCAGCTCTTCCGGGCTCATATCGCGCGGGGCGGTAAACGGATGGTGCATCGCCGCCAGGCCACCTTCGCCGTCCTCTTCGAACATTGGGAAATCGACCACCCACAGCGGTGCCCAGCTGTCGAGCTTTGTCAGGCCCAGATCGCGGCCGATTTTCAAGCGCAGCGCGCCCATGGCGTCGGTAACGATTTTAAAGCTGTCGGCACCGAAGAACAGAATGTCGCCGGTTTGCGCATTGGTGCGCGCCAGGATCGCTTCCAGCACTTCGGCACTGAGGAATTTGGCAATCGGGCTTTGCACGCCTTCCATACCCGCAGCACGATCGTTAACCTTCAGCCATGCCAAACCTTTGGCACCGTAGATATTCACGAAAGCGCCGTATTCGTCGATCTGCTTACGGGTCAGCTGCGCGCCACCCGGAACACAAATCGCGGCTACGCGGCCTTTGGCATCGTTCGCCGGGCCAGAAAACACTTTAAACTCAACGTCTTTAACCAGGTCGGCAACGTCCACCAGCTCCAGCGGGTTACGCAGGTCTGGCTTATCGGAACCGTAACGGCGCATCGCTTCGGCAAAGGTCATGATCGGGAACTTGCCCAGATCGACACCCTTCACGTCCAGCCACAGTTCATGCACCAGTTGCTCCATCACTTCACGCACCTGCTCGGCGCTCATGAAAGAGGTTTCCACGTCGATCTGGGTGAATTCTGGCTGGCGATCGGCGCGCAGGTCTTCGTCACGGAAACACTTGACGATCTGGTAGTAACGGTCGAAGCCAGACATCATCAGCAGCTGTTTGAACAACTGTGGGGACTGTGGCAACGCGTAGAATTTACCTTTATGTACGCGGCTTGGTACCAGATAGTCACGGGCACCTTCCGGCGTGGCTTTGGTCAGCATTGGGGTTTCGATATCCAGGAAACCGTGGCTGTCCATAAAGCGGCGCACAAAGCTGGTGATCTTGGCACGGGTTTTCAGGCGGTCGGCCATTTCCGGGCGACGCAGATCCAGGTAGCGATATTTCAGACGCGCTTCTTCGCTGTTGGTCTGATTCGAGTCTAACGGCAGCGGTTCGGAGCGGTTGATGATCTCAAGCTGATGAGCGAACACCTCAACTTCGCCAGTCGCCATATCCTTGTTGACCTGGCTTTCCGGGCGCGCACGCACGGTACCGACGATCTGGATGCAGAACTCGTTACGCAGTTCGAAGGCTTTGTCGAAGGCCACTTTCTGATCCGGATCGAAGAACACCTGTACGATGCCTTCGCGGTCACGCATATCAATAAAGATCAGGCCACCCAGATCGCGGCGGCGGTTGACCCAACCACACAAAGTGACTTCCTGGCCGACGTGGGCCAGATTCAACTGCCCGCAATATTCAGTACGCATACGCTATCCTTTTGACTTAAGCCGATTCGGCCGGAGGTTGGCAGCAGTTGCTGTTTCCGCACGGCTATTATCTGACGAATTGTTATTTATCACCCGGTTTGAAGTCTGTTGCATACCAGCCGGTGCCCTTTAACTGGAAACCGCTGGCAGAGATCAACTTGGTCAGTGCGGGCTGCCCACACGCCGGACATTGAGTCAAAGGCGCGTCGGAAAATTTTTGTAGTTTCTCTAATCGATGTTGGCATGAGCCACATGCATATTCATAAATCGGCATAGATCGCTGGATTAAAGATTGGTGAAAAAAGGCGGTCATTATAAAGGAAATTCATGCGCCAGATAAGAGCGAACACGGCATTGTTGCAATGCTAAATCGCACCTAGCGGTAGCAAACAACACATCGGTTAACAAATTTCCCATTAACTGGCAGCAGTTTTATCACGTAGCCTATGTATCCGTCGTCTTTCAAAAGCCGGTAGCACAACCTTTAATCCACTTTAACCCAGAGACGCTCCCAATGTTGAAACTTGAAGCCCAAACCACCGCCCTGGTCCTGATCGATCTACAAAACGGCATTCTACCTTACGCCGCTGGCCCGCACAGTGCCAGCCAAGTCGTCACCCATGCGGCCCATCTGGCAGGGCGTTTCCGCGCGCTGAATGCCCCCGTGTTTCTGGTGCGCGTCGGCTGGTCTGATTCCTTTGCCGAAGCGCTCAAGCAACCGGTAGACAAGCCTTCACCTTCTCCGGTCGGCGGGCTGCCAGCCTCCTGGTGGGAATTCCCCGAAGCGCTGGCGGTACAAGACAGCGATGTGCTGATCACCAAACGTCAATGGGGAGCATTCTATGGCACCGACCTGGACCTGCAACTGCGCCGTCGGGGTATCAAATCGGTGGTATTGGGTGGTATCGCCACCAATATCGGCGTGGAGTCTACCGCTCGTGCGGCCTGGGAACATGGCTACGAGTTGGTGATCGCCGAAGACATGTGCAGCACCTACAGCGCCGAGATGCACCAATTCGCCTTCGATAATATCTTCCCGCGTATTGCCCGTGTGCGTAGCACCAGTGAGATCCTTGCCGCGCTGTAAGCCTGGTGTCACTTGAAAGGTGGCGCAGATAACGTTAACGTTGTTGCCAAAATGTAAAGCATGGAAGATGACCGTTGATGTATATCGGACTACCGCAATGGCAACATCCGGCCTGGAACCGCATTGGCCTGCGCGATCTGGCAGACTACAGCCGCTACTTCAACTGTGTGGAAGGTAACACCACCTTCTACGCTCTGCCAAAGATGGAAATTGTGCATCGCTGGCGCGATATGACCGGCGATGATTTCCGTTTTTGCTTTAAATTCCCGTCAGCGATCAGCCATAAAGCAGCACTTCGCGGCTGTGAAGCCGATATCAAGGCATTTTATGACTGCCTGCGCCCCCTTGAAGGGCGTATCGGACAACTGTGGTTACAGTTGCCCGCCGCCTTTTCACCCGAGCATCTGGGCGTTCTGTGGGCATTTCTTGATGCCTTACCGCCGGAGTTCACCTACGGAGTCGAGGTACGTCATCTGGAGTTTTTCGCCAAGGGTGACGCAGAACGCCAACTGAATCAGGGTTTGCACCAACGGGGCATAAATCGGACTATCCTCGATAGCCGCCCGCTGCACCATGCCAAACCGCACAGCCCAGCGATCCGCGATGCGCAGCAGAAAAAGCCCAAGTTGCCGGTACATGCAGTGATAACGGCTGACAACCCGTTGATCCGCTTTATCGGCGGTGATGTGCTGGCGGACAATCAGCGCTGGTTTGATTCATGGCAACAGAGATTGCCTGACTGGGCGCAACAACATCAGCCTTATCTGTTTATTCACACACCAGATAACAGCGATTCTCCTCAGCAGGCACAGAAAATCTGGCAAGGGCTACACGGCATAATTCCGAATTTAGCGATACCTCCGGACTGGCCAGAGCAAGAAGCCTTGTTTTAACCTATTAATCTGATGGGTCCTATCGGATATTTCCTCGCGACAGTCGCGAGGATGGCAGTTATGATGCTCGTTGCCAGATTTGGTTACGAATGGAGTTAAGAATGGTAAGCGCGCTCTATGTGGTGCTTGGCGCATTGTTGTTGATCAAACTCTCTTATGACGTGGTCAGGTTGAGAATGCAGTACCGGGTCGCCTACGGTGACGGTGGGTTCTACGAGCTGCAAACCGCGATCCGCGTACACGGTAACGCCGTAGAGTACATCCCGATCGCCGCCATCCTGTTGGTGATCATGGAGATGAACGGTGCTGAAGTCTGGATGGTGCATCTGTGTGGTTTGCTGCTGATGGCAGGCCGGCTGGTTCACTACTACGGTTTACGTAACCGTGAAGTCCGCTGGCGCCGTTCGGGTATGGCGGCTACCTATCTTTCATTGATACTGATGGTGATAGCCAATATCGTTTATCTGCCGTGGGACATTATCTTTAGTTTACACTGATATCCCCTCTGTTCAGGCGGCCACGCCGCCTGCTTCTGCCTGCGTCGCTTTTCTGTTAGTATACGCCCCTTCGAATTCTGACCTGATTTGCCGCTATGCCAAACCGCGATACTCTTTTTTCCGCCCCGATCGCCAAACTGGGCGACTGGACCTTCGACGAGCGCGTTGCTGAAGTCTTCCCAGACATGATCCAGCGTTCCGTTCCAGGCTACTCCAATATCATTTCGATGATTGGCATGCTGGCCGAACGTTTTGTCCAGCCGCACAGCCGGGTGTATGACCTGGGGTGCTCGCTCGGCGCGGCCACGCTATCGATGCGCAGGAACATCAGCGTCGAAGGTTGTCAGATTATTGCGGTCGATAATTCCCCCGCGATGGTAGAGCGCTGCCGCCGCCATCTTGATGCTTTTCGCGCCGATACGCCCGTCGACGTCATTGAGGCGGACATTTTAGACATTACCATCGAAAATGCCTCGATGGTGGTGCTGAACTTCACCCTACAGTTTCTTGAACCGGCCGATCGGCTGCGCCTGCTCGAACAGGTTTATCGCGGGCTACGTCCGGGCGGCGCCTTGGTGCTGTCGGAGAAATTCAGCTTTGAGGATGCGGACGTCGGTGAACTGTTGTTCAACATGCACCACGACTTCAAACGCGCCAACGGCTACAGCGAATTGGAAATCAGCCAAAAGCGCAGCATGCTGGAAAACGTGATGCTGACCGATTCGGTCGAAGCGCATAAAGCGCGCCTTCGGCAAGCCGGTTTTGAACATGCAGAAGTCTGGTTCCAATGCTTCAACTTCGGCTCATTGATCGCCCTGAAATCAGGAGAAACCGCATGATCGAGTTTGGAGACTTCTACCAGCGCATCGCCAAAAGCCCGCTGAGCCACTGGCTGGATACGCTGCCGGCCCAGATCACCGCCTGGCAGCGCGAATCGCTGCATGGCAAGTTCAAACAGTGGTTCAATTCGGTAGAGCACCTGCCTTCCCTGACGCCGACCCAGTTGGATTTATTGCATGGCGTACGTGCCGAGATGGAACAACCGCTGTCACCTGGCCAGCTCGAAGGCATTGAGAAAATGCTGCGTACGCTGATGCCGTGGCGTAAAGGGCCGTTCTCGCTTTACGGCATTGATATCGATACCGAATGGCATTCCGACTGGAAGTGGGATCGCGTGCTGCCGCATATTTCCCCGCTGGCTGGCCGTACCATCCTGGATGTGGGTTGCGGCAGCGGTTACCATCTGTGGCGCATGGTCGGTGCTGGAGCACATCTGGCGGTCGGTATCGATCCAATGCAGCTGTTCCTGTGCCAGTTCGAAGCGGTGCGAAAACTGCTGGGTGGCGATCAACGCGCCCATGTGTTGCCGCTGGGTATCGAACAACTGCCCGAGCTGGCCGCTTTCGACACCGTTTTCTCGATGGGCGTGCTCTATCACCGCCGTTCCCCGCTGGATCACCTGTATCAGTTGAAGAACCAGCTGGTTTCCGAGGGCGAGCTAGTGTTGGAAACGCTGGTCGTGCCAGGCGATCGCCATCAGGTATTGGTGCCGGGCGACCGCTACGCGCAGATGCGTAACGTCTACTTTATTCCGTCTGCCGAAGCGCTGAAGTGCTGGCTGGAAAAATGCGGATTTGTCGACGTCAGCATTGCCGATATCTGCCCAACCAGCACCGAAGAGCAGCGCCGCACCGACTGGATGACCAGCGAGTCACTGGCCGAGTTCCTCGATCCCCAGGATCCAACCAAAACGATTGAAGGTTACCCGGCACCGATCCGCGCCGTGCTGATCGCCAAAAAACCGTAAGCCTTAACCAACTCACTATGTAAGGGCGTAGCAATGCTACGCCCTTTTAGTTGCCACCGTTATTTTCTCAAAGCCTGTAGCAGATCCTTTTCAAACACCCCGCTGGATGAACATTCGAAGGGCTTGACCTTATCGTTACCATCCGCAGCCACCAGCCCCGCAACGCCATTGACTTGCACCATCACGTTAGTCCCTTCTCCGGCGCTAAAAATCTGCACCAGGATCCGGTAGGTAACATTCAGATTAGATGGCCCTGGCTGGTCTGAACAAGTCAGATACAGGCTGGCCAGTTCAGCGTCATTGCCCGTCGTGCCAACGATCCCCAGATGCGGGTCGACAACCTTGGCCTCTAGCCCTTTCTGCGCAAAAATTGCCTCGGTACGGGTTAACAGCTCATCTGGCTTACGGTTGCCTATCAAGGTCGGCTTCGCAGCAGTAGTCGACTTACCAGCGGCTGTTTCAGCCGCACTGCCGGGCTGGTTACCGGTTTTAGTTGGCCCATACACCGAGACGCAACCACTCAATGCCAAGGCCAGCAAAATAAATAAATGTCTCATCACTCACCTGTAATACAGCGTTGCGCAGGCCGTTAACGACATAACAAGGCCGACAATCAGTAAATAACGCATCTCCCCCTCCTCCGTTAACGATAATAGGCCGCAACACAGCCCGATAATGAACAACAAACCAGCATTAACCACACAACATAAACTCTCATGTATCCTCCTGACCAAAAGCGGTTGAACTTGTTTAGTAACAGCACCATCAAACGGTATCGTCTACACATCAACGTGTCGCCTCCTGTCATGTGTGTCAGCGCTGGCAATACAATCGTGGGGAAATCCTATCGAGGCTCAGCGTTGAAGACTGAACGCTTTTAGTAGACTGGAAAAACTCAACAAATTCATAAGGGTGATTAATGCGAGGTGTTGACAGACTGTTGATGGCATTGCTGACCATAATGACCGGCATAGGGATTGCCGTCATATTCAATATCGGCGGCACCGTGCAAATACTTTCGGCCATTTGTCACTGGGTGGAGAGTCTGCGATAAGCGACAACAGCCGGTTACATTTTATCAACATTTAAACTTAAGGCAGTGGCTCATCGTTAACTAGAGTTAAAGTGTTGGTATCGCGCCAACACCAGAGAAGTATGAACCTGTTTGCCCTGAGCACCTCTACCCTGTTCAGGGCTTTTTTTGCGCACAGATGCAAAAAGCCCCGAATATTCGGGGCTTCAAACCAGGCTCAAAACGTTGGGCCATTGCTAAACGGTCTCAGCATACGGCGCCCTACGATCTCATTCGACAGGAGTCAGCATGGCCAACGCGTTCTTCATCGCCTCTACCGTTTCCCCGTCCACGCAGTAGTGGCTGAATTCGTCAAACTCATTGTCGGCACACATGGTGACACCCGCCTTGCGGTAACGCATGGTGGAAGGCACCGTATGCCCGGCCGAGCTATGCAATTCCTGAATACCGATATCCACAAACTTATGCATATTGCTCAAACGGACACCTGCACCGGCCATGATCACCGGGCCGTTGCTGGCATGCACCAAGTCGCGTAACAGCGGTAAGCCCAACTCGGCATTCTGCTGCTGCCCAGAGGTCAGAATGCGCGCCACGCCGAGCTGCGTCAGTTGTTCCAGCGCCACCATCGGGTTTTGACACATATCGAACGCGCGATGGAAGGTCACCGCCATATTACCGCTTAATTTCATCACCTCGCGCATCCGCGCAAGATCGATATGCCCTTCATCGTCCAACATGCCGATGACCACACCGGCAAAACCCATCTCGCGGATTTGCGCCACGTCGTTCTTCATAATCTCGAAATCGACGGCGCTGTAACAGAAATCGCCCCCGCGTGGCCGCACTATTGGATGAACGGGTATCGTTACCCGCTCCCGAGCCAGCCGCAACGATCCAAAGCTCGGCGTCAACCCACCCTCACTCTGGCTAGCACACAATTCTATGCGGTCAGCGCCCGCATGCTCTGCTGTCATGGCACAGTCGACGCTATAGCAACAAACTTCCAGCTTCATTATTGTTACCCCCAGATAACGGTCAAAAATGCTACAGCAAACGTTTACCCGTCGCCCTATAGGCCACAGGATGACAATCTGATAAAAGTCTTAATGGCACGAGGTGCTAACTATGGCACTCAATTTTGATTAATGGATCGATCGCAGTCACAGTGGCGGCGTTAAGTCGGATAAATAACGCGAACGCATCATTTTTCTCCCTAACACCCCATTCGAAATCGGCAACAAACGACACGCTACGGTTTCACCCGTTCACTGGCCACGATGTCACGAATATGATGCGGATGGAATTTGATGGTGACATTGCCATCGCTGATCGCCAAGGTCGGATTGGCCAGGCGTTCGCCCTCACCTTTAGGTGAGCTCTGCTTGAGTTTGATGCCAGGTAGCAGCAAGGCTTCGTCAGGCAGATGTTCCAGGGCGCGGGCATACAGGGTAGCGGGATCGCCGCTTAGCACCAGCTCTACATGTTCCCATCCTTCATGCGGATAGCGCTTCTCACCGGGGTATGGCAGCTCGATACAGTCAATCTGCCAAGGGCCAACCTTCAACGGCTCATGGAGATCAAACAGGCAAATCGGCCTGCCGTTAATCATCGCTTCTGAAAGTAGCGATCCGCATTGTAGTAACCCTTGCCGCCAACGATCGGCGGTGCTGTTCTGATGGCAACGCAGCGAGATATGGTCTGCGCTGAATGTTGCCAGCTCAAGATGGAGCCGTTGTGCAAACTGTTCCAACGCCAGTTCAAAGCGAGGCAAATCCAGCGTCAGGTCGTTAAGTTCGGCGATCGATGACAAGGTAGTCATAAGTTTCTCAGGCTCTCCAGGATCTTTGGCAGGCCAATAATCTACACGTCGAATCGCCTGGAGGCTATGGATAAGAGAATAAAAACCTACCGGATGAACATAATGCTGCCTCTTTTGCGCTGGTGCCTATTTTAGACCGAACTATCCTTCGTGAAGGATGAAGCAATCAAGAATCATCTCATATCATAATTAATTAAACCATTATTAATAACCTTAAGAATGCCTAATGTTTAATCGTTCTTTATCCCCTCAAGGACAACATATATAAATCACTTGAAATGGAATCTAAACATAACCCCACAACAAATTTAACACATTGTTTTTAATGATAAAAAACAAAAATCATGCGAACAGTCCTAAACAGCGTCATTACAATTGATTCAATGCCGTTAATAAGTTAGGTTAGGAGGGCATTTGAATTTGGATAAATAAACATGGCCCTGTTAGGTATATCCCTTGTTTTAATAGCCATTGCTGGCTACGCGATTTATCGCCATTTCAAAACTCGTCAGAATAGTGTGTTACGTTCTGGCCGAGGCAATAAAAAGCGTTAAAGCGTCCATTAATCCGCTCCCATCAAACCAATGACAGCGGACGGTTTGATTCACCTACTTACCTTTTTGGTCTTCACTTTTCCCTATCTTTCACCATGCCAGCCCGCGTCAACTACTGACGCGGTGCCGTCAATCGGTTACAATTGCAGGCTGTTTTGTGGTTGAGCGTCGCCTGCGATATGCGGCGTCGTCCCTGCTGGACTGCAAGTTGTGCGTCAAGACGTTTGCAGGCCAATAGAGTAAAACCACCTTTTGATCCGGAGGGCGTACTGCACGGCCCTCGTTTGTCATTTAAGGTAACCCGGTGAATATTCAGGCTCTTCTATCAGATAAAGTCAGCCAGGCGCTGATTGCCGCAGGTGCGCCTGCCGATTGCGAAGCTCAGGTTCGTCAGTCCGCGAAAGCACAGTTTGGTGACTATCAAGCCAACGGCGTGATGTCCGTTGCCAAAACTCTTGGTATGCCGCCACGACAACTGGCAGAGAAAGTAGTCCAACTGCTTGACCTGGGTGACATCAGCAGCAAAGTGGAAATCGCTGGCCCTGGCTTTATCAATATCTTCCTGAACAGCGAATGGGTTGCCCGCCAGGCCGATGCCACCCTGGGTGCAGCTAAGCTGGGCATTGCCCCCGTTAAGCCGCAAACCATCGTGATCGACTATTCTGCGCCCAACGTGGCGAAAGAAATGCACGTGGGTCACCTGCGCTCCACCATTATTGGCGATGCCGCTGCCCGTACTCAGGAATTCCTGGGCCATAAAGTGATACGCGCCAACCATGTGGGCGACTGGGGTACCCAGTTCGGCATGCTGATCGCTTACCTGGAAAAGATGCAAAACGAGCACGCCAGCGATATGGGGCTGTCGGATCTGGAGCAATTTTACCGCGAAGCCAAGAAAAACTACGACGAAGACGAAGATTTCGCTCTGCGCGCCCGTGGTTACGTGGTCAAACTGCAAGGCGGCGACCAATACTGCCTGAAGATGTGGCGCAAGCTGGTGGATATCACCATGGCGCAGAACCAACTGACCTATAACCGTCTGAATGTCACCCTGACCGAAGATGACGTCATGGGTGAAAGCCTGTACAACGCCATGCTGCCGGGCATCGTTGCCGATCTCAAGGCGAAAGGGCTGGCGGTAGAAAGCGAAGGCGCTACCGTGGTGTTCCTGGACGAGTACAAAAATAAAGACGGCGATCCGATGGGTGTCATCATCCAGAAGAAAGACGGCGGTTACCTGTATACCACTACCGATATCGCCTGCGCCAAATACCGTTTCGAGACCCTGGGGGCCGATCGTGTTCTCTATTACATCGACTCGCGCCAGCATCAGCATCTGATGCAAGCCTGGACTATCGTGCGCAAAGCAGGTTACGTGCCAGACTCCGTCTCGCTGGAACACCACATGTTCGGCATGATGCTGGGTAAAGACGGCAAGCCGTTCAAAACCCGTTCAGGCGGCACCATAAAACTTTCCGATCTGCTGGATGAAGCTGTTGAACGCGCCAGCAAACTGATTGCCGAGAAGAATCCAGACATGCCTGCCGATGAAATGCAGAACGTGGCGAACGCGGTTGGTATCGGTGCGGTGAAATATGCCGATCTGTCGAAAAGCCGTACCACGGATTACATCTTCGATTGGGATAACATGCTGACCTTCGAGGGCAACACCGCGCCGTATATGCAGTATGCCTATACCCGCGTTGCCTCGGTGTTCAAGCGTGCTGGCGTGGATGAAAGCAACCTGACGCTGCCGTTGGTGATGACCGAAGAGCGTGAAGTCGCGCTGGCAACTCGCCTGCTACAGTTCGAAGAAACCCTCACCGTGGTCGCCCGTGAAGGTACACCGCACGTGATGTGTACCTATCTGTACGACCTGGCGGGGCTGTTCTCTGGCTTCTACGAGCATTGCCAGATCCTCAACGCCGAAAGCGAAGAGGCACGTCAGAGCCGCCTGAAGTTGGCTCTGTTAACCGCCAAAACGTTGAAAACCGGTCTGGATACGCTCGGGATCGAAACCGTCGAACGCATGTAATCCATTCGATAGCTGTAAAAAAGGTCGCGTTAGCGACCTTTTTGTTATCTGATGATTAGCTGTGGGGTATCAATCTACCCGCCGAGCGAAGTCTCTAGGACGGAAACCAAGGATCCCCAACACCGCAAAGTAGGCAACAATCCCCGCAGCCACCACGACCGAAAGACGCAGTAAGCGAGCCAGCATATTGCCCTGATCCCATTCCGGCATCAGCCACATCACGCCAAGCAGTACCGCAGCCATCACCAGCACGGCGACTACCAGCTTGAACAAGAACATCGCCCAGCCGGGCTGCGGTTGGAAAATATCCTGCTTGCGCAGTTGCCAATACAGCAGCGAAGCATTCAGACAGGCCCCCAGACCAATCGACAGCGAAAGCCCGGCATGCTTCAGTGGGCCAATAAATATCAGGTTCATCACCTGGGTCAGGATCAGCGTAATGATGGCAATCTTGACCGGGGTTTTGATGTCCTGGCGCGAGTAGAAACCCGGTGCCAGCACTTTCACCACGATCAGGCCCATCAAGCCAACCGAGTAGGCCACCAGCGCACGCTGGGTCATCGCCGCATCAAAGGCGGAGAACTTGCCGTACTGAAACAACGAGACGGTAAGCGGCTTGGCGAGGATGCCCAACGCGATGGCACTCGGTAAAGCTAGCACAAAGCACAGACGCAGGCCCCAGTCCATCAGGCGGTTATATTGTTCATGATTACCGCTGGAAAAACTCTTCGCCAAGGACGGCAGCAGGATGGTGCCCAATGCTACGCCCAGCACCCCGGACGGGAACTCCATCAGGCGGTCGGCATAATACATCCACGACACCGAGCCGGAGACCAGGAACGAGGCGAAAATGGTGTTGATGATCAGCGAGATCTGGCTGACCGAAACCCCCAGGATCGCTGGCCCCATCTGGCGCATCACACGCCATACGCCCGCGTCATTCAGCTTCAGGCGTGGCAATACCAGCATGCCAATTTTCTTGAGGTGCGGTAATTGATAACCCAGTTGCAGCACGCCCCCCACTACTACTGCCCAGGCCAAAGCCAGCACCGGTGGATTGAAGTACGGCGCGGCAAACAGCGCAAAGCCGATCATGCTGACGTTCAACAGCGTTGGCGCAAAGGCCGGAATGGAGAAACGGTTCCAGGTATTGAGGATCGCCCCCACCAGCGAGGCCAGCGAAATCAACAGGATATAAGGGAAGGTGATACGTAACAGCGACGAGGTCAGGGCAAACTTATCCGGCGTATCGGTAAACCCCGGAGCCGTAATAAAGATCACCCAGGGCGCGGCCAGCATGCCAAGCACGGTCACGACTGCCAGCACCAGCGTCAACAGGCCGGAAACGTAGGCAACAAAGGTACGCGTCGCCTCTTCCCCCTGCTGGCTTTTGTATTCCGCCAGGATCGGCACAAACGCCTGGGAGAAAGCCCCTTCCGCAAAGATGCGGCGTAAAAGGTTTGGCAGCTTGAACGCCACAAAGAAAGCATCCGTAGCCATCCCTGCCCCAAAAACGCGTGCCACGATGGCATCACGCGCAAAGCCCAGCACCCGTGAAAACATGGTCATCGAGCTAACGGCTGCCAGTGATTTAAGTAGATTCATGTGGTTTTTCTGATGAGTACGACGGGTAAATATCAACGCCTGCATCGGCAGGCGTCAGTTGAGTGGCGTTAGTCTACGGCTCCACGCCATTAATAGCTACCGCCATATGTTACATGGGGTTAACTGGCATCACGCAGCATTTTCTCGATCAATCGCTGGGCGTAAATGGCCTGTTCTCCGGCAGTTTCCGGCGCGGTCTGGTTGCTGATGGACTGAATAAAATGGTGAACTGCACCGGCAAAACCGCGTTGTTCCAGCGTGGTTTGCCAGCCTGGGGCTGGTTGCTCGAGCACGCCTTGCGGGTCTTCCCGCAGCCATTGTCGCATATCGTTCAGTTGATAGACCGCGCCGTTGGTGACTGCCTGCACGCTTTCCCGTTGGCTGCCAGCACGCCGGTGCATACTGGTCGTAACGATGGTGTCACCGCAGGCAAAGTGGTGTTCCGCGTAAAGCATCTCGCCCGCTTCGTTTGCGCGCAACTGGCCACTCTGCAAGCTGGCGCTACCGCCGCCTAACCACAGCGCGGTATCCACCACGTGCAGATAATCATCCAGCAGGGTGAATCGCAGATCCTTTGGCCCGACGCTATCGGCACGGTGTTTATCCATGCGGATCGAGGCCGGTAGCTGCATTTGCTGCTTCAACTGGCGATACAGCGGCGCAAAACGGCGGTTGAAACCCACCATCAGTGCTACGCCCTGCTTTGCGGCCAGTTCGATCAACTGTTCGCCCTGCTCCAACGTTTCCGCCAGCGGTTTATCCACATAGACGTGTACGCCCTGCGCCAGCAGTTCACCCACTACCTGAAAATGGCTAGCCGTACTGCTGTGTACGAACACCGCATCACACTGTTGCGCCAGGCTATCAAGACGAGAGAAATAAGGCATACGATAGCTGTCGCATACCGGCTGGGCTTTTTGCTGATTCGGTGAAAAGCCGCCAACAAGCTGCCAGTCCACCGCTTGAGAAAGAATGGGCAGGTAAGCCTTTTGCGCGATACCGCCTAAACCTACAACCCCTATACGCAGTTTACTCATGTGACCCCCGCGCCAGTAGCTGCTGCACCTGCTGTTTCAATTCGGCGACTTCGGCCTCCAAACGCACCACCCGTTCAGTCAATTCACCCGCATTGGCCTCCTCAGCTTCAGCTGGAGCCGCATCGATCTGGCCGCTGAACAGGTGCATAAACCGGCTCTCACGCTTGCCTGGCTCACGCGGCAAACGCACCACGAACGGCCCATCCTCACGGGTCGTCAACTGTTGCAACACTTCTTCCACTTCGCTGACGTCGTTGAATTCATGCATTCGGTTGGTGCGGGTGCGCAGTTCACCCGGCGTCTGCGCGCCGCGTAATAACAGGGTCGCAATCACCGCCACTTCGGCCGGTGACAGTTTCAGTTGGCCGAACTCGGAGTTGCAAAAACGCTGCTCATACTTCACTACCCGATTACCAAAACCACTTAAGGTGCGCAGGAAGTGCCTTCTTAACAGTAAATCAAGCTGCTGCTGGACTTCGCTTTCCGACAGGTCCATCACCGGCTCGCGGTTGGTTTTTTGATTGCAGGCCAGCGTTATGGCATTGAGGGAAAGCGGATATTGGTCAGGGGTGGTCACCTGCTTTTCCATCATGCAGCCAATCACTCGGGCTTCTTTGGCATTTAATTCATATTTCATTGGTACGGCCTCAGCGTGGTGGTTGCCACTCTTTATTGGTCAATGCGGTCAGCACATGATCCTGCCACTGTCCGTCGATCAGCAGGTAATCCTTGGCATAGCCTTCGCGTTCAAAACCGAGCCGGGTCAGCAACGCTCCGCTGCGTTGGTTATGCGGCATATAGTTGGCCATAATGCGATGCATCCGCTGTTGGCGCTGCATATAACGGATGGCCGTTTGCAACGCTTCGTACATCAGCCCCTGCCCCTGCCACTTCTCACCCAGAGAGTATCCCAGGAAGCAGGCATGGAACGAACCGCGCAGCACATTGCTGAAGTTGGCCACGCCGCACACATGAAGTTCTTCCGGATCGAGCAGGATAAAATAGTAGGCACTGCCCTGTTTCTGCATTTCCGTGATCATAGCCAGGCGGGCTTGCCAGCCAGAGGGGTAACAGTGGCTATCATCGCGCACCGGTTCCCAGGGCTTCAGGAACGCCCGGTTTTCGGCATAGTATTCGGCCAGACGGTAGGCATCACGTTCGTGAACTAAACGGACAACCAGCCGGTCGGTGGTAAGGCGTATTTTCGGTGATGCAGAGCGATAGCCAAACATCATTTCCCCCGCGGTCAGAACGGTTCGATAAGAAGTATTGATTGGGTCAACGTCTACAGGCTCAGGCGTTATCTCGCATAACTCATGACAGACCATCAGCGTAAAACCGCGTATTCCCCCGGTAATATAACCGTAGCCCGCCCGGCAGGTAAGCCCCTGAGCGCTCAGTAAATCGCCAGTTAACCATTTTGCCCAGTTTTAAGTGTAGTTTTGCCACTCAGGTAACGTATTGACGATGAAAAAATATTATCTATCTCCCCCCTATCAGCCATCATGTATTGGGTAGAGAATAACCGGGTAGTCTTTCTCTCCTTTTAACTGCTCGTGGTGAAGCATGTCTCTGGTATCGCAAGCTCGGAGCTTGGGTAAGTATTTTTTATTGTTCGATAACCTGTTGGTGGTTTTAGGCTTTTTCGTCGTCTTCCCACTTATTTCTATTCGCTTTGTCGATCAACTTGGCTGGGCGGCCGTGGTCGTGGGGCTGGCTCTGGGATTACGCCAGCTCATTCAGCAGGGATTGGGGATCTTTGGCGGGGCAATTGCCGACCGTTTTGGCGCCAAACCGATGATCGTCACCGGCATGCTGCTGCGTGCGGCGGGCTTTGCCACCATGGCGATGGCCGATCAACCCTGGATACTGTGGTTTTCCTGCGCGCTGTCCGCTATTGGCGGCACCCTGTTCGATCCGCCCCGTACCGCGCTGGTGATCAAGCTGACCCGCCCACATGAGCGCAGCCGTTTCTATTCGCTGCTGATGATGCAAGACAGCGCCGGTGCCGTGATCGGTGCGTTAATCGGCAGTTGGCTGCTGCAGTACGATTTTCATTTCGTCTGCTGGGTGGGTGCGGGTATTTTCGTTCTGGCCGCCGGTTGGAATGCCTGGCTGTTACCCAACTACCGGATCTCTACCATACGCGCACCGATGAAAGATGGCATGATGCGCGTGCTGCGCGATCGCCGCTTCCTGACCTATGTGTTGACGTTGACCGGCTATTATATGTTATCGGTACAGGTAATGTTGATGCTGCCAATCATGGTCAACGAGATCGCCGGTTCGCCGTCGGCAGTCAAATGGATGTACGCCATCGAAGCCGCGCTTTCGCTTTCATTGCTATACCCGCTGGCACGTTGGAGCGAAAAACACTTCCGGTTGGAACAACGCCTGATGGCCGGCTTGCTGCTGATGACCCTCAGCCTATTGCCTGTCGGCTTTGCCACCAGCCTGCAAGCGGTGTTTACTCTGATCTGCTGCTTCTATCTGGGATCGATCATCGCTGAACCGGCGCGTGAGACCTTGAGCGCCTCGCTGGCCGACTCACGGGCACGCGGCAGCTACATGGGCTTTAGCCGCCTGGGGTTGGCACTCGGTGGCGCGTTGGGCTATACCGGCGGTGGCTGGATGTATGACACTGGCAATGCGATGGGCATGCCGGAGTTGCCCTGGTTCCTGCTGGGGCTGGTGGGCTTTATCACGCTGTTTGCCTTGTACTGGCAATTTAATCCGCGTACTGCGGCCCCCGCAATCCTCCGTGGTGGCTGATTTTTGCCCGGGCGCCTCCCTTGCGCCCAGTCTCTGGCGACCTAATCTGCCAAAGTTGCTATCCTGATAGTACAAAAAACGGCGCAGAAAGGCTTATGATGGAGCATCATCCCACAACAACCTGCGCAGCGGCCCAGACTGGCTGCTAAACCCGACAACAGGAGCAAGCATGAAACTGTTTATTTACGATCACTGCCCGTTCTGCGTAAAGGCCCGCATGATATTCGGCCTCAAGGATTTGCCGGTGCGTTTGGTGACCCTGCTAAGCGATGACGAAATTACTCCCACCAGCATGATCGGCAAGAAAATGGCGCCAATCCTGCAAAAAGACGACGGTAGCTATCTGCCCGAAAGCATGGATATCGTGCATTACGTCGATAACCTGGACGGAAAACCGCTACTGACGGGGAAAACCAATCCGGCCATCGCCGCGTGGTTGCAACACACTGCCACCTACGTCAACAAACTGCTGTTACCGCGCTTTGCCAATGCCGATTTCGAAGAGTTCGCCACTGACAACGCACGCCGCTATTTCAGCGACAAAAAACAGGCTGCCAGCGGTGATTTTTCCGTGTTACTGGCCGACAGTGCCGACCTGATCGCCCAGTTGGAAGAGGATCTGGCCACGCTCTCCCCGCTTATCCAGTCTTCGGAAGCGGTCAACGGCACTCTCAGTGAAGATGATATCCATCTGTTCCCGCTGTTACGCTCACTGTCGATCGTGGCCGGTGTCGCCCTGCCGGACAACGTGGAGGCTTACCGCAACCGCATGGCGCAGCGCATTGATATTCCGTTGCTGTTCGATATGGAGCAATGATCCGCAACGGCGATAAGGGAGCCACGCGCAGATGCTAAAAATGTTTTTTGTCACCGCTCGTGACCGCGCCAGGCTGCAAGAAATCTCATCCGTACTGATCCGTTACGGTTTGCAGGACGTGATCAGGCTGCTCGGGTTAGGCAAGATGCTTGGCGGCCTGAGCGGCGGCGGCGTGGAGGTTGATAATCAGACATTGCCAGAACGTCTGCGCGCGGCCCTGGAAGCTCTGGGGCCAACCTTCGTTAAATTCGGCCAGATCCTGGCCACCCGTACCGACCTGCTGGAACAGCGCTGGACCGACGAGCTGGAGCGCCTGCATAGCCAGGCGACAACCCTACCCTGGGAAAAGCTGGCTGCGCAGATCACCGCCGACCTGGGCAGTGACCCTCAGCAGGTCTTTGCCCAATTTGATCCGATCCCGCTAGCCGCCGCCTCCATGGCGCAAATCTACCGCGCCCGCCTGCACAGTGGCGAGTCGGTGGTGGTAAAAGTGTTGCGCCCCGGATTAGCCAAAACCATTCATGCCGATCTGCGCCTGTTGGCCTATCTGGCAGAAACCGTGGAGCAACAAAGCCCGGCGCTGGCGCGTTATCGCCCGCACCAGATGGTGCAAACGCTGGCTACCGCGCTTAATCACGAGCTGGACCTGACGCATGAAGGTAATAATTGCGATCGGGTTGCGGAACACTTTGCCAAACAGCCCGACGTGGTGATCCCGAAAATTTATTGGCAGCACTCGTCAAAACGCCTGCTGGTACAACAATATCTACCCGGCATCGCGCCCGAAAATCCGCAACAATTAGCCGCCGCCGGGTTCGATGGCCCGTTGTTGGCACAGCGTGGCGCGCAGGCTTTTATGGCCATGGTGCTGGAACATCGGCTTTATCACGCCGATCCTCATCCCGGTAACGTGATGGCATTAGGTGACAACCACGTAGGGTTTATCGATTTTGGCATGGTTGGCCAACTGTCGGAACGGCGGCGTAATCAGCTGCTGCTGTTGCTGCAGGCCATTGCGGAGCGCCAGAGCGACGGCATCGTCAATACGCTGATCGCCTGGTCTGACAGCCAGGAGCTGGATCTGATCGATCTGGAACAAGCTGCGCAAAACTTTCTCGATAAGCAGGCTTCGAGCACCCTGACGCTAGGCAAGGCACTCACCGACCTGTTGGTGATGGCCCGCGAGCACCAACTACCGTTGCCCCCCGATCTGGTGCTGTTATTCAAGGCGCTGATCACCGCAGATGGCGTTTTGCACCGCTTGGATCCCGCCTTTGATATCGTTGCCACTCTGAAACCAATGCTGCGCCAGGTGATGCTCCAGCGCTATACACCCGAAGCGCTGCGCCGTCGTGCTCTATTGCTGGGTGGTGAGGCGTTGGATGCCGGAGAGGAACTGCCGCAGGCCATTCGTTTGCTGATGCGCCGTTTAAAGCAGGGCAAAATCGACGCTGAAATCAACGTCAAGAACCTCGGCCAGCTCAGCAAAGCTTTGGAACGTGCGGCGGTCACGCTGGCCATTGCGATCGTCACGGCGGCATTCGCACTGGGGCTGGCTCCTTATCTGATGCGTTCCACCAGTCAACTGTGGGGCATTCCTCTGTTCCCCGCGCTTGGCGGGTTAACCTGTCTGGGAGGCGTGGTGCTGTTGGTATGGCGGCTGCGGCGATAGGTAATTTCAGTCTTATCCGACTAGGTAAAAAACCCTTTGCGCCGCGTCATCTGTTATCCTGCGAGCTGAAATTTTTCTTTGCTGGCAGTCACCTTTGGTTTGCAACAGCCAAAGTCTGCCGCATTTTCGTTTTACGAGGTTTGAATGAAGAAGATCCTGATGGGCATGGCTGCCCTGGTCGTTGCCGGTACGCTTGTCGGCTGTAACCAGCTTACCCAATACAGCGTCAGCGAGCAGGAAGTGAATAATTACCTGCAAAAACACAACGACTACCAAAAGCAGATCGGCGTACCGGGGTTGGTTGATGCCAATATCGTGTTAACCCAGTTGCAGAGCCAGATTGGCCGCACTGAACCTAACAAGGTGACACTGTCTGGTAATGCCAAGGTCAATATCACTTCGATCCTCGGGCCACAGGCCGCCGATTTGCAGCTAACGTTGAAGGCGCAACCGGTCTATGATCGCGAGAAAGGAGCAATCTTCCTCAAGGACATGGAGTTGATCGATTACCAGGTGCAGCCGGAAAAGATGGATACGGTGATGAAGGCTTTATCGCCTTACCTGAACCAGTCGTTGAAATCGTATTTCGATCAGAAACCGGTATATGTTCTCAATGCGGATAAGAGCAAAACGGAAGCCATGGCACTCAAACTGGCTAAAGGGTTGGAAGTGAAGCCCGGTCAGTTGGTGATCCCGTTTACCGACTAATCGTTGTTAGGGGCGCAGTGCTTGCTGCGCCCTCGTTCATTTACTCTTGTTCGTCCTTCCCTTCTTCATCCTGCTCATACTCTGCCAGCTCGTCATACATGGCGGCGATGGCATGGCGAGCGATCTCTGCCAGAGTACGGTAAAAACCGCTGGTGGCGTGTGCTTCGACCTTACCTAGGAAGCGGCCACACCAAGGCAGCAAGAACTCGTTAAACAGCGTGATTTGCGCCTGGACTTCATCTTCCTGCGACTGATCCTCCAGCCAGGAGGCGGCCAACAACAGCGAACCAAAATGATCGGCTGGCGCTTCACCTAATGGCATCCCACGCTGCTGGAGAAATACCCGCACGTCCGCTTCGCTGGCACCTTCAACGTAAGACGTACGCAGTGGCGACACACTACATTCGCTGCCGACAAACAGCGCGTTAAAATCGGCGGCCAACTGCGGATCGGTACAATGCTGTTGCAAACGAGTCAGCAGTTCATCCTGCTCGAGCGGCCAGTGTTGTTGCAGTTTGCCCTCTTTGATCAAGGTAAACAGCGGCTCCAACAACGGATCCTGCGGCTGGCGGTAAAACAGCGTGCCCAACACCCGGCAGACAACGGAAAACTCATTCATGATAACACCCTATAAAACCAAAATTTGCCGTGACGATGTCACAGATCGGCTAATTCCGCAATTGCCGGTCTGCCACGCTGCTCAAGAAAGTTCAGGATCCGGCGCGGTGACACATTTAAAATGCGCTCCTGCGGGAAATTCACTTCTTCAATGATACGTTCGCAGTGTTCAAAACCACCGAGAGCAAAAGCCACGTGCGAGTCTGAGCCTAATGCCAGCCAGCCGCCCGCGTCACGCACTGCGGCCGCTATCGCACGGCAATTTGATTCACTGCCCTTGCGGGAATGAATAAACGAAGAGTTATTCAGTTCCAGCGCTACCTGATATTTGGCTGCCGCTGCGGCTATCGCCGGGATATCGACCGGATATTTGGGATTGCCCGGATGGCTGATGATATGGACATCGCCCTGCGCCATGGCGGCAATCATCGCCTCAGTGTTGGCGGCCCGATCCTGCGGTGCAAATACCGGCTCATGGAACCCGGCAATAATCAGATCGATTTCGTTGAGCATGGGTCCGGTGCAATCGATATCACCGGCCAGGTTTTTGATATTAGCTTCAATGCCGCGCAGAATGCCAATGCCATCCACCAGGCGTGGCCACACACGCATGTTCATAAAGTGCCAGTAGTGTGGCGCATCGGCCATATCCGGCCCGTGGTCAGTGATGGCGAACAGTTTGATGCCTTTTTGTTTCGCTTCGGCGATATAGTCGTGCAGGGTGCTATAGGCATGGGTACTGGCTACGGTATGCATATGTAAATCAACGGGGTACATTCTTTCTCCTTCTTAGGCCCTCGCCAGGGTCAGCGGATGGCGGGCCGATCCTTGTTCATGATAGCAGTTAACGCCGCTATCGACATGTTAGCGGGTTGTGAAAGCATCAATAGCCACGCTGAATATCAACCAGGCCTGAAGGCTGCTCACCCGCCTCAAGCCGCAGGAGATTGGCGCTAACCTGAGCCATCGCCTGTTCCGGCAGGGTAACAGCAGCAATATGCGGCGTAATCGTGACACGAGGATGACGCCAGAAGGCATGAGCGGACGGCAAAGGTTCGTTGACGAAGACGTCAAGCATGGCGGCCGCCAGTTGCCCTTGAGCCAACATCGCCAGCAGATCGTCTTCCACCAGATGGGCACCGCGCGCAATGTTGATCAGGTAAGCACCTGGCACCAAACGGCTAAACAGCTGACGATTAAGGATACCCGCAGTTTCAGGCGTATTGGGCAACAGGTTGATCAGCAACCGCGTGCCATCAAGAAACGCCGCTAGCTGAGATTGCCCGGCAAAACTCTGTACGTGCTCAATCTGCTTGGGGCTGCGGCTCCAGCAACGGACGTTAAAACCGAACGCCACCAGCTTTTGCGCCACGCTTTTTCCCAACACCCCGGCGCCCAGAATGCCGATGGTGAAATCACTCTGCTGATGAGGCTCAAGCGGCAACCAGTTCTGCTGCTGTTGCTGCAACTGATACTCATCAAAACGACGAAAATAGCGCAACACGCCAGCCAGCGCGTATTCATCCATCTGCTGCGCCATGCCGGTATCCTCCAGCCGGATTAGCGGTACTCCCGCCGGTAGGACACCGGGATGCTGACGTTCCTGCTCAAGAATGGCGTCTACTCCAGCTCCCAGAGCAAAGATCCCTTTCAGATCGCGGCGGTTGGCCAGCATCTCATAGGGTGGCCGCCATACCAGCGCGTAGTCCGCCGGGCGATTATCCCCCGGTTGCCATGCCCGGATATTCGCCTGTGGTAAGCGCTTCGCCATTCCTGCCAGCCAATCTTGCGCATCAAAAAACGGGTGATAGAAAATAATATTCACTGCCGGTTCCCTTGTTGGATGGATTTTTAGCTATCCTTTCGTGCTTTGCCGCACGATGCAAGAATAAACTGTCACTGGGAGGGCGGAATTATCGTGCGACAAATCAGCAGATTGCTGGAAGTTTGGCTAAACGCGCGCGGTAATGTCACAAGGCTATTGACGCTGGGATCAGATTCTCCTACATTAGCGCCCGTCGACAGCGTAAACGTTGCCGATGACAAAACGGTGAGGTGTCTGAGTGGCTGAAGGAGCACGCCTGGAAAGTGTGTATACGCGTAAGTGTATCGAGGGTTCGAACCCCTCCCTCACCGCCATATTAAATGAGAAAGCCTGAATTCATATTCAGGCTTTTTTATTGCATGTACCACACTCTGGGAGGGGTGAGAAGCCTCGACAGGGTTCGACAAAATGACTCGCATCGCAGAGACATTTTGGACGGCCGACCGGCCGCCCGCAGGGTGAGCTTGCGAATCAAGCCCTCCCTCACCGCCATATTTAAAGAAGAAGTCTGAGCTAACGTTCAGACTTTTTTTTTGCATATTCCCCAGTCTGGGAGGGGTGAGAAGCCTCGACAGGGTTCGACAAAATGGCCCGCACCGCTTGGACATTTTGGACGGCCGACCGGCCGCAGGGTGAGCTTGCGAATCAAGCCCTCCCTCACCGCCATATTAAATGAGAAAGCCTGAATTCATATTCAGGCTTTTTTATTGCATGTACCACACTCTGGGAGGGGTGAGAAGCCTCGACAGGGTTCGACAAAATGGCTCGCATCGCAGGGACATTTTGGACGGCCGACCGGCCGCCCGCAGGGTGAGCTTGCGAATCAACCCCTCCCTCATCGCCATCTTAAATGAGAAAGCCTGAATTCACATTCAGGCTTTTTTATTGCATGTACCGCACTCTGGGAGGGGTGAGAATCCTCAACAGGGTTCGCCCCCCCTCAAATCAGCTTAGCTTCCCTAAGCTCACTCTTCAGATAGGCGTAATAGATAGGAGCGGCAACCACGCCAGCCAGGCCGAATGCCGCCTCAAAGACCAACATCGCCAGCAAGATCTCCCAGGAGTTAGCCCTGATTTTAGTGCCGACAATACGGGCATTGAGGAAATACTCAAACTTGTGGATCACGATCAGGTAGAGCAGCGCAATCAGTGCCACTCCGAGTGAAACCGACAGGCCAGAGATGAAAACAATGGTATTGGAGATCAGATTGCCGATCACCGGCAGCAGGCCAAAGATAAAGGTAAACACCACCAGCGTTTTCGCCAACGGGATATGGATCCCACACAGCGGTAGCACACCAAGGATAAAGATAGCCGAGAAGAAGGTATTGATTGCCGATATTTTAACCTGAGCAAACACAATATTGCGGAACGCCTGCGATAGCAGCGAAATCCTTTTCATCAGCTCACTTTTCAGTAATGGCCGCTCCTCGCTGCTATCAATGTTATACAGTGAGACTATGGCACCGAGCACCATCCCGATCAGCATGGTCACCAGGCCATGCAGTACGCTTTTGCCCATCGTCTGAAGCAGCGCTATGTGCTGTTGCAGACGGCTCAGGATCTCGTTCTTCAGTTCTGCCACACTCAACGGCAGATAGCCCGGCATATATTTTGCCACCTCTTGCTGGACATCCTGCAGGATGAACGCAATACGGGTGTTGATGCCAGAGATATTCTTCATATCCTGCATCAGATAGCCGACGATACTCCCCACAATGGCGATCAACAGGCTGACCACCAAAGTGCTGATCACTGCCACCACCAGCCATCTGGCCCGATGGCCGCCAATCACCTTCTGAAAATGTGGCGTAAGGATATTCACGATCTCGTAAACCAGAAACCCCGCCATAAAGCAGGTAAGAAGATGCAACGGCAACAGCAGCAGGATCCCCCCCATCACAAAGATGAAACTGATTATCCTGGCCTGTTTGACATTCATTATCTGCATTGTTACTCGCTTGTCCTTGAGAGGATAGGATTTTTAAGTACCTGTTTTAGTATTATGTTTTATTTAACATGCCAAACAGAACAGGACAACTTAAATCACCTGGCTTCAAGACGGGAACTCAGGCTTTCGCCTTAATAACTCTCAGGCTCTGCGGGATGACTATCCCCTAAAATATGCGGCGATTTCACAAATACTCCTTTCCACGGTATCGAGCCAGTATTGACCAGGAAATGCGCCTCGCCAGGATCACACTGCAACACATCCCCTTCACGCAGCATGTGCATCTCCCCTTCCAAATACAGGCACACTTCTCCACTAACAGTATAAAAAACTTCGCAAACCTCCTTGTGACGGTGATTTCTGAATGACTGCCCTGGCTGTAACACCACGACGCCCATATCGCACATCGGCCCACGGATCAGGTATTTGGGGCCATTGTCGCCGAAGCGATAGTCGTGATCCATTTCATTGGTCTTGAACATGATACCCTCCTTTAAAGGCCGGGAGCCTTCCACATTGAGGTCGTCAACCCGTGATCAACCAAACCAAGTTGATCCAGATACACCTCCAGCCATTTTTGACGTGCCTGTTGATAAACCTCACTGTTATCTGGGTTCGGGATATGTTCCCTATCCCAACGCACCAGGCTTTCCCCCGCATCTGCCAACGACGAATAGACCCCTACCCCCACACCAGCCGCAATAGCACATCCCAGCGCGGTAGCTTCCTTAACCACCGGGACTCGTACGGTCAGCCCGGTGACATCGGCCAGGATCTGGCTCCAGAGCGTGCCTTTTGAACCACCGCCGGCAAACACCAGCGAATCGGCTTTGACACCTGAAAACTCGGCGATTTGTTGTAGATTACAGGCCGACACGATGGCCGCGTTCTCTTCAAGGGCGCGGAACAACGTAGCTTTGTTGCACTTTTCCGGATCGATCGACAGGTTGATAAATGAGGGGGCGGCGTGATACCAGTTCTTAAAGCGCATGACATCGGAGAAGATGGGCATAATGCCATGAGCACCTGATGGTACCCGCCTGGCCATATCTTCCAGCAAGGCATAGGTATCCACGCCCAGACGTTCACCAATCAGCTTCTCCTCGGCGCAGAAGGCATCGCGGAACCAACGCATGGTCAGGCCGGTAAAAAAGCTGATGGATTCAGCCTGAGCCATTCCCGGGATCACATGCGGGTTAATACGCACATTCATATTGGGATCGGTAACCGGCGCAGGAAGGTTCACCACCTGCTGCCAGAACGTTCCGCCCAATACGGCGGTCTGTGCTGGTCTGACAATGCCAAGACCCACGCATCCCAGTTGGACATCACCTCCCCCGACAATCACCGGTGTGCCTGCCCGCAGGCCTGACAGTGCGGCAGCGTTGGCCGTCACCGACCCCAACGGCGTTCCCGTCTCTTTTACCGGTGAAAGGATGTCAGAGCGCAAGCCCGCCATTTCCAACAGGCCTTTTCTCCAGTCTCGTGTGACCAGATCAAGCAACCCGGTCGTCCCGGCATTTGATGGGTCGACCGCAAGTTCACCGCTGAGCATGTAAGCCAGCCAGTCACTGATCATGGTGACCGCGGCTGCCTGGCGATAGATATCAGGGCGGTAATGCGCCAACCACAGCAGCCGGGGCATGGCGCTGAGTGCCAGTGTCTGCCCTGAACAACGGTAAACCTCATCTTCAAAAGTATGGTTGTGGATCTCTTTTAACTCGCTGACCTCACGCGTTGCCCGTGCATCTACGTTGGCACATGCCCAGATCGGCTGACCTTCTGCATCATAGATCACAATCCCTTCACGCATTGAACACGCAGCTACCGACGCAATCGCCTCCGGCGCAATGGCCGCCATCTTTAACGCCTGATGGATGCATTGGCAGGTGAGGTGCCAATTTTTGGCAAGATCGAATTCCATGGAGCCCGGTACATCAGGGACCGCCAAATGTTGCCATTCGGCTTGCCCTACTGAGACTTGATTGCCTTCCAAATCAAAAATTACCGCTCTGATGCTGCCGGTACCGGCATCCAGAGCCATCAGGTATTGGCCTGATGTGGCAGGAGTACAGAGTCGAGCCATGAGTTTGTCCTCGGCTGGTGTTTGAGACAGTCTGTTACATCGCTATTAACCTTTACTTTCCAATAAGTTTGAGCATTTCTGCCGCCGTGTCCTGATCGGTGACCAACGCGTTGATATAGCCGCCCTTCAATGCCGCCACGATCGCTTCGGCTTTTGCTACTCCCCCCGCAACCCCGACAACGGTAGGTATGGTGGCAAGCGCGCTCAAGCTCAGCCCTATCAATTCTTGATGAATTTGCATGTCGGGAATAATTTCGCCGCTGGCGTCAAAAAAGTAGCCAAGAATATCGCCAACAGCGCCTTTGCGGCCAATCATCAGTTGCTCGCCTTCGGTGATATAGCCAGCGCGTAAAATGGTAGCGGCATCTTTTTGACTCACCGCACCGATCCCAACGACGGCGACATCGGCAGCCTGGGCCGCAAGCAGCACGTCCCTGACGCTATTTTCATCCCGCAGGGTACGGGCAATATCGGCAGAGGAAGCGCGCAATGGCGCTGGGATCATGCTGACGCTGCAGGCCGCATCCAACTGACCAATCCCGGTCATATAAGGCCCTACACCACCGGAAAGCGTAACCAGGCGAATTTGCTGCGAAGAAATGAAGCCGCTGAGCCTTTTCAAGGTGCTCATGGCGGCCTCACCAAATCCCGCCGCCAACATCTGTTGCGGCTGCAGCGATTCCATCAGCATGTGTGCCGCACCGATCCCCAATCTCGCGCTGTCATCAGCATCGGCCAAAGAGGGCAATACGCGAATGTTTTTCAGGTCAAAATGTTTTTTCAACGCATCTTCATACTGTAGGCAACCTTCAAAGCGGGAGTTAATCTGCACCCGAATGATCCCAGACTGATGCCCTTTCTCCAGCAAACGCGAAACTTTAAGGCGCGTCAGCCCAAGCCGGGCGCTGATCTCGCTTTGCGTCAGCCCATCGTGGTAGTAGAACCAGGCAATGCGAGCAACCTGCTCCTCCTCACACATGCCATGTTCGGTAATCAATGCACTGTCATTTATCGTCATAAATCCGCTTCTCTTTGAACATTTTTAAATCTTGAACACAATTGTTCCGCTATCGCTCAACAATAGCTGTGAGTCATGCCACAAATATACACCAAATTTGAACATCGGTTTCTACAGAACACAATTATTCAAAAAACGTGATCGCAGTGATGGTTTTATCGCCAAACCATGACTAAGGTTATGAACAATTAGTTTTCTAAAAAATATTTGTTCAACTCAGTCGCTCATCTTTGAGTGAACGGAGGCAAGATGCAAACCGGTGAATACCCAGACCCACCTCTGCTCTGTGTACAAAATATCAATAAGCACTATTCCGGTGTTGAGGTGCTGAAAGGCATCGACTTTACCTTGCACGCCGGGGAGGTACATGCCCTGCTCGGTGGCAATGGCGCAGGGAAGTCCACGCTGATGAAGATCATTGCTGGCGTAGTACCACCGGACGGCGGCACTATCGAGATCAATGGCCAGCGTTGTGCCAGCCTGACCCCGGTAAAAGCGCATCAACTGGGGATCTATCTGGTGCCGCAGGAACCGCTGTTGTTCCCCAGCCTGTCGGTTAAAGAGAATATTCTGTTTGGTCTGCCTGCCAAGCGGGCTGCTGTTGAAAAAATGCAGCAATTACTCGAACTGTTGGGATGCAAGCTTGAGCCCAACAGTATGGCAGGGTCGCTGGATGTGGCTGACCGCCAGATTGTAGAGATCATGCGGGGATTAATGCGTGATTCCCAGATCCTGATCCTGGATGAACCCACGGCGTCGCTGACGCCTGCCGAAACGGACAGACTATTTGCCCGCCTGCATGAACTGCTTGGCAAAGGTGTCGGTATCGTCTTTATTTCCCATAAGCTGCCGGAAATCCGCCAGATTGCGGACCGTGTTAGCGTAATGCGTGACGGCAAAATCGCCCTGACGGGGAAAACCGCCTCGCTGACCACGGATGAGATTATTCAGGCAATCACCCCAGCCGCCCGTAATGTGGATCTCTCCGCTAGCCAGAAACTGTGGCTCGAACTGCCTGGCAATCGGCCAGCCAACCCTCAGGGCAAAGCCGTATTGCAGTTGAGGGAACTCACTGGAGAAGGCTTCCGGCAGGTGACACTCAACGTCCACGCCGGGGAAATCCTGGGTCTGGCTGGCCTGGTCGGTTCCGGGCGCACCGAGTTGGCTGAAACGCTGTATGGATTACGCCCAGCCAGTGCGGGCAGCATCCTGCTCAATGGTGAAGAGATCGCAGAACTGAGCACCCGCCAGCGGTTGCAGCGCGGGCTGATCTATTTACCGGAAGACCGGCAGTCTTCCGGGCTGTATCTGGATTCATCGTTATCCTGGAACGTCTGTGCCCTGACCCATAATAACGGCGGGTTCTGGGCCCATCCACAGCGTGATAACGCTACGCTTGAACGTTATCGCCGGGCACTGAATATCAAATTCAACCACCCAGAACAACCGGCCCGCACCCTGTCTGGCGGTAATCAACAAAAAATACTGATCGCCAAATGCCTGGAGGCATCACCACAGTTGCTGATCGTTGATGAACCGACCCGTGGCGTCGATGTCGGTGCACGCAACGATATCTATCAGCTCATTCGGAGCATTGCCCAACAGCATGTCGCTATCCTGTTTATTTCATCCGATCTCGAAGAGATAGCCATGATGTCCGATCGCGTCTGCATCATGCACCAGGGCGAGGTGGCAAGCAGCGCTCTGTGTGGCGACGAGATTACTGTGGATACCATCATGCATATGGCCTTTGGCGAACAACACGTCGTATCTCCCTCCTCCTATCAACCTCATACCAACGGGGAGACCTCATGCTAAAGATAATACAAAACAACCGAGAACTGACGGCGCTGCTGGCCATCATCGCTCTGTTTGCGCTACTGGGGAGTATTGATAGCAGCTATTTCAGTTTTCAGACGCTGACCATGATCTTCAGCAGTTCGCAAATCCTGATGTTGCTGGCCATCGGCGCGGCGCTGGTCATGCTGACCCGTAACATTGATGTCTCCGTCGGTTCCATCACCGGGATGTGCGCGGTGCTGCTTGGGATAACGCTCAATGCCGGGTACAGCTTGCCCGTCGCCTTTGGCGTCACGCTGCTACTCGGTTTGCTGGCGGGCTTTTTTAATGGCGTGCTGGTCGCCTGGTTTAAAATTCCTGCCATAGTCGCCACCCTGGGCACCCTTGGTCTTTATCGTGGCATCATGCTGCTATGGACAGGAGGTAAATGGATCGAAGGGTTGCCAAGCTCGCTCAAGCAGCTTTCTTCACCGGTGCTGCTGGGCATCTCACCGATTGGCTGGCTAACCTTACTGCTGGTGGCGTTAATGGCCTGGCTACTGTTGAAAACCTCATTCGGCCGCAGCTTCTATGCCACCGGTGACAACCTGCAGGGGGCTCGTCAACTCGGGATCCGCACCGAGGCCATCCGCATCATCGCTTTCTCACTGAATGGGCTAATGGCAGCGCTCGCCGGGATCGTGTTTGCCGCACAGATTGGCTTTATTCCTAATCAAACCGGCACCGGCCTGGAAATGAAGGCTATTGCCGCCTGCGTGCTGGGAGGTATCAGCCTGCTTGGTGGCTCTGGCACGGTGGTGGGGGCCATTTTGGGAGCCTATTTCCTTACGCAGATCGACAGCGTGCTGGTACTGTTGCGCATTCCTGCCTGGTGGAACGACTTTATTGCTGGCCTGGTTTTGTTGGGGGTTCTGGTGTTTGACGGCCGCCTGCGCTGCGCCCTGCAAAAGAATATCCGCCGCCAGAAATATGCGCGGTTTATCGATCCTCCTCCCTCGTCGCCCACATCCCCTCACACCACCCAACTCCCTGCCCAGGGAAAAAAACGGGAGATCGCATGATGGCACAATGGCGACGTTTCGGCTGGGAACTGGCGCTGGCCGCCCTGCTGTTGATTGAGATCCTGGCGTTCGGGGTCGTAAATCCACGCATGCTGGACATTAATGTCCTGCTGTTCAGCACCAGCGATTTTATCTGTATTGGCATTGTGGCGCTGCCGTTAACCATGGTGATCGTCAGTGGCGGCATTGATATTTCATTTGGTTCCACCATTGGCCTGTGCGCCATTGCGCTAGGGGTGATGTTCCAGGCAGGCCTGCCCTTGCCGTTTGCAATAACGATAACGCTGGCCTTGGGCGCCCTGTGCGGGTTGATCAACGCCGGATTGATCATCTACACCGGTATCAATCCTCTAGTGATCACCCTCGGCACTATGTACCTGTTTGGCGGTAGCGCCCTGCTACTTTCGGGCATCTCTGGTGCCACCGGCTATGAAGGCATCGGTGGATTCCCGATGGCCTTTACCGATTTCGCCAACCTGACGGTATTTGGCCTGCCAGTACCGCTGACCTTCTTTATGGTCTGTGTGCTGCTGTGCTGGCTGCTGATGCACCGGACACACGCCGGGCGCAACATCTTCCTGATTGGCCAAAGCCAGCGCGTGGCGCAATACAGTGCGACCCCGGTTAACCGAACGCTGTGTGCACTCTATGCAATGACCGGCTTTGCTTCAGCCATCGCTGCGGTGCTGCTGGTTTCCTACTTTGGTTCGGCTCGTTCCGACCTCGGCGCCTCCTTCCTGATGCCAGCCATCACGGCGGTAGTGCTTGGCGGGGCGAATATTTACGGCGGCTCAGGTTCCATTCTCGGTACCGCCGTAGCCGTCTTGCTGGTCGGTTATCTGCAACAAGGATTACAAATGGCTGGCGTGCCTAATCAGATCTCCAGCGCACTTTCTGGAGCGCTGCTGATTATTGTCGTCGTTGGCCGCTCCATCAGCCTGCATCGGCATCAAATCAGAGAGTGGATCCAACGGCGCAGCGGCATCCATCAGGTTTGAGCTCAGACAGACAACTTCTGACAACGCGATATACGGAGAACAACATGACCCTACAACGTATCAAAAAAATCGCGCTTTTAAGCGTACTCGGCATGGCTTCGCTAAGCATTGGCGTACAAGCAGCAGAGCGCATTGCCTTTATCCCCAAGCTGGTGGGCGTCGGCTTTTTCACCAGCGGCGGTAATGGAGCCTTAGAGGCGGGGAAAGAGCTGGGCGTTGACGTAACCTACGATGGCCCAACCGAGCCCAGTGTTTCCGGCCAGGTTCAGTTGATCAATAACTTCGTTAACCAGGGCTATAACGCCGTCATCGTCTCTGCCGTCTCCCCGGAAGGGCTATGCCCGGCGTTAAAACGAGCCATGCAGCGAGGCGTGAAGGTATTGACCTGGGACTCAGACACCAAGCCCGAATGCCGCTCTTATTACATCAATCAGGGTACGCCAGCCCAACTCGGGGGCATGTTGGTCGATATGGCAGCCAATCAGGTGAAGAAAGAAAAGGCCAAGGTCGCTTTCTTCTATTCCAGCCCGACGGTCACCGACCAAAACCAGTGGGTGAATGAAGCCAAACGTAAAATCGAGAAAGACCATCCGGGCTGGGAAGTGGTCACCACGCAGTTTGGTTACAACGATGCCACCAAGTCACTGCAAACCGCCGAAGGGATCCTGAAAGCCTACGGCGATCTGGACGCCATCATCGCCCCGGATGCCAATGCCCTGCCCGCAGCGGCCCAGGCGGCAGAAAACCTCAAGCGTGACAACGTGGCGATCGTCGGTTTCAGCACCCCAAACGTCATGCGCCCTTATATTCAGCGCGGCACGGTTAAAGAGTTCGGCCTGTGGGACGTGGTCGAACAGGGGAAAATTTCGGTTTACGTGGCCAACGCCCTGCTGAAAAACGGTGAATTGAAGGTTGGCGACAAGCTCGATATTCCTGGTGTGGGCCAGGTCGAGGTTTCGCCAAACAGCGTACAAGGCTATGACTACCAGGCAAAAGGCAATGGCATCGTGCTGCTACCTGAGCGCGTGGTGTTCAATAAAGACAATATCGACAAATACAACTTCTAACCTATCGCCCCGATTATTTGGAGGGAGTAAGACAATGGCTGATTTAGATGACATCAAAGACGGTAAAGACTTCCATATCGATAAGCCGCAGCAAAATGCCCTGTTCAGTTTAAAAGGGTGCGGTGCGCTGGATTGGGGCATGCAGTCCCGCCTTGCCCGCATTTTCAACCCCCGCACTAACCGAACCGTGATGCTGGCCTTTGACCACGGCTATTTCCAAGGCCCGACGACCGGGCTGGAGCGGATTGATATCAATATTGCACCGCTGTTTCAGCATGCAGACGTGTTGATGTGTACCCGGGGTATTCTGCGTAGCGTGATCCCGCCGGCCACTAACAAACCCATCGTCCTGCGCGCTTCAGGAGCAAACTCCATTCTGACCGAATTGAGCAATGAGGCGGTGGCGGTCGCCATGGACGACGCGGTGCGTCTGAATAGCTGTGCCGTCGCGGCACAGGTTTATATCGGTACGGAACATGAACACCAGTCGATTAAAAACATCATCCAACTGGTCGATGCGGGTCTGAAAGTCGGCATGCCTACCATGGCGGTGACCGGCGTAGGGAAAGATATGGCGCGCGATCAGCGCTATTTCTCACTGGCCACACGTATCGCCGCCGAGATGGGGGCGCAAATCATCAAGACTTATTACGTGGATAAAGGGTTCGAACGCATTGTGGCTGGCTGCCCAGTCCCCATCGTCATCGCCGGTGGGAAAAAGCTGCCAGAGCGCGAGGCGCTGGAGATGTGCTTCCAGGCCATCGATCAAGGGGCGTCCGGGGTAGATATGGGGCGGAATATTTTCCAGTCAGAAAGCCCGGTTGCCATGATCAAGGCGGTACATGCCATCGTTCATCAGAACGAAACGGTAGAACACGCCTACGAACTTTTCCTCAGCGAAAAAGGTTGATACGGCTGAAATGCGGGCCGGTTTTCCAGGCCCGCCCATTCAAGGAGGCTGATTATGCACGTTACCCTGGTCGAAATTAACGTTCATGACGACAAGGTTGAACGGTTTATCGAGGTGTTTCGGCAAAACCATTTGGGCGCGATCCAGGAAAAGGGCAACCTGCGCTTCGATGTGTTACAGGACCCTGACACCCCCACGCGCTTTTATATTTACGAGGCCTACGTCGATGAGCAAGCCGTGGCTTTCCATAAAACGACCCCGCACTACTTGGCCTGTGTCAAAGAGCTGGAGTCTTTGATGACCGGCCCACGCAAAAAGACGGTCTTTATTGGTTTGATGCCCTCACCCCAACCCTCTCCCACAGGGAAAGGGAGCTGATAGCCCCTGCGCTGTTGGGGGAAAAGAGGTTATCTCAGCAACCTCTCTCTTACGGGCCGCGGCAGCAGCCCGTTGCTGTTACAGGTATACGTTCAGGTATTCCACCAGGCACAGAATGGCCATTGCCTGACCATATGGCATCGAAGTGAACGGAACCTGGCGATAGTAGTCCAGGTTTTTGCCCATAGCTGTACCGAACGAGACCTGCATCAGTTCGCCATCGGTGTTGATTTGTTTCACCACCCCTTGCAGCGCTTTTTCGGCAACTTGCAGATAATTGCCATCGATATAGCGTTTGCGCACCGATTTCAGGATCCCGAACGCGAAACCCGCGGTTGCGGATGATTCCAGATAGGAGTCCGGATCATCCAGCAGCGTATGCCACAGACCACTTTCGTGCTGGCACGCTGCCAGAGCCGCCACCTGGCATTCCAATACCTGTACCAGGAAACGGCGGGTAGCATCGTATTGCGGCAAATCCAACAGTTCGAGGAATTCCGGGATCACGATGGTCAGCCAACTGTTACCTCGCGCCCAGCGGGCTTTGGCGAAGTTGTGCTTACCGTCGAAGGTCCAACCGTGGAACCACAGACCGCTTTCACGCTCCATCAGGTGCTGGATATGCACCAGAAACTGATATTTGGCCTCTTCCACATACTCTGGGCGGTTCAGCAGCTTGCCAATTTTGGCCAGTGGCAACACGCTCATCATCAGAGTATCGTCCCACAGTTGCTGATGGTTTTCCTCCGCCAGCGTGACGTGCTGCATACCTCCGCGCTCGGTGCGTGGCATTTCATGCATCAGCCATTCCGCCCATCGCTCCAGATACGGTAGCCAGCGTGAATCTCCCGTTTCCTCATAGCGGTAGGCCAGGGTGAGAAACGGACAGGCGGTATTCACATTCTTGGTTGGCGTGCCTTCGGCAAAGCGCGCGCTGAACCAGTCATCAACGATCGTACACATCTTGCTGTCGCCAGTCTGGCGATAATACTGGTTGATGCCATACAGACCTATACCGTGCGTCCATTCCCAACCGGCCCAGCCTTTGGTATCGATGACGCGGCCATCGTCAAGACGCAGCAGGAATTCGCCGGTTTCATCAGTGATATTGACCAGGTTGTCCACCAGGCTATCAATCAACTGCTGCAGTTCCTGGCGGCTGATAAAACGCTCCGGTTGGCGCAGTAACGGGCTATGTTTTACGGGATATACCAACATAGTGATGTCCTTTTATGTCTTTAGTTCAAGGTGTCGCGCTGCCTGCCGCTTTCTGGCCTTGAGTGGCCTTGGGCAATGGCGGAGCAGCAGGTTTATTGCGGTTGAGGTAGCCGATATTGTTGTTACCCCACAGAGATTCATAAGGCATACCTGCCAGCATTTCGACGGTAGCGCGCGCTTCTGGTGTGATGTTCTCCGGCACCACTCGGCCCGCAATGCGCATCTTCTCTGTTTCCTGGCGCAGTACACCGTGTGTGGTCAAGTTGAGTTTGAAGCGCAGCGAGACGGTAAAGCCGATAGCCAGCACAACCAAAGTACCGACGCTCAGGATCATCAGAATGGCGTGACTCACCTCGGGTAATTGATGATTTTGGCCTGAAACAAAGCCTGACAGTTGCAGAATGATGCCAACCAGCATCACCGCACCGGCCTGGGAGGCCTTACGGGTCAAAGTCATGATGCCAGCAAAGATGCCTTCACGGCGTTGCCCGGTGATCACTTCATCCACATCGGCAATATAGGTGTAGATATTCCATGGTACGTAGTTGATACCACCCCGGCCCAAACCGGCGAGAGCGGAGACCAGCAGCAACAATGAGAAAACGTCACTGAGGTTGGCGTAATACAGTACGGCGTAGGAAATCGCCCCCATACCGAACAGCACGACCACCATACGGTAGGACGGCGCGGGCCCGAACCGAATGCACAGCGGGATCATGGCGATCACCGCAACAAATTGCATGATGGCCATGGTACCCATCAGGTTGGAGGCCGTGGCAGCACTCTGCATCAGCACAAACACCACGTAATAGGTGAACACCGCATTGAAGACGTCCTGGGCGATATAGCCCCCTAGATACATCCCCAAGTGCTGGCGGAAAATACGGATGCGCAGCGTAGAAGACAGCTCGACGTTCAAGCGCTTCAAGCTCTGGAACAGCGTGAGCTTTTGTTTTTCAGCTTCCAGCGCGGCTGCAGATTTTTGTTCTGCTGGTCTCTCCCAGGTGAAGAAATAGACCAGCGTCAATACGCAGGCGCAGATGATCGAGAACACCAGGCTGGAATAGAAGAAGGAAACGGCACTGTCTTTACCCAGGTAGTTGAGCAGAATGCCTGGCAGGAATGCCGCCAGAATGGCAGACAGCTGCGCTAGCCCAATGCGGGCACCAGAGAACTTGGTTTTTTGTTTGAAATCATCCGTCATCTCCGGCACCAGCGTTTCATACGGTACCAGGATCATGGTGTAGACCACGTCAAAGAACAGATAGGTCAGCAAATAGTACCAATAGTCCATATGGCCAACCCACATCAGGCTGTAGCTAAAGACCAATGGAATACCGAGCAGGATAAAGAACTTGCGGCGGCCAAAGCGTTTGCCCAGCCAGGTGGAGCCAAAATTGTCGGTCAGATAGCCCATTAACGGGCTGACAACCGCATCCAGTACCCTTGCCATCGCAAAGATAAAGGTGGCTTCAATCGGACTAAGCCCGCAGAACGTTGTATAAAAATAGAGTAACCAGGCGGCGGTGAGTGCCGTGGTTCCCGCACCAAGAAAATCTCCAGAGCCGTAAGCAAGATAGTTAAACAGACCGATTTTACGTGTCTTCATTGTTGCCATCTCCGTAGCCACATCACGTGTTATCTTCCCGGCGATATGCAGGGAATTTTCGTAACATACGGTTATGGCTATGGGAAAACCTTTGTGTTTTTGCCAGTGATGGCGAGTCTATGGCAAACAAAAGAAGAAAGAGCCGATCAATCTCTATTTTTTAAAACTATGTTTTATTTTTACGATAACGACGTTCCTTTTTTCATTACAGCCTGGTACCGCCAGTGATGTAGCGGATTGATGAGACCTAATTGCCCATATTGCGGCAGTACTGACTCAAAAACTCAACGCAAACCTTCAGCTTGGTCGATGAGTAAAGCGGCATCTGATAAACCGCCCAGATGTTGGCGCTCTGCGCGTAGTCGGGCAAAACCCGCACCAGCACGCCATCGCGCAGAAACGGCGAGACATCCCATTCGGAACGCAGCATGATCCCTTTGCCATTCAGCGCCCAATGCAAGACGATCTCCCCGCTGTTGGACGACAGATGCCCGGATATTTTTACCGACTTTTTACCCTGCTGGTTTTCCAACTCCCATACGCCGATAGTTTGATCACGTTCCTTGGTCACCAGGCAATCATGATGCTGCAAATCTGCCAGCGTCTCGGGCATCCCCCGCTGTTTTAGGTACGCGGGAGACGCACAAAGGATGCGCTGGTTCTTGGCCAACAGCTTGGCAATGTAATTATCCGGAATGTCATCGTTGATCCTGATATCCAGATCGACATTATCCCGGTTGAGGTCAATTTGCCGATCAAACAGCTCAAAGTTGATCTGCAATTGCGGATAGATCTCCATGATCTCCATGATGGCTGGCGCAATATAAGCCCGGCCAAAACCGAAGCTGGAGCCAATGCGGATCATCCCCACCGGTTGCTCCTTGATATGCGTCACCTCATCAACCATCTTTTGCAGGCGACCCATAATCTCCAGCGAGTGGGCGTAAGCCGTCTGCCCGCTTTCCGTGAGCGCCATGCCACGAGAGGAACGATTCAGTAACTTCACACCCAGTAATGCCTCCATCTGTTGGATACGTTTAGTGACAAATGCCGGTGTCTGCCCCAATATTTCGGCGGCAGCACTGAAACTGCCGGTATTAACCACCGCAATTAGCACCTGTAAATCTTTAGGTTGAGGATAATGAATTAACGACATAATTTTCTAGCCTCACTGAAATGCTCACTAAATAGTTATCAATGAATGACGCTATCGTTCTTTAACTGTTTTATTTTGCTGCACAGGTGTTAAATGTATTTCCTGCTGCATTGCGACTTAAATTCCATCCACATGAATTTAAACAAATAATTATGATTAACATTCTGTGAATTAACGGTTCACGAACCGGTTGCGGATCGTGCCTCTCCGCTATGGTAGCGTTTATTCAGGCCAAGAAAACGCTTTTTATAACTATTAACAGTGAGCATGTTCATTTCAGCCTGACGGGAGTCACACTTATGAACGTAATTGAAAAAAACGCTAAGGTTGAGCAACTCACCCGCATTGTCGCTAATTTCACAGCCATGATCTCAACGCGCATGCCGGATGATGTCGTCGATAAATTAAAACAGCTACGAGAGTTAGAAACCGAAGGCATGGGCAAGATTATCTATCATACGATGTTTGACAATATGGAGAAAGCCATCGCCCTCAACCGCCCCGCCTGCCAGGATACCGGCGAAATCATGTTTTTTGTCAAAGTGGGCACGTGTTTTCCCCTGCTGGCCGAACTCCAGGCCGCACTGAAACAGGCGGTAGAGGATGCCACCGTAGCAGCACCACTGCGCCATAACGCGGTAGAGATCTTTGATGAGGTCAACACCGGTAAAAATACCGGCTCTGGCGTACCGTGGGTAACCTGGGATCTGGTGCCCAACGGGAGCGATGCAGAAATTGAAGTGTATATGGCTGGCGGTGGCTGTACTTTGCCCGGCCGCGCCAAAGTGCTGATGCCTTCCGAAGGTTATGAAGGCGTAGTGAAGTTCGTATTTGAAAACATTTCCACTCTGGCGGTCAACGCCTGCCCGCCGGTGCTGGTCGGCGTTGGTATTGCAACTTCGGTTGAAACGGCAGCCGTGCTCTCTCGCAAAGCCATCTTGCGCCCTATCGGCACCCGCCATCCCAATCCTATCGCCGCCGATCTGGAGCTACGCCTGGAAGCTGGCCTCAACCAACTGGGTATTGGCCCGCAAGGATTGATGGGGAACAGTTCCGTGATGGGGGTACATATCGAATCCGCGGCACGTCACCCTTCGACCATTGGCGTCGCCGTCTCGACCGGTTGCTGGGCCCACCGCCGTGGCACATTGCTGGTTCACCAAGATCTGTCGTTTGAAAGTATTTCCCACACTCGGGAGGCATTATGAAAAAGATCCTTACCACCCCAATTAAAGCGGATGACTTGGCCGATATCCGCGTGGGCGACGTTATCTATCTCAATGGCACTCTGGTTACCTGCCGCGACGTTTGCCATCGCCGGCTGATCGAGCTCAAACGTGAGATCCCTTACGACCTGCGCGGCAAGGCGATTTTCCATGCGGGGCCAATCGTACGCAAGAACGGTGAAAAATGGGAGATGGTGTCAATTGGCCCGACGACCAGTATGCGAATGGAAAGCTTCGAGAAAGAGTTCATTGAACAAACTGGCGTACGGCTGATCGTCGGCAAAGGCGGTATGGGGCCAAATACCGTGGCTGGCTGTAAGGAATTCAAGGCGCTGCACGTGATATTCCCCGCGGGCTGTGCCGTAGTGGCGGCAACGCAGGTGGAGGAAATTGAAGAGGTGCACTGGACCGAATTGGGCATGCCGGAGTCGTTATGGGTGTGCCGGGTTAAAGAGTTCGGCCCATTGATTGTCTCTATCGATACTCACGGCAATAACCTGATCGATGAAAACAAGAAGGTGTTTGCCCAGCGCTGCGAACCGATCGTGGAAGAGATCTGTCAGCACGTCCATTACATCAAGTGAACCGCCAGGAGGGGTAAGCGCCCCTCTTACCCAATAATTAGAAAGAGGTTCCTGCTATGGCAAAGTTTAATTTGTCATGGAGATGGTTTGCCCCAGTTATTGTGGCGCTAACCCTCGCCTTGTGCCCGGCTCCTGCGGGGTTGCAACCCCATGCCTGGCTCTATTTCTCTGTATTCCTTGGTGTTATCGTCGGCTTAATTCTGGAACCGGCCCCCGGTGCGGTGGTCGCCATGACCGGCCTGGCCATTATTGCCATTTTCTCGCCCTGGTTGTTATATAGCCCGGAGCAGCTTGCCACTCCCGGCTTTAAATATACCTCCAGTTCGCTGTCGTGGATGGTCTCCGGCTTTTCCAACTCGGTGATCTGGCTGATTTTTGCCGCTTTTATGTTTGGGACCGGCTATGAAAAAACCGGCCTGGGGAGGCGTATTGCGCTAATCCTGGTAAAAAAAATGGGGCATAAGATCCTGCTGCTCGGTTATGCCATTATGTTTTCCGAACTGTTATTGGCCCCGGTAACCCCTTCTAACTCGGCACGCGGCGCGGGGATTATCTATCCCATCGTGCGCAACTTACCACCGCTGTATAATTCCCAGCCCAATACGCCGAGCGCACGCAGCATTGGCTCATATATTATGTGGATGGGTATCAGCGCCAACTGTGTGACCAGTGCCATTTTCCTCACCGCCATGGCCCCCAACCTGCTGTTGGCTGGATTACTGAAAACGTCGTCCCATTTGTCGCTATCCTGGGGCGATTGGTTTCTTGGCATGCTGCCACTCAGTCTGCTGTTGATCGCTCTGGTTCCCTGGTTAAGCTATGTCCTCTATCCGCCAACCATCAAGGCTGGTGAGCAGGTCCCCAAGTGGGCCTCTGCCGAACTTGCAGCAATGGGGCCACTCAGCCTGCGTGAGACGAAAATGCTGGGGCTGATGATCATTGCCCTGCTGCTGTGGATCTTTGCGGGGCAGTATATTGATGCGGCGCTGGTCGGTTATTCGGTGGTGGCTTTGATGTTGCTGGGCAAAATTATCACCTGGGATGACATCATCAGTAATAAAGCAGCATGGAGCGTGTTTTTCTGGTTGGCTTCGCTGATTGCGTTGGCGACCGGATTGAACAACGTCGGTTTTATTACCTGGTTCGGCAAGCTGATAGCCCAAGGTTTGCAGGGATTCTCGACCACGGTGGTGATGGTGCTGTTGGTCGTAGTGTTCTATCTGCTGCGCTACTTCTTTGCCAGCGCAACAGCCTACACCTCGGCGTTAGCGCCAATGATGATTGCCGCCGCACTCATGCTGCCCGCGATCCCATTGCCGACCTTCAGCCTGATGATTGGTGCTGCCATTGGCCTGGGAAGTATTGTTACCCCTTATGCCACCGGCCCCAGCCCGATTTACTATGGTAGCGGTTATCTTCCCACCAACGACTATTGGCGGCTTGGAGCCATCTTTGGTCTGATCTTCCTGGGGTTGTTAATGGTTACCGGATTGGTGTGGATGCCGATGGTGATGGGCTAGTAAAAGCGGTTTTCCGGTCTTGATTTACGGCAAAGCGGCGACGGCTTAACCACCTGAGCTAAAACCGTAAAAATATTCTTGACCGGTTAACCGACTCTCCCTATAGTAGCGCCCCGTTGCACTGAGTAACGCGCAACGTACGGTGAGGTGTCTGAGTGGCTGAAGGAGCACGCCTGGAAAGTGTGTATACGCGAAAGTGTATCGAGGGTTCGAACCCCTCTCTCACCGCCATATTCCAAGAGAAAGTCTGAACTAACGTTCAGACTCAGATTGATGACAAAGTCCTGGTCGTGAGGCCAGGACTTTGATCTAATAAGGTCAGTGCAAAAAACGGACTGACTGCCATGCTCAAAGAACCTTCTCCCCAGCAATACCAGTTTGAAACCATTACCCTTGATGAACTGGTTCCCGAAGACCATCTGGTCCGTAAAATCGATGCCGCCATTGATTTTGAATTTATCCGCGATGCCGTTGCTCACCTTTATTGCCCCGATAATGGCAGACCCGCAATCGACCCCGTTCGCCTGATTAAAATGATGCTGTTGGGCTACCTCTTCGGTGTCCCCTCCGAGCGCCGTCTGGTCAAGGAAATCCAGGTCAATGTCGCTTACCGCTGGTTCCTGCGTATGGGGCTGACCGAGAAGGTCCCCGACGCCT
>NZ_BAAKUJ010000004.1:0-96537 GCF_059697885.1 Serratia sp. NCCP-200
TCCCACGGCATAAGCAGCTCCACTCAGAAGTACTCATACCTATGTTGTAAGTGTCTACCATGTCCCCGAACAAGTGTTCATGATGTCCCCGGTCTGTACATTGGGAGAGGGTTAGGGTGAGGGGCATCACATCAGGAACGCAAGCCGCGGCCACGCTCAATCAGATACCAGGCCAGCCCGTAGAACACCACAATGAACGCCACCAGCACCAGCATGGTCAGCGCTAACGGCACGTCGGAAATGCCCAGGAAACCGAAGCGGAAACCGCTGATCATGTAGACGATCGGATTCAGTTTGGAGACCGCCTGCCAGAACGGCGGTAACAGCGTCAGCGAGTAAAATACCCCGCCCAGATAGGTCAGCGGCGTCAGCACAAAGGTCGGGATCAGGCTGATATCGTCAAAGGTGTTGGCAAAGACGGCATTAAGCAAACCGCCTAGCGAGAACAGGATCGCCGTCAACAACAGCGTCACCGCGATCACCCACCAGGAATGGACCACCAGCGGAACGAAGAACAGCGAGATCACCGTCACCAGGATCCCCACACAGATACCACGCGCCACGCCACCGCCAACATAACCGGCAATCACCACGTGCGTCGGTACCGGTGCCACCAGCAGCTCTTCAATATTGCGCTGGAACTTGGCACTAAAGAATGATGCCGCCACGTTGGCGTAGGAGTTGGTAATCACCGCCATCATGATCAGGCCCGGCACGATAAACTGCATATAATCAAAACCGTGCATCTCACCAATACGCGACCCAATCAGGTTGCCAAAGATGATGAAATACAGGGTCATGGTGATCACAGGCGGTACCAGCGTCTGGATCCAGATGCGGGCGAAGCGATTGATCTCTTTGGCCCAGATGCTTTTCAAGGCCACCCAATACAAATGCATCATGCTTGTTCTCCATTGCCGTTCACCAGGTTGACGAACAGCTCTTCCAGCCGATTGGCCTTGTTACGCATACTCAGGACCTGGATCCCCTGCGCGCTCAGTTGGGTGAACAGACCGTTCAGACCTTGCTCACGCATCACTTCCACTTCCAGCGTGGAGGTGTCCGTCAAACGACTGTTGTAACCCTCAAGATGGGGCAATGGGCTTTTCGCCGCCAGATCGAGGATGAAGGTTTCGGACTTCAGCTTGGCCAACAGCCCCTTCATCGAGGTGTTTTCTACCAGCTCACCATTTTGGATGATGCCGATATTGCGGCACAGCATTTCTGCTTCCTCCAGATAGTGTGTGGTCAGGATAATGGTGGTGCCCTGGGCGTTCAGCTCTTTGAGGAAGCCCCACATCGAGCGACGCAACTCGATATCCACCCCGGCTGTCGGTTCGTCGAGGATCAGCAGTTTGGGCTGATGCATCAGCGCACGGGCAATCATCAGGCGGCGTTTCATCCCGCCAGACAGCATACGCGCCCGCTCGTTACGTTTACCCCAAAGATCGAGCTGATTGAGGTACTTTTCTGCCCGCGCCATCGCCTCGCGGCGTTCCACGCCATAATATCCCGCCTGGTTGACCACAATCTGCAGCACGGTTTCAAACGGGTTAAAGTTGAACTCCTGCGGCACCAGCCCGAGCTGGCGCTTGGCATTAACGATATCCTTATCGATATCGTAGCCAAACACTCGCACCGTGCCCGCCGTCTTGTTGACCAGCGAACTGATAATGCCGATGGTGGTGGATTTCCCGGCGCCGTTCGGCCCCAGCAGGGCATAAAAGTCCCCCGCCTCCACGTTCAAATTGATACCGCGCAATGCCTTGACGCCACCCGCATAGGTTTTGGTCAGCTGCGCTATTTCCAGTGCATAATTCATAAGTTATGAGAGTACCTTTTGATGGAGTTGGCTGCCGAACTTGTCTAAGGGGGAGTTTATCATCAGCGGCCAGATTACCGAGTTGAATCCGTGCGAATTCCAGAGGGCAGAAAATTGCTTAACTGTTCCGATTTCCAAATTGTGACGCTTGCCATATATTACATCAACGCAATTCGTTCATAACAGGCCAATAACCGCCATGCAAGAAATCGAAAGGCTTATCGCCAACAACCAAGCCTGGTCCGCTAACATCAACAAGGAAGATCCCGGCTTCTTTGAACGTTTGGCTCAAGCGCAAAAACCGCGATTCTTGTGGATCGGCTGCTCAGATAGCCGCGTGCCCGCCGAACGCCTGACCGGCCTGGAGCCGGGTGAGCTGTTCGTTCACCGTAACGTCGCCAATCTGGTGATCCATACCGATTTGAACTGCCTGTCAGTGGTGCAGTATGCCGTCGACGTGCTGGAGGTGGAACATATCATTATCTGTGGTCACCTGGGCTGCGGTGGGGTAGAAGCTGCTGTAGAGAACCCGGAACTGGGGTTGATCAACAACTGGCTGCTGCACATTCGCGATCTATGGTACAAGCACAGTTCCCTGCTCGGCGAGTTGGAACCGGAACAACGTCTGGATGTGCTGTGCGAGATCAACGTCATTGAGCAGGTATATAACCTGGGCCACTCAACCATCATGCAGTCTGCCTGGAAACGCGGCCAGAAAGTGATGGTCCACGGATGGGTATACGGGATCCAGGACGGTCGTCTGCACGATCTGGAAGTCACCGCCACCAGCCGTGAGAGCCTGGAGATGGGCTACCGCAAAGCGATAGCCACACTCAAACAGGAGAAAGGCCTGTTCTAGCGCCAGATCGGGGTTCCGCGCCTAGCTGAACCCCGGCTGGATTATTCGTCCAGCATCACCACTTTGCCGATGTAAGGCAGATGGCGATAACGCTGGGCGTAATCGATGCCATAACCTACCACGAACTCGTCTGGGATCGGGAAGCCGACATATTCCACCGGCACTTCAACCTCACGGCGCTCAGGCTTGTCCAGCAGCGTACAAATCGCCAAAGACTTCGGCCCACGCAGCGCCAGGATCTCACGTACCTTGTTCAGAGTGTTGCCGGAATCGATGATGTCTTCGACGATCAATACGTCTTTACCACGGATGTCTTCATCCAGATCTTTGAGGATTTTCACGTCACGGGTGGTAGACATGCCGCTGCCGTAGCTGGAAGCGGTCATAAAATCGACCTCATGCGGCACCTCAATGGTGCGGCACAGATCGGCCATAAACATGAAAGAACCACGCAGCAGCCCGACCAACACCATATCACTGCCGCTATCGCGGTAGTCTTCGGTGATCTGGCGGCCAAGTTCAGCAATACGGGTCTTAACTTCCTGCTCGGAAATCATTACTTCTACAGTGTGTTTCATAGTTTTCAGGTCAGTTGCCGGAAGAAGGGCGCAGAGTTTAGCATAGCTGGCGGGCGGTGGCGACGCGAGTGCGTCACCACTTTACAGGCTGCGGCGTGACAAGCCGCAGCCTCGGATAACTTAATCGGCTACGGTAAAGCCTAGCATCATCCCTGTATCTTCATGTTCCAGCAGGTGGCAGTGGGCCATATAGGCCTGATCGGCACTAGCCAGATGATTGAAACGTACCAGCACTTCGCTGCGCCAACCTTCTACCAGCACCGTATCTTTCCAGCCTGCCCGGTGGGCCGCCGGTGGCTTGCCGTTTTCCGACAGAATGCGGAACTGGGTGCCATGGATATGGAACGGGTGCAGCATCATGTCGCCTTCGCCGGAAATGGTCCATTTCTCGTATTTGCCACGCTTGGCCTCAAACGCGGGCTTGGTCATATCGAAGGCTTTGCCATTGATGGTGTTGGCATGGCTGAAATCAAACGGCTTGCTGCCATGATCCATCTTGCTGTGGTCCATTCCCGCCATGTTACCGTGATCCATGCCTTGCATCTTGCTATGGTCCATACCAGCCATGTTACCCGCGGCATTGCCGTGGTCCATGCTCATCCCGGCCATCGCCTGGTGACCATAACGATCCATCAAAGCCTGCATCCCCAGCATATCCAGCTTAGGATCCATCATCAGCTGCAACCAGCGTTCCTGCACTCCGGCCAGCGATGGTAACGCAGGCAATTTCACCAGGCTGTCCGGCATGGATTTCACGCCCAGTGCCAGCGATGGCTGAATATGCAATACCGGCAGCGGCTGGTCGAACGGAGCCAGCGTCATACCCATTTGCTTTACCGGCAGGGTAACGATATCGAACGGCTTGCCATCGGAGGCATCGACCAACACTTCAAAACGCTCGCCCATCAGCATCGGCAGTTCGGTCAGCTTAACCGGTTCGCCCAGGAAGCCACCGTCACTGGCAATCACGTATAATGGCCGATTGTCGCTGGTGGACAGGTTAAGCGAGCGGGCGTTACAGCCGTTCAGGAAACGCAGACGCAGCCAGCCGCGTGGCGCGATGTGTTGCGGATAGCTGGCACCGTTGGTGAACATGCGGTCACCAAACCAGCCCACGGCCGCGCTCATGATGTCCAATTGATATTCGATTTGACCGTCTTTGCCCAGGCGCTTATCTTGCAGGATCACGGGAATATCGTCGGTTCCCCAGGTCTTCGGCAAGGGTAGCTGGCTGCTTTCTTCATCTTCCAACAGCACCAGTCCCCCCAGCCCCTTCATCACCTGCTCGCCAGTTTTGCCATGCGTATGGGGATGGAACCAGCAGGTAGACGCTGGCTGATCGGCAGTGAAACTCACCGTGCGGGTAGTACCAGGTTGGATCAAGGCTTGTGGACCACCGTCGACATTACCGGGGATCTCTAAACCGTGCCAGTGCACCGTGCTGGCCTCTGGCAGTTTATTACTGATATCTACCGTCACCGGCTTACCCCGTTGCAAACGGACCGCTGGGCCAAGCAACGCACCGTTAATCCCCCAGGTGCGGGTAGCCACGTTAGGCAGCCAGTTCATCTCACCGGTTTGCAGCGCCAGCGCGATCTTTCCTTGCGCATCTGGCGTCAAAATCGGTGGGATCGGCAAGGCTGGACGATCGGCCGCCAAGGCGGCACGGCTCCATAATGGCAAGGCGCTTGCGGCACCTATTGCGGCGGTCAGTTTGATAAAATCACGGCGTAACATCGCTGGTTCCCTTTTCTCAGTGATCGAAAGCTTAAGATCCGCAGCCTAAACCCTCCCCTTAGTGGAAGGTCAAGAGCTACTATTAAGGAGTGTTAAGCCCACATAATTAATTTGGTGCCTTTACAGCCAAGTGTGGTAACGTCAGCAGATATTGAACAGGTCTATTTCATGATGAAAAAAACAACGTTGTTAATGCTATTGCTGACTATGCTGGGCTTTTCCAATGCCAGCCTGGCGCTAAATGAATCCGAAGCGGAAGATCTTGCCGATCTGACCGCGGTGTTTGTCTATCTCAAAAACGATTGCGGCTACAATGATTTGCCTAACGCGCAAATCAAACGCGCCATCGTGTACTTCGCCCAGCAAAACCGTTGGGATTTGACTAACTATAATAGCTTTAATATGAAATCCCTGGGTGAAGACAGCTACCGCGATCTCAGCGGCATTGCTATTCCTACCCCCAACAAGTGCAAATCTCTGGCACGCGACTCCTTGAGCCTGCTGGCCTACGCCAACTAACTTCCCCTGCGTTCTCTCAGCCTTGCCAACGATAGCTGGCAGGGTTTGCTATCGCCTATCTGTTGCCCTGCCGACAATGCTGTAATTTGCCACACGTAGGGTTTATGATGTTGCGCTCATTTTTCATGGTTGTTATTACGGAGTAACCCGCACATGACCCAGAAAGAGATTTGGTATGAAACGCTGCATGCCAACTTTGGCCAGTACTTCTCAGTAGAGCAGGTACTTTACCGTGAGAAAACCGAGCATCAGGATCTGGTGATATTTGAAAACCCGGTGCTGGGCCGCGTGATGGCTCTCGATGGCGTGGTACAGACTACCGAACGCGATGAGTTTATCTATCACGAAATGATGACCCACGTGCCGCTGCTGGCCCATGGCAAGGCCAGGAAAGTGCTGATTATCGGCGGTGGCGACGGCGCTATGCTGCGTGAAGTCTGCCGTCATCAGGGCGTTGAACAGATCACCATGGTTGAGATCGACGCAGGCGTGGTGGAGTTCTGCCGCCAATACTTACCGAATCACAACGCCGGTGCCTATGACGATCCTCGCTTCAAGCTGGTGATCGACGATGGTGTCAATTTCGTCAGCCAGAGCGACGAAAAATTCGACGTGATTATTTCTGACTGTACCGATCCGATCGGCCCCGGTGAAAGCCTGTTTACCTCGGCGTTCTATGAAGGTTGCGCACGCTGCCTCAACGAGGGTGGCATCTTCGTAGCTCAGAACGGCGTCTGCTTCCTGCAGCAGGACGAAGCGGTCAACAGCCACACCAAGCTCAGCCAGTATTTTAACGACGTCAGCTTCTATCAGGCGGCGATCCCAACCTATTACGGCGGCATCATGACCTTTGCCTGGGCCAGCCAGAATCCGGCTTTGCGCCAGCTGGATGTCACCACGCTGCAACAACGCTTTCATCAAAGTGGCTTAGACTGCCGCTACTACAATCCGGCAATTCACGCTGGCAGCTTTGCCCTGCCGCAGTATTTGCTCAATGCACTGAACGTTTCACGTTAAGCGAGAAGATAGGGGCTAAATCTAATTGCAAAAGATCAAACTGCACGGCTTCAATAACCTGACCAAGAGCCTGAGTTTTTGTATTTACGATATTTGTTATGCCAAAACCGCAGACGACCGCGACGGCTATATCGCCTACATTGACGAACAGTACAATGCCAACCGCCTGACCGAGATCCTCAGTGAAACCTGCTCGATCATTGGCGCCAATATTCTCAACGTCGCCCGCCAGGACTACGATCCGCAAGGCGCCAGCGTCACCATTCTGATGAGCGAAGAGCCGGTCGATCCGAAAGACGTGGATACCTCTGAACACCCAGGGCCGCTGCCAAAGACGGTGGTAGCACATCTGGATAAAAGCCATATCTGCGTTCACACCTATCCGGAAAGCCACCCAGAAGGCGGCCTGTGTACCTTCCGGGCCGATATTGAAGTCTCTACCTGCGGCGTGATTTCACCGCTCAAAGCGCTGAACTATCTGATCCACCAGTTGGAATCCGATATCGTCACCATGGACTATCGCGTACGCGGTTTCACCCGCGATGTCGCCGGCGTGAAGCATTACATCGATCATGAGATCAATTCGATCCAGAACTTTATGTCCGAGGATATGAAGGCGCTGTACCACATGATGGATGTCAATGTGTATCAGGAGAACATCTTCCACACCAAGATGCTGCTGAAGGATTTCGATCTGAAGCACTATCTGTTCAACGCCAGGCCGGACGAACTGAGCGAGGCGGAGCGGAAAAGGATCACCGATCTGCTGTGGAAAGAGATGCAGGAGATCTACTACGGGCGCAATATTCCGCACCTGTGACGTTGAGATACAGGGCAGCCAAGGTTGCCCTGTGTCAGTTACACCAAGTGCAAACCTGCGGGTAAATCTGCCAACTGCTGCTGTGCAGTGGTAGGTAGCGCCTTGTCGGTGACAATATCCGTCAGGCTGCCAAGCGGCGCCACACAAAATAACGAGTAGGCAGCGTATTTACTGCTGTCTGCCAACAGTACCCGCTGGCGGGCATTGGCCATCAGATCCTGCTTCAGGCCCGCCTTCTCTTCGGTGGGCGTGGTAATACCTTTCTCAATACTCCACGAGTTACAGCTGACAAACGCAATATCCGGGTAGATCCCTCGCAGCAACCTGCGCCCATGATCGCCAACGCAGGACTGGCTGCTGTCATCAATACGGCCACCAATAATGGTCACTTCAATCTGTTTAAATCCTGAGAGAAACAGTGCGATATGCAGATCGGCGGTGATCACCCGTAGCGGAAGGTGGGTCAAATGCCGCGCCAGTTCTAGCATAGTGGTGCCTGCGTCCAGCACCACTGCATCACCGGCTTTAACCATCGTGGCCGCATACAGGGCAATCGCCCGCTTCTCCTGCGGGTTGCGCAACTGCTTTTCGTTAGTGGTGGGCTGTGCAGGGATAAAACGGTTGAGGGCCACGCCGCCATGGCTGCGATTGATGATCCCCTGCTCATCCAGCTTGATCAGATCGCGCCGGATGGTGGCAGGAGAAGCATCGATAGCGCTGACTAATTGCTCAACGGTGACCAGATTATGGGCTTTCAGGTATTCCAGAATCTGGTCCTGGCGAGTTTGTGGCTTCATGTCGTCCGTGGTATCACGCCAACTGAGTGGCTAATTTAATCGAGATCGCCATGCTCTCAGACTTGGCTTTACCTGTCCAGGCAATATCAAATGCAGTGCCGTGGTCGGCAGACGTTCGGATAAACGGCAAACCCGCCGTGATGTTAACCCCGTCGTAGAAGCCCAGCAGCTTGAGGGGGATATGCCCCTGATCGTGATACATGGCGACCACCATATCGTACTGGCCTTCATAAGCCTGCAGGAAGACGGTATCCGGTGGGCACGGGCCTGAGACATCGATCCCCCGCTGTTGTACTGCCGCAATCGCCGGGCTGACGATGTTGATCTCCTCATCGCCAAACAGGCCATGTTCACCCGCGTGGGGGTTAACGCCCGCGACCGCGATCCTTGGATGTTTAAAACCGACGCGCTTGAGGAAGGTATCCGCCATCATCACCACCGTTTCGATCCGCTCGGCACTCAGCGTATCAAGGAACTTGCGCAGGGCGATATGGGTGGAAACATGGATCACCTTCAGCTTATCGGTGTACAGCACCATCGCATAATCCCGGCTGTTGGTCAGTTTTGCCAACAACTCCGTATGGCCTGGATACAGATGCCCGGCCAGATGCAGCGCCTCTTTATTCAGCGGCGCCGTGGCGATGGCCATCACCTCACCCGCCATGGCCAGTTCGGTGGCACGCTTTACGCATCGGTAAGCCAGATCGCCCGCTTGTGCCTGCACTTTCCCTGGTGTCAGCGCGGCGGGATCCTCTAGCGGTTCATCAATCACGTTGATAATACCGGGCGCAAAGCGTGCCTGCGAAACGTTCAGGATCGGCCTCAATTCGACCTTTGGCACGATCCCCAATGCCTGAATGCGTTGCAACGTTTGCAGACAGCCCACCACGACCGCTGGCGTTCCCGCCAACTCGCCTTCAGACAGCGCCTTAATGATAATTTCTGGCCCAATGCCTGCCGGATCGCCCATGGTGACCGCAATCGTGTTATTTGCCACTGTACATCTCCTCAATAAAATAAAGTGCATCCCGCAACGTTGAAGCACCGCCAAATCCGCCGGCTTTGGTGATCACCGGCAGATCGTCGATCTCGCTGTTGACGAAAGTGCCACAGGGCACACAAGGAACAACCTCACTGGTAATACGGTAACCTTCCGCGCCCAGCGCTCTCGCAACCGCAATGGCGATGTCACCACCGGTCAGGAACAAGCCACCAATCTGAGCCTGATTGATAATCGCCAAGGTGATGGAGCCTAATGTCTGGCTGATTTTATCCCCCAACTGCTGGCGCGAAAGGTCATGCTTTTCACACAGCGTATCGATCATCTGGCGGGCATCGGCATCTCTACAGGTGCGTAGTACACAGTGCTGCCGATCTCGCAGTACGCTGACGGCCTGGCGAATAATTTCATCTACCGCAGACTGGCTGTGCGGTTGCAACAAGGCTTCGACATCAATATCCAGTATGCCGAGCGACTTTTCTTCTGCGGCAAACACAATCTGCTGCCGGGTGGCTTCACTCATCGATCCGGCAACCACCAGTACAGGCAAGCGTTGGCGAGCGGCCAGATAGCTGCTGGCTGGTAATGCATTTGCCAGCCCGGCAGCGCCCACCAACAGATAACGGCAGCCAAGCTGCTGGATTGCCTGCACCAACTGCGCCAGGTCGCCATCCGTTTCGGCATCAACGACCACAATCGCAGGCCCGTTGTGGCTCAGGAGCGGCAACTCTCGACCGAGCTGGCCACTGCGTACTACCTGTAAATCCAACTCGTGGATCGGATAGGCAGTCTGCAAACCAATCAAGGTCTTGATATGAGAAGAAACAATCGGCGTTTTCGGATCGCTAGCGAACTCGGTTTCCACCAGCGGTACGCCGTGAACCCGGCATTCACCATTGAGCGTTACCCGACCCGCTGCAGGGATGGCTGCGGCCACGATAGCCAACTGTGAACCGCTGGCGATCATCGCCGCTTCGATTTCTGCCCCTACGTTACCGCGAAAGGTCGAGTCGATTTTTTTATACACCAGGGGCGGCGTATCGCTCTGGCAATAAGCCCGCAAGGCTTCGTGCACCTTGGCGCTGGCCATTGCAGGAGATAATGCCCGGCTTTCGGTATTGATCACCAACACATCCGTGCGCCGGGTTGACTGTGGTAGTTCGTTGAGCACCACGTCGGTACGCGCGCCCTTTTTGGCCAGTTGCACACCCGTATCATTGGCTCCAGTAAAATCATCGGCAATCACGATCATCTTCATGCTGTCTCCTTCAGCGCTGCGCCCTTCGCGGCATTACGCTTCGCCACCCAAGAACTGAGTATCGGGGTCAGTATCGCGGTGGTGATCACCGAAGCGGCAATCAACGGAGCCGCAGCAGCCGCTACGCTAGCCAACGAAGGGTCCGCCTGAGCAATCGCCAATGGCGTCGCCACCGCATTACCGGCAGTGCTTGATGCTGCCGCACCGGCAATGCCTGAGCCCCCTACCAGTCGATCGGCGCGAATATTAAAGAAACCGCCGACAAAAGTGGTCAACACGCCAAGCAGAACCCCGGCCATACCGCCTTGCAGTAACATTTCCAGATTGATGCCAGCACCGAGCGCGAAGGCAAAGAATGGGATCAGGATTGGGCCCCCCTTGGTGAGGAAGTCGCGCATCTGATGATCCAGATTACCCAACATCATCCCTACCAGCAGGGGAACCAACACCGCCACCAGCGCCATCAGTGGGATATTCGCCATACCTGCCGCACCCAACGCGATCATGGTGAAGAACGGCCCGTCATTCAGGGATAGGATCGAAATCGCTCCTACGTCCCGCTCATTACCAAACTCGCCTACCAACGCCGCATACAGGCCACCGTTGGAGTTGCTCATTGCGGCAATGATCGCCACACCGGTCAGGCCGAAAATACCTTCCGCCCCAAACAGATGTTCAACGCCTAACCCCAGGGCCATGGCAACCAGCAGCTTGGTCAAGGTAATGGTGCCGCCTTGCAACAGTGCCTGCGGAGCCGCCTTGAAGCTGATGCCGGCCCCCATACACAGCAGGAAAGCACCAATCAGTGGAGCCGCACCGTTTTTAAACAGTGCCGTGGTGAAGCCGCCGATATCCAGCGCCTGTGGAGCAAAGGTGTTGATCATTGCGCCAAGCACCAGTGGGACGACCATCATCCCTCCAGGGATTTTCTCTATTGCCGCCTTAATTTTCATCCTACCCTCGTCATTATGATTTATTTTAATCAAAATGATTATATAAAATCAAAAAAGAAAAAATCGGCGCTGTGTCGCAGATTAAAAAATCAGTAACATGATTATTTGATTTTATTTAATCATTACAGAAGAAGGTGGGGGGAAGGCGGCCGAGAATCGGCCACCTGTGACTCACAAGGGGAGCAGCATCCTGCGCCCGTCTGGATAATCAGTAGTTGAGCATAAACGAGCGGTAGGCTTTCAGCACCGTCAGAAAGTCTTCGATGCCGCAGAAAGAGAGGCTCTCTTCGTCGTAGTAGTTCATCCCCTCTTCCATTTCGTCGCCTTCGAACTCCAACTGGTTGGCGCGGATCATCACCTCTTCACCGTCCATCAGCAACGTGTATTCGTGGCCTTCCAACTGCCATTGACGCTCACTGCCCTTGACCCCTGCCGCACCGGCTTCGATGCGGTCCAGCAGGTTAAAATCACCGTTGAGTTCTTCGTTAATCCAATGGCCGATGGCCTCATGCCCCATCGAAAATCTGACCACCACCTGACCGGTTACGTCACGCAGAAATTCGTAATCCATAGCATGCCCTCCTGAGCGGTGTATAAGACTGAGTTTAACCTTAAATTCGCAGCTAACTCAGTGAGCGCTCGCAAAGTTGTTCAATAATTCGTGGCGCAATATAACGGTCCGCCCTCCACTTGGGAAGCGGGAAGGCTCTTGGTGCCTGCTATGGACGGGCAATTGTTGTTATCATGACACTTCTTAGCCCTTACCCAAGCCTGAGCCGATGATCGACAGCGAAATCACCCTGAAAAAATTGGAAATCTTTCTGGCGTTTATGGAGAAGGAAAACATCGGCCGAGCCGCAGAACAGCTTGGCTTGAGCAGCGTTAGCGTGCACCGTGCGTTACATACCCTGGAAGAGGGCTTTCGCTGCCCGCTGTTTATTCATAAAGGGCGCAACCTGCTGCCCCTGCCCGCAGCACTTACGCTGGCAGAATACGCACGCGATATCGTGGATCTCACCTACAAAGGTATCGAAGAAACTCGGTTGAAGGCGGGGTTTGGCCAGCAACGCATGCGTATCGGCACGCTCTACTCACTGACGCTGGAAACCATTCCACGGTTGATCATGGGGCTGAAGGTGCGCCGCCCGGCCATGGAGATCAGCCTGACTATGGGATCGAATGAAGATCTGCTGGCCCAGTTGGAAAACCAATTGCTGGACGCCATCCTGATTTCGGTTTCCGACAGCCAAATCGATCCGCTGCGCTTTGAGATCCTGCCGCTGTTTGAGGATGATATCTATCTTGCCGCACCGGCAGCCTCGGCGCTAAACAGCGATGGCACGGCAGACCTGCAAGACTTTCGCAGCCAGAAGTTTGTCTCCCTGACCGAAGGCTTCGCCACCTACCACGGCTTTAGCGAAGCGTTTCAGATTGCCGGTTTTGAACCGGAAATCGTCACCCGGGTGAATGATATTTTCTCCATGCTCAGCCTGGTGCAGGCCGGGGTGGGCTACACGCTGGTGCCTGGGCGGATGAAGAAGATGTATGAACACACATTGAAATTACTGCCGCTGTGCGAACAGTACCAGATGCGCCAAACCATCGCGCTGGTGTTCAATCGTAACCAGCAGCAGGATCCGAACCTGCTGGCATTGACGGCGGAAGGCCGCATGTACGCTCGCGGTGAAGGGCCGGTTTAATCGCGCCGATATTTGGCGACAATGCCGCAGACCGCGTTCAGGCCCAGTTGGCAGCGGGACAGCGCTTCCCCCTGCTCCATCACTTTTTTGGTCAAGCCGGTTAATACCGCGCCCGGCGGCATTTCGATCGCCAGACGGACTTCCCGTTCGTAGGCCGCCACCATCGCCTCATGCCAGCGCACGGTGCGGGCCATATTGAAGGCCAGATCGTCAGCAATTCGCTCCGGTTGCCATAACACGCGCCCGGTACTGCCGCTGAGATACGCAACCTGCGGCCGATTGATGGTTACCTGCTTCATGGCCTGCGCCAGCTTTTCCGCCGGTTGTGCCAACAGGGCACAGTGGGAAGGGACACTCACCGCCAAACGCTGGGTTTTCGCTGCACCGGCGGTTTTTGCCAACGCCATGACCTGCGCCATCGCGGCTTCGCTACCCGCGATAACCAATTGGTCTTCGGCATTGATATTGGCCAGATAGGCCGGTAACTCAGCACTATTGACCTCGTCTATCAGCCTTTCCACCTGCCGCAACGGCAAACCGACAATCGCCGCCAAGCCATATCCCGCAGGGTAAGCCTCCTCCATTAGCTGGCCGCGCAACGCCACCAGCCGGACGGCATCGGGAAATGCCAAGGCCCCGGCGATCACCGCAGCGGGAAAAGCGCCGATGGATAGCCCACTGACAAAATCAGCCTCGACCCCGTGCTGCTGTAATTCCCGCGCGTAGGCCACACCGGCTATCAGCAGGCACAGCTGCACTGCCCGGGTTTTCTGTAAGGCTTCGGCGCTGTCCAACGCCAGTACATCCTGGTCAAGAACAGCGCAGGCCTCGCTTAACAACCGCTGGGTTGTTTCATTGGCCGGCAGTTGGTGCAGCATCTGAGGCACCTGTGGCCCTTGTCCGGGAAAGGTAAATAAAATCTTCATCAGATCTCCTGAGAGCTGGCCCAGGGATCCGTCGTCAACAACGGTCCCTCAGCGGTTTTCAGCATCGCTCGCCCATCCCGCAGCCATTCGCTCAGGGCAAAGCCGCCGAGCGGTGTTTCTATTTGGGCATCGGCGCGGCAAGGCAACGCCTGCAACCACTGTGCCAACCTCTGCAACTCATCAAGGCTGGCAGGCTGCGGGCAGCGAACCAACAGATCCAGATCGCTGTCGGCATGCATCACCGGGATTTCAGTCGCCAACGCATAACCACAGCTGCCGGTCACGCCCCAGCCCCACGGCCAAGGCCGCTGAGCCAGCATAATGAGCGCCTGCACCGGAGGCTGGGAAACAAAGCTCGAGTGCAGCAACGCCAGCGGCTCGCTCACCAAAGACTCCGGCGTCACTACGCGCCGGATAGCCTCTGCGCTAACCCAAGCTGCGGCGCGCTGGCTGCGTTTCATCCCCCGGATCCCCACCGGGATCCGCCCGCTATCCTGAACATCGCGCCGTACTACCAACGGTAATGAAGTGCGCCACTGCTGGCCAACCCACTCCGGCAACGCCTGATCGGCACTGAGGGCAGCACGGTCACTAATCCAAATCAGGTCATGCGGGCGAATCATCGGCTTCTCCAGTTACATCCCTGAGGTCAGGGTGATAAACAGCGGTAAGGTAATGATACACAACACGGAACTGATCAGTAACGTGGCTTCGGCATCCGGCGACTGCACGCCAAAACGGTTACCAAAGACGATACCGAAGAAACCGGCAGAAAGGGCGATCATCAAAATAGCGGTGATGGCCACGCTACCATGCAGGCCCAATGCCAGCACCAGCCCCCAGGCAATAAACGGTTGGATTAACAGTTTGGTCACGCTCGACAGCAGCACCGGGCCGTTGATCTGCAACTTACGGGCAGACAGGATCACCCCGGTCAGGAACAGAGCCGTCGCCGTGGCCGACAGGCCAAGCGGTTTGATCGCGGCCAGCACCATTTCAGGCATATGCACGCCTACAGCCGACAGCACCACCCCAAGCAGCGGGCCCCAGACGATCGGTTTTTTCACCGAACGCCACATCAGCACCGGCAACATGCCCAGGCTGGAACCCTGAACCCCGCCGGCCGCACGGGCCTTTTCACGTTCGAGGATCAGCAGGCAGAACGGCGTCATCAGTACCGAACCACAGGCGATAGCCACCGCCACGGACAGCGAGGTTCCCGGCGTTTCCCCCAGCACGCTACCGAGGATCGGCAGGCCAAGCGCGGCATAGTTGGGCAATGCCACGGTGAGCGTCAGCACCGCGGCATCCTGCGGAGACTTATGGAAGATCCCGGTGCAGGTAAAATAGATCGCCGCATAGGTGATCCACATCGCCAGCACCAACACCACGATCAGCGGTGATTGCTCGACGATCCCCGCCCAAGGCGTTTGTACGGTGGCACCGAACAGGGCCGCTGGCAGTGCAAAATCCATCACGAAGATGTTGAGTAATGAAACGTTCTGGTTATCGACCATTTTTGCCTTACCGGCAAAAAAGCCCAGCAGCATAATGACAAAAATCGGCGCCAAGGCATGAATAATTACGTATGTCATAAATCACCTGTTAAAAAGAAAAAATCAGTCAGATCAGGTGCGATGGTATTAGTTATATTGTTATATGCAGGTGAAGCTTTATGCCGGGTCGGAACGCATCATATGCGCCCTCCCGGCGGGTAGTATTTTGTTCCTGAACTCTGACGTAAAAATGGCTAGCGTGGCATTACCACTCTGCGCGCATACGTTCACGCACCAGCGAAGAGCTATGGCGGTTGTCTGCTCCCAGGCGGTTAGTTAATCCAACCCCTTCACGGCGAGTTTTGGCGATCGCCTGGATCAGTGCGTGGCGTACCAGATTAAGTTCCTGCTCACTGGCCTGCAGCGGGTCACGGATATCCAGTAACTGTTCCAGCAGGCCCAGCGAGCTGTAATGCTCGATGTCATAAGCCATCGGTGGAATGGTTGCTGCCAGTTTCTCCAGCGCCTCTACGGAACGTAACGTGATGCGCGCCGCAGACTCTTTGCCCATCGCATGGATCATCACGCCTGCATCGTTGAAGGCGATCAAGCGGTTGGCCTGATAGCCGTGCGCCAGAAACGCGCCAGACATGGCTTTCCCGACGATCAAACCAATCACCGGATGGCCTGCCAGCCGAGCCTTGGCATAAGCCCCAGCTGCACCGGCCAAGGCTTGGTGAATACCAAAGGCCTCTTCCCGGCGCCCGTAGGCCTGGCTCGGCACATCGATCACCGCCACGATGGCGCGCTTTTGTACTTTACCCACGTCAGCCGCGACTGCTTCACTGACTACCTGGGCTAACGTCCAACCTTCCAGCAATCCTACTTCGCCGCGTGCAGCGCGTGGGTAATGGTTATTTGCATCCGGCACCACGGCGATAAAACGCACCGGTTGGCCCTCTAGTTCAGCGTCCGCAACCCGGATCGAGGCGCACTGCCCCCGACGCTGCTCGGCCCCCGCCGTCAGCAAAGAGAACCAATATTCTCCACGGCTTGATGATGACGTACTCATACCCGATCCTCCGCAGCAAACAGTTGAGCAATGACCGCCGAATCCGCCTGCTGGCGGGTGTCGAACTGCGACAGTTTCGGCAAATAGTAGTGATAATTGTCGGATCGATGCTGAGCAGGCACGCCGCGTTGCAGGCAACCTTTCATCGCCGCCTTGACCGCATGCAGCGCATCCGGGACTTCTTCATCGACAAAGCCGCTGCGATAGCGCACATCGCCACCGGTCATGCTCCAGATAAAAGGCCGATCGCGGGAATCGTATTCTTCAATACCGGCTTCCTGTTCAATAACCTGTGGGCCATTTAAGCCCAGGCGCGCTTCACGGGTGACGATCAGGTAGCTGCATAAGGCTGCCGCGATCGACATCCCGCCAAAGCAGCCCACGGTACCGGCAATAATACCCACCACCGGGGTGTAGCGGCGCAGATCGACAATCGCCGCATGAATATCCGCGATCGCTGCCAGCCCCAGGTTGGCCTCCTGCAAACGTACGCCACCGGTTTCCAGCAGCAAGACTGCCTGGGTCGCAATGCCGTTGCGGTTATCTTCCGCCGCTAATTCAAGAGCCGCGGCCATCTTGGCACCGGAAACCTCCCCCATGCTGCCGCCCTGGAACGCCCCTTCTACCGCCACCACCACTGCCGGTTTACCGTCAATGGTGCCTTTAGCAACCACCATGCCGTCATCGGCCTGGGTGACTATGCCCTGCGGCTCCAGCCAGGGAGAAGTAATACGCTCAAATGGCCCCAACAGCTCACGGAAACTGCCACTGTCCAGCAAATTGCGGGCGCGCTCCCGGGCGCTGAGTTCGATAAAGCTGAGATCATCACGCATGGGCGGCCTCCTCAAATACCTGTTCAATACGCAGCCGAGCCACTCCCGGCGTAGCACCGAAGTCGTTAATCTCTAACCGCCCGGCAGGTAAATCGCGCAATGACGCCAAGCGTTCAAACAGGTGCTGCCAGCGCTGCCGGCTACCGTCTACGGAGGTTTTGATTGCCACCGTCAGCGTGCCGTCAGCCGCAGGCTCAAACAGAGCCTCCATGTCACCGGAGCCTACGACGCCGGTTAGTGCCTTACCCGGCAGCGTAATGCTGGCCGGATAACTCAAATCGATATGTTCCATAACATCCTCTGGATTGATTATTCAGCGGGCCGTAGCCCGATCGAGGAACAGAGCCGCAGCCAGTAAATCGGCCGCGCCGCCGGGTGAAGCGTTGCTCGCCAATAGCCGTTGCTCCAATTTGGCCAACGCCGCCTGCCCTGCCGGATGTTGATACCCTCCGGCATGCAGTACCTCGGCTGCCCCTTGCTGCATCGCGTTTAGCGCCGTTAACCCACCGCGCGACAGCACGCAGGTATCGCTCAGGGTGGTCATGATGGCCATCAAGGCATCAATCTGCGCGGCTGGCTCACTGGCCCCCTGGTTCCTGCTGTACCACAGCTGCGGTAGCGCACGTTGCATCACATGCGGGAAACCTTGCTGGGCCTCCTCCCGCGCGCCGGGTACCTGATAACGTTGAGTGGCTCGCAAGCCTTTGCTGAACACCTTCGGGCTAGCATGATCCGGCAACTGCGCCAACTGAGCGGCTAATGTGCAACTGCTGGATGGCGTTGCGTTCCCCCCTTGCATGGCTACCGCCGTCACCAGCAGGCCCATCGCCCAGATTGCCCCGCGATGTGTATTAACACCGGCAGTGGCAACCATCATCCGCTGTTCACCTTCCCGGCCAATCCGGCCCACTTCCTGACGCAACGCACTATCTGCCGGACGCTGCCAACCGGCAATCGCCAGCCGGTGGAAGACCGGCGTCAGGCTGTGGGCGGAACGCACCATCAACGCCAACGTCAAATCCTGATGCGCGCCGGAACCCCGGGCATCCACCAGCCCCGGTTTCGGGCTGAGGCGCGCCTCATCCACTAGCGCCTGCGTGGCAAGCTCCGCCAAGCGTGCGGCAACTCGGTCCGCATCAGAAGCGATTAAACAGGGGGAAAGTTTCATTACCAGCTCCGAAATTTCGCTGGCGGGTTATACAGGCCGCCGGACCACTCGACAAGATCCGCTACGCTGCCTGCGGCCAGCAAAGAACGCGTTGCATCGGTGCGGCGAATGTCGAGGTCTTCCGGGAACACCACTTTGCCTTCACGGCGCAGCTCGGCCACGCGTTTAGCGTCCACACCCAGCCCGATATCGGTGATACCGGCCACCGCTGCCACCATGGCGCGGCGCTCTTCCAGCGAGCGTGCACGATACAGATAAGCGATGCCCTCTTCGGTCAGCACATGGGTGACGTCATCGCCGTAAATCATCACCGGTGCCAGCGGCATGCCAGACTCTTGCGCCACATCGACGGCATCGAGTTTTTCTACGAAGGTCGGTTTGGCCCCCGCCTGGAAGGTTTCCACCATTTGCACCACCAGCTTGCGGCCACGAGCCAACGGATCCGGCTCTTCGATCATATCCAGCCAGGCAGGCGTAGCGTGGCGACGACCGTGTGGATCGTGCCCCATGTTCGGTGCGCCGCCAAAACCGGATAGGCGACCACGTGTCACGGTAGAAGAGTGGGCCATACCGTCGATCTGTAAGGTTGAACCGATAAACATATCTACGGCGTACTGACCGGCCATCTGGCAGAACGCACGGTTGGAGCGCATGGAACCGTCGCTACCGGTAAAGAAAATATCCGGGCGGGCGGCGATATAATTCTCCATCCCCAGCTCACCGCCAAAACAGTGCACGGTCTCTACCCAGCCGCTTTCGATCGCTGGGATCAGGGTTGGATGTGGGTTCAGAGTCCAGTGCTTACAGATTTTGCCCTTCAGGCCCAGTTGCTCGCCGTAGGTCGGTAGCAGTAACTCAATGGCGGCGGTGTTAAAACCGATACCGTGGTTCAGCGATTGCACCTGATGTTTGGCGTAGATGCCTTTGATCGCCATCATCCCCATCAACACATGCACCGGTTTGATCAGGCGCGGATCGCGGGTAAATAGTGGTTCAATAAAGAACGGCTTGTCTGCCACCACGACAAAATCGATCCAGGAGCCGGGGATATCAACTCTTGGCAGGTCCGTTTCATCATCAACCAGTTCGTTGACCTGAGCGATGACGATGCCGTCTTTAAACGCAGTGGCTTCCGCCAGCGCTGGGGTATCTTCGGTGCTTGGCCCGGTGTACAGATTGCCGTGACGATCGGCCTTGAACCCGGCCACTAGCGCCACGTTCGGCACCAGATCCACATACAGGCGGGAATAGAGCTCGATATAGGTATGGATGGCACCGATTTCGAGCTGCCCATCTTCCAGCAATTGGGAGATACGCAGGCTCTGAGTGCCAGAGAAGGCAAAATCGAGCTTACGGGCGATGCCCTTTTCAAAAATATCCAGATGCTCGGCGCGGCCAACGCTTGGCATGATCATATGCAGATCGTGGACCTTGGCGGGGTTGACCTCGGCGAGCATACGGGAGAGAAAATCGGCCTGTTTCTGGTTATTGCCTTCCAGCACCACCCGATCGCCAGAAACCAGCAGTTTTTCCAGCACGCTGGTCAGATCGGCGGTGGGGATCACTTTGCCCTGCGACTGCCCTTGCACACTCGCGATACGGCGTTTTTTTTCCTGCCGCCGGGTATCCCAAACGCGCGTGGGGCTTTGATGAAGCGACATACCTCAACCTCCTGGGTTTACTTGGTTCTGTTCAGTACGGTTAGAGTAAGAGTCTAGGAGAACGCCATCAATCAAGCAGGGGGATGGTTTATTAGCCTGAGAGTAATGGTTTCATCAAATCAATATTAATCAATCAGTTAACATCAATAAAAGCCGGGGTCGATCACAAAAAAACGGGGAACCCAAAGGCTCCCCGTGATGATGCTAACTCAGTATTGAATTACACCGCGGTTTGGAAGATCACACCGTCGGCTTTTTCCGTGTACTGGGTCAACTGGTCGAAGTTCAGGTAGCGATAAGTATCCGCCGCCGTCTTGTCGACCTGTGCCATATAGGTCTGATACTCATCAGGCGTTGGCAGACGGCCCAGCAGTGATGCCACTGCCGCCAGCTCTGCGGAAGCCAGATAAACGTTGGCTCCAGTACCCAGACGGTTCGGGAAGTTACGGGTTGAGGTGGAAACCACGGTCGCACCGTCCGCCACGCGTGCCTGGTTACCCATGCACAGTGAACAGCCAGGGATCTCGATACGCGCCCCGCTCTTGCCAAAGACGCTGTAGTAGCCTTCTTCAGTCAATTGCGCTGCGTCCATCTTGGTTGGCGGAGCCACCCACAGACGGGTTGGCAGTTGGCCTTTATGCTGATCCAACAGTTTACCCGCCGCACGGAAGTGGCCGATGTTGGTCATGCAGGAACCGATAAACACTTCGTCGATCTTGCTGTTGGCCACATCGGACAGCAGGCGCGCGTCGTCCGGATCGTTCGGCGCACACAGGATTGGCTCCTTGATATCAGCCAGATCGATTTCGATCACTGCGGCATATTCCGCATCCGCATCGCCTTCCAGCAACTGCGGATCCGCCAGCCATTTTTCCATCCCCTGAATACGGCGCTCCAGGGTACGGCGATCGCCATAACCTTCGGAGATCATCCACTTCAGCAGCACGATGTTGGAGCTCAGATATTCGGCAATCGGTGCCTTGTCCAGCTTGATGGTACAACCGGCAGCGGAACGTTCTGCAGAGGCATCGGTCAGCTCAAACGCCTGTTCGACCTTCAGTTCCGGCAGACCTTCGATCTCCAGAATGCGGCCAGAGAAAATGTTCTTCTTACCCTTCTTCTCTACGGTCAACAGGCCCTGCTGGATCGCGTAGTAAGGAATAGCATGCACCAAATCACGCAAGGTAATACCAGGCTGCATTTTGCCTTTGAAGCGCACCAGCACCGACTCAGGCATATCCAGCGGCATCACGCCGGTCGCGGCAGCAAAGGCTACCAGACCAGAACCGGCCGGGAAGGAAATGCCGATCGGGAAGCGGGTGTGGGAATCGCCACCGGTACCAACGGTATCCGGCAGCAACATACGGTTCAGCCAGGAGTGGATCACACCATCACCAGGGCGCAGCGAAACGCCGCCACGGTTCATGATGAAGTCTGGCAGCGTATGGTGAGTCGTGACGTCTACCGGTTTCGGGTACGCGGCAGTGTGACAGAACGACTGCATCACCAGATCGGCAGAGAAGCCCAGGCAAGCCAGATCTTTCAGCTCGTCACGGGTCATTGGACCAGTGGTATCTTGTGAACCTACCGAGGTCATCTTAGGTTCGCAGTATTCGCCAGGGCGAACACCAGCAACGCCACAGGCACGGCCAACCATTTTCTGCGCCAGCGAGAAGCCCTTGCTGCTAGCCGCTACCGGCTTGGCAATACGGAACACTTCGCTGTGCGGTAGGCCCAGCGCTTCACGCGCCTTGGTGGTCAGGCCACGGCCGATAATCAGTGGGATGCGGCCACCGGCACGCACTTCATCCAGCAACACATCGGTTTTCAGCTCGAAGCTGGCAACCAGTTCGCCGGTCTCATGGTTACGCACTTCGCCTTTATACGGGAAGATGTCGATCACATCGCCCATGTTCAGGTTGGAAACGTCCACTTCGATTGGCAATGCGCCAGCATCTTCCATGGTGTTAAAGAAGATTGGCGCAATCTTGCCGCCCAGCACCACACCGCCGCCACGCTTGTTCGGCACGTAAGGAATGTCGTCGCCCATAAACCACAGCACCGAGTTGGTGGCCGATTTACGGGAAGAACCGGTACCAACCACGTCACCGACGTAGGCCAGCGGGAAACCTTTCTTGTTCAGTTCTTCAATCTGCTTGATTGGGCCAACGCTACCCGGCTGATCCGGGAAAATGCCTTCACGTTCGCTCTTGAGCATTGCCAACGCATGCAGTGGGATATCTGGACGTGACCAGGCATCCGGAGCGGGTGACAGATCGTCGGTGTTGGTTTCACCAGTCACTTTGAACACGGTCACGGTGATCTTTTCCGCCAACGGTGAGCGTGACAGATACCATTCGGCATCGGCCCAGGACTGCATGATTTGCTTAGCGTGTGGGTTACCAGCTTTGGCTTTCTCTTCTACGTCGTAGAAGTTATCAAACATCAGCAGCGTATGGGAAAGCGCCTTGGCAGCAATCGGTGCCAGCTTTTCGTTATCCAACGCCTCGATCAGTGGATGAATGTTGTAACCGCCCTGCATGGTGCCTAGCAGTTCAATGGCTTTTTCAGGGGTAACCAGGGGGGAAGTGGCTTCGCCTTTGGCAACGGCTGCCAGAAAACCTGCTTTGACATAGGCGGCTTCGTCGACGCCCGGTGGTACACGGTTAATCAGCAGGTCTAACAGAAATTCTTCTTCGCCTTTTGGCGGATTTTTTAATGATTCAACCAGCGCTGCCATTTGTGTCGCATCTAATGGCTTAGGGACGATGCCCTCTGCAGCACGCTCGGCCACGTGCTTACGGTATTCTTCTAGCACGACTTTCTCCTCGCTCTCATTGTCATTTATTGTGCCTGGCGTTTTATATTCAAACCGGGTTTAGCGCACGGCGATATTTGACGGGGCACTGCTGTCGATATCCTGGACTGTAAGTAAGGTACAGTGCCCGGTTCCGCCCAGCCAGCATATCAGGATTTAAATCGGTTGTTAATTCGTTCACATAAAAGCAACATTAAATCTTTGCTGAATCGTTGACCGCAGCGTAATCGGCTGCAAAGCAGGCGGGACGGGCTCGGGTTCGTCACGGCACAACAGCAATCTCAGCCCAATGAGCACAACATAACGTCCATACTTTTACAATGGTTATCGATAGGGTTGTGAGAAATTGGCGGGCGTTGGGCACAAAAAAACCGCCATAAAGACGGTTCTTTTGTATCCGTGCGGTGTTAGCAGGCACCGAACGAATTTTTTACATCGTTAAAGAACGATACAAGCACTACCAAGTTCCAACATTGTGCGTAAAGATGGTTAAAAAATCAACCAATCTGATGCAAAAAAACGCTGTTTTATGTACTCTGATTTTGGGTCTGTTCTGCCGGTTTAGCAGCCGGTCATCGGGCTTGAGAACAGTGCTGCAACTACTGCGATACAAGCATTACCAAGTGCTTGTTCCACCGGGGCTTTCCCGGTGAAGTCGCGGTGGTCGTGGTTCCACAAGGAACGCGCAATGAAAGGGAGATCATTCTTTATCCTGCTCATTGTACTGGGATCGCTGTTTGGGATCAGCAAAGGCGGCTGGTCAGTTTCCGGCAACCAACTGATCTTCAACGTCGTATTCCAGAACAAGTAAGCTACTGGCCGCTCTTTGAGCGGCCTTTTATTGGCATTTATTCCAAAAAAACGGCCCCTTCACAGGAGCCGCTTATCAACCTTACCAACCGCTGAAATTACTTCTTCTTGGCTTTCGGGTTTGGCAGATCGGTGATGCTGCCTTCGTAGATCTCTGCTGCCAGACCTACGGATTCGTGCAGGGTTGGGTGAGCATGGATAGTCAACGCGATATCTTCTGCGTCACAACCCATCTCGATCGCCAGACCGATTTCACCCAACAGCTCGCCGCCGTTGGTGCCGACAATCGCGCCACCAATGATACGGTGCGTTTCTTTGTCGAAGATCAGTTTGGTCATACCGTCTGCACAGTCAGAAGCGATAGCACGGCCTGAAGCTGCCCACGGGAAGGTGGACGTTTCGTAGCTGATGCCTTTCTCTTTGGCTTCTTTCTCGGTCATCCCTACCCATGCCACTTCTGGCTCGGTGTAAGCGATCGATGGGATCACTTTCGGGTCGAAGTAGTGCTTCATACCAGCGATAACTTCAGCAGCTACGTGGCCTTCATGCACGCCTTTGTGCGCCAGCATCGGTTGACCGACGATGTCACCAATCGCGAAGATGTGCGGCACGTTGGTACGCAGCTGTTTGTCGACGTGGATAAAGCCACGGTCGTCAACTTCTACACCGGCTTGGCCAGCGTCCAGCAGTTTACCGTTCGGCACACGGCCGATCGCTACCAGCACCGCGTCGTAACGCTGTGGTTCTGCGGGGGCTTTTTTACCTTCCATCGTGACATAGATGCCGTCTTCTTTGGCTTCTACCGCGGTCACTTTGGTTTCCAGCATCAGGTTGAACTGCTTGCTGATACGCTTGGTAAAGACTTTAACCACGTCTTTATCTGCAGCCGGGATCACCTGGTCGAACATTTCAACCACGTCGATCTGTGAACCCAGAGCATGGTATACGGTGCCCATTTCCAGGCCGATGATACCGCCGCCCATCACCAGCATGCGCTCTGGAACGGTTTTCAGCGCCAGTGCATCGGTGGAATCCCACACGCGTGGATCTTCATGAGGAATAAATGGCAGTTGGATCGGACGGGAGCCTGCGGCGATGATGGCATTGTCGAAGTTGATGGTGGTAGCACCATTCTCGCCTTCAACCACTAGCGTGTTGGCGCCGGTGAATTTACCCAGGCCGTTGACCACTTTCACTTTGCGGCCTTTAGCCATGCCAGCCAGACCACCGGTCAGCTGATTGATGACTTTCTCTTTCCAGACGCGCACTTTGTCGATGTCGGTTTTCGGCTCGCCGAAAACGATGCCGTGTTCGGCCAACGCTTTGGCTTCTTCGATCACTTTGGCAACGTGCAACAGTGCTTTGGAAGGAATACAGCCCACGTTCAGGCAAACACCGCCCAGAGTGGAGTAACGCTCAACCAGAATGGTTTCCAGACCTAAGTCAGCGCAACGAAAAGCAGCAGAGTAACCCGCAGGGCCCGCCCCAAGTACCACGACCTGAGTTTTAATTTCAGTACTCATCATGACCTCTTAATTAGTTGTCCGGCGGGTCAGACGTCATTTTATACCCGTCATACTTGAAGCTGCCTCGGCGTTGGCTGCGTTCGTTCACCTGAATCACTTACTTAAAGTAAGCTCATCAGGATTCACGAACTTGCCGCCTTGATGCAGCTCCAATTATTTTGGGTATGTTATTAATCAATCTCATAACGCCCTTCATCCACCGGGACGCATACACCGCGAGCAGTTTACAGAATTGTTAATAATCTGCAAAGCGTGTTCGAGTGACCCGTGTCCCAACAATTCTGTCGAGTCATGCAAAACCCGACAAAACTGCTACTGAATTACTAAGGGCGCAGCATGCTGCGCCCTTTTTTCATTACATCACCAGACGGCGAATGTCGGCCAGCATGTTGTTGATGATGGTGATAAAGCGCGCACCGTCAGCACCGTCAATCACACGGTGGTCGAAGGAGAGCGACATTGGCATCATCAGGCGCGGTGTGAACTCTTTACCGTTCCAGACCGGCTCCATCGCAGACTTGGAGACACCCAGGATAGCCACTTCCGGCGCGTTAACAATCGGCGCGAAGTGAGTAGTCCCGATACCGCCCAGGCTGGAGATGGTGAAGCAACCGCCCTGCATTTCGCCTGCGGTCAACTTACCGTCACGCGCTTTTTTGGAGATCGCCATCAGTTCACGGGACAGCTCAGTGATGCTCTTCTTGTTCACATCCTTGAATACCGGAACCACCAGGCCATTTGGCGTATCTACCGCCACGCCGATGTTGATGTATTTCTTCAGCGTCAGCTTCTGGCCATCTTCGGACAGTGAGCTGTTGAAGCGTGGCATCTGCTCCAGGGCAGCGGCAACGGCTTTCATGATGAACACCACCGGGGTGAACTTCACGTCCAGCTTACGCTTGGCAGCTTCGTCGTTCTGCTGCTTGCGGAACGCTTCCAAGTCGGTGATATCGGTTTTGTCGAAGTGAGTCACGTGCGGGATCATCACCCAGTTGCGGCTCAGGTTGGCACCAGAGATTTTCTGGATGCGGCCCAGTTCAACTTCTTCGATCTCACCAAACTTGCTGAAGTCCACTTTCGGCCAAGGCAACATGCCTGGCAAGCCACCACCGGTAGCGGCAGGAGCGGCTTCGGCGCGTTTGACCGCGTCTTTCACGTAAGCCTGAACGTCTTCGCGCAGGATACGGCCTTTACGACCTGTGCCCTTCACTTTTGCCAGGTTAACACCGAACTCACGCGCCAAGCGGCGGATGACTGGGGTCGCGTGAACGTAGGCGTCGTTTTCAGCGAACTCGCCTTTACCGGCGGCGGCGGCAGGTGCAGCCGCTTTGGCTTCCTGCTTGGCCGGAGCCGGAGCAGCTTCTGCTTTCTGGGCCGGAGCAGCGGCAGGTGCTGGTGCAGCGCCTTCCACTTCGAACACCATGATCAGAGAACCGGTTTTCACTTTGTCGCCGGTAGCGATTTTGATTTCTTTCACGGTGCCCGCGAACGGAGCCGGAACTTCCATAGAAGCCTTGTCACCTTCAACGGTGATCAGTGACTGCTCAGCGGCAACTTTATCGCCCACTTTCACCATCACTTCGGTCACTTCTACTTCGTCGCCGCCAATGTCTGGCACTTCGACGTTTTTCGCCGCGCTTGCCGCAGGGGCAGCAGCCGGAGTCGCCTGGGTAGCCGCAGCAGCAGGGGCAGCGGAAGCCGCGCCAGCCACTTCGAAGACCATAATCAGGGAACCGGTTTTCACTTTGTCACCGGTGTTGATTTTGATCTCTTTCACGGTACCAGCGAACGGTGCAGGTACTTCCATAGAGGCCTTGTCGCCTTCTACGGTGATCAGAGACTGCTCGGCAGTCACGGTATCGCCAACCTTCACCAGGATCTCGGTGACTTCAACTTCATCAGCCCCGATGTCCGGTACTTCAACGTCTTTGGCTGCGGCAGCAGCAGGAGCCGCGGCCGGTTTTTCTTCTGCCTTGGCGGCTGGTGCGGCAGCGGCCGCACCTTCTGCTTCAAAGATCATCAGTAGTTTGCCAGTCTCGGTTTTATCACCGACGGCCACTTTGATCTCTTTGACCACGCCAGCCTGCGGCGAAGGCACTTCCATGGAGGCTTTGTCGCCTTCCACGGTGATCAGCGATTGTTCAACTTCAACCTTATCGCCAACCTTCACCAGGATCTCGGTGATTTCAACTTCATCTGCACCGATGTCCGGCACTTTGATTTCGATAGACATTGTTCAGTACCTCTTATGCCAGACGCGGGTTAACTTTTTCTGGGTTGATGTCGAATTTCTTAATCGCATCAGCGACCACAGAAGCTTCAATGTCACCGCGTTTAGCCAGTTCACCCAGAGCAGCAACCACCACGTAGGAAGCATCAACTTCGAAGTGGTGACGCAGGTTTTCGCGGCTGTCTGAACGACCGAAGCCGTCAGTACCCAGTACGCGATAATCGCTGGCTGGTACGAAAGTACGAACCTGCTCTGCGAACAGCTTCATGTAGTCGGTAGACGCTACCGCTGGCGCCTCATTCATCACCTGAGCGATGTAAGGCACACGTGGGGTTTCGGTTGGGTGCAGCATGTTCCAACGCTCACAGTCCTGACCATCACGCGCCAGTTCGGTGAAGGAAGTTACGCTGTAGGTGTCAGAACCCACGCCGTAGTCTTTCGCCAGGATCTGCGCAGCTTCACGCACATGACGCAGGATCGCACCGGAGCCCAACAGCTGTACTTTACCTTTGCTACCTTCCAGAGTTTCCAGCTTGTAGATACCTTTACGGATACCCTCTTCTGCGCCCTGTGGCATGGCTGGCATGTGGTAGTTTTCGTTCAGCGTGGTCAGGTAGTAGTAGACGTTTTCTTGCGCGTCACCGTACATACGCACCAGGCCGTCATGCATGATCACCGCGACTTCATACGCGTAAGCCGGATCGTAAGAGATGCAGTTAGGGATGGTCAGAGACTGAATGTGGCTGTGGCCATCTTCGTGCTGCAGACCTTCGCCGTTCAGGGTAGTACGCCCTGAAGTCCCGCCGATCAGGAAGCCACGCGCCTGTTGGTCACCCGCTGCCCAGCACAGGTCGCCGATACGCTGGAAACCGAACATGGAGTAGTAGATGTAGAACGGGATCATTGGCAGATCGTTGGTGCTGTAGGAAGTCGCTGCGGCCAACCAGGAAGAGGCTGCACCCAGTTCGTTGATACCTTCCTGCAGGATCTGGCCTTTCTCGTCTTCTTTATAGTATGCAACCTGCTCACGGTCCTGCGGGGTGTACTGCTGGCCGTTCGGGCTGTAGATACCGATCTGACGGAACAGACCTTCCATACCGAAGGTACGCGCTTCGTCGGCGATGATGGGCACCAGGCGATCTTTGATCGACTTGTTCTTCAACATCACGTTCAAGGCACGCACAAAGGCGATGGTGGTAGAAATCTCTTTGTTCTGCTCTTCCAGCAGTGAGCTGAAATCTTCCAGAGCTGGCATTTCCAGCTTCTCGGTGAAGTTAGGCAGACGAGTTGGTACATAGCCTTGCAGCGCCTGACGGCGTTCGTGCAGATACTTGTACTCTTCGGAGTCTTTCTCGAAGGTGATGTATGGCAGTTTTTCGATGTCAGCATCGGCCACTGGCACGTTGAAACGATCGCGGAAGTGGTGAACCCCTTCCATGTTCATTTTCTTCACCTGGTGAGCGATGTTTTTACCTTCCGCGGTTTCACCCATGCCGTAACCTTTGATGGTATGGGCCAGGATCACGGTTGGTTTGCCTTGGGTATCCTGCGCTTTTTTCAGTGCAGCAAAGACTTTCTTCGGATCGTGACCACCACGGTTCAGCGCCCAGATTTCGTCGTCGGTCATATCTTTGACCAGCGCAGCGGTTTCCGGGAAGCGGCCGAAGAAGTGCTCACGCACGTAAGCACCGTCTTTGGATTTGAAGGTCTGGTAGTCGCCGTCCAGGGTTTCGTTCATCAGTTGGATCAGCTTGCCGCTGGTGTCTTTACGCAGCAGTTCATCCCAACGGCCGCCCCAGATCACTTTCAGCACCTGCCAGCCAGCACCTGCGAAGATACCTTCCAGCTCGTTGATGATCTTGCCGTTACCGGTAACCGGGCCATCCAGACGCTGCAGGTTGCAGTTGATGACGAAGACCAGGTTGTCCAGCTTCTCACGGGTTGCGATGGTGATCGCACCTTTGGATTCTGGTTCGTCCATCTCGCCGTCGCCCAGGAAGGCATAAACGGTCTGGCCAGAGGTGTCTTTCAGACCACGGTGTTCCAGATACTTGAGGAATTTGGCCTGATAGATGGCGCTGATTGGGCCCAGACCCATGGAGACGGTCGGGAACTGCCAGAATTCAGGCATCAGTTTTGGATGCGGGTAAGAGGACAGGCCTTTACCGTGCACTTCCTGACGGAAGTTGTTCATTTGATCTTCGGTCAGGCGGCCTTCAAGGAAGGCACGTGCATAAACGCCCGGAGAGATGTGGCCCTGGAAGTAAACCAGATCGCCGCCGTCTTTCTCGTTGCGAGCACGGAAGAAGTGGTTAAAGCAGACTTCATAGAAGGTCGCAGAAGATTGGAAGGAAGCCATGTGGCCGCCCAGATCCAGATCTTTCTTGGAAGCACGCAACACGGTCATCACGGCGTTCCAACGGATGGCAGAACGAATACGACGCTCCAGATCCAGGTTGCCCGGGTATGCCGGTTCGTCTTCTACCGCGATGGTGTTGACGTAGTTGTTAGCCGCAGCACCCGCTGCAACGCTAACACCGCCCTTGCGGGCTTCTCCCAGCACCTGATCAATCAGGAACTGAGCGCGTTCAACACCCTCTTCACGGATGACCGATTCGATCGCCTGCAGCCAGTCGCGGGTTTCGATCGGATCCACGTCATTGTTTAAACGTTCTGACATGGTGGTATTCCTTATCTGTCTAATGGTTTGTTTGGAGCCTGTCTTCGTGCGTTCTGTCATAAAACGCACGAAGACAGGCTCATCAGTTTGGTTGCCGCTTAAGTACTTAATTAAGCACTCCGAGCTTTATCTCTACAAGCTGGTGTGCCTTGAAGAGAACCACTCTTAATCCTTGCGTTGCTGGAGACGCCGCAGCGATCGATCACGCCGGGTGTGTTCTCTGCTGAGATCCAGCAAAATTTCCTCGATAAACGCCAAATGGCGGTGCGAGGCTTCACGGGCCTTTTCAGGTTCGCGTGCCACAATCGCCTCAAAGATCCCGGCGCGATGGCTACTCACTGTTGCCAACATCTCACGGCGCGAGTAGAGCAATTCAAAGTTCTGACGAACGTTCTGTTCCAGCATCGGGCCCATACAGCGCAGCAGATGGAGTAACACAACGTTGTGGGCAGCCTCGGTCACGGCAATTTGGTATTGCATGACCGCGTCGGCTTCGGCGTCTAGATCGCCACTGTCCTGAGCTTGCTGGATCACATGATGGCAGTCGCGGATGCGCGCCAGATCTTCGTCAGTCCCACGCAACGCCGCATAATAGGCAGCGATACCTTCGAGAGCATGACGGGTTTCGAGCAGGTCGAATTGTGATTCAGGATGATCGGCCAGCAGCTCAGCCAGCGGATCGCTGAAGCTCTGCCACAGATTAGTTTGTACAAAGGTGCCGCCTCCCTGGCGACGCAGGAGCAGCCCTTTAGCTTCCAGACGCTGAATTGCCTCTCTCAGAGAAGGACGGGAAACATCAAACTGTTTCGCCAACTCGCGCTCTGGAGGCAGCTTTTCGCCTGGACGTAGCGTACCCTCGAGGATCAGGTATTCGAGCTGCTGCTCGATAACATCTGACAACTTGGGTTGGCGGATTTTGCTGTAGGCCATGGGTGATTTCTTCTCTGCGAAGTGCCCGGAGTCAATTGGTAATACCAATTTCAAAAACGTGACGGTAAAGTAACAAAGTATTCACCTGCTGTCCATATGGGCCTTGATCGAAATCATGAATGCCGCACATTTTAACACTTCAATCCATAAGCCTTTGCAAACCGGCAACTCAGCGTTGGTAATACCATTTACGAGGTAGCCGCCGAATTTAACTTTTGTGAAACCTCTGGTTAGAACAATGCCCGGGTTATATGGCAAGGAGATTAAGGGTTATTTTCGCTTTACAACCGCTTACCGAGCCCCGCATCGTTAACAAAAAAACAACAACAATGGCGATTATTTTTGCCAATTCTGTGAGTTATTGCTTATTTCGTGCACGCAATCCCCCCGCTCGTCACACAACCCGCATTTTGTTGCCTAAACTGCTGCAATCTTAATCATTCAAACAACAAAGCAGGTGCAAACTTTCGCACATACCATTATTCTCTGCCAAACGGTAGCGACGCCGTGGAATTTATAGCTATAACGTCGTAAACAAAAAAAAACACACATCGTAATCATTACTTTACGGTAATGAGCATTATGTCAGCACAGAGGGTTTCATTGATGGATGGTCAACAGCATGGCGACCAGCTGAAGCGCGGCCTGAAAAACCGCCATATCCAGCTGATCGCCTTAGGTGGCGCAATAGGTACCGGCCTGTTCCTCGGTATCGCTCAAACAATAAAAATGGCCGGCCCGTCGGTCATCCTTGGTTATGCAATTGGCGGTTTTATTGCCTTCCTGATCATGCGTCAACTGGGTGAAATGGTGGTAGAAGAGCCGGTGGCCGGATCGTTTAGCCACTTCGCCTATAAATACTGGGGGAACTTCGCCGGTTTCGCCTCCGGCTGGAACTACTGGGTGCTGTACGTGCTGGTTGCCATGGCAGAACTGACCGCGGTAGGTATTTACGTGCAGTACTGGTGGCCGGGTATCCCAACCTGGATCTCCGCTGCCGTGTTCTTCCTGGCCATCAACGCCATCAACCTGTCGAGTGTGAAGGTCTATGGTGAAATGGAGTTCTGGTTCGCCATCATCAAAGTGGTCGCTATCATTGGCATGATCGCCTTTGGTGCCTACCTGCTGTTCAGCGGCCTGGGCGGCCCAGAAGCCAGCGTCACCAACCTGTGGGCGCAGGGCGGGTTCTTCCCGAACGGCACTATGGGGCTGCTCATGGCGATGGCGGTGATCATGTTCTCCTTCGGTGGATTGGAACTGGTGGGTATTACCGCCGCCGAAGCCGATAACCCGGAAAAAAGCATCCCGAAAGCCACCAACCAGGTGATCTACCGCATCCTGCTGTTCTATATCGGCTCGCTGACTATTCTGCTGTCACTCTATCCGTGGGGAAAAGTAGTCGAAGGCGGCAGCCCGTTCGTGCTGATCTTCCATGCGCTGAACAGCAATATGGTCGCAACGGTGCTTAATATCGTGGTCCTGACGGCTGCGCTGTCGGTCTACAACAGCTGCGTCTATTGCAACAGCCGCATGCTGTACGGCTTGGCCAAACAAGGTAATGGCCCGAAAGCCCTGCTGAAAGTGGATAGCCGCGGTGTGCCGGTAGTTGCCATCGGTTTCTCAGCGTTGGCAACCGCACTGTGCGTGTTGATCAACTACCTGATCCCAGGCCGTGCCTTTGAATTACTGATGGCGCTGGTGGTGTCTGCCCTGGTGATCAACTGGGCGATGATCAGTCTGGCACACCTGAAATTCCGCAAGGCGAAAAACCATGAAGGCGTCGAGCCGAAGTTCAAGGCCTTCTGGTATCCGTTCAGTAACTATCTGTGCCTGGCCTTTTTGGCCGGTATTCTGGTGATCATGTATCTGACACCAGGGATCCAGATTTCCGTGCTGCTGATCCCGGTATGGCTCGTCATTCTCGGCATCGGTTACTTCATCAAGCAGCGTGGCCAACGTGCTGTAAGCGCCACCAATACCCACTGATATCATTGTTGACGATCAATAGGCCCGCACGCGGGCCTATTGTTTTTCTTCATCATTAATGGGCTTTACGCAGTGCCTTCACCTGCTCGGCGGTGATATCCGCCGGCAGTCCGCCCCAGGTGACACGCAGGTAATTCACCAGTTCGGCAATTTGCGCATCGTCCAGACGATCGGCAAAGCTCGGCATGCTCTGCATACTTTCGTTACCGGGGAACTGCTGTGCTGGTAGCCCATCCAGCACCGACACGATCAGGTTCTTGCCGTCCGGTTGGCGCAGCGTGGCGTTATCACGCATCGCTACCGCAACATGCGGTATACCTGCACCATCACGCTCATGGCAGGCGGAACACTGGTCGAGATAGGTGATACGCCCGGCATTGCTGCCCTGCCCGATTTTAGCGGCCACCGGCTGCGGTGGCTTGTCGCCCATCAGGTAGGTCACCAACGCCCGATGATCTTCCGGCGTCAAATGGCGAGTGCTGAGATCGACCACCATGTGCATTTCGCTAAACGCCGAGCCCTGCGGCGCTAACCCGGTGCTGAGGAAACGGCTAAGATCCTCTGGTGTCCAACCGCGCTGAGCCAAACCCTGTGGCGTGATATCCGGCGCGATAAACCGTCCCAGATCGCCACCTTGCATTGGCTTGTTCACTTCCATCTGCCCCAGCATGCCCCGTGGCGTATGGCATTCGCCACAGTGGCCAAGTACGTCAGACAGGTAACGCCCCCGCTGCCATTCGGCGGAGCTCCCCTGCGAACTGGCGGGTAGCGGATCGCTGTTGCGGAACAGTAAATTCCAACCGATCAGCGCCATCCGCTGGTTGAACGGGAACGGCATATCGTTGGCTGGAATGGCTACGTCCACCGCCGGGCGCGACATCAGATAGGCATAAATAGCATCCGCATCTTCGCGCGAAATGCCTTTGTAGGAGGTATAAGGCATCGCCGGATACAGATGGCGGCCACCCGGAGCCACCCCCTGCGTCAACGCCAGGAAGAAGTCATCCTTGGTCCAGCGGCCAATACCCTGATCGGCAGAAGGCGTCAGGTTGCTACCATAAATGGTGCCGAATGGAGTATCCAGCGGATAGCCTCCCGCCAGCGGTGCCCCACCAGCGGCAGTATGGCAGGCAGCACAGTCGGCAGCCTGCGTCAGATAACGCCCACGGGCAATTTGTTCGCTGCTGGCGGTAACCTGCTGGACTGGGCCGTCATAGCTGCGGTTTTCTCGCCACCACAGCACGGCGATGACAATCGCCGCTATCAGCACAATCAACAATGCGAGACGTTTTTTCATTACGCCGTCTCCTTCAGCAGGCCTGGGGTTTTCAACACCACGTCACGCACCGCCTCGTAATAACGGACATAGCCGGTGCAACGGCATATATGGTTTTCCAACGCCTGCTCAATCGCGCCTTCCAACCGATCGCGCGGAATTGGCTCACGCTTGAGCTTCTCGACAAAAATGGTGGCCGCATTGACAAAGCCCGGCGTGCAATAGCCACACTGGAAGCTGTAGTGATCGAGGAACGACTGCTGGATCGGCGAGAGTTCAACCACTTCGCCCTGATTATCCACCTGCGCAACGCCTTCGATGGTGCGTACCTGTTTGCCATTGAAAAAGTGAGCGCCGGTGATACAGGTACGGATTTCTTCGCTGGTGCCGCTTGGATGGTCGAGGATCGCCACGCAGGCGTGGCAGATACCCTGCCCGCAGCCGAGACGTGAGCCGGTCAGATCGAGATATTCATGCAGAAAATCGATCATCATCAGCCCTTCAGGTACCTCGATGGGACCATATTGTTTGCCGTTAATGGTCAGGGTAATGGGTTGGGTTTTAATGCTCATGGTAACACCTCAAGAATATTTTCGGCACGAACAGGCAAATCACGGAACCGATGACCGGTGGCGTGGGCAATGGCGTTAACCAATGCGGCAACCACAGGGATCATGACCACTTCCGCCATCCCTTTCGGCGGATCGGTTTCCGAGAGCGCAGGAAGGATGTCACCGGTCTGTTTCCAGACAGCCACATCGCTGGCACGCGGCAAATGGTAACGGTTAAAGTTCCAGGTGCCGTTACCCGGCCCATCTTCGTACAGCGGTAAATACTCATGCAGCGCATGGCCGATCCCCATCGCCAAACCGCCCTGTAGCTGGCCGGAAACCAGCTCAGGCACGATCAGGTTGCCACACTCCATAATCGAATGATGATTTAGCAGTTCAACCTTGCCGGTAGCGATATCTACCGCCACTTCTACCAGCGTACCCACGGCGCTGTAATAGGTCACAGCTGCGTTATTACGTTGGGTTGGCGGGTAATAAACCTGCTCACGTGCCAGAGTGCTGAATTCGCCGTTGCCAATGCGTACCGACAAACCGTCGACAGGCAGGCGCTCGCTGTGATTATTCAGCTTGAAGTCCGCTTCAGCCCACTGCCAGCGGTTGAAGACGTGCACCACTGCGCCAGTCAGGTTGCCCATCTGATAGGCTTTCTTCGCCAACAGCTCAAACGGCAATATCTGCATACCGGCCGCCGTCAGACCACCTTCGACCCAGCGAGCATCTTCTTTACGCACCACCAGCGGTGCCGCCTGGCCGCCACCAATGCCAGACTGCCAGATAGATAGCGCGGCAGGCCACAGCCCCTGTTCAAACACCAACCGGGCCGCTTCGCGCGTACTGTGCGAGAAATAGTAAGCGGAGTTGCTGGCGCTGGAAGGTGAGCAGTAGCTTGGCGTCCAGTTCGGATTAGTTTGCAGCTTGTCCTGCTCATCCTGCGACATCGTGTAGGGATCGCCGCTGGTCACCATCGGCAACAGCGCCCAATCAGTCACCGAGAAATGAGCCTCATCTGCCGGTTTACCCAGCCATTGTGCACATAGCACCGACTGCGACGTTGACATGCCGGTGCCCATTTCTGCCCCGCTGTGATACAGCGAGATACGCCCGTCCTCGCTGAACTCCACGCGAGCAAAGGAAGTTTCGGCTCCAGTGCCAAAGTCTTTCTGCACGCACCCAAAACCCACGCCATAACGTTTACCGGGATATTGGCTCTCAAACTCGGCCTTGCGTTCGGCGCGTTTGCGCCACATCTCATGCTGTGAGGCTTTTACCAGCACTTCATCGGCGCGAATGGCTCCTGCCGGGATCGCCCCCTGGGTATTTTTCATGCCGGACTTGAGCACGTTGCGCAAACGAAACTCGATCGGGTCGAGCTTCAGCTCCTGTGCCAATTCGTCCATCATCATCTCGGTGGCGGCCATGCTTTGCAACGTGCCGTAGCCGCGTGCGGAACCCGCATCGATGGCACGAGAGGCCAGCCCGACCGAGGAAAGATCGCTTTTCGGGAAGTAGTAAATCGACTGCGCCGCCGTAGCCCCAACCATCACCACCGATGGCGTAAAGTTACAGCGCCCACCACCGTCGGCGGTCATCGCCCCTTGGAAGGCCTGCAATATGCCGGTCTGCCTGTCTACCGCAATGCGGTAATCCATATCGAAGGCATGGCGCTTGATCGAGGTCTGGAACTGCTCATAGCGGTCATTAGCCAGCCGCACCGGTAGCCCGTCACCGTACAGCGCGGCAACCGCACCGTAATACGGGAAGTTATAGTGATCTTTCGAGCCGTAGCCCACGGTGTAACAAGGGTGCAGGATCAGCTGTTTGATCGGCTGATGACGTTTGGCCAACATACGTGGCATTTCGTCCGCCACCTCCTGCGGGGACTGGGTCGGGATCACCAGATGCAAGGTCTGGCTGGCGGTATCAAACCAGCCGTTGGCGTTGTCTGGCTCCAAGGCCGAAGTATCAACAGATTGTGTGGTATAGCGGCGTGACATTACCAACCAGTCCTGCGGTGGGGTTTGCAGCTGGTCGGCAATCATCCCGGCGTAATACATGCCTTCCTGATCCAGCTTGCCGCCCTCACGCCCTTCCGGCCACACCGGCAAATGTCTGCGCATTGACAGTGGGAAGATAGGGGTGTCTTTCAGGCTGGAAAAGCGATCGTCATCGAATGGCTGTTCGCCCCCGACGCGCACGTAGCGGAAGCTGCCCCAAGGATCGCGCTGTAACGGGCCGGTTTCAGTACCATACTGGATCACTTCGTCGTGGAATTTCAGCTTGTCTTTGGCAAAGCGGAAACGAGCAAAATCATGATAAATCAGGATTGCCACCGCATGGCCAAGATAGGCTGGGGTTTTCCCTGTAGGCAGCAGCATGTCATCGCCATAAAACGCCGGGAAGGCCAAACCGTCAAGCTCAAGATCTTCCGCCGTTACTATCCGATCCGGTTGCAGATCGTCACCCAGCAAGGAGAGATCGATGCCGGTAAACAGACGATCGGCTTTAGTGGCGCGCAGAATAAAGGCATGAGCCTGCTGCTGCGGCCAATGCGGCATATCAACGGCACGAATATCACGGGCAAACACTTTCTGGCCCATGACCTTGGAGCGACCATCTATACGGTAGCGAATGCGTTTAGTCTGCGCATCCCAGTTGGGCGATTGCAGGATCTTTTGCTCAAACAACGCGGCATAGGCGCGGCTGTAAAGAGGCGCGAGGTAGACAGACACCCCCGCTATCACGGCACCTTTAATAAAGCGGCGTCGTGACGGGTTGAAATTGCTCATAAAATATCCTTTACGTTCTTATTTACCCCTGGTATCCAGATGCGGGCATTAGCGCCGTACCCCGAAGGATGGAGGTAAGTCGTTTTTTATCGGTTTTGTTGCGCAACCGCGGGTAACCTTGCCGAAGACGTTATAATCATAAGCTTATAACCAAAATTATGTGAGCATTAACATTTTGTTTTCATAAAATGAAACACTTGGAAATATATAATGCCTCTATAGTGTGGCTGATTTGCGCAAACGCGGGCAGAAAAGATGACGACAGGTATCGTAATTACCGCCGCCGGGCGGGGTGAGCGTTTTATTCAGGCCGGTGGCAGTGGCAACAAACTGAATGCCCTATTGCAGGGCAAGACGGTGTTCGAACAGACGCTGCAACAGGCGCTAGCCTCCGGCTTACCGGTGCAGGTCGTCACCCGGCCAGAAAACCTGCCGGTGCAACAGGTGTGTGCCGCGCATCAGGTTCCCTGCACCTTACTGGCCAGCGGTGGTCTGGGTGAGTCAATTGCCGCTGGCGTCGCCGCAACGGCAGACTGGGACGGCTGGCTGATCCATTTGGCGGATATGCCTTTTGTTTCATCGCAGATCTTTGTACAGGTTGCCGCAGCCCTTAGCCAACACGACATCGTACGGCCCTGTTTCCAACAACAGCCCGGGCACCCGGTGGGTTTCACCGCCATTTTGCGCAAACAACTGTGTGCGTTACGTGGCGATAATGGTGCGCGGGAACTGCTAAGCAGTCACGGGCAGGTCTACCTGCTCCATCTCGATAAACCGAGCATCGTGCAAGATATCGATCTCCCTTCTCAGCTAGTGGCCAACGAGTCCGTTAATTAATGCAGCATCTTGATATCACCGTAGTCAGCCAAGCCATCAACTGGCTGGAACAGCAGCCGGTATGGCTGTGTACCGTATTGAACACTTATGGCTCATCACCACGTTCACCTGGCGCGTTGATGGTGGCGACCCGCGACGGACACTATTGTGGATCGTTATCCGGTGGCTGCGTGGAAGAGGACTTTTTGCGCCGTCTGGCGGAGGGAGAATATCAAGCCGCCAGCCAGGTGATCCGCTACGGCGCTGGCGGGCTAACCCCCAGCGTGGCGCTGCCCTGCGGTGGCGTGCTGGACGTATTGATCGAGCATCTGCCCGCAGGCCCTGCCAGCATTAGCTACTTGCGCAATATCGCCGAGGCATTGGCTGGCCATCATGCCCTGATCAAACACCTGACCTTGCCCAATGCCTGTAGCGCGCTGGAAACCACCAGCTTTGCCAGCGCAACCCAGGTCGTGCGCAACCAACAGGAGATCCAGTTGCACATCGCCGCCGCTCCTCGGTTGCTGATTGCCGGGCTTTCCAGCGTGGCGCTGTATTGCGCCGACTTTGCCAGCGCACTCGGCTTTGAAGTGTTGGTATGCGAAAACCGCCCGGAAGCGTTGGAAAACTTCGCCACGCAGCTCAAACCGCATATCACCTTGCTGCGCCAGTTCCCGGCCAAATTCATTGAGGCAGGCGGTTGCCACGCCAACACCGCGATTGTGGCGCTGACCCACGATCCGCGTATGGATGATTTAACCCTGATGGAGGCGATCTACACCCCGGCGTTTTACATCGGCGCGATGGGTTCCCAACGGAACAGCGATCGCCGCCGCCAGCGGCTGCAACAAATCGCCGAATTCAGCCCGCAGGAACTCGGCCGCATCCATGCGCCGATCGGCCTGCCGCTTGGCAGTAAAACTCCGGCGGAGATTGCTCTGGCCGTAATGGCCGATATCGTGCAGCAGAAGAATCACCCCTCACCCCAACCCTCTCCCACAGGGAGAGGGAGCTGATAGCCCCTGCTCTTTTGGAAGCGTTCAGATAATCTCAACAACCTCGATCGCCCCTTCAACCAGGGTGAAGCAGTCGGGGGTCATGATAAATCAGTACACCTTCAGCCCAACCCGATCGCCCCCTCATCCGAGGTAAGTCACTACCATTTCAAACACACTCGATCGGTCCCCTCTCCCTGTGGGAGAGGGTTAGGGTGAGGGGCAAGTTTTCTCTGCGAAGGCTTTGTCTGGCACTATCGGGATTAGATACTCATATTCCAGGTACAGCTCTTCGTCGCTATCAAGCGAGTAGCTATGCTGCGCGATATCGTACCCTTCCCGGCGTACCAGATTAAACTGCGGCAGAAGTTTGGTATAAACGCTGGCGATATGCTCGTGAAGGGCCACCGGTTTGCCAGCATAGTGGAAGCGGCAATAACCGCCGCTGATTTCCGGTAGTTCCAGCAACGATTTACCTTTGGCGATGGTTTTATCTACCGCCACAAAATAGTCGACCTTCACCCGCTCACCATCGGGCGTAAAATTGGTTAGCGCATAAAGTTTGTCTGGATTTAATTTAAACTCATCACAAAAACGATCCTTTATTCCATCACGAATTGCCGCGTGGGATTCGCCCAACTGTTCAATATCGATGTGATAAGAATAATACTGGCCGACCAGCGAGTAGCTGTCTGGTTTAACCTCAACATAGTCAATAGAGATATCGCTAGGTTGATTCAGCGACAGCGATTGCACCAGATGGCTGAAGTCACAATTTTGGGCCTTACGGTAGGCGCTAGGTGTGACAGAGAAATGTTTTTTGAAACAGCGTGAGAATGTCTGTTGGGAATCGAACTGATACTCCAACGAAATATCCAGAATGCTTTTCTGCGTAAAGCGTAATGAGAAGGCAGCCAGATAGAGGCGACGGGCGCGGATATAAGCAGCAAGTGGCAGGTTGGTCTGTTTGCGAAACATGCGCTGCAGATACCATTTGGAGTAGCCGGATTTTTCGCAAACAATATCCAGTGATAGTGGATTGCGTAGGTTGTTTTCTATCCAGACCAGTAATTCTTTGATATGTGTTTCCTGCGTCACCATTACTTTTCCTAGCCAAAATTGTCCACGGTAATGGTATACAGATTTATTTAGAGCGTCCAAAGCGACGACACTATTTTACAAAGGCTGACGAATTCATCACAAACATCACAGCTTGTTACTCAAAGAACAAGCCGCCCACTGGGGCGGCTATCAATCAGCTTACTTCACACAGCGCGTACATTGAGATTCCTGGATCTTCTGGAAGAAATCATTCCCTTTGTCATCCACCAGAATAAAGGCCGGGAAATCTTCCACTTCGATTTTCCAGATCGCTTCCATACCCAGTTCAGGATATTCCACGCACTCCAGACTCTTGATGCTCTGCTGTGCCAGCACCGCCGCCGGGCCACCAATGCTGCCAAGATAGAATCCGCCGTGCTTGTGGCAGGCATCCGTCACCTGCTGGCTACGGTTACCTTTGGCCAACATGATCATGCTGCCGCCGTGTGACTGCAACAGATCGACATAGGAGTCCATGCGCCCTGCCGTGGTTGGCCCCAGAGAACCAGAAGCATAGCCCTCTGGCGTTTTGGCCGGGCCCGCGTAATAGATCGGGTGATCTTTCACGTACTGCGGTAAACCTTCGCCACGATCCAGGCGCTCTTTCAGCTTGGCGTGGGCAATATCACGCCCAACGATGATGGTGCCGCTCAGGGAAAGGCGGGTAGACACCGGATACTGTGACAGCTGCTTGAGAATTTCGGCCATCGGGCGGTTCAGGTCCACCTTGATTGCTTCCCCTTCACCCGCGCGGCGCAGTTCCTGTGGAATAAATTTACCTGGGTTATGCTCCAGTTTCTCCAGCCAGATCCCCTCGCGGTTGATCTTGCCTTTGATATTACGGTCGGCGGAGCAGGAAACCCCCATCCCCACCGGGCAAGAAGCGCCGTGGCGTGGCAAACGCACTACGCGCACATCGTGGGCAAAGTATTTGCCGCCAAACTGTGCACCCAGACCCAAATTCTGGGCTTCTTTCAGCAGTTCCTCTTCCAGCGCCACATCGCGGAACGCCTGACCGTGTTCGTTGCCTTCGGTTGGCAGCGCATCATAATATTTGGTTGAAGCCAGCTTCACGGTCTTCAGCGTGGCTTCCGCCGAAGTACCGCCAATCACAAAGGCCACGTGGTACGGTGGGCAGGCCGCGGTACCCAGAGTACGCATCTTGTCGACCAGATAGTCTTTCAACTTACCAGGGGACAGCAGCGCTTTGGTTTCCTGATACAGATAGGTTTTGTTGGCCGAACCACCGCCCTTGGCGATGCACAGGAATTTATACTCGTCACCATCCACGCTGTAGAGATCGATCTGCGCAGGTAAGTTGCTGCCGGTATTGACCTCCCGATACATATCCAGCGCGGCGTTTTGCGAATAGCGCAGGTTGTCTTCGATAAAGGTGTTGTATACCCCACGCGACAAGGCTTCTTCGTCCCCGCCACCGGTCCAGACGCGCTGGCCTTTTTTACCCATGATGATCGCCGTGCCGGTATCCTGGCAGGTTGGCAAAATACCCTTGGCGGCGATTTCTGAGTTACGCAAAAATTGCAGCGCAACGTACTTGTCGTTCTCACTGGCATCGGGATCATTGAGGATATCCGCCACCTGCTGCTGATGCGCAGGGCGCAACATGAACGAGGCGTCGTGGAAGGCGTGCTGGGCGAGCAGAGTCAGGGCTTGCGGGTCAACTTTGAGGACTTCCTGGCCGGCAAATTCGCCGACGGAAACGTGGTCACGGCTTAGCAGATAGTATTCGGTATCGTCTTTCTTCAGCGGGAACGGATCTTGATAATGGAACGGTTTATTCGACATTGATCTCTCACTTGCAACATCAGCTGCGTTAAATTCACACTTACCCAGCGTGCTCGGGGCGCGCTGCGTCAAAAAAACTCCCCACACCTTACGTATTTTTAGGTAGTCAGTTATTGCGCCAAATCGCAAAATAACCTCTATTAACGTAGGGACTTAATGCTGGCGTTGTTTTTCTGACCTCATCCGGTGAGAACTGCGGGTACAGACTCATCATGCACGGATTATTATCCCGCAGTTAACACAATGATTACAATCAATGTGAGTCGATCGGCTTATCATTGTAGGAAAATAGCGTTGCAACGATTTCCTTACGGCCCCGTTTCCACACCAAGCCGTTTTCATTCATCACCTAGGCTATTTTTTCTTCCCTGGTAACGTCGCCATTAGCTCCTCTACCGAGATCCCCCCTGCCACACTCCCCGGCACCGGCATCCGCAAAATATGATTTTTGATCTTCCCAATCACATGCATCTCACACGGCTTGCAGTCAAACTTCAACGTCAACGCCTCACCCTGATGCACCAACTGCATCGGCGATGCCCGCCCCTTCACACCCTGTACACCCTTGGCCTGTTTAGGGCAGAGGTTGAAGGCGAAGCGCAGGCAGTGCTTAGTGATCATCACCGGCACATCCCCTTTTTCTTGGTGTGCCTCGTAGGCGGCATCAATCAACGTGACACCATAACGCTGGTAAAACTCACGCGCCTTGTGGTTATAAACATTGGCAAGAAACGTCAGGTGCGTTTCCGGATAAACCGGCGGCGGCACGGAAACCGGTTTGCGGCCACCGCGTTCGTTTTGCGCCAGGCGTGCGGCGTCCAGCGCTTCCACCGCATCGCGGCGCAGTTGGTTGACCTGGCTGTTGGGTATGAAGCAAACCACCGGCAGATCAAGATGAACGTCACGCGGGTAATAAAGGGTTTGCCCCAGTTTGCTCAATCCGTCACGCAGTGTGACAAGCGCTTTTTCCGGCTGGTTGGCGGCGCCGAATTCGCCCTGCAGCGTATGGCTGACGCTGATGCCCTCTTCGCTGATCAGGGTCAGCGTCACTCCGTCGCTGCTTTGTGTCAGCAGAATATCGACGGCGATGCGGCGTTCCGCCGAAGTTTTTAGCAACGCCTGTTGCCAGTTGTGATCGAGGTTGCGATTAAGCGGATGCTGTGGACGCAGCTTATGCAGATCTGCCGGCATTTCGTTAGGCCAAACCCGGTAGCGCCCTTCGGCAATTTTCTCTGTCTTATTGGCACGGAAGCCGACGATATCGCGCTTGATCAGCACGTTAAGTCCATCGCCATTGGTCAGCGATTCTTTTACTTCCACGTCCAGATGATCTTTACCCACCTTTAGCACTTCTCCTATAGGCAGGCCAATGAACTTGGGTGAGTCAAAGGCACCAATATCCATCTGGCGTTGGTTAACGAAGTAATCGGTACTGCCACGGTGGAAGGTTTTATCAGGCGACGGAATAAAGAAGTGTTCCGTGCGGCCTGACGATGCCGGCGTCAGATCGGAACGCTCGTTGAGAATGGCATCCAGGTGCTGACGATAGTACGCAGTGATGTTTTTCACATAGCTCATGTCCTTATAGCGCCCTTCAATCTTGAATGAGCGAACACCGGCGTCGATCAGCGCCGTCAGGTTGCGGCTTTGATCGTTATCTTTCATCGACAGCAGATGCTTTTCATACGCTACTACTCGTCCCTGATCATCTTTCAGGGTGTAGGGAAGCCGGCACGCCTGCGAACAATCGCCACGGTTGGCACTGCGTCCGGTCTGAGCATGGGAAATGTAACACTGGCCGGAGAAGGCCACGCACAACGCACCATGGATGAAAAATTCGACGGCAGCGTCGACGTTGTCACTGATAGCTTTTATCTGACTGAGATTCAGCTCACGCGCCAATACCAGTTGGGAGAAACCGGCATCGGACAGGAAACGAGCCTTCTCTACGCTACGGATGTCGGTCTGGGTGCTGGCATGCAGCTCAATTGGCGGAATATCCAGTTCCAGGATCCCCATATCTTGCACGATAAGCGCATCAACTCCGGCGTCATACAGTTGATGGATCAAGCGGCGTGCCGGCTCCAGCTCGTCGTCATGCAAAATGGTATTGAGGGCGATGAACACTTTGGCCCGATAACGGCGGGCAAATTCAACCAGCCCGGCGATATCGCTCAAGCTGTTGCCAGCATTGTGACGGGCGCCGAAGCCTGGGCCACCGATATAGACCGCATCGGCCCCGTGCAAAATAGCCTCACGGGCGATATCTGCATCGCGGGCGGGACTGAGTAATTCAATCTGGTTCGGTAAAAGCATTGTTATCGCCGTTAGGGTAAGGGGGAAATCGCTGCTATTGTAGACACAAGCATCGTACATACAAGCCTTGCGTAACGGTTAGAACCCATAGACTTTTCCCTACAGCCCCGTTGCCAGCCGCCGCATCATTGCTTAAGCTAGCGCCACTATGAACAGAGTAAGAATCCCCATTGCGCTGCAACAGGCGGTAATGCGCTGCCTGCGAGACAAATTGCAGCTGGCGCGGCAGCATTTTGCCGTCGAGTTCCCAGAGCCCAAGATTTTGTATCAGCAACGCGGCACCAGCGCGGGCACTGCCTGGCTGCAAGCCTGGGAAATCCGCCTCAATCCGGTGCTGCTGATGGAAAACCAGCAGCCGTTTATCGACGAAGTGGTCCCCCATGAGTTGGCTCATCTGCTGGTCTTCCGCCAGTTTGGCCGCGTGCCGCCGCATGGCCGGGAATGGCGCTGGATGATGGAAAACGTATTGCAGGTTCCCGCCAGCCGTACCCACCAGTTTGAGACCCGCTCGGTACAGAGCAAAACCTTTCCCTACCGCTGCGATTGCCAGCAGCATCAGCTGACCCTGCGCCGCCATAATCGGGTGATGCGCGGCGAGAGCGAATACCGCTGCCGCCAGTGTGGTGAAAAGCTGACATTTTCCGGTTAATCAAAGCCGTTAACAATCATATTTATAAGTTAAAACAATCCATTATCTCGATTTGCACCTGTCGGTGACTTCCGTTACCCTGCCTGCCTTTCCAATTTTGAGCTGTTTTGGAATATGCATCGCAAAATTTTATTTTTAGTCGTATTGACGGCCTCTAGCGGCACGCTAGCCAAGGGGATTAATAACTTTAACCAGGCCAAGGCTGCCGCCGCCAAAATCAACCAGGATGCCCCAGGCAGCTTTTATTGTGGCTGCAAGATCGACTGGCAAGGTAAGAAAGGTGTTCCCGATCTTGATAGCTGCGGCTATCAGGTGCGTAAAAATGCCCAACGCGCCGGGCGTATCGAGTGGGAACATGTGGTTCCGGCCTGGCAGTTCGGCCATCAGTTGCAGTGCTGGCAACAGGGTGGGCGTAAAAACTGCAACAAGGATCCGGTTTATCGCCAGATAGAGATCGACTTGCACAACCTGCAACCCGCCATCGGTGAAGTAAACGGTGACCGCAATAACTTTATGTACAGCCAGTGGCGAGGTGGCGAAGGGCAATACGGACAGTGCCAGATGAAGGTGGACTTCAAGAACAAGCAGGCCGAGCCACCTGCCCGTGCGCGAGGCGCCATCGCCCGCACCTACTTCTACATACGCGATCGCTACCAGTTGCCGCTTTCACGCCAGCAAACCCAGCTGTTTGAAGCCTGGAACCGCCTGTATCCGGTCAGCGCCTGGGAATGTCGACGTGAAGCACGCATCGCCATGGTACAAGGGAATCACAACCCTTATATTCAACAGGCTTGTCAGCAGCAAAAAGGCTGACCTACTATAGTGCTTTCGCGCTGCCCTCCGGCAGCGCCGTATCATTGAGCCAGGATCTGACAATCATTATGCGTAAACCCCGCATTTACCATCCAGAGCCCTTGAGCGCCAGTGCAGAAATTGCATTGAGCGAGGATGCCGCCAATCATGTCGGCCGCGTGCTGCGGATGAGCGCCGGGCAGGCACTGCAACTGTTCGATGGCAGCAACCAGGTGTTTGAGGCAGAAATCACCCGGGTGGATAAAAAGAACGTGCTGGTTCAGATCAACGCCGGGCAACTGGAAGATCGCGAATCACCGCTCAACTTACATCTTGGCCAGGTGATCTCCCGTGGCGAAAAGATGGAATTCACCATCCAGAAATCCATTGAGTTGGGGGTGAACGTGATCACTCCGCTATTTTCCGAGCGCTGCGGCGTTAAACTCGACGGTGAGCGACTGGAGAAAAAACTCCAGCAGTGGCAAAAAATCGCCATCGCGGCCTGCGAACAATGCGGCCGCAACCGCATTCCGGAAATCCGCCCAGCGATGTCTCTGGAACACTGGTGCGCCGAGCAGGACGATAGCCTCAAGCTGAACCTGCATCCACGCGCCAGCCAAAGTATCAATACCCTGCCGTTGCCGGTAGTGAGCGTACGTCTGCTCATTGGGCCGGAGGGCGGATTATCCGCCGAAGAAATTGCCATGACCACAGACTATGGATTTACTGATATCCTGCTGGGGCCACGCGTTTTGCGTACAGAAACCACCGCGCTCACCGCAATTACCGCTTTGCAGGTCCGTTTCGGCGACCTGGGCTAAGAACCTGTCTCACAGGTTCGTAAGGAGAAGAGATGATCAAGCTCGGCATCGTGATGGACCCTATCGCATCCATCAATATCAAAAAAGACACCAGCTTTGCCATGCTGCTCGAAGCGCAGCGCCGCGGCTGGGAACTGCATTATATGGAGATGAACGATCTCTATCTGCATGCCGGTGATGGCCGTGCCCGCACGCGCCTGCTGAACGTGAAAGAAGACAAAGCGAGCTGCTTCAGCTTTGGCAGCGAGCAGGATCTGGCGTTGCAGGATCTGGACGTGATCCTGATGCGCAAAGATCCGCCGTTCGACACTGAATACATCTATGCAACCTACATCCTGGAACGCGCCGAAGTGAAAGGCACGCTGGTGGTCAACAAGCCACAGAGCCTGCGTGACTGTAACGAAAAGCTGTTCACCGCCTGGTTCCCGGAGCTGACGCCAGACACCTTGGTCAGCCGCAGCGCTGCCCATATCCGCAAATTCCACCAGCAGCATGGCGATATCATCCTCAAGCCGCTGGATGGCATGGGCGGGGCCTCGATCTTCCGCGTGAAGCAGGACGACCCCAACCTGTCGGTGATTATAGAAACCCTGACCGAACACGGCAGCCGCTTCTGCATGGCGCAAAACTTCCTGCCAGCCATCAAGGATGGGGACAAACGCATCCTGGTGGTGGATGGCGAACCGGTGCCTTACTGCCTGGCGCGTATCCCTGCCCAAGGCGAAACCCGTGGTAACCTGGCCGCAGGTGGCCGTGGTGAAGCGCGCCCGCTGAGCGAAAGCGACTGGAAAATTGCCCGCGCGGTTGCTCCAACACTAAAAGAGAAAGGGCTGATCTTTGTTGGCCTGGACGTGATTGGCGATCGCCTCACCGAGATCAACGTCACCAGCCCAACCTGCGCCCGTGAGATCGAAGCCGCATTCCCGGTTTCCGTCACCGGCATGCTGATGGACGCCATTGAAAAACGTCTGGCCGCGAAGTAGGCCGACGACGCGCCCTCTCTCATTGGGAGAGGGCATGCATTTTACTTCCGAATTGAATTAACGCCATGAATTTACAGCACCATTTCCTGATTGCCATGCCCGCAATGCAAGATCCGCGCTTCAAACGTTCGGTGATATACGTTTGCGAACATAATGACGACGGAGCCATGGGATTAGTGATCAACAAGCCCGTGGAACATTTCACCGTGGAGACGGTGCTGGATAAACTCGATATCAAGCCTTCACCACGCGATCTGGCGATCAGCCTGGACAAACCAGTGTTCGCTGGCGGCCCGCTGGCTGACGATCGCGGTTTTATTCTGCATACCCCACGCAAAGGCTTTGGCTCCAGCATTCAGATCTCACCGGCCACCATGATCACCACCTCGAAAGACGTGCTGGAAACGCTTGGCACGCCAGATCAGCCCACCGATGTGCTGGTGGCGCTTGGCTATGCGGGCTGGGAAAAGGGCCAGTTGGAACAGGAACTGCTGGAAAATGCCTGGCTGACCGCCGAGGCCGATACCGACATTCTGTTCCACACGCCGATCGCCAACCGCTGGCGCGAAGCCGCCAACCGCCTTGGCATCGATATTCGCAGCATTGCCAGCCACGCAGGACACGCCTGATGACTAACCGCACCATTATCGCCTTCGACTTCGGGACCAAAAGCATCGGCGCAGCGATCGGCCAGGAAATTACTGGCACCGCTCGAGCGCTGGCGGCCTTTAAAGCCCAGGACGGCGTACCTGACTGGCAGAAGATCGAGCGCCTGCTGAAAGAGTGGCAGCCAGACCTGGTGGTGGTTGGCTTACCGTTGAATATGGATGGCACCGAACAGCCGCTGACCGAACGAGCGCGTAAATTTGCCAACCGGCTGCATGGCCGCTTTGGTGTGCAGATTGCCCTGCATGATGAGCGCCTGAGCACCGTGGAGGCACGGGCCAATCTGTTTGACCATGGGGGATTCCGCGCATTGGATAAAGGCAGCGTCGATTCTGCCTCCGCAGTGGTTATTCTGGAGAGCTGGTTTGAGCAGCATCCGGGCTGATTTTCCGAGCCGGAGCAAAGCGGCTGAACATGATCGCACCAGCGGTAGGCACCACTTCCTGATCAGATTCAGGCAATTCAAGCGTATCGGGTAGCTCAAGGCTGTCCAGCGTCAGACTGTTGATACGGTACGGCGTCAGATTGCCTATCAGGGCATAGCCCCGCCAGTCGGTGGTGACGCCATACTGATTATCGATGCCAATCCCCGGCGTCCCAGGCACACTGACGATGGCCACGGTGTCGCCTAACGTCTGCCCAAGCGTGAGTCCTTCCTGATGCGCCATCAGGCTGCCAGCAAGCTCCAGATTCTGCTGGCGATAGCCTGCCCCTTGCGAATGACCTACCCGCAGGTCACCTGCGTTATATTGATAATTGGCGCTCAGATCCTGGCTACTGCCATTGCGTTGACTTTGGCTAGTGCTGGCGTTGTAGCTCAGGCTATAGTCGTCAAGCAGCGTACCACTGACGCCTATCCGCCGGCTGTCGGTCCGATCGTTAGCCAACGTATGATCATAATTCAGCTTCATACGTGGTGCGCCGATCGCGTTCAACGGCAGCGAGACAGAGAGCCCCAACTGTGCCTGCTCTTTGCCATACGAGGGACGGTTATATTCCGCATACAGCGCAACGTCTACCTTACCCAGGCTGGCGCTGAAGCCCATCTCGACGCTGGTTTCACCTCTTTGATTACCCCGAGTAGCTTCTCGAGCCAACGTCAGGTACAGGCTGTCTGAATCGGACAGATACTGGTTATAGCGCGCTTCCAGGCGATACTTTTTTTCCTCGTCAAAGTCACCGACAAAAATGCCGTCTTCCCAGTCCCACCAATAGGTGCTCTGCTGATCTATTGCCGTGCCAAACGTACGATAGCGCTGCCGCGGATAATATTGCGCCATCAGGCTGAGGGAAGACTCCCAGGCCGGGAAAGCCTTAGCGTAACGCATACGCGCCATGCCGCCGGTGTCCGGCGCTGAACGTCTTGGCTGACGGGCAGATGAAAACGTGTAATCCGCCGAAATCGCTCCCCAGTGGTTAAGACTCTTGCCAATCCCGACCGCCACGCTGCGATAAATATCTGCCCCCTGGAAACCACCATACAGCGTAACCTTCCCCGGGAGCCCATAACTGAGCGAGGCCTGGGCAAAGCCTGGCTGCACCTCTTCCATACCGTAATAGGGTTGGTATTTACCCACCGAGGCGTCATAGCGCCACTGGCCGGCATAAACCAGGTTGGGCATGGAGGAGTAGGGAATTTTTCGTTCGGTTTCGGTACTGTCGCTTTCGCGTATCGTGACGGTAAGATCCCCCTCAAGCGCGGGCGGATAGACATCTTTCAACACGAATGCTCCCGGGGAAACAAATGTCTGATAGATGACTTCACCGTTCTGGCGCACCCTCACTTCCGCATTACTCCGTGCGAAGCCGCGTATCCAGGGGGAAAACTGCCGCAGGCCATCCGGTAGCATTCGGCTATCCGATACCAGGCTGATGCCACGGAATCGGACGTTGTCGAATAAAACTGATGGCGTCATGCTGTCGCCCAAGGTCAGCGTGGCGCGCCAAGCTTTGAGATCCCGATAGGCTAGCGCCCTTTCGGTGTGCCAGGTCGGGTTGCCCCAGATCTCTTTCTGATAGACGGGCTGATAACGCAGCCGCCAAGGGCCCACGTTTACCCCGGTGGTAATATCGGCATACAGGCTTTCGTGCCGCTGCGTATCGCGATAGTTTTCGCCCGCATAGTGGCCGTAATTGAACTGATAGTTAACAAATGCCGCATTAATGCCGTCATTCCAGCGGCCTGCCAGCTTGCTGTCACCCAGCATGCCAGCCGGGATATCTACCGTCAGCAATTGTGCTATCGGCTCATAGAACACCCCAATTTTTCGCGCACTTAATGCGTCGGGCAGAATACAGCCCTCAGGGGTCGTTTCCATCACTATCGCGGCATCACGTATCCCCCACTCACGTAGCAAGGGGGCATTAATACACGGCTGCTCATCCAGCCCCAGGTTAACGGCCACCTCGCCCTTAAAGTTATCGTTAATAATGAGATAGACGTTATTTATTTCAGCCCTGGCACCGTTAACCAACAGGCCTAACGACATAATGGCAATATGAAAAGTGGGTTTCATTCGTTCCCTGAGTGCAAACCACAATATTTATCCGACACAAAAAGAGGCGCATCTGCGCCCCTTAATTACCAAATCATGACTGCTTATTTCTGTGCAGCGGCCAGTTCAGCACGAGCCTGCTTCAGCTCTTGCTTGATTTCTTTTACGTCAGCCTGCTTTTCTTGCAGTTTTTTCTGGTACTTGGCCACTTTCTTGGCGTCACCTTTAGCCTGAGCTTCGCGCAGGTCGGCTTTGATTTCCTGGACGTCTTGCTGCTTGTCGGCCAGTTTCTGTTCCAGCTTGGTGACTTTCTTCTGCGCGTCCTGCAGCACGCTACCGTTGGTGCAATGGGCATTAACTTCGCTCAGAGCACGCTTCAGACCCGCTACGCGGTTGTAGTTACCGTACTTCTCTGCCTGCTGGATCTGATATTCGATCGCAGCACGCTTGGCGTTACAGTCGTAAGCCGCATTAGCCATGGTAGAGAAGCTCGCGCCCAGAACCAAAACCAGTGGCAGAATCGCTAATTTAGTGGTGTTTTTCATCATTTTATCCTTAAACGTTATTACACATGAGGAGCCCAAAAGCCCCCCTTCCTGTGCAACAAAGAATAAAATGATCGCCCTTACCTTAATATCTGCAGAAGGCTTAATCACTCTGTAGGAAGGGACTATTCTCCTGTAGTCCGTTGTACCTTCTTTAAGCTACTGAGCAGCCGTTGCGCTTCCCCCAGCACCGCCGTTGCGGTGGCCTGAACGGGGTTGTCATGCAATGACTGACAAGCTTGATTCAGTTTTTCAGCATTCACCAACCGGGCCGCACCAGCCAATTTATGGGCCAACGCCCGTATGCTTATCAGGTCCATCGGTTGTTGCTTCATGTCCATGGCAAGTTGCGTACAGTCTTCATGCAAGCAATCCAGCAGGGTTTGGATGAACTCTTGCAATATCTTTGGCTGGCGCAATTCCGCAGGTAAATCTTCCACGACAAACGCAGGCTCCTCTTCACTGCTCCCCACATCAGCCAGTGGCAACGTAGACAATTTCGCTTTTAATATGCTCAGGTTAACCGGCTTAAACAGGCAGTCATCCATTCCCGCCTGCAGACAGGCCTCCCGTGCACTTTCTTGCGCATTGGCCGTCAGCCCCCAGATCACCGTAGGAACGGACTGCTGTTCACGCTCGAGGAGCCTGATTTGGCGGCTCAGGCTGTAACCATCGCGTTCAGGCATCTGGCAGTCGGTGATAATCAGGTTGAAGCTGTCCTGCTCCAACAACTGCAGCGCCTGCTCCCCATCCCCCACCGCACTGGGCTGATGGCCAAGAAACTGCAACTGTTGGGTCAACAACATTCTACCCGCCGGATGATCTTCAACGATCAGTACCCGCAGCTGGGATGATGCCACCGGGGCGGGTTCCTCCAGAGGTGTTTGAGGGGGGAATTTCAGCAATCTCGGCACCGAAAGCAGCACGATGACCTCGCTGCCAATACCCACCTCACTGTTCAATGCGATGGTCCCTCCCATCATCTCTACCAGCTTGCGGCAAATATACAGCCCTAGCCCCGTCCCGCCAGCCTCCCCATTGCCCTGAGTAAAGGGTTGGAAAAGACGCGCTTGAGTAACAGCATCAATCCCCTTGCCAGTATCAGAAACACGTAGCCGCAGATCCGCTCGTTCTTCGCTAATCTGATCGACCACGACGCTGAGCGTGACCTGCCCTTGCTCGGTAAACTTGATGGCGTTACTCACCAGATTGGATAGCACCTGCTTGAAACGCATAGGATCTACTAACACATCGCCAGTGATCTCCGCGTCAATATCCAACCTGAACGCTAACCCTTTTTGGCGTGCCACACCGTCAAATAACATCGCCACGGCTTCAATCAGGCGACGGATATCGGCACGCTGTGGATGCAGGATCAGACGGTCCGCCTCAATGCGTGAGATATCAAGAATGTCACCAATCAAGGCCAGCAGAGAATGGGCGGACTCATGTGCAACGCTCAGCAGTTCTCGATCTAAAGCTTCCTCCCGTTGCGGGCGGTTCAGCAACAGCTCCAACATGCCGATAATGGCATTGAGCGGGGTACGGATCTCATGGCTCATGGTGGCCAGGAAGGTGGTTTTAGCCCGGTTGGCACTGTCTGCGCGCTCTTTCGCCTGCTGTAACTGCGCGATCAGGCGATCTCGTTCGGTCACGTCAAACCACCCGCCGATTTTTCCTTCAGCACGCTGATCTTCAGTAATTAACAATTGGCCCCACTGCTGCAAAGTACGCGACTGGCCTCCCAACTGCATAACTGATAAAACCTGTTCCTGCTCACCACCCCGGCCAATATCCAGCGTAACAGGCAGTTGCAGTGGGTAATTTTCCAGTGAGCTACCGACCACCTTCTCTGCGGGAGCATTGATGGCATTAAAAAACGGCGTGTTCGCCATCACTATCTGGTCTTTCAGATTGGTGATGTAAATCGGCAAGGGCACGCTATCGATGATCGCCTGGCAACGCTGCACCAGGCGGCGCTTACTGCGCAACCGGCTGATAACCAAGACTATCACCAGCATTGCCAGCAACAGAACGATCGGTAACCACGCTGTGGAATAACAGTGGGCAAGCAATTCTCCATCACCCGGGGTACCTTCAAGCAGATAGGTGTTGTTATACCAATTGCTGGTCATCGCATGGATATCCTCTGGGGGGATATTCAGCAATGCCTTGTCGAGGATGGTTGCCAGGGGATATTCATTACCAGAGACACCAATCACAAAACGCGCCGGTTCAATATCCAGAGCACTCAGAATACTAAGCCCCGATGTGGGCTCCCGAGCCAGGAAATAATCGGCGCTAATCATCGGCAACACGAGTGCTTCAGCCTTCCCTGCTTTTAGCGCCTCAATACCGGCTTGGGGTGAAGGCACGGTAATGATCCGGCTCTCGGGGTACTGTTCCCGCAAGATAACCTGCAGAGGGTGCCCTGCGACCAGGGCAATCAACTGCGGAGGATCATGGCTAATCTGCTCCTGGATCCCCAGCAATACCCAAGAGTTGAATAAATAAGAACGAGTGGTCAGCAACCCGTTAGGCCAGATTGCATCTAGCGTCACGCCAGCGACAATGTCAGCCCTGCCGGTTTTCACCGCATCCAGGGAGTCTTGCAGCGATTGCGCGCGGATAATGTCAAACTTGAGCCCTATACGGCTAGAGATAGCCTCCAACACATCGGCTGTCAGACCACGGAACTCCCCCTGAACGTCGAAGAAGCCCAGAGGGGCAAAATCGCCATTAACGGCCAAGCGCACCCTGGGATGTTCTTCCACCCACTTTCTTTCCAATGAGGTCAGCAGCAGGTGTTCATCGCTTTGTGACATGGGGATCCCGCCATTCCAGCGGCTTTGGATCTCTGCATGGGTGCTTTCCGGAATGCTCGCTAAAACAGCGTTCAATATTCGCTGTAAACGCACATTCCCCTTGGCCATGCCAAAGGAGAAGCCTTTGATGTCCTGCTGTGGCAGCAATTGCAAACGCAGATTGTTCAGGTTGCCCTGATTGATTAAATAGCGAGCCACCGTGGCATCACCTATAAAAGCGTCCAGCTTCTTGAACGACAACGCCTCCAGCGCCCGGCGCGGTATGTCAAAAACCTGATAATCCGCCGGAAAGCGTGCTACCAAGCTCTGATTACCGCTGTATAGGCGTTCGATAGCAATGCGCTTGGGGGGATTCTGTTGCAGCAGGCTGTCGGTGCGCACCACCAATGCCGGTGAGGCAGAGACATAAGGTGTAGAAAGCAGCATGTCGGGATCGGCTACGCTTTTTGCAGCGACATTGCCGATCAGATCGACTTCTCCCTTATCCAGACTCCTCCGCAAGGCTGAGGCATCTTCGTAGTAACGCACCTTTATCTGTACGTTAAGGTTATAGCCGACGATCCCCAGGTAATCAGCATTGATACCACCATAATCCCGGGTGCCACTGATGATATCAAAAGGAGAATAATTGGGGGCCGCAATGCCGAAAACCAGCACACGTTTACGGCGCAACCATTGCCAATCATCACTGGTTAGCTCAGGCTCGGATAATTGAACCTGGCTACGGCTAAGCAAATTTGTTTCACGAAACGCTGGAACTTCCCCAGCGGAAACACCACAGCCAAAAAACAAAAGTATCAAGAGCAATTTATTCATCGTCAGGTCGTTCGCTCTGATGATGAAAAAAAGCCACTAAATCTTCCGTACTGCTAACTTTTAGTTTTTCCATCAGACGTGTCTTATAAGTGCTGATAGTTTTATTGCTCAAAATCAGACGATCGGCTATTTCCTTATTGCTAAGACCCTCTGACAAATACCGCAACACGGTCAATTCACGATCGGAAAGGCGAGCAAGATCATTCTCACTTTTTTGCGGTGAATTTAGCAAAGGCATCAGAGTAATCTGTGGAAAGCAAGCATAGCCTTGCAGCACCAGTTGGCACAATGGTGCCAATTGACTGATATCCTGATCCTTGTTGAAAAACCCGCTAGCCCCGGCACGCAACGCTCTTTCTGCATAGCTCCCCGTGGGCAGGCTAGTATAGACCACCACTTTAATAGCGCTGTCCACCTGGCGAATATGCTGTAGGATCTGCAGCCCATCCATTTTGTTCAGCATGATATCAAGTATCACCAGCTGCGGCGTATTTTCCCTTATTCGCGCCATGGCATCCAGACCGTTAGTTGCGGTCTGGATCGAGTTATTACCTAATGAAGATAAAATTGCTTTCACAGCGAAACAAATTGCGGGGTGATCGTCAACAATCAGCCAGGAACCCATAAGAATATCCTTATCCTAATACTAGTCCTAAAAATAAAAACCCATAGAGAGTTGCTTATACTGCAACACAATTCGCTCTTGAGTTACCAATATACTTCGCTCTTGCACGCAACCTCTGTGCTATTGATTGCAATTAAATATAAGGTATAAGGGGGGAATAGCTAATCGATTGTGGCATTATAATATTCCCTGCGCAACACGCTGTTGCAAACCCTGTTCAAAAGTTTGCATGCCTGACTGCGCACCGGTTTGCAATACGCTGACCAACTGATGGGTTTTACCTTCGCGGATCATGCTGCTCACCGCCGCCGTGGCCGTGAGGATCTCGTAAATGGCAACACGCCCTCCTCCGGGTTTGCTCAGCAGCTTTTGCGCGATCACCGCCTGCAGGCTACTGGCCAACTGGGCCCGAACATAGGTTTTCTCTTCCGCCGGGAAGACATCCACCAGCCTTTCCACCGCCTGTGGTGCGCTGCGGGTATGCAAAGTAGCTAGAACTAGATGGCCAGTTTCTGCCGCGGTCAACGCCAGCCGAACGGTGGTGGTATCACGCAGCTCCCCCAGCAGGATCACGTCTGGATCTTCACGCAGTGCGGCCCGCAGCGCATCGTCAAAACTATGGGTATCCCGCCCTAACTCGCGCTGCTGGATTAGGGAACGCTGGCTACGATGGATAAATTCGATCGGATCTTCCAGCGTGAGGATATGTCGGCGCTGATGCCGATTAATAAAGTCGATCATCGCCGCCAAGGTGGTCGACTTGCCGCTGCCGGTAGCACCGGTGACAAGTATCAAGCCATCTTCGCGTTGCAGCAGCGCCGGAATAATTTCCGGGGTAGTCAGTTCGGCCAACGTTGGGCAGTGGCTGGCGATCCGGCGTAACGCCACGGAGACCCCGGCGTTTTGCAAAAAGAAATTGGCACGCAGCCGGGTACCATCAGCCAGAGCTAGCGCCAGATCGAGCTGCCCCACCTGCTGGAGTTGCTGCCACATCGTTTGCGATAACTGCGTTTGGCACCATGCCGACATCTGCTGTTGGGTGAGGATTTCCCCACGTTCCACGGCCTGGAGTTCGCCATCGATACGTAACATTGGCAGATGGCCGGTACAAAGGTGCAGATCGGAGGCATTATGCTTTACACTAAGAGCCACAAATTCATCGATATCCATATCAATCTCCCGGGTTAATCATGAGCACTATCCAACAGAATCTGCAGGATGTCAGGAGCCGTATTGCAGCGGCCGCTCAAGACTGCGCACGCATTCCAGAAGAAGTGACATTGCTTGCAGTCAGCAAAACCAAACCTGCGGAGGCGATCGCACAAGCCATCGCCGCAGGCCAGCACGCGTTTGGCGAGAATTACGTGCAGGAAGGGGTAGACAAGATCCAGTATTTTGCCCAGCGGCCGGAAGGGGCTGGATTGGAATGGCACTTTATCGGCCCGCTGCAATCCAATAAAAGCAGGCTGGTGGCAGAGCACTTTGCCTGGTGCCACACCGTTGACCGCTTACGTATTGCACTGCGCCTGAACGATCAGCGCCCCGCAGAAATGCCGCCGTTAAACGTGCTGATCCAGATAAATATCAGTGACGAGCAGAGTAAATCTGGCATTGTATTGAGTGAGCTGCCAGCGCTGGCCGAGGCGGTCGCCGCATTGCCTAACCTGTGCTTGCGTGGGCTGATGGCCATCCCGGCCCCGGAACACGACTATCAGCGCCAGTTGGCGACATTCGGCCAGATGAACGACGCTTTCCAGGAGCTCAAGCAGCGCTATCCGCAGGTGGATACGCTGTCGATGGGCATGACAGATGATATGCAGGCAGCGATCGCCGCTGGCAGCACGATGGTTCGTATCGGCACCGCAATTTTTGGCGCCCGCGACTACTCGCACACCACCGTATAACGAGGATTTGATGCAACATCGCAAAATTACCTTTATTGGTGCCGGTAATATGGCTCGCGCTATCATTGCTGGCTTAGTCGCCGGCGGCTATCCGGCAGCCGCCATCAGCGTTTGTGCGCCGTCAGCAAAAAACCGTGACGCCCTGGCCGCCGAATATGGCATCCACAGCAGCGCAGACAACATCACCTGTGCAAAACAGGCCGACGTCGTAGTCCTGGCGGTGAAACCGCAAATGATGGCGCAGGTTTGCTTACCTTTACAGGAACAGGTCGATTTCTCCGGTAAACTAGTGCTGTCGATCGCCGCCGGTATTCTGGTGAGCCGTTTCTATCAAATGCTCGGTGAAGGCTTGAATATCGTGCGCATCATGCCCAATACCCCTTCACTGGTCGGTAAAGGAATGAGCGGGCTGTATGCTCCCGAGCAGGTTAGCCAACAGGATCGTGATTACACCAGCGATCTAATGAGCTCGGTGGGTAAAGTCTGCTGGGTCGATGACGAAAACGGCATCAATGGCGTGATCGCCGCCGCAGGCAGCGCACCAGCCTATTTCTTCCTGTTTATGGATGCCATGCAGCAGGAAGCCGAACGAATGGGATTCAGTAGCCAGGCCGCTCGCGATCTGGTGCAGCAGGCCGCTATCGGTGCTGCGGCATTGGCCGCCGCCAACCCGGAAATTTCACTGGCTACGTTGCGTGAGCAGGTGACCTCCAAAGGGGGCACCACCGCCGAGGCAATACGGGTGTTCAACGAACATCAGTTGCCAGAGACCGTTGCCAAAGCCATGCAGGCCGCCGTTTCCCGTGCGCAGGAAATGGAAAAATCATTTTAACTATGCCCGATGAGTTTCAGGCCGCCACGGTGGTCTGAAAACCAAGGGGATAACCCAGAAGTTAAGGAGAAGGGTAACTTACATGCTAACGCTGACTTTTCTGGTCAAAACCGTCGTTGATATTTACGTGATGGTGCTGCTGTTGCGCATCTGGATGCAATTGACGCGCACAGACTTTTATAACCCGTTTTCGCAGTTTGTGGTGAAAATCACCCAGCCGATCGTCGGCCCACTGCGCCGCATCGTTCCTTCGATGGGGCCGGTAGATAGCGCGTCATTGCTGTTGGCGTTCCTGCTGATGACCATCAAATATCCGCTACTGCTGCTGATCCAGAGCGGTACCCTGTCACTCAGCCTGTACAATTTGCTGTTTGGTCTGATTTCTCTGATCAAATCCGTCGGCTACCTGATCTTCTGGGTGATGATCATTCGCGCCTTGATGAGTTGGATCAGCCAGGGCCGCAGCCCGATTGATTATGTGATGTTCCAGCTTACCGAGCCATTGATGGCCCCTATCCGCCGCGTGATCCCGGCAATGGGTGGCATTGATTTCTCCGCAATGGTAGTGATCCTGATCCTGTATCTGATCAACTACCTGGGGATGGATTTGTTTGGCGAGCTCTGGTTCCTGCTGTGAGTGCAGTTACCCCGCAGCTGGACGGGCTGGTGGTCAGGCTATATATTCAGCCCAAAGCCAGCCGCGATCAGATTATTGGCCTGCATGGCGACGAGATAAAAGTCGCCATCACCGCACCGCCGGTTGATGGCCAGGCCAATGCCCATCTCATCAAGTTTATCGCCAAGCAGTTCAAGGTGGCGAAAAGCAACGTGATCATCGAGAAAGGCGAGCTGGGGCGGCACAAGCAATTGCGCATCCTCAACCCGCAACAGATCCCTGAGGCCATCGCGGCGCTCATCGAATAATTTCAAGGTAGCTATTATGCAAAAAATCGTTCTTGCCACCGGCAACCCCGGCAAAGTGCGTGAACTCGCCGAACTGCTGGCCGATTTCGGCTTTGACGTGGTAGCGCAAACCGAGCTTGGCGTAGATTCCGCCGAAGAAACCGGCCTGACGTTTATTGAAAACGCCATTCTCAAGGCCCGCCATGCCGCGCAGATCACCGGTCTGCCAGCGATTGCCGACGACTCAGGCCTGGCAGTCGATGCCTTGGGCGGCGCTCCGGGTATTTATTCTGCCCGCTACGCCGGTTTAGAGGCCAGCGACCAGCAGAATCTGGACAAGCTGCTGGTGACGCTGAAAGACGTGCCTGCGGGCAAGCGCGGTGCTCAATTCCATTGCGTGCTGGTGTATATGCGCCATGCGGAAGATCCAACTCCGCTGGTATTCCACGGTTGCTGGAACGGTGAGATCACTTTTGAAGCGGCCGGCGTTGGCGGCTTCGGTTACGATCCGATCTTCTATGTGCCAGAGTTGGGCTGCACCGCAGCAGAGCTGACGCGGGAAGAGAAAATTGCCATTTCCCACCGTGGCAAGGCGTTGAAGTTGATGTTGGAAGCGATGCGTAATGCCAGCTAACAGCGTACAACTGCCACCGCTCAGCCTGTACATCCATATTCCCTGGTGCGTACAAAAGTGCCCATACTGTGATTTCAACTCGCATGCCTTGAAAGGCGAAGTGCCGCACCAGGAATATGTCGATCATCTACTGGCGGATCTGGATGCTGATTTGCCGCTCGCCAGCGGTCGTGCAATCAGCACTATCTTTATCGGTGGCGGTACGCCGAGCCTGTTGAGTGCCGAAGCCATGCAGGCACTGCTGGATGGCGTGCGGGCGCGCATTCATGTCGCGGATGACGCCGAGATCACCATGGAAGCCAACCCAGGCACCGTGGAGGCCGATCGCTTCAGTGGCTACCAGCGCGCCGGGGTGAACCGCATCTCGATTGGCGTACAAAGCTTCAGCGCCGAGAAGCTAACCCGTCTGGGGCGCATTCATGGCCCAGATGAGGCCAAACGCGCGGCGCATCTGGCAACCGGCCTGGGCCTGCGCAGTTTCAATCTGGATTTGATGCATGGCCTGCCGGATCAGTCACTGGAAGAAGCGCTGGACGATCTACGCCAGGCTATCGCCCTCAATCCGCCGCATCTGTCGTGGTATCAGCTCACCATCGAGCCAAATACCCTCTTCAGCTCACGCCCGCCGGTATTGCCGGACGATGACGCGTTGTGGAATATCTTTGAACAAGGGCATGAGCTGTTAAGCGCCGCCGGATATCAGCAGTACGAAACCTCGGCCTACGCCAAACCGGGTTACCAGTGTCAGCACAACCTCAACTACTGGCGCTTTGGCGACTATCTGGGGATAGGTTGTGGCGCACACGGCAAGCTGACCTTTGCCGATGGCCGCATTCTGCGCACCGCCAAAACCAAGCATCCACGCGGCTTTATGCGAGGTGACTATCGGGACAAGCTGCATGAAGTCGAGGCGCACGATCGGCCATTCGAGTTCTTTATGAACCGCTTCCGCCTGCTGGAAGCTGCGCCACGCGCCGAGTTCGCCCATTATACCGGGCTGGATGAGAGTGTGATCCGCGCGCCATTGGACGAAGCACTGGCTAAAGGCTATCTGCTAGAGACGCCAGAGTATTGGCAGATCACCGAGCATGGCAAACTGTTCCTTAATTCGCTGTTGGAACTGTTCTTGCCGGAAGAATAACTTAGGTAGAATTGCAGGCTCACCTGTATGGGCGCAGCATGTAAGCTGCGCCCATTGAGATCATCAATGCGGTTCAAGCCCTAAAAACTCAGCAACACTGCCCTGGCAACAAAAAAGGTTCCGTCGAGTTAAGAGTGCAATTCTTAAAACAACGGAACCTGTTAACGTAAAACCTTAGTTCAACGCCTTAACCAGATCCTTACGCTGGGTTTCCAGTGCCGTTACGCGTTTACACACGTCGCGACCGAAGTTCTGGAAGTCCTGCTCCTGATTGTTCCATTCGTTCTTGATGGCCTGCTGTAGCCCACCCAGATTGCCCATGATCGCCTGCAACGGGTTGCCATTGCTGTTGGCAACCTGCTTGACACCCATTTCGTTCAGGCTGTCCTGCAATACGCCGCCCATGCTCTGCTGCACGATATTGCGGCCATCCTGCTCCACCTGAGCGATCGCCTTGTGGTGGAACGTGAGGCCGTCGCTGCGGTGTTCAATGATGCGGTTCATCTGCTGCTTCAACTGATCGTTGAGCGTGGTCAGGCGGTTACGCACATTGCTGTCAGTACCCAACTGCTGAACGATGACTTTATCCAGCGCTACCCGCGCCTTCTCCAAATGCTGCTGCGCACCCTGATCGATCCAGGGTAAATCTTTACGCAATGCGCTCTGGTAGCTGAACGCCTTCTGGCGCTGGTTATCGTTCAGGTTCAATGCTTTGCCATCACGAGTGACATCGCCGTCGGCGGTAATTTGCAGGTTACCGCTGGCACCTACCACCTGCACGGTCTGCGGGCTGATAATCACGTCGTCCTGTGGCCTGACGCTGCACTGATACTCGGCATGCGCCTGTGAAGCCGTTAACAACAGCAAGGCCAATCCGGTTCTCTTTAACATAGTTTCTCCTGACTCCCTTCCAACCGCATGTGCGATGGAGTTAAAAAATCGAACGGCTAATGCGTTGAGACAACAGTTCTAGTGCAGCAGTTCCCGCCAATGAGTTACCGGATGCATCCAGCTCCGGCGACCAGACGACAATCGACAGTTCATCAGGGACGATGGCGATGATACCGCCACCCACTCCAGACTTGCCCGGCATGCCAACCCGATAGGCGAATTCACCTGCGCCGTCATACATACCGCTGGTCATCATCAAGGCGTTAATCTGCCGGGCCTGCAACGGGCTGATCACCTCTTCGCCATCAAGCGTCCGGCCCTGGTTAGCCAGGTAGACAAAGCTGCGTGCCAGCTCAATGCAGCTCATACGTAACGCGCAGTAGTGAAAATAGGTTTGCAGCACGGTCAGTACGTCATTGTCGAAGTTACCGAACGACTTCATCAGATAGGCAATGGCGGCATTGCGGTCAGAATGTTCAAATTCAGAGCGCGCCACGCGGGTGTCATAGGATAGGTCATCAACGCCTGCCAGTTGGCGCACCACTTCCAACATCCGCTGCTTGGGAGCACTAAGCCGAGTTTGCAGCATATCGCATACCACCAGCGCGCCGGGGTTGATAAACGGGTTGCGCGGTTTGCCCTGTTCCATCTCCAACTGCAGCAACGAATTAAACGGCAGGCCAGAGGGCTCTTTCCCCACCCGCTGCCAGATTTCACCTTCTTGATAACGCGTTAGCGCCAGCGTCAGGCTCAATACCTTGGAGATCGACTGGATCGAAAAGCGCTCCGTTGCGTCCCCGGCCTGAAACAGCTCACCGTCAACGGTACAGACGGCGATCGCCAGCCGATCGGCGGCGACTTCTGCCAACGCGGGAATATAGTCTGCAACCTTGCCTTGCCCAATCAACGGGCGTACCTGTTGCAGGATCTCTTCCAGCAACGCGTTATCTAATGTTGTTACCACCGCGCTCACTACTCCAGAAAGGACACCAGATAAAACAAAGGTGCCATTAAGGCACCTTCGGCAATGCTAATCGGACGGGATCAATCCCACCAGATGTCGAACAGATCGCTGGTTTTCACATCGTTCAGCTTGCGTGCTTCCAGCCAGTTTTTGATCAGCTCACGGTGTTCTTCAGTACAATGACCAATCGTCTGCAGGCAGATCAAACCTTCCCATTGCAGATAGCCACTGCCGTCAAACGCCAGGCCGTTCGGCTCGATCACTTCCTCGATAAACGCGTCCAGGGTGCTGTCGATATCTTCAACGGCGGTCCCTTCAGCAAAACGCCAGGCTACAGAGAAGCCTAGTTCCTGAAACTCTTCGATATGCAACTTTTTACGTAAACGACGACTACGGTTCTTAGCCATTATTCCATCCTCTCAAACATCAAATCCCAAACGCCATGTCCCAGACGCTGGCCACGTAATTCAAATTTTGTCAGCGGACGCGAGTCCGGGCGCGGTACGTAATCATTACTCTCGGAGAGATTACGGTAGCCTGCGCTGCTGCTCATGACTTCCAGCATGTGTTCCGCATAGGGTTGCCAGTCGGTGGCCATATGGAATACGCCACCGACTTTTAATTTGCGCTGCACCAGCTCAACAAACGGCGTCTGTACGATGCGGCGTTTGTTGTGGCGCGCCTTGTGCCACGGATCCGGGAAGAACAGCTGCACCATATCCAGTGAAGCGTCCGGGATCATATTCTGCAAGACTTCTACCGCATCGTGGCACATCACCCGCAGGTTGGCCAACTCCGCCTCATGGGCATCGGCCAGACAGGCACCTACGCCCGGCGAGTGAACCTCGATCCCCAGGAAGTTCTGCTGCGGGTTGTTGCCCGCCATGGTGACCAGCGAAGCCCCCATGCCAAAACCAATCTCCAGCACGGTTGGCGCTTCACGGCCAAACAGCGCGGCGATATCGACAGGTTCAGCCTGATATTCCACGCCCATCACCGGCCAATAGTTGTCCAGCGCCTGCTGCTGGCCTTTGGTCAACCGCCCCTGGCGGCGAACAAAACTGCGGATACGGCGCATCGCGCGGCCGTTCTCATCAAATTCTGGGGAGATGACGTCATTAATCATAGTGCTTTCTGTCTATTTGGCTGCCAATTAGGGGAACGCGCATTATGCAAAGATACCTTGCTTTAGCAAGCGTTCATCATCATACCGGATGTGCTACTGCGGAAAGTTCCGGTTTACAGCACCATCACTCTATGCTGCAATCGCGCATCATTATTTTATCTGCCGGATAGCGAACTCGCTCATGATGCAAGCACAACAGTTCTCGCACGTAGTGCTTGACTGGTACCAACGCTATGGCCGCAAAACGCTGCCGTGGCAACTCGATAAAACGCCTTATCAAGTATGGCTCTCTGAGGTGATGCTGCAACAAACTCAGGTTGCCACCGTTATTCCTTATTTTCAGCGCTTTATGGCACGCTTTCCGAACGTGCGTGCCCTGGCCGAAGCGCCGCAGGATGAAGTCCTGCATCTGTGGACCGGGCTTGGTTATTATGCCCGCGCCAGAAACCTGCATAAAGCGGCGCAGACCATTGTCGCACAGCACGGCGGTGAGTTCCCGACAACCTTTGAAGAAATTGTCGCACTGCCTGGCGTAGGCCGTTCAACTGCCGGTGCCATTCTCTCTCTGTCCCAGGGGCAGCACTATCCAATCCTCGACGGCAACGTTAAACGTGTACTGGCCCGTTGCTACGCCATAGCGGGCTGGCCGGGCAAGAAAGAGGTGGAAAATCGCCTGTGGGAGATCAGCGAAGAGGTCACGCCGGCAAAAGGGGTTGGCCAGTTCAATCAGGCAATGATGGATCTGGGAGCGATGGTCTGCACCCGTAGCAAACCGAAATGCGAGCTATGCCCGCTCAATGTCGGCTGCATTGCCAATGGCAACAGCAGTTGGGCCAACTATCCAGGCAAAAAACCCAAGCAAACCCTGCCGGAAAAAACCGCCTACTTCCTGATGCTGCAAAGGCACGATGGCGTCTGGCTGGAACAGCGCCCAGGTGCTGGCCTGTGGGGCGGGTTATTCTGCTTCCCGCAGTTTAGCACGCGGATCGATCTTGAACTCTGGCTGCAACAACGCGGCCTGCAAGGTAGCCGTTTAGAGCAAATGACCGCCTTCCGCCATACCTTCAGCCATTTCCATCTGGATATTGTGCCTATGTGGCTGAACATCGACAAAGCGGGTAGCGCCATGGATGAGGGTGCCGGTCTCTGGTATAACTTAACGCAGCCCCCTTCGGTCGGGCTGGCCGCGCCGGTTGAGCGCCTGCTACAGCAGTTGGCCAAACAGTCCCCGACCCAACCCGGTTTATTTGGCAACAGCGCCATTGACGAGGAATTAGCATGAGCAGAACCATTTTTTGTACCTTCCTGCAGCGTGACGCCGATGGGCAAGACTTCCAGCTCTATCCAGGGGAAGTCGGCAAGCGCATCTACAACGAAATCTCCAAGGAAGCCTGGGGAGAATGGATGAAGAAGCAGACCATGCTGATCAACGAGAAAAAGCTCAACATGATGAACGTGGACGACCGCAAACTGCTGGAACAAGAGATGGTCCGCTTCCTGTTCGAAGGGCATGAGGTCCACATCGAAGGCTATACGCCACCGAGCGAATAAGATTTTCCGGGCCAGCGCTGGCCCTTTCCCCCTGTTTAATTCTTCGCGTATACGGCTTTAACAAGATGAAGAAAATGTTAGCTTTGCTAGTGATAGCGCCTTTGCTGATCTCCTGTTCCGGCAAAAAAAATGACGTGGTCACGGAAGCCTATGTCAAAGACACCAACGCCTTTGATATTTTGATGGGCCAATTTGCCCACAATATCGAGAACATCTGGGGGCTGAGCGAAGTTCTTATCGCCGGGCCAAAAGACTACGTAAAATATACCGACCAATATCAGACCCGAAGCCACATCAACTTTGATTCGGGCACTATCACTATCGAAACCATTGCCACTACCGATCCAGCGGCTCATCTGCGCCAGGCGGTGATCAGCACCCTGTTGATGGGTGACGATCCAGGCTCGATCGACCTCTATTCCGACGCCAATGATATCCAGATCAGCAAAGAGCCGTTCCTGTACGGCCAGGTGCTGGATAACAAGGGCCAACCCATCCGCTGGGAATGGCGGGCGGCGCACTTCGCCGACTACCTGCTGCAAAACAAGCTAAAGAGGCGCACCTCGGGCCTGCACGTGATCTACTCGGTGACTATGCAACTGGTGCCTAACCACCTGGATAAACGTGCACACAAATATCTGCCGATGGTTCGTCATGCGTCTGAGAAATACGGCGTCGAAGAGTCGCTGATCCTGGCGATTATGCAGACCGAATCCAGCTTTAACCCGTATGCGGTAAGCGGTTCCGACGCGCTGGGCCTGATGCAGGTGGTGCAGCATACCGCCGGTAAAGACGTGTTCCAGAGCAAAGGTAAATGGGGCACGCCAAGTCGCAGCTATCTGTTCGATCCGGAGAACAACATCGATACCGGTACCGCCTATCTGGCCATCTTGCAGAACAACTACCTGGGTGGCATTCAGAACCCGACCTCACGCCGTTATGCGGTGATCACCGCCTACAACGGTGGAGCTGGCAGCGTGCTGCGGGTGTTCAATAGTGACAAGGCCAAGGCAGTGACCATCATCAACAGCATGCAGCCTGGTGATATTTATCAGACTCTGACCACCAAGCATCCGGCGGGTGAATCACGCCGTTATCTGGTGAAGGTTAACAACGCGCAGAAAAACTATCGGCGGAAGTAATCGCTGGTGAGAAAGGCAGGACAGGGGGGAAAGCCATTTTCCCCCTGTCTCCTACTCAGCCAACGTATAGCCGTTGCGCCCATTAGCCTTGGTTTGATACAGAGCCTTATCGGCTATCTCGACCAATTGCTCACGCCCCACGCCGGCTCGCCATAATGCAATCCCCTGACTCACCGTGACCCATTGCCCAACATCGGAACCTTCGTGCGGGATCGCGATCGCCGCAACCAGGGTCTTGATCCTTTCGGCCACCGCTATCGCTTCGGCACGATCGGATTTTGGCAGCAGAATAATGAATTCCTCACCACCGTAACGTGCCACCAGGTCCTGTGAACGACGCACGCTATTTTCAAAGCACTCGGCCAGACGGATCAGGCACTCATCCCCCATTTGATGGCCATAATGGTCGTTATATTTTTTAAACAAATCCACGTCCAGCAGGATGATGGCGAAAGGCTCCCGACTCTCCACCTCCCGAGAAAACACCTCGTCAAAGTAGTTGCTGAAATAACGCCGATTGGCCAGCCCAGTCAGCGGATCGCGGTTGGCCTGTTTACCCAGACGCTCGATCAGCTGCTTGTTCTCCCTTTCCCGCTCGATAGCCAACATAAACCATTTCTCCAACATACGTTTGGCCGAGTAGATCAAAAACAGCATCAGTAAATAAGAGAACACGTTCGCCAGTGAGGCTGCACCGCGCAGGAAAATATTCTCGCTGATGGACATCGCCAGTATCGGTACCGTAAACAGGCACAGCAGCAAGGGAGAGAGGTAAAAGGGGATCAGTGAGGCAAACACCAAGCCAATCAGCAAGGGGTAGACTATGGTCACGTTGCCCATGACGATCAGGTGATGAAAGGTAGCACACCAACATAGCGACAAAACCGTCACACTGGCTATCAGCCCCCACCAGCGAGCTTTCTCACCGTATGGCCGTAACACCCTCAACACCATATAGGTGACGAAGGCGACCAGCATCACGCCGGTGATCGCCGGAGCTGAACGTAGCAAATGGCTTAAAGACTCGTAAAGCCCTGACCCCAGACGCTGTAGGAACAAGTAGAAAGAGAACAAGGCGTTAACCAGCAAAAACCAGTCAAAACTGTGAAACGTGGACTTTCTTTTTTCTTTAGCGACCCAGGCGGCGTATTTTCGATCTTTCATTATTGGACTCATTGTCATACCACTCTACTCAATGTAGTGGTGACATCCGCCTTTGTCATGCAAGATAGACGGGCGCAGCATGCCGCACCCATACAATGCGGCTAGTACGATGAGGTTTTACGGCTTGATCATATAGCCAAAAATCCGTTTCCAGCCGTGATCTTTTTTCTCGATATACACGCCCTGCAACTCCGGTGAGAAGCCAGGCAAGCGGTTGATGCCCTCCTCCAGCGCCAGGAAGTAACGCTGTACCGCGCCGCCCCACACTTCGCCTGGCACCACGCACAGCACGCCCGGTGGATAAGGTAAGGCACCTTCTGCCGCGATGCGCCCGGCAGCCTGCGCGATCGGCACCAGTTCAACGTTGTCGCGGATAAACTCGACGTTGGCATCCTGCGGATTCATCATTACCGGCGGGAAATGATCCTGACGGAACATCTCTTTTTGCAACTGCTTCACGTCGAAGCTGACGTACAAATCGTGCATCTCCTGGCACAGCTGACGAATGGTGTAGCCTGCATAACGCTGCTGATTCTTGCGATAGACCGTCGGCAAGACCTCGCTCAGTGGCGCATCTGCCTCGACGTAACGCTCGAACTGCACCAGCATATCCACCAGATGCTCCATTTTCGCCGGGTTCTCCGCCGGGGTGAGCAGGAACAGTATCGAGTTGAGATCGCACTTCTCTGGCACGATGCCATTCTCACGCAGGAAGTTGGCCAGAATGGTCGCCGGGATACCGAATTCGGTGTACTGACCGGTGGCCGCATCAATTCCCGGCGTGGTCAGCAGCAACTTGCAGGGATCGACCAGATACTGCCCCTGTGCATAGCCTGCAAAACCATGCCATTGCTCGCCCGGTACAAAGTTGAAGAAGCGTGCATCGTTGGCGATCAGGTCGGTATCGTAGTCCTGCCAGTCCTTGCCTGCCACCTGCGGCGGAATAAAGGGCCGCAGCTGCGAACAGCGTGCCAGCAGTTGTTTACGCGTGTCGATCCCCAGCTTGACGCACTCCATCCACATGCGGCGGCCAGCGGCACCGGCATGCATCTTGGCGTTGACGTCCAACGCGGCAAACAGCGGATAAAACGGGCTGGTTGAAGCATGCAGCATAAACGCATTGTTGAGGTGCTTATGGTTGCAGTGGCGTTTCTGGCCTTTGATGTGGTCGTCTTTCTTATGGATCTGCGAAGTCTGCGAGAATCCTGCCTGCTGCTTATGCACCGATTGCGTGACGAAAATACCCGGATCGTGCTCATCCAGTTCCAACAGCAGCGGCGAGCACTCTTTCAGCATCGGGATAAAACCTTCATACCCCACCCAGGCCGAATCAAACAGGATGTAATCGCACAGATGGCCGATGGTATCGATCACCTGACGGGCGTTGTAAATGGTGCCGTCATAGGTGCCGAGCTGAATGATCGCCAGGCGAAAAGGCCGTGCCGCAGCGGCTTTTTCCGGGGCAACATGGCGGATCTGCTCGCGCAGGTAAGCCTCATCAAAGCATTTAGAATCGATGCCGCCGATAAAACCAAACGGGTTACGCGCGGTTTCTAGATACACCGGCGTCGCCCCAGCCTGGATCAATGCGCCGTGGTGATTGGATTTATGGTTATTGCGATCGAACAGCACCAGATCGCCACGCGTCAGCAGCGCGTTGGTCACCACTTTATTGGAGGCCGAAGTGCCGTTCAGCACGAAGTAGGTTTTATCGGCGTTGAACACTTTCGCCGCGTGTTTTTGCGCATCCTTGGCCGAGCCTTCGTGGATCAGCAGATCGCCCAGCTTCACATCGGCGTTGCACATGTCCGAACGGAAAATCGTTTCACCGTAAAACTCGAAAAACTTGCGCCCTGCCGGGTGCTTGCGGAAAAACTCGCCGCCCTGATGGCCCGGGCAGGCAAAGGTTGAGTTATCCATCTCCACGTAGGTTTTCAGCGTTTTGAAGAAAGGCGGTAACAGCGCCTGCTCGTAGGCATCGGCGGCGGCCTCCAACTGCGCCATGTAAAACGCTTTGGTCGCGGCAGCCAAGGCAAATACGCCAGTAATCAACGGCAGGTGATCCGGGGAAAGCTGTTCATCCCCCTCAACGGCAACAAACGTCGGGATCTCAAAGCCGGTCGCTTTAAGCGTTGCCAGAATACCGGCATCCACATCGCTAACGGAGACCACGGCCGCCGCCACATCGGTATAGTCAGTCTGCCCCACGCGCACAATTTCGCGCAGGGTTTCAATGCTGGCTACCAGGCTGGCGCTGGTTGCTATCTTCAATTCTTTCATCATGCTGAGTCTCAAACGGTTAAGGATGAGGGTGTGCCACTGGGCACATAATGAGATAACCCTGGTTATCCCGGCAAAGTGATGAGCCAAGGCGCAACCATGACCGGCCGATGCGGGTAGGCATCAGACAACTATCGGGGACTGGGATCGGCAGCGTCCGATAGACATCAGTAAAATCAGAGCCGCAGCTCTATTTTTAATCATGCCTAACAGCGAGCATTGGTTAGCTTTACCGCATAAAGGGCAGCGGTGTTCGCATAAATGGCGTTAAGGAAACACGGAGTGAGGGCGTCATCAGACTTCTGGAGCGCAGCTGCGCCGAGGTGGTTAAAGCCGTCATGCCTGTACTCCTCTGTGATGAAGTGGGAAATTCGCGCAATGATTACACGTTTTTTTCGAGGGTTCAAGCCGGTTAATAGTTACTATTAATGCATAATTATTTATTGATGCCGTGTGGAAAACCACACGGCTAGGCAGGCGTTGATTAGAACAGGTTGAACTTGTAATCCACCTGGAACTCAATCGAGTGGTTCTGAGCGCGCATCGGCTTGCCATCCGAGGTCAGCTTCGGCTGGTTGCTCTGGCTCTGATAGTTCCAGGATGGGCCACCGGACAGCTGGAACGCCAGATTCTTCAGCGCAGGCTGTGACGGCATCCAACGGGAGTAAACCAGGGTTTCACCACGCTCAATGCTATGGCCGCGGTACTTCATCCCCCAGCCATAGTTGGTGACCATCCCCAGCTCAACTTCTGGCGTAACGGCATAGCCGAAGGTCCAGGCCAGCATCTTTTCCTTATCGCCCACATAGTCGTTACCCCAACTGTCGGCCATTGAGTTAAAGGTGCCGCGGCTGTGCTTAGCCAAGTGCCACTCAAAGCGCCCTAACCCGTTGCCATTATCGAGTGAGGCCCGGGTGTATGAAGCTCCAACCTTATGCTTCCAACGCTCGGCGCGCCATTCGGCGTACATCGCATAATGGTAGGCATCATCATCGAACGTCTTGTGACGGGTAGACATACGGGTCCAGTCTTGCAGACCATGGTTGTAATACACCTGGCTGGCAAACTTGAGGTGATTTTCCGCCCAGGACGCCGGTTGCCAACCCAGTTCTACCCCGTGGCGTTGCATATAGTTATGGCTTTCCCCCAGGAAATAGAGCGCGCTATAGCCGTGATCGCTATAGCTCAATTCACCGGTCGCAATGCTGCTGATCTCCTTTTTATCCGCAGTGAGGAAATGGATCTTATCCGGAGAGTCCCTGTCGCTATAGCGAGTTACGTAGGCACCGCGTACCCGCACTGGCCCGGTAGCCGCTTCGCCACGCAACCCCAGATAGGTACTTGGAATGGCACGCGTGGAGTTATTGAGTGCGCCCCATTTTTTAATCTGCTGCCAACCGGAATAAAGGTGCAGATAGGTATCATCATCACCCAAACGCCCTTTCAGATAGAGCTGCCCAATCTTGTTGAAACCTTTGGCCTGACCGTTGTCGTTATACAACACGCTACGGCCCCAGAAATCATCGCTGGCGGCCAGTTTAATCACGCCATAATAAGAAGCGTCTACTCCCAGCATATCCGCAAAATAGCCGGACTGATAATCAAGGGTGATCCCCTGCCCCCAGGCCGTTTGGATGGAGCGCTCCCCATAATCCTCGGTGCTTAAATTTTTAAACACGTTACGAAAAGAAAGGTCTGCGTGGCTATCATTAATAAAGCTTGAGAAGAGATGATCGCTTACCTTTATTTCCTCTGCGCTGAGGGGGAAAGAGAACATCAGTGCAAAAAGTGCCAGAGGCTTTTTTATTTTAAATTTATTGATTTGATACATAGAAAAATCCCGTTTTCTATCTACTCACCCAGAATTATTTTAATTAAATGATTTCTAGATAATGTTGAAAATGTGTCACCCTGCAACCAGGGTGACACACGGCTAATAGTATTATTCTGTAATAATAGTATGGATCAGTTTTGGCGCTTGCGCCTTATCGGCAAGGGTGATGCTGTCATAGATTTTCGCCATGACGTTCTCCACATCCGGGCGGTTGGCATGGATCGTTACCAGTGAGTCACCGATGGCGACCCGATCGCCGACTTTTTTATGCATCATCAGGCCCACGGCCAGATCGATGTCATCTTCCTTGGTGGCACGACCTGCACCGAGCAACATGGCTGCCACACCGATTTCGTCGGCCACAATGTTGGCGACCACACCCGCCTGCTTGGCCGGTACCTCAATCAGGTATTTAGCCTGCGGCAGCTTCTCTGGATGATCCACCATTGAAGCATCGCCGCCCTGGTTGGCCAGGAAGTCACGGAACTTGGCCAGCGCCTTGCCGTTATCGATCACCTCTTGCAGCATGGCGCGCGCAGCCGGTAACGTGTCGGCCTTTTTCGCCAGCACGACCATTTGGCTACCCAACTGCATGACCAGCTCGGTCAGATCTTCCGGGCCTTCGCCACGCAGCGTATCGATGGCTTCCTTCACTTCCAGCGCATTACCGATGGCGTAGCCCAAGGGCTGCGACATATCGGAGATCACCGCCATGGTATTACGCCCCACGTGATTACCAATGCGCACCATCGCCGTGGCCAGCTCAACGGCATCCTCGGTGGTTTTCATAAACGCACCGGCACCGGTTTTCACGTCCAGTACGATGGCGTCTGCACCCGCAGCGATCTTTTTGCTCATGATCGAACCGGCAATCAGCGGAATAGAGTTCACCGTACCGGTCACATCACGCAGCGCATACAGCTTCTTATCCGCCGGGGTCAGGTTACCGGTCTGGCCAATCACCGCCACCTTGTCGCGGTTCACCAGCTCAATAAACTGTTGGCTGGAGATTTCCACGTGGAAACCGGCCACCGCTTCCAGCTTATCGATAGTGCCACCGGTGTGCCCCAGGCCACGGCCCGACATCTTCGCCACCGGGATATCCAGCGCCGCTACCAGCGGTGCCAGCACCAACGTAGTGGTATCACCTACGCCGCCGGTGGAGTGTTTGTCTACCTTGACGCCTTCGATCGCCGAAAGATCAATCACGTCACCGGAGTTCACCATCGACATGGTCAGATCGGCACGCTCACGGTCGTTCATATCCTGGAAGAAGATCGCCATAGCCAGCGCACTGGCCTGGTAATCAGGAATATCTCCCCGGGTGTAGCCGTTAACAAAAAACTCAATCTCTTGCGTAGTCAGCTCTTTTCCATCGCGTTTTTTGGCGATGATATCAACCATTCTCATTGTCTTTCCCCGGATCTTTATTTCTGTAAATCGATCTTGTAAACGGCAAAGCCGATATCGTCTTTCCCTACCAGCGTCATTGGATGCTGAGCGGACTGTTTAATGTAATCAGCCGCATTCTGGCTTGGTGAAGTCTCGATGCGGATATCCAACGGCTTATCCGCAGTAATTGGCGCGATCCGCCAGTTGTTTTTTACCTCTGGCTTATATGCGCCATGCTGTTTGGTCTGCTCGGAGATGTAATTGGCCACGATAGTGCGCACTTCATCCGGCGAGGAGATAACGATATTTTTTTCACCCGTACCGGCGAACTTGCCGGTAAATGCCCGGTAATTGTTCACGGCAACCAGGAATGGCGCGTCTGCCACCACCGGCTTACCTTTATAGGTCAGCGACTTGATACGCTGAGCCTGTGGATTGATCACGTTGCAATCCACGTCATAACGCGCAGGCTGGGTCACGTCGATCTGATAGCTCAGATCGTCAAACATATCGAAGTTGTAGGCCCGGAAGCCGTTCCAGTTGAGCAGTGACTGTGGCTTATCGCTTTTCACGTCGATCTGGTTGTACATGCCCGCAGAGCACTCCAGCCACTCTTTCAGATCGCTGCCTTTCACTTTCACCGCCGCCAGCGTGTTGGAATACTGGTAAAGATCGGCGGCGTTACGGAAGCTCAGAGGCCCTTTACGCATATCAACGAAGGCCGCCGGGTCGTTCTTCCTGCCACCCGCCTTGAACGGTGCCGCAGCAGAAAGCACCGGGATATCAGCCAGATCCGGATCGCCCTGAATAAAGTGCTCAACGTAGGCTTTCTGCGCCGCACGGATGATCTGGATGGCCGAGGAGTCCTGCACTAACGACAGATAGGTATTGGTGTCTTCGGCAATGGTGCCAATCGGCTTGTTAACGAATTCACGGGTGTCGTTATGCGCCTGTTCCAACGTTTTCACCAGCGAGGCCTTGGCATCGACCAGCGATTTGTCATTCTTCTTATCAAAGATTGGGCGAGCTTCTGCACGGCTGGAGACCACCTTCCACTTATTGGTTTCCCCTTCCAGCACCAGATCGATCACCCCCAGGTTATCCGCCCAGTGGCCCGGCATGACTGCTGGTACGCCGTTGACCGTACCCTTTTCAAGATCTACCCCAGGAATAGCGGCGAAATCCTTGCTTGGGAAAATAGCGTGAGAGTGGCCAAAGGTAATGGCATCGATGCCTGGAACCTGCGTGAGGTAGTAGACCGAGTTTTCTGCCAGCACCTTGTAAGGATCGGCAGAGATGCCAGAGTGGGCGATAGCAATCACGATATCCGCCCCTTCCTTACGCATCTGTGGCACCAGCTCCTTGGCGGTTTCGGTAATATCTTTGGCAATCACCTTACCCGACAGCTTGTCCTTGTCCCACAGCACAATCTGTGGCGGTACGAAGCCGATATAACCGATGCGCAGTTTATGCTCTTTACCCTCGGTATCTTTTACCGGCGTTTCCACGATCAGGTACTGTTTGAAATAAGGCTTGTTGGTCTTGGCGTCGTAGACGTTGGCGTTGATGTACGGGAATTTGGCCCCGCTAATCGCCATTTTCAGGTAATCCAGCCCGTAGTTGAACTCGTGGTTGCCCAGGCTGCCGACCGCATAATCCAGGGTGTTCATCGCCTGATAAACCGGATGCACATCGCCCTTTTTCAGGTTGGCGGCAGCATAGTCCGCCATCGGGCTGCCCTGGATGATATCGCCGTTATCGACCAGCACGCTGTTGGTCGCTTCCGCGCGGGCAGCATCAATCAACGTGGCCGCTCTCACCAAACCGTACTGAGCGGTGGCTTTATCTTTGTAATAGTCATAATCCATCATGTTGCCGTGAACGTCGGTGGTTTCCATGATACGGAGATCCACCGTTGCGGCATGCGCAGCGCCTGCAACCAACAGGGCCAATAACGATAGCTTGAGGGGAGAAGTCATTTTCATCACATATTCCTTATTGTTATAGCGATAGCAGGCCACAACCTCTCGATGTGGCCTTGAGCTAATTAAAAGAAGAAACCTACGACGGCGGCGTTCAGGAAGCTGACCAGCGTGGAGCCGTAAAGCAGCTTCAGGCCAAAGCGGGCTGCGGCGTTACCTTGCTTGGAATCCAATGCCTTGATGGCACCGACAATAATGCCGATTGAGGAGAAGTTGGCGAACGACACCAGGAACACCGAGATAATCGCCATGGTGCGTTCAGAGAAGTTGTAGTCACCCTGCGAAAGGTTGAGCATGGCAACAAATTCGTTGCTAACGATCTTGGTTGCCATCAGGCCACCGGCCTGCACCGCTTCGTGCCACGGTACGCCCACCAGGAAAGCCAATGGAGAGAACACGTAACCCAACACGCCTTGGAAGGAAATGCCAAATGCAGCGGTGAATAACGCGTTAGCCATGGTGATCAGCGCAATAAAGCCGATCAGCATCGCGCCAACGATAATCGCCACCTTGAAGCCATCGAGGATGTATTCACTCAAGACTTCGAAGAAGCTCTGCTTCTCCCCTTCAATGACATCCAGAATGTCTTCCTCAGGCTTGACCTGATAAGGGTTGATCAGCGACGCCATGATAAAGCCGCCAAACAGGTTCAGCACCAAGGCAGTCACCACGTAACGCGGATCGAGCATCACCATGTAAGCGCCCACAATCGCCATTGATACCGTCGACATGGCCGAGGTACACAGCGTATACAGACGGTGCTCCGGCAGCAGGCCGAGCTGTTTTTTCACTGAGATGAACACTTCAGACTGGCCGAGGATCGCCGAAGCCACCGCGTTATAGGACTCTAAGCGCCCCATGCCGTTGACCTTGCTCAGCGCCAGGCCGATGTACTTGATGATAAAGCCCAGGATGCGCCAGTGTTGCAGGATGCCGATCAGCGCGGAGATAAACACGATGGGCAGCAAAACGGACAGGAAGAAAGAGATCTCGCCGTGATTCACCAAACCACCAAAGACGAAGTTCACCCCTTCGTTGGCATAGGAGAGTAAATTGCCAAATACTTCGGCGATCACGCCAATCACTTTATTGCCTACGTCGGTCTTCAGCAGCAGTGCGGTCATCAAAAACTGGCAGGCCAGCATGACGAAAATCGGACGATAGCGAATGTTTTTGCGATCGTTGCTCACTAAAAGTGCCAAAATACAGATAGTAACGATACACACTATCCCTATGATATATTTCATCTTTTCCCCAAAATTATCTGCGAACCTTTACGTTCTGTTGACCAGCCTTGTACCCTGGCACAGGCCGGGAACTGATGATGTTATTATCGAAACATAACACAGACAATATGTTATTAAAGTTACACAGATCACATTTGAAAATCACAATAGTCTTAAAATACATATATGTAACATGTTGTACTTATCACTAACATTGAATCGGTTATAGAATAGACATAGATGAACATTGCTGGGGGGAGTTTTTTGATCGCTGGCTTCGGCGCTTGGGGGAGAAGGGAGAATGCTGGCGCAGGAAGGTAACCCTGCCCTTGCTTGAAATTAGAGCAATCGCTCGGCTTTGTGACAAAGACCCATGACGATCCCCGTGTCCTTGGTTCGAGCCTGAGCCCGACACCAAATTAACAAAAAACCGCTTATGGCGATTTTTTGCTATTCAGTATAGGTATTCAATTCAGGGCAAGTTTAACGTCACCACGCCAGAGCCTTTATAAGTTCCACCACTGGCGCTGACCGGCATTCCCGATAGCGTTGAGGTCAAGCCGATGCTCTTCCCACTCATATTGGCAGTGGTGGGAAAGGTATTTCCTGTTCGTCCGGTGAAGCTCAGTATCGCGTCAATAACTTCGCCTTTCGGATTGATCAGTTTAACCTCCCCTTTCCCTGTTGGAGGACCAATACGAACAGTGAAGTTCACATCGTTGGTACAGTGCACCAGTAAGTTGCCAGTCGCTTTATGCCCAGCGACTTGATCTGTGGTTAGCGTCCCGTGATCCAACTCCAGGGTGTCAGAGTCAAATTTACATGAGTGCTTTATTGGCGGAATAATCTGTGATGATGAGCAATCAAATAATGGCTCATAAACATGTGAGGGCATCCACGAAAGCCGGATCCCTATGGTGAAACAAGAGTAGGATTCCACCGTATTTAACAGGCGTATCTTCCCATGATAAGGAAAACCAATGACCTTTCGCAGTGCAGCACCCAGTTCACCCACTGTATTTGCCTTCGCCAACGACGGATATTGAGGATCCCCCCATCGCGGGGACTCTAGAAGAAAATAACAGTTTCCCCCTTTCTGGCAAATCCGAGCCCCAACGCCGACCTCAACATTAGTTGAAAGATAAGAGTGGGTTTGGGTATCATTTTCATCCCAACTGTTAAGCGAATAATTTACTTCAATCCCGGTCAGCCCACTGCCCCCTAAAGGAATACGCTTCACGCTTGTCACCGTGATATTAACCCCCCCCAAAGCAGGACCGGACCATAGGCCAAAGAGAGCAGTAAAGATAAGTATTACTTTTTTAGCCCCCTGACTTACATTAAAAATATTTACCGCATTGAAACTATTCATAATTTAACTCTATCATTGCTGTGCTTTTAAACCCGCCTTCCCTAATCCGCTTATTCACTATCGCGTCAGGCTCCCCTTGAATAAAGGCGTATAGAGAAATGACATTCGTTCCCACCTGCAATTCATACTGTTCGCTGGTGTTATTGACTGGGACTAATTTCTTGCCCAAGGTTTCCAGACCAATCGCAATTCCCTTTGCCTCACTGTCGTCGCTCAGCGCTAATAAGCCCGGTAACCCGAGACTTTCAGTTGCCAAGAACGTAATCTTCACCATTTTGCCGATACTGAGATCACAATCAGCCAGATTCAATTCAAACCGGTGTCCCTGAGTACGTTGGTTTTTATACAAAAATTTACTGCTAACAGTGCCAAATTCCAGTGAAATCAGCTCCTTTCCCGGCGGAATAACACAGGCATCAGCGGTCAACGCACCGTAAAAATGCACATTTTCCTGGCTATTCACTGATGTGGCATAAACCGGTAACAGAAATAAGACCGATCGCCAACCAAACGACCTTGCTGCCCTAAAGCACCTGCCGATCATGCGTCTCAAGACTTTATCCCTATTGATACTCAGCTTTCAGAGTGGCCCAAGCCTCGAACTTGCCTTCCGTCAAGACTGTGCCAATTTTCTTCACCAGCACTGCTTCCAATTCTGGCCGGTTGTGCAACGTTATTGCCAACGAACTACCAGGCACGAAAGGTTGGTCGTTCTGATATATCTGGATCGCCAGATTATCCTTATCGGTCCGCAACGCCGTATAATCATCAAACTCTGCAATATGACCAACCAGCGTCAGCTTCAGCGCCCAGTTGCCAATTGCGCTTTCTTCGCAGGTTATCTGGTAGTTCATCGCTTTGCGGTAATTGGAACCATCGATCGACTTGATGCTGACATTGTCACTAAAATCCACGTCAACCAGACCACGATCATTAATCTTGCAGGAGGGTGGCTCTATCAACGTGCCACTAAACGCTATCTGCCCTACCAGTTTTTCGTCTTGTGCCTGAGCGACGATAGTGAAAGATATGACACAGGCAATTATCCCCCCTTTGGCCAGCCACCTTTTTTTCATGCTCAATTCCCTTTTATTGATACTCAACTTTCAGGGTCGCTACTGCCGTAAAGCCCCCTGCGGCAAGCGTCACTCCCGCTTGTTTAAGGAGCACCGCTTCCAACTGGGGCAACTGCGGATAAGTGAAATTAACCCATTGATTAATAGCCAGTGGTTTCCCCTCCAGCAACATAGCGATACCCAACCCCGCTGCCAGGGTCTGTAATACCGGTACCTCAGTGTCAAACCCCACCAAGGCCGCTTGCCCATATACCTGAAATTTCATTGCATTTGACGCTGGTGCAGAACATTTCAGGCTATATTCCACCTTCCGGCGGTAATTCTTACCATCCACTCGGGTGGTTATCACATCGTCAAAAAGTACCTGTATCGGCAGGTTATCGTTCAAGACACAAGGCAGAGGCGCTCTCACCGTTACGCTGATATTTACCGATGCCGTATCCATTACCTCTCCCTCAACCCATCCCGGCACCCCCACCAATATCCCAAACAGGCAGCCGCTCAGTCTTTGGCGAACTTTCATTTCTCCCTACTCCACTTCTCTGATGCTGTCCCTCAATGCTCAGTGAGTTTCGCCAGCGTCTTTTTGATTGCAACAACATAGAAAAAATAATTTACTCAACTTATCATTGCCTTAACGCAACTTATTTTCAGGAATCACATTACAGGTGTTGCCATTGCAGCTAAAACTCAGCTGTGGCCGTCCCCCGTAGTCGTTGACGTAAGTCAGCACTGGAGCATTGCCCACACTGGCAACATTCACCTTCAGCGGTAGAGCTCCTTTCGGGGGCACCATCAGCGGCTCAAAATCCTTCACTCCCAGAACGTCTTTTTTGCTGCTCGCATCTACGATGGTGACGTAGTATGGCGTCGAGTTGTTGAGTATATAGCTGTCGCCCTTCCGGCTCAGGGTCAGTTGTTCCTGCGGTGGAGCCGCACGGGGATCGATGGCAATCGCCGCTGGGCGGTAAAACAATTTGATACGCGTCTGCAACGCGATCTGCAGCGTGTTCGGTTTATTACTCTTTGGTGGAATTTCCCGCATGCTGAAGTAATAAATCGATTCCCGATCCTGTGCCAGTTGTTTTATGGCCGGTAGCGACTGGACTTTTATCTGGCTCGGCTTACCGGGATCCAGGCGCTGTACCGGTGGTAATACGGTGAGTGGAGTCTGGATTTTATTACCCAGCTCATCTTCAATCCAACTTTGTGCCAGATACGGCAATTTCTTACTCTGATTGCTGATACTCAGGCTCACCGACGTCTGACTACCGTCAAAAACCACTCGCGTGCGATCCAGCGCAATGGCCGCCTGAGTCTGCTGAACACTCAGCAACCCCAATAGGGCAACGAGCGCTATCATCAACCTCAAGGTACTAGTGATAGCATTGGGTTGCTTAATACAGATTTTCATTTTTTATTACCTCATTCCTGGCTCTATTGACCTCTGAAACAATTAGCTGGCTAAAGCCGTCAACCTTTGACCAGGGCCAATGACATTGCTTTTATTCTGATGACGCCGTCGAAGCACCTAATAAATGGCACGGCAACAATAAAGGGTTCGTCAGCATGTCTGTCAGCAACTCTGCTGGCAGATTTACCTCACATTGTGCATTGCCATTCCAATGTACCGTCATACTTTCTCCAGGGTTGATACCGCTCAGATAAACGTTCCCCCCCTCACTCACTATTCCAGTTTCCTGCCGACGGGTATTCATCACCGAGGCACCAAATGGCGGTTCACGGCCATCGGCCAACCTAATTACCGCCATCGCTTTCTGACCGGCAACCACATCAAACTGACGATAGCCAATCGCTCCTTCGGTCAAGGTTGCCTGCACCACGGATTGGGGGACTTCGGCGTTTTCACCCAATAGGTTAAGGTCGATGCTCGCCTCATTACGATAGTAGCTGTTGATATCACCAATCACGGTCTTACCCCAGGTGTTGGTTCTGCTAGTACTGCCATAACCACGAACCGGTACCCCCGGTACACCCTGAGTATCAATCAGTAACCGGGTACTCCCCATTATGCCCATGCGGTGTAGTGCTCCACCTTTAGCCGTCAGCGTCGCCCCTCCTTGGGCGCTCATTCCCAATGCGCTATAACTCCCTTGATGGTAGCTGGCATTGGCAGTGATTTGAGCCATATCGCCTTCATGGTTATAGTAACCACTCAGGTTTCCTCCATCGCGAGAATGCCCTACACTTACTTGGTAGTTGTTGAGTTCATCCGTTTTCTCGTAATAGCTGACTTTATTGGTGGTCGTCTCGCGACCTGTCGTCGTGTTATAACTGACAGTCGCATTGTTGCCCCACGGCAGCGATAGCGACAAATAGGCCCCGTCATCATTCATTCCGTTATAACGGTTGCGATACGCAGACAGCGATAGGCTTATATTGCGGAAAACACCGATATCGAAATAACGCGACAACATCAGGTTGTAACGATCATTAGCCGATTGCCCCCAATAGGTCTGGTGATCGTAATTCAGGTATAGAGTGATACCTGCATCCCGGAATTGCTTGTTAAAACTGATGGTATACATTTCCTTATTATTGCGTGTCCCCTTGTCCCCTCTGTTCATGTTCACATAGTTGCTCATATTCATAAAATCGCGCTGTGAGAAGCGGTAGCCGGCAAACGTCACCTGGCTGTCATACTCATCAAAACGCTTTGAGTAACTGAGGCGGTAAGAGCCCCCCATGAGCATGCTATCCTGTTGCGGAACACGTACCATTGACTGGGTAGCATCAAACGACAGTGCCCCCAGCACCATCAGGTCACGGCCAATCCCCAGCGATGCCGCGTTGTAGCCTCCCCCTGCCAATAGCCCACCATATAGCGACCAACCGCTATTTATCCCCCAGGAGAATTCCCCGGTACCGAACCAAGGGCCACTCACATGGTGCTGCCAATCTGACGGTTTCCCCGCAGACAACTTAAAACGCACCACTCCCGGACGTGTCAGATAAGGGATGCTTGCAGTATTGAGATTGAATTCCTGCACCGAACCGTCTTGTTCTTCCACCCGTACATGAAGTTCACCGTTAACCGCATCATTGATGTCTTGAATGCGGAACGGGCCTGCTGCGACCTGGGTTTCATGCAATAACCACCCTTGCTGGCTGATAATGACTCTAGCGTTCGTTCTGGCTACACCAACAATCTCCGGCGCATAACCACGCAGATTAGGAGGCTGCATACTGTCATCCGAGACCAGACTGGCACCACTGAAGCGAAAACTGTCGAACAGATCTGAATCCAGATAGTTCTCGCCAATCATCAGTTTCGAACGCAGCATCTTGATGGCGCGATAGGCATAATAACGGTCCCAGTCAAATTGACTGTTTTTTGAACGGGCTGAGCCATTCTGCTGGTCGATACTGCCCTGCCAGTCTGCCCGCAAACGCCAAACCCCCAGGTTCATGCCCGCCGTGCCATTACCACTCAGGCCATAGCTATCTCCGCGCTGTGTCTGCTGCCTTTGCATCCGTCCATTCAGGTTGTAATCCAACAGCAGCCCAGGGATACCGTTCTCCCAGCGAGACGGCGGCTCCCAGTTTTCCGAGGTATACTCCAGATAAGCTTGCGGAATACTCAGATACAGTGCCGAAGTAGACAAGTCTCCACGGACCTCCATCCCCTGGAGGCTGGACTCATTCAGGCACTCACCCTGATGCCACCAGGTTAATTTATCCAGCAAGCCTTCCTTTAAGCCAAACCGCTCCACCATGGCTTTATCAACACAGGCCCGGCTTCCGTGAGCCTCCCCTTCTGGGGCGTAAAACGACACAAGTTGCTCTGGCAACTCATCCCTGTTGATACGTACCACCATGCCGTAAGTGCCTGGCATTATGAATCCGCTACGGGAAAACTGGCTCATATCAATATTTTTACGGTCATTAACATCCAGCATATCGGTATTGAACTCAACGTCCTCTGCGGAAAATACCATCGCAGACATAGAGCTTAGTGCAAGAAAAATACAGAGCCTCAACACCTGATTAGATGCCAGTTTCCTTGTAGACAATAATTTCATATCCCTGGCCTTTTCTGACATCCTGTCTTGCTAATAAACTTGAAATCATCCGGTGTATAGCGCTGAGGGGGACTCACCGACAACAAATATGGAATTATTGAATTAAATATCCACCATAACGCTGTTTCATCCTTCTCAATCGCAAAGAACTATCAGAATCAATCATATTCACAATAATGTCATTAAATTACAGAGCTATGTAATCGACCACACCGTCACATCACAGGTTCAGGTCTCTTACTTCATCACTATATTACCGGCACACATCAACAGTGTTCCTTTGAATATTTACCCGTCATACTCCAGAACCCCCTTAGAGGAAAATTCAAGTAGGGCAAATAGTCAAAAAAACACCATAATAACTGCACACATCAATTATACGGCATACGACTATTATTCCAGTCGTATGCCTAGAGGTAAAATGCATACGGGTAAAACGTATGCTAAATATGTCAGACTACGATAGCTTATTATTGATAATACAATTTGAAATCAGCGGTAGATCGGAATTCACCTTCGGTAATCTCTTCAGCAGTAGCCCCGCTCCCCTGTAAGTAAGCAGAAAATGCCAACGTGTTACTGCCACTTACCAATCTTTGAGGCTTGTCAGACATCACACCCAATGTGAGCGGTTTACCATCACCATCAGTAATGACAACACCAGCACCTGTAGCTCCGGTAATACCTAGCATACCCGCTCCACCAGAACCTTCTGTATCCTTACCTGAGAAGAGGTAATATACTTTGTTTTTATCAGATGCACCCACTTCACAGTTTTCCAAAGAGATGGTGAAATCACGTGCTTTAGACTTGCCACCATTTTTCAAGGCGACCTTAGACACTTGACCCAGTGGAACAGTGAACTCTTCTGCTTCTGGGGAAATGGAGCACGGCGAGTCAACGATAAAACCCGTAAACTCGATTTTCCCCTCACCACCAAGTTTCACTGGAGCCGGAACAGGATCAGGAACAGGCTCTTCCGCGTAAGCGACCGAGCTGAGACTAAATGAAAGTGCTACTACTACCATAATTTTGTTAAGTGTCATTGCTAATTACATCCTTTTGATAGAAAACTTACCTTTCATGCCATCGCTCGTTAACCCACAGCTAACAAAATGACATAAATCCCTGCATTCACGCCGTCGATATATATCTCACAGCCAGAACAATGCTATATACAACAAAAAACAAAAGCAAAATAACCCAAATAACACCAGGTAATTAGTTTTATGTTCTTATTTAAATTGATTAATTAGAGTTAAATTTAAATAATGCACAAAAAACCACCAACAAGCGAACGGTCATACTAGTGACAAATCAATAAATTATCAGTGAGGAAACAACGTTTCCTGTTGTCACTTTATGTAACGTATTCAGGGGGCACCGCAGTAGTTATAAATACGGGTATAAGCCCAAAAAGCCCGATGCTTCATCGGCAGTTTGCCGTTACAGAGCCTGAGCCGGTTTAGTGTGGTGACCCATATTGGACAAGGCAACGGCTGGGATAACAGCCATATGGAACGCTTCTTCCGCTGTCTGAATACTTGATTAAACGGGTTAAAGCATTTTAACGGCTGCTTAGCGCAGCATAACGGCATACATAGCAGGTTATTACAGCCCGTGGCGCCCTCATCAATATCATGGTGGGCTGACAGCGGATTAATCAGCACGGCGGTTCTGGGAAAACGCAGAAACTGTGGCCAGTTTTTGTTGACCACGACACATAAAGCTACTGCCAGTAGCCTGCGGCATTGGCCACAACCTCGCGATGCAACATTGTGAGTTAAAAGAAAGAAGGTGTAGTAATACAGATGAAACTGCATGAAATTAGAGCAATCGCTCGGCTTTGTGACAGAAACCCATTGACGACACAGGGCCAAATACGGTTTAATGCGCCCCGTTGCCCGGATAGCTCAGTCGGTAGAGCAGGGGATTGAAAATCCCCGTGTCCTTGGTTCGATTCCGAGTCCGGGCACCATATTCATAAGGCCTCGCTGCAAAGCGGGGCTTTTTCCTTTTTTGACTACGTTAGATTTCTGGTCGTTGCAACACGTTATTTGTTTGCTGGATTTCTCGCCATTTTCGCAGATGTTCGTTACTTTTAAATACCTCAACATCCTCTGGTGTGTCTTTTCCTTACCCCACTACTACGGTCTTTCTACGGTCCTCTACGGTTCCCTTCTCTCAGATTATTCATAATGAAGCAGAAAATACGGGGGAAACGGGGGATTCAGGTTTTACTTTATTTAACAACAAATTACTTAGGTCTCTCCCCGGAGAAAGACCGGGGGTACTACCCTTCAGGCTCGGGGAAGAACTCAACTTCATAATTTCCCCCTGTCAGTCGGGGGTGCCCACCGTCTCCTCCACCTGTAATATTCCTGCTTTTCCCTTATGATTCTTCATATCAGCAGGCCCCCGCTTTCCACGTCATCAAAGAAACGATTCAGCAATAGACCTATTTTACTGACATATATCATGTTTAGTATAAGAATGGTGGTACGCAACCCATACATTTCTTTACAAATTGTATTTTCTGTGAATACTCAAAGAAACTGTACGACGTTGATAAAAATATATGGATGAGATATGAATATATTTGAACAGACACCACCAAACCGCAGACGTTATGGTTTGGCAGCATTCATCGGACTGATTGCTGGTATCGTTTCAGCATTTGTAAAATGGGGCGCTGAAGTACCTTTACCTCCCCGCAGTCCTGCTGACATGTTTACTGCTGCATGTGGCCCTGAATCACTCATTCGTGCAGCAGGACAAATCGACTGCTCCCGTAACTTCCTGAATCCTCCTTATATCTTCCTTCGTGACTGGCTCGGGCTCGCCGACCCTAATGCGGCAGTGTATACCTTTGCAGGGCATGTCTTTAACTGGGTGGGGGTAACACACATCATCTTTTCGCTTGTCTTTGCGGTAGGTTACTGTGTTGTTGCAGAAGTCTTCCCTAAGATTAAACTCTGGCAGGGCTTACTGGCCGGTGCATTAGCACAACTTTTTGTTCATATGATTTCTTTCCCTCTCATGGGATTAACGCCGCCATTATTTGACCTTCCATGGTATGAAAACGTATCTGAAATCTTCGGTCATTTAATCTGGTTCTGGTCCATTGAAATTATTCGCAGAGACCTTCGTAACAGAATAACTCACGAGCCAGACGCCGAAATCCCCCTCGGGCAAAACAGATAACGGTGTCTCAACTTTACCGAATGGCGCAGTTATTGCGCCATTTTAGTTCCCTCATCAAATTAACCGACATACGACCACATCGCATTTTTGATACGTAATCCCCTCTCATTCAGACAAATATTATTTCTGTGCCCCCCAACGGCATCTTTCCCCACAGACTAGAACTGGACCGTAAAATCTGTTCTAACTGAATTCCTCGTTGTGTAAGTATCCCGCATAATCGTGCCATTCACATTTAGAGAGCTTCCGGCATAATCAATCTGCCAACGAAGGAGATCGCTATGCGTAAAGCCCGTTTTACTGAGCATCAGATCATCGCTGTGATTAAGTCGGTTGAAGCCGGACGAACAGTTAAAGATGTCTGCCGGGAGACCGGTATATCTGAAGCCACCTACTATAACTGGAAGTCCAGATACGGCGGTATCCGGTTCACCCGTTATGCGAACCGCCTGCTGATCAGGTTGCGAACAGATCAGCCAATCGCCTAAAAGTACGATTTATTCAACAAAGTTGATTTAGTCGCGCTTTAATCTTAGTGCTACGAATCGCGTCATGTCTAGATGCCGAGACAGCCAATCTTCTGGCATAACCGAGACAGAAAATGACGTGATAATGCCAAGATGAATATTTATATTCATCGCGTTTGTTACTGAAGCAAGGAGTGTTAACATAAAATAGCGCATCCAGAAACAAAGAGCCGATGAAATGAGGGTAAAATATCGTCAGAGCCAGGTGAAGATTCGAAGATATTTTTTGTCGATGACCAAGCGCCAATCATTTGTCACAACTGAGACGGAATATGGCGCGATCATGCCATAGTAAATATTTGTATTCTTCAAATTTGTTACGGAAAGAAGTGTTGTTAACATAAAACGGAACACCCAGAAGCCAAGAGTCGATGAAATGAGGATGAAATATCGTTATAAGTAAATGAAAACGCTAATACCTGACAGTATCTGAACGCATAACTGGCGAATCGGATGCTATTTTCTTCAGTTAATTCCGATTATTCAATAAGGCCGACAAATATTGTAGTTACATCACTTGCCTAACCATGAATTTTGAAGTAATGATCATTTCATGCTGCGCAACCTGGTGTTATTGACTGTTTTTTTATTCTATTTCGATATTTCACCCCAAACAGATATGGCTGAATGCAAATATGTTTCTGCATAAGAGCGTAAACCGGAGTTATATATTTAATTTAAAAAAGTTAGAGGTATAGCCCAATTTTCGCATTGTTAAATTTAATTTAAAATTGGAATTGAAATTTATTTTTTTGTATTTAACATTCGAGATGACGATGGGTTTTAGACTGCAGTCAATAAAAAACGGATTTATAAATTTAATTAGGAGAGTAAGTATATGTCGAGTAACAATTTTGCGAGTCTTATTTCTGTTCTTCACGTGAGTGATTTCGACAAAGCCGTTGAATGGTACGCCAAATGGCTTGGGCGCAAGCCAGATATTACACCTGAGGAGGGAATCGCCGAATGGCAGCTGGTAGAAAATGCTTTGATTCAAGTTTCGGTTGCTCCTGACCCAAGCCTTGTAGGTAAATCATTTGTAGTTTGCGGTGTTCGCGATATCGAAGTACAGATGGTAGTTTGTCAAAACGCTGGTGTTAGCGTGAGCGAAACACAGGACCTGGGATTCATAAAGCTTGCGCAGATCAGCGATCCAGCCGGAAACACCGTGATGTTCGTCCAAGAAATGTAGGGCAGTCTTGATTAGCCGAGTGAATTCTTAGGGAGGAGGTATGTTTCATAACATGGACGTTGGCGTTTGGAGCTACAGAAGAGAATACGAAAATGATCGAGCGGACCAGCGTTTGGGGTTCTTGCTTCTGGCTGCTTCATACAGCGCATCACGCCGAGCTAATAATGCCCTGTCTTCACCCGTATGCTGGTACCTGGGGGTCGTCCACCCGACCTGTGAGTGCATCGCTTTCTTGTTGCAGCCGTTTGAAGTCGGTTTCCATCTGGACGAAGCGACGAGGCATTTTTTATGACTGACGTCCGAAGTTCATGCGACGCAACTTGTCGAGCGGTGCCTGCAGATGCTCGATTTCGCGTTCCCGTTCGCTCAGCTTTACCTGCAAGGTACGAACCAATGCCCCCTCGGCCAGGCGTTGTTTTAATAGCAGGATGTCATCGGGAGGCGTATTATCCATCCCGGCAGGGGCATTTTTACAACATTGTCAGCGAGATTAGCAGAATTATATCTACTTTGAGACAAACACCTCAAATTAGGTTGTCACTACGTGACGGAGAGCTTTCTCCGAAAATTTAGGTATCGCCGTGTGTATCCATAGATCCTGCCTTGATTAAAAATAGACGACATGATTGTCTATGGATACAGAGCATTCTATTTAATTTCCTTTAGCTCATCACCCAATCAGAGCTTTGCACCTTTTTCTACATAGCTCATATCGCCCAGTTTACCCACGGTAAACTCACCGTTTTTATAAGTAATCTGCGTAACACTAGCATTAGACAGTGGCGCAACAATGGGCGTAGAGCTCATATCCGCTACCATGGCCAGAATAGCTGCTCCATGTGAAACCAGAAGTATGTTACCGCCCCCTTGAGCTGCCGTTTCTTCAGCAATGGTTTTTAGCTCTGATTGCATACGTGCTTTGACGGTGGCAAACGTTTCAGCTTCACCGCTGGTATCGACCAGAGCAACACCGCCGAACATCTTGTCAAATGGCAACTTTCCATTGGCAAAATCACCGAATAGCGCTTTTTCCGACTCATAGCCAAGTTTGGTGGCGATGGCTCCCCACATATTGGCATCGAGATCGCCTTCGTAAATACCGAAGCAGAACTCACGCAGTTTCTCACTTTCGACGATGTCCAACGGCTGCCCTTTTGCGGCTAAAATAATACGTGCAGTTTGACGAGCTCGCCCCAGATCGCTGGCATACACCTTTTTGAATTCAACCTCTTTCAACCCCTTGCCAAGTTGTTCAGCAACCGTCACGCCTGCGGTAGTCAATGGGGTATCTGCCCAGCCCTGAACCCGATGTACGGTATTAAACATGGTTTTCCCATGGCGGGTGACATAAATGGTGACTGTATTATCACCTGCTGTTTCAGCGTAAGCCAACAGCGGACTAAAAATAAGTGAAGACAATAGAGCAAGTAATAGTGAAAACCGTTTCATGGTTATTTCCTCAATGGTGTTGGTTTGTATCATTGTTAACTTTCCGCAGATGAGCATATATCCGTTACCGGGGAGTGTGCTCCTACCTGCTTGTTGTATCAGCTGATTTTCAGGCAAAAAAAAACCTAAACCTCTGGTGGCGTGCTAGCTAATAGCCAACACCACCAGAGGTTTAGGTTTTGCCTGTTAAACAGTAACAATCCTAATTTACAGTCCAATACGCTATCAGTTTGATAAATGAATGCAAGAAATCAAATCTATAAAAGTAGAAACTGTGATCAAATTAACGTTAAGCTGATTGTTGTCTGTTTAACACTGAAAGATAAGTCTCAACTATATTTTCAACGTCATGGCCTGATCAACAGGTTGTACGAACTCACACTCGACAAAAGAGGGTCAGATGAAAAACCAGCAAGTAAGCTTAAAAACCATCCCAGAGCCGCAAAAGGACTGTTCTGGCGTGCCCGTTGCACTAACGGATGAAACCATCCAACAAAGAAAGAGCAACATCCTTAGCAGGATGAAGCAGCGTGGGCTTGATCAACTGGTGATTTACTGTGATGTCGAGCACGGTGGCAATTTTGAATATCTGGTCGGCTTTTTCACCCGTTTTGAAGAGGCCTTATTGATTATCAACGCCGATGGCGAAATGACGCTGGTGCTGGGAAACGAAAATCTCAATAAGGTCAGCAAAGCGCGAATTCAGGCCAAGGCGGTGCATCTTTCTCAATTTTCACTGCCGAATCAACCCGGTAGAAGCGATAAGTCGATTAAGGAACTGCTGGTTGAAGCCGGCATTCGGGAAAATGCCCGCACCGGCCTGGTTGGCTGGAAGATGTTTACCAACGGGCCAGAGATCGACAAGAAAATCTATGATCTCCCCTCATTTATTGTCGATACCCTCCGCAACATTGTCGGTGATGAAGCCTGTTTATCCAATGAGACCGACTTGTTTATCGGCGAGCACGGGGTAAGAACGGTCAATAATGCCAACGAGGTGGCTCACTACGAATATGGGGCCGCATTAGCCTCCGATTGCATGCTGGATGCCATGAATAAGCTGGCCCCGGGCGTAACAGAACAAGCGTTAGGGGATTGCCTGGTGCGCTTTGGCCAGCACCCGAGTATCGTGACCATTGCTGCCAGCGGCCCACGCTTTATCAAGGGTAACCTGTTCCCAACCGACAACACCGTGAAGTACGGTGATACGATTTCGCTAACCGTAGGCTACCGCGGCGGGGCCTCCAGCCGGGCGGGTTATGCGGTCAATGCCAATGGTGAGTTATCAACAGAGGCGAAAAACTATCTGGATGCGGTCGCCAAGCCCTACTTCTCTGCCTATGCCCACTGGCTTGAAGTGATTAGCGTTGGCATGCGTGGCGGCGATCTGTTCGATCAAGTGGAAGCGGTCTTACCGCGCTCAAAGTACGGTTGGTCGCTGTGCCCAGGGCACCTGACCGCTGAAGAAGAGTGGATGTCTTCGCCCATTTATCAAGGCTCACAGCAAAAGCTGTTGAGCGGCATGATCCTGCAGATTGATATTATCCCTTCAGTGCCCAACTTTGGTGGCGTATCTGCCGAGAGCACCGTGCTACTGGCGGATGAACAGCTGAAGTTGGAGCTCCAACGCCAGTATCCGCAGCTATGGCAGCGGATGCAGCAGCGTAGAAAATACCTGGTCGAAACGTTGGGGATAACGCTGTCAGCAGATATCTTGCCGATGTGCAGCACGGTTGCCTATTTGCGCCCTTATTTGCTGGACAAGGACAGCGCTTTTGTCTGCCAGAGCTGAGCGATAAGCCAATCGCGTATGACTTTGGCAGAGAACGGCTGCGATTAAATCAGGCCAACAGCGTGTCAAAGGCTAACGAGAACAGTGCGGTTTCATAGGATGTTGAGGCGCTAGATAATACGTATTCCTCCCCAATGTCCTGTGAATGTAAGTACCAACGTTTTTCAGCAACATCGACGGTTAAGCCATTGGCAAAAGGGTGAGGTAAGGTAAACGTGGTCGGGGATAAAGAAAAACCCCGGCCATCCGCTTTTATGATGGCTTCTTTCAACGACCACAGACGAAAGAAATCAACGTTTCCCCCCTGAGCGAGTTGTGTAAACTCCTCAGGAGTGAGCACATCCTGGTAGTCATGTATGTCAATCGGGACTCTTTTTTCCACATCAACGCCGATACTCCCCTGCGTGGTATAAGCACACACGGCCCAGGCCCCCGCATGGGAAAGATTAAAAGCCCCTTTCATTCCCATCACGGCAGGTTTGCCATAGCGGTTATAGTGCAGTTTGGGAAAGTGACTTCCCTGATACCCAACATGTTTTTTTAATGCATAACGTAGCAGCATTCTCCCTAATAATGACCGACGTTTATCGTCATCAAATCTAAACCGATCGAATAGGATCCGTTGGTCTTTATCAAGATAATCCCGCTGCGAATAAAGCAGTTCGCTGCTTAGCTCGTCAATACGAGAGCAGTAGATATAATTGGTCATGTTCTTTAGCCCTTCATCAATAGCATGCTGGGCAGGTAATAAAACCCCTGCCCAGCGCCAAGAAAGCAATTAGCGGATGTGGCTAATCAACTCATCCTCCTTTTCCAGCAAGGTAAAGTGACAGGCTGCTATTTCAAACAGCTGTAGCTGGGCGATGTCTTCAACACCAGTATCAACGTTGTTAAACCGGTATTGTTGATACCCCTCATTACCTATCTCCTCTGTCGCCTTAAACAACACGATCTGCGTATGTTTTAATACGGCAGAGAGTGGCTGTATATTCAACAGCTTATCGCTGACGACGACCGATTCGACATTATGTCTTAAATAATGTGGGATTTGTAACCGCGCCATCATAGAGTCCAGGTTAAAGGATGACTCATTGCGCAGATAATGATCTTCACTTAACAACCAGGTATCCAGCAGATAGACAGTGATCCCCTTAACCCCACGCGCTTCTAAATAGGCTGCGATCTCCAGTGCAATCTTCCCGCCCAACGACCAGCCTAATAAAGTGACCGGTTGGCTGACATCAAGAATGCGATCGATATGCTCCAGATAATAACGTGCCAATTCATCAAGCCGCTCGATCTTCTGCTCATGATAGAAGTTGTATGAGTCAACCCCATAACAGCAGTAGCGCTCACTCAACCTATTGGCCAAGGATTGATAGACAGAACAGTTCCCCATCCCAGGGTGAACCATAAACATCTGCGGCTTTTGCGTTACCGTATTAAATGGCACGATCACCTCAAAGGACTTCCCTTGAGCCTGTGTAATTACTTGCGATAACTCGCCTAAGGTGCGTGCATTGATAATATCAAGCAGACGAATTTTCACCCTCAGCACCTGATTAATCCGGTTGTTCAGCCTCATCGCCAGGATGCTGTTGCCGCCCAGTGCAAAGAAGTTATCCTCCATGCTGATTGCCTCAAATGACACTTGCAACGTATCAGCAAGCAACTCGCACAATGTTTTTTCAACCTTGTTTTCCGGCGCCACGTAGGACACTGAATGGGTTATTTGCGGTTCAGGTAACAACCTTCTGTTCAATTTACCGTTTGAGGTCACCGGCAGCGCCGTCAAATGAACGAATACGCTAGGCACCATATAATCTGGCAGGGTTTCCCGCAGATGAGCGCATAGCTTTTCGGTGGAAATTTCCTGCGCGGCAACATAATAGGCCACCAGATATTTATCATTGCTACCACGCTCACTGGCGATCACCACCGCATGATTAACGTCCGGATAACTGGCCAGGCGCGTCTCGATTTCGCCCAGCTCAATACGGTAACCGCGCACTTTAACTTGGAAATCATTGCGGCCCAGATATTGGATGTTGCCATCGGCTAAATAGCGAACCACGTCGCCAGTTTTATACATCCGGCCATTGTAACCCCGTAGCTTTTCCTCATTGCTCTGGAATGGATTGCTTAGGAAAGCTTTGTCCGTCAATAGCTTATTATTCATGTAACCTCTAGCGACACCGACGCCACCAATGAATAACTCGCCAATTGCCCCCGGTGGAATGGGTTGCAGTTGTGCATTCAGCACATAGGCGGAAGTATTGTCTATCGGCTTACCGATTAACACATCCTTAATGGAGCGTGCGTTACAGTCGTAGAACAGCACATCCACCGTCGCTTCCGTTGGGCCATAGAGATTGTGGATCTGGCAATGCGGCAGTAAACGCTGGCATTTTCTGACTTCCCCCACGTTTAACGCCTCTCCGCTGCAAAACAGGTAGTTAAGGCTGCCCAGTTTTGCCTGCAACGCGTTCTGCCCCTCCAGGGTTTCAAGGAATGCCGATAGCATTGAAGGGACGAAATGGAGCGTCGTTACCTGCTGCTGTTCAATCAGTTCTGCCAGATAAACATTATCTTTGTAGGCCTCCTGCGAAGCAAAAACGGTACAAGCACCGAACCAGTTAGCCCAGAACAGCTCCCACACTGAAACATCAAAGGTGTAGTTGGTCTTTTGCAAGATACGATCCTGCGCCGTGATCGGATATTGCTTGTGCATCCAGACAATACGGTTGATCACGCTGTGATGCTCTAGCATAACGCCTTTAGGATTGCCCGTGGTACCGCTGGTATAGATGATGTAAGCCAAATCGCTAGACCGCACCGATGAAGGCTGGTTTTCACCTGGGTAGCGGGCAATATCAGCTGACGTTGCCCGATCGGCGACATCAATAACGGTTCTGCCGGTTGCCGCTAGCGCTGCGGCTTTCTCGTCGCCAGGGTTTGCCGTCAAGATGATATCGATACCGGCGTTTTCCAGCATATAGCTCACCCGGTCATCCGGTGCCAGCGGATCCAGTGGTACGTAAGCGCCCCCCGCCTTGAGAATGGCCAGTATCGCGACCTGCATATGCTCAGAGCGGTTTAGACACAGCGCCACCAGATCGCCAGTGCGGACAGCAAAGCGTTCTCTCAAATAAACCGACAAGCGGTTAGCCCGTTCATTCAGCTGCCGATAGGTCAGGCTCACGCCCTCAAACACCAGTGCGATGTTCTCTGGGGTTCTCGCTACCTGCGCCTCGAACATTTCGTGGATTGTCATATCCCGTGGGTAGTCGCATTCGGTGCGGTTCCCCTGGCAGATGATTTGCTCGTATTGCGCCGTATCCAGGTACTGAAGCTCCGCAAGGGAACGCCCCTGACTGCACAGCGTTCCCAGTTGGCGCAGGATATGCCGATAGGTCGCAATGTAGTTCTCCATCGTTTGCCCGTTGAACAGGGCCGTCGCATAGTTGAAGACGCCACCGATCGCCTCTTCACTGTCATCCATCATCACGGTCAAATCGAACTTCGCTGCCCGATACGCCCCTTCTTGCGCGTCATACTGCTCAAACAGGCTTTCTCCTTCGGTGCGTCCCGCTGCGCCAAACGATTGGAGACTGAACATCACCTGGAAGATCGGGTGCCTTGAACTGTCCTTTTCCGTTTTCAGCACTTCTACCAGCTTTTCAAAAGGCAGGTCCTGATGGGTATGCGCTTCACTGACCTGCTGCCCCGTTTCGCCAATAAATTCTCTGACCGTTTGGCTGACGTCTATCTGCCGTCTGAGGACCAGCGTATTGACGAACAGCCCCATGGTGTCTTCCACCCCAGGGTAATGCCTGCCCGCTATCGGGGTCCCCAACACGATATCCTGCTGGTTGCTGTAAACCCCCAGCAGCAGGTAATAGCCGCTCAGCAAGACCGTGTACAGGCTGACGTTCAACGAGGCGGCCAACGCCCGCAGTTCGGCACTGGTCGCCGCATCCAGCTGGAAGGTGATATCGTCGCCGCGGTAATCCAATTGCAACGGACGTACATGGTCCGTCGGCAGGTTGAGCGGTTCATGGTCTGCCAGTTGCCCATGCCAGTAGGCCAGTTGCCTGTCCAGCGTGGCTCCTTGCAGGTGTTGGCGCTGCCACAACGCAAACTCCCGGTACTGTACCGGCGGTGCCGGGAGTTCATTGCTGGCCTCTCCGGTGAACACGCGGTAATAGTGCAGTAACTCTTTTAACAGCAGATCCACCGACCAGCCGTCAAACGCGATGTGGTGAATAACGATGCTGAAGTAGTCTGCTCCCGCCAGCGTATAACTGCTGGCCGCAATCGGGCACTCCTGCGCCAGGTCAAACACCCGGTGTTGATGCTCATGCAGTCGTGCATGCAGCGCTTGCACGCTGTCGCATGTTTCGTGCGATATGCTCAGTGAGAATGTCTCGGCTGGCAGAATATGTTGATACCCCTGCCCGTCGTCATCGCACAGGATCAGGGTGCGCAGCACTTCGTGACGCTCAACCACCTTCATCAGGGCCTGGGCCACTTTCTGCGGATCGGTTCCGGCCTGCAGCTTGAGCGTAAGCGGGATGTTGTAGGCGTTGCTGCCTTCTTCATAACGGTCGATAAACCACAGGCGCTCCTGGGCAAACGACAGCCGCTGCTCCTCAGGCCGGGCGATCGACGGTGCCTGGATGACCTGGCAGCCCTGCGCGGTATTATCAATAAATGCCGCCAGTGCCCGAATGGATCTCAGGCGGAACAGGTCAGAGACGTGCACGCTTTTTTCTAACGCGCGGGTCAAACGGCCCACCAGCTTGATCGCCAGAATGCTGTTGCCCCCCAGGCGA